>CAMHMJ010000017.1 GCA_946186185.1 uncultured Treponema sp. | reverse complement strand
TCTGAGCACCTGCGCGTGAACGGCGGAGGTCACCCTTGCGCTGTGGACCATCAAGGATCATCTGGTCACCAGTGTAAGCATGGATTGTGCTCATGATACCAGAAGCGATTGGTGCATAGTCGTTAAGAGCTTTAGCCATTGGAGCCAAGCAGTTTGTTGTACAAGAAGCAGCAGAGATGATGTTGTCGTTCTTTGTCAAAGTTTTGTGGTTTACGTTGTAAACGATTGTTGGAAGGTCGTTTCCAGCTGGAGCTGAAATTACAACTTTCTTAGCACCTGCTGTGATGTGAGCAGCAGCCTTGTCTTTTGCACAGTAGAAACCTGTACATTCAAGAACTACGTCTACTTTGTTAGCTGCCCATGGACAGTTTACTGCATCTTTTTCTGCAGAGATTTTGATTTCTTTTCCATCTACGATGATAGAATCTTCTGTAGCCGATACAGTGTGTTTTCCTTCACCGATGCGGCCCATGAAACCACCCTGTGCTGTGTCATACTTCAAAAGGTGAGCAAGCATTTTTGGGCTTGTCAAATCGTTGATTGCAACAACTTCATAACCATCAGCTTCGAACATCTGACGGAAAGCCAAACGACCAATACGGCCAAAACCATTAATAGCAACTCTTACTGCCATTGTATATCTCCTAAAATAAGAAATTCAATTTTGCTCTATTTTATGTTTATTAAAGAACATTGTCAATGCACTACAGGACTACCTGATTCTTTCCGTTCTGCTTTCCCTTGTACATATTGTCATCGGCCTGGCGGAACATATCGATATAAGTTGTACCCTTTTTATATGAAGACAAACCGATTGTAACGGTAATATTCACATCAAAATCGCCGGCTCTAAGCTGAGTATCTGCAATGGTTTTTCTGATGGAATCCGCCTTAAAGAAAAGATCGTGAGGTTCTCCCCGGCAGATAATAAGGAATTCTTCCCCACCCCAGCGGAAAGCAGCATCACCGCAAGAAATACTTTTTCGGATAATGTCGGCAACGGTTTTAAGAACCGTATCTCCAAAGAAGTGACCATAGGTATCATTCAGAACCTTAAAATTATCCAGATCGAACAGCAGAAGACAGAAGCATTCATCTTTATCCTCTGCACGCCGGAAAACCCGGGTAATGTACTTATCGAGTTTTTTTCGATTCAAAAGCTGAGTCAATGTATCGTGTTCAATATCAAACAAAATCCTCGTTAAGGCAAACATGAGGGCAATGGTAATAAAAATTACGATAAATAAAACCGAAAGGAAAACTCCCAGGTAATCCTTAAAAAAGTTCCGTTTTGTGTAGGTTTCTTCTAGAACCGCATACTTTTCCGTCACAGAATCTACAAGATGTTTTCCAAGCCTCATATTGTACTTATTCAAAAGTGAAATCAGGGCAGTATCTTTTCTTGCCGCAAGCCCGGCCTGTTCACAAGCGGTTCCAAGTTCAACATAGGTAAGCTTCTTGTATTTCCGGTTCTTGTTCAAAAGGCTTCGAACCTTATAGATATTCATTACGCAATATTCCGCTTCTTTATTCAAAATGGCATCCAGGCACTCTTCAAAGGTCTGATATTCATGAACCGTAAGGCCGGGATACATTTTTTCAATAAAGTTTCCGTTAATTCCCCCCGCCGGAATCGCAACCCTTCCCTGAGCATTCATAGTCTGGCCGGTCATAAAAACAAGTCCCAGACCGTAGGTTGTAAGGGTTTCCGTCAAAATCAAATCATTGTTTTCAGCCCATTCAAGACTTTTTAATACAGGCGCCAGAAACTGAAGCTTACCCTGCTTCAAATCGCTTACCATTTCCTTAAAATCTGAATAAAAGTGGTAAGCAAAATTTAAATTTTCAATTGAAAAAGTTTTGGAAAGGTTTTCAAGAACTTCGATTACCAGCCCTTCCGGACAATTTTCATCCTCATTAAAAGTAGAATAAGGAAGATAATTTTCAAGACAGCCCACATTTATTACCGGATTTTCATTCAGCCATTCAAGCTCACGGGAAGAAAGGGTTTTAGCAACGCCGATGTTGGAAAAATACTTCATCCAGAGGGTATTATTATAATAGGGATTACTTGCAAATATTTCAGAAAGAGCAGTATTTAATTCAGAAAGAAGGTCTTTGCGGTTCCGGCTTACGGCAAAATAGAAATCAGAATCGCCGATGATACATACCGGGTTCCATTCCGGATCCGCAATGATATCAAGCTCCAGAACTAAATCGGCCTTACCTTCCTTTAACACATCAAGATAACCGTCTGAAGACGAAACCTCGATATATTTCATATTAAGATTTTTATCTTTTTTCCACTTCAAGAAAGAGTTGTAATAGCCGTAGTCGGAGCGCAGAACCAGAGTTTTTCCGGACAAGGCTTCGTAATCACCCACATTCAGAACGAAGTTTTTATCATGAGAATAGATGTTATAGCTCTGACGACCCATGGGACATTCAGGAAAAAGAACCTCATGAGTCCGGTCATTATCCTTTGTTACGCCCGGAAGAAGATCTATTTCACCCCTCTGAAGGGCGGGATAAAGGGTTTCCCAGTCACCGTAAACATATTCGTAAGACCAGCCGGTATATGAAGAAACTGTCTGCAAATATTCGTAGGCATAGCCGTATCGAGGGTCTTCTTCTGAAAATCCTGACATGAAATTTCTGGAATCTTTAAAATAACCCACTCTGACTGTCTTTGCACATAGGGAAGCAGAAAAGCAAAGCAGCCAAAAACTTATGGCGAATACTTTTTTCTTCATACAGTACCTGAACAAAAATTATATCACAGGTTTTTCGAATTGGAAAATTTATTATTTTTAAGAAAGCTTTAAGAAAGCTTTAAGCAAAAGCTTGCGTACAAAAGCCCGCAATTCCTAAAGGTAAAGCCCGGTCTAAAAACTACACCTCGTATTCAATCTCATTAAAGAGGGCTTCGTACAGAATTGCCTTGTCGTTATTGCAGTCGCTGATTGTGTTTGCCATAATTCCGGCAATTTTCATAATTACCCGATAGCCCAGAACCGGTTCCTTTTCGCAAATCGCGTGGAATTTTTTAGAAGAAATCTCCAGCACCTTGCAGTCCGTTGCCGCTTCCACCGTGGCAGAACGGCAGTCCTTGCTGATTAAAGCTGTTTCTCCAAAAAAGATTCCCTGGTCACCGCTCAGATTTGCAAGGGCAATTTTATCTCCCGCCGGAGTTTTTCTGTAAATACGGATGCAGCCGTCAAGAAGAATGTAAAAAAGGTCGCCATAGTCCCCTTCTTTTATTATCAGATCCTTTGTTTTAAAATGCTTCACGCTGAAATTTTCATACAGAATCCGTAAAACCCGAACATCGTTCTCGTTATCCCTGGAAAAATCCTGAAAAAGCGAAAGTCTCAGAATAAACGGCAATACTTCATCAAAATCTTTCATTACTCGGCCTCCCTAAACGCTTTCTGCCACAGCCCGGTTCCGGCATTACAAACACCGCATGAAATATCAAAATTCCTCATTACTCAGCCTCCGACATATCGATTTCTTTTCCCTTTACCAGAATTGCCTTTGTGTACCTCTGAATCGGGTAATTTTCCGGAGGCGTCAAAAGGGGCTCGTTACTCTTGAGGGTCTTGATTTTCTTCAGATTATTGATAACCTTTTTTACATCCGGATTTTTGTGTGCTTCCCGCAGGGCATCCTTCCTTCGCTGGTGGAAATTTCCGGTATTCAGAAGAAGTCCCACAAGAATTCCCCCCGGATACCCGTTTTTTCTTAAGTACTCATTGTATTCGCCATAGGTGCGGCCCACAAAACTGGAAGGAATGTCCGAAATCAGAATTCCCGTATCTGCATCGTCGCTGATAAGGGTTCTGATAACATTGGAATAGCCCATTCCGCTGGAAGCCGTTGCAAGCAAGGAATATTCATAGTCCTGAGTCAGAATCACCTCGTCGCAGTGAGCAAGCTCCACGTGACTGGCAAATTTTTCGTCCAGAAGCTCGGCGGAAACATAGATTGACGGATTTAAATTTTTCATTGTAAGAACCGCAAGAACCGTGCGGGAATCGATTTCAAGGTTCGAATATTTTTTTGAATAGTCCGCAATAATCAGGGCCCGTTCCGCAGTTTCAATCTGAGCACGCTCCAGCACCGTTTCGTCGGAAAAGTCGCCGCTGACATAGTTCAGTTCCTTAAAGCGGATATCGTTTCTCAAATGCTCAATACTTTCCGAAGGCGCCTCGTTTACCAGAACCACCATGTCCGGCGTAATATCCGGATTCGTAATCAAAACTGTTTCGATAATCTTTTCAAAGCCGTTTCGCCAGCCGCAAATAATAAAATGACCTTTCATCTTTTTTAACTTCCTCATTCCCTTATCAGTTTTCATCTGGGCATCCATAAAAACAGACGCAATTTTACCAGTTATAACGCTCAAAATTACCATTCCAAGGGCCAGAAGAATCAGCGCACTCACACGCCCCGGAACAGACTGCACGCAATAGTCAAAATACCCTGCCAGAACCGTAACAAGGGTGAACCACACCGAATCGAATACCGTTTCAATTCCGCTTTCCGTCTGAGTTTCTGACCTGAAAACAAAGGCCGTGGCAATTGCCATAACCACAAAAATAAGAATGTAAAGATACGTAAGAGGATTTTTTAGGGCATACCGAATATGCCGTCCCCTGTGTTTATGAAATGTACTTACTTTTTTCTTGTGAGAACGCATAAGAACAGAATAACATAAAATGCTTTATTCGTCACGGAGCTCCAGGGCATCCGAAACAAAAGCGGCTGCCCCTTCACCGATAAAGTTATTGTGAAGAATCTTCAAAATCTGCTCAATTCTGGAAACAAAGTCGGCTTCCACAAACAGAATGAACATCACGTTCAGCTGGGGCCAGATTGCATCCCCAAGGCGGGGATCGGTATTTCCGGCCCCCTTAACGCCGTCCAGCTTTGTGTACTTGCACTTGATTCCTGCCCGCCGGCACTCACGCTCGTACATCTGCAGAAAATCCGTCTCAATAGCCTGAGAAATAAATATTTCAACTCGTTTCATTTTCCTATTCTCCAATCTTCTCATCGTCAGACAGCTCGGTTTTAAGATCCGCTTCCAGCTGTGCAAGACGCGCTCTTTCGCCCTTTCGGTTAAGCATATAGTAAATAACAGGCATTACAAAAAGCGTCATCATGGAACCAAAAGTCATACCGCCAAGAACCGTAAGACCAATCGGCTGGGTCATACTTCCGGTTTCTCCCGGGAAGAAGGCCATCGGGATAAGGGAAATTACAGTTGTCAGCGTGGACATCAGAATCGGGCGGAGACGGTTCCGGCAGGCTTCAACACAGGCTTCCTCAAGTGCAAGCCCTCGCTTTCGGAGAAGATTCGTATAGTCTACCAGGACGATACCGTTGTTTACGATGGTTCCTACAAGCACCAGCATACCTACAATGGAAATAACGTTCAGCATTGTGTGGGTAATTAAATAGATGAAAATTACACCGATAAACGAAAGCGGAATGGTAAAGATGATGATAAACGGATCCTTGAAGGATTCAAACTGGCTTGCCATAACCGCAAATACCAGAAGAACCGCCATGATAATGATTACACTGAACTTCTTAACCGCCTCAATCATGTCCTCGAAGGAACCTTCGTAAATCAGGAGAACTTTTTCGTCCAGTACAACGTGTTCCCGGACCGCCTTTTCGATTTCTTCCTGAACCTTGTTGATGGAAATTCCCTGCTTTGGCTCAACAGAAATGCGGATTGTTCGGGTCTGGTTTTCGCGGCGGATTGTAACCGGCGCATAGGTTTCTTCGTAGCGGGAAAAGCTTGCAAAAGGAATACGCTGTCCCATGGAGTTGGAAACATAAATCTGCTCAAGGTCACCGAACTTCTGCTTGTCCTTTTCATCCAGACTTACGATGATATCAATCTGAGTACCGTTATCGTCGTAGCGGCTTGCGGTTTTTCCGTTCACGGCGGCGTTAAGCTCACTTCCTGCCCCGTAAGCCGTTACTCCCAGCTCGTACATTCGGTTTCGGTCCATATTGATTTTCAGCTCCGGAAGACCGTCTTCAAGGTCGATGGAAGTTTCGTTTACATAATCAGAACAGTAGTCTTTTACAACCTTCTGAATTTCCTTTGAGGTTGCCCGGGCAAGGTTCAAATCGTCGGAGCGGACAACAATTTCAATTGCAGAAGAAGCAAAGTTCATCATACCTGCACTGAAAGAAAATTTTGCCCCCGGAAAGGAATCAAAGTACTTGCGGCATTTTTCCTTTGCCGTTTCTTCATTATCATAACCTTCCTGGCGCTCATTTTCTGAATACAGTGTAATTCTTAAGGAAGCCTTATTGGAATCCGACGCAGTGCTTCCCATGATATTGTCGCCGCCCACAGAGGTAATGTAATATTTTACGCCCTTAAGCTCGCTCATTACATTTGCCTGATACTGCTGGATAACCTCCCGGGTCATGCTCAGGGTAGTTCCCTTCGGCATTTCAAGGGAGACATTTACGGTTGTGGAAACCTCAGGCGGCATAAAAATAAAGCCGATTGGTTTAATAAGGAAAACAGAGCCCACAAGCATAAGAATAATTATAAGAAGAAGCAGTTTTTTGTGGTGAAGAACGCCCCGGACTCCCTTTGCATAAACCGTGTCCAGCCAGGTAAAGAAGCGCCGCATGATTCCGTCAAAAACCTGATAAACCTTATTGGTCTTTTTTGCAGACTGCTTTTCGATTACAAGGTATTTTGAAGAAAGTACCGGAACCAGCACCGCCGCCGTAAGAAGGGAACACAAAAGAGAGAAGATAATCGTAAAGGCAAAGGCGGTAAAAAGCTTACCCAGCATTCCAAGGGATTTCTGGAACATAATCATCGGAAGGAAGATACAAACCGAAGTGAGGGTAGAACCGGTAATTGAACCCAGCATTTCTTCCGAACCAAGAACCGCCGCAACCTCCGGCTTAGCATCCCTTTCACGGTAACTGAAAATATTTTCAAGAACAACGATTGAGTTATCAACCAGCATACCGATTCCCAGCAGAAGCCCGGAAAGGGTCATAAGATTGATTGTAAGTCCCCGGAAATACATGAGGGCAAGAGTAATCAAAACCGAAACCGGAATGGAAAGGGCAATGATAAAGGTACTCTTCAGGGAACGGAGGAAGATGTACAGAACCACAATGGCAAGAAGAATTCCCTGCAAAAGGGATGTAACTACATTGCTGATAGTGTTCTTGATATCATCCGTTGTGTTAAAGCTTTCTATTATATCTACATCATCCGGAATTTCGTGCTTGATTTTTTCCAGCTGACGGCGGCACTTTTCCGCAGTTGCAACCGAGTTCTTTCCGGACTGCTTCTGAACCATCAGCATTACGCAGGATTTTTCGCCCATATAGGCTTCGCTGGTAATATCCTTGTAGCCCTCGTAAACATTGGCGATATCCCGGAGAAGAACCGGAACCATCTCGTAATTGGCGTTTGCCTTGTAGGTTACTACCGTTCCCTTTATATCCTCAAGGGACTTGTAGGTTCCTTCTGCAGAAATAGTGTAATTGGAATCTCCCTGGGTGATAATACCTCCGGAGCTGGTGATATTCTGGGCACCAATCATCTGGCAAACCTGAGTAATGGTAAGCTCGTAGGCGTCAAGACGGTCCCGGGGAATTTCGATTCGGATACACTTTTCAAGGTTTCCCGTAAGGCTAGCTGAAGCAACACCGTCAATCTGCTCAAGACGCGGCTGGATGATATCTTCAACATAGCCGGAAAGCTCCTCCGGCGGCCGGGCACCGATTACAACAAGACCCATAATCGGAATCATGGACGGATCCATCGTAAAGATAATCGGAGTCTGAGCGGTATCCGGCAGATAGTTTCGGATCATATCGATTTTGTCACGGATACCCGCCTTTGCTTCGTCAAGGTTGGTACCGTACTCAAATTCCAGAATTACCATGCTTCCGCCGGTCTGGGACTCGGACTGAAGCTTTTTTAGACCCGTTACGCTGGAAAGGGCACTTTCCATGGTTCGGGTTACGCTTTTTTCAGATTCTTCAGGGCCCGCATTCGGATACTGGGTGTAAACGATGATGTACGGAATATCCATATCCGGGTACAAATCAACCGGAAGGGTCACCGTACAGTAAATTCCAAGCATTACTGCAAGGATAAAAAATATCAGCATTGTTGCGGGTTTTCGTACCGCAAGTTTAGAAATTGACATATAGTTTCCTTATAAATATTTACAGCTCAAGCTGCCCGTGCTTTCGGAGTCACCAGGTGCTTCCGAAAAGCGCAGCCAGTTCTATTCACTAACCGAGATAATATTTACCTTTGAACCTTCTGAAAGAAGTGCCTGTCCCTTGATTACAACCAGGTCGCCGGCGGTAATTCCACTCTTGATTTCCTGCTTATCGTCCACCCGGATTCCCCGCACAACCTCGGAAACCTTTGCCGTATGCGTAACCGGGTCAATGATGTAAACGATATCCTTTTCATTGCGGTTCACGATTACATTTGAAGGAATTACGATGGTGTTCTTTTTTGTATCAGTAATCAGCTTGATGCGGGCATACATTCCTGCACGAAGCCGCGGATCCGCCGGAGTCTGAACCAGTTTAATTCCCAGGGTGCGGGAAGAAGTGTCCAGAACCGGCGAAATCTCCACCAGAGTTGCCGGGAACTTTTCTGCAGGATAGGCGTCAAAGGTGAGCTCAGCCTTCTGGTTCATCATAACGCGGCTTATAAAACGCTCGGCAACATTGGTCTTAATTTCAAGGCTTCCTGTTGAACTGATTTTTCCAACCGAAACGCTGGCTGCAACAGTCTGACCAACATTAAATGGAAAGGAAGTAATTGTTCCCGCAACCGGCGCTTTTACCGGGCTGTTTTTGTAGTCCATTCCGGCACGGCTTGCATCTACCTCAGCAAGAATCTGGTCTTTTTCAACCTTGTCACCAACCTTTACATAAATGCGGGAAAGTTTTCCGCTCTGAACATCCGGATAAACATCAACCGTGGAAGCCGTCTGAACATTTCCGCCGAACTCAAGGTAATCGTCCAGAGTGCGTGGAAGAGCCTTGTATACATTTACCGCAAAAACAGTCTCAACAGGAGCCGCTTCCTCCTTCGGCTTTTTTCCGAATCGGGCTTTCTTACTTTCAGAAGAGCCGGAAGCCGCTTTTCCGGCGGAACCAGAAGCAGTGCCTTCAGCACCGGAAGCCTTATCAGAGGCTTCAACTGCAGAAGCAGAGCTAGTTCCGGAACCGGCCGCACCGCCTTCAGAAGAACCGTCAGATTCTGCTACAGCCGCTCCATTTCCCGCGCCCGCCGTTTTTTTATCACATCCTGCAAAACCCGCTGCCACAAGTACAGCAAGTATCGCCAAAATACCAGAAAACGATTTTATTTTTTTCATAATTATCTCCAGTTCGCCCCGCAAAGTGCGGAAAGCCCTTATTTTAATTTCACATCAAGTTTTGTTTCCAGATCCAGAATGGCAGAAACATAGTTGTATTTTTCGTTTAAAAGACCAAGTTTAGCCTGATTCAGCTGGGTTTCAGAATCCTGAAGTTCCAGGCGCTCCTGAGTTCCGGCGTTATATGCCTTTAAAGTCGATTCATAGGCTTCCTGAGCAATGGTTACGTTACGCTCCATGGCTTCAATATTCTCTTTTGCCACCTTCAGGTTGTCGCAAAGCTTGTGAATCTCAATTTCTGAATTCTGATAAAGCTGTTCCAGTCCCAGATCAATCTGTTCAAGCTGCTTCTGCTGGTCTTTAATGGACTGCATTGAAGAGCTCCATGGAAGAAGATCCATCAGGTTTGAATAAACCAGGGTAAAGGAAAGGGAGCCGCCGTCGTTGGCTTCACCGATTCCGATATCGCTGTCAATCCATTCACCAAGAGCATAGAGCCGCGGCTGATATCCCCAGTTCACAGAAAGGCTCGGGGTCAGAACCGAGAGTTTTTTTGCGTTTATACCGATTTCCAGAAGCTCACGGTTTTTCTTAAGGCTCTGAATGTCCCTGTTCTGCTCGATATATTTTTCAAAAAGCTCATCCGCATTCACATCAACAAAGGAAAATTCGATGGCGCCAACAAGCTCAATTTCCCGTCCGTAAGGAAGTCCCAGAAGGAAGGCAAAAAGTTCCTTATTCTGCTTTAAGCCCTGTTCAGCACTCAAAACACCAGGGCGCATGTTCTCGTAGGTTACCTTTGAATTGAGCATCTGAATGCGAGGCACTATTCCGTTTTTATAGTTCACCTCAGCCTGCACCCAGCGGAGGCGGGCATTTTCAAGGGACTCTTTCTGAATCGCCACATTTTCCTGCTGAAGAAGGATGCCGTAAAAAAGCTTGCGGATATTTACCTCAGTGTCCCTGCAGGTCTGCTCCCAGGAAATAAGCCCGTTTTCGTACTGTTTTTTTGATGCCGCAATGGACTGAAGCATGGCAAGATTAAAATTCCACTGAAGGCCAAGGTTACCCATAACAGCCCAGTGGTAAGCTTCGTCATCCTCGTAATCCCCTAATGCTGCCATAGCCATAGAACCGGCAGTGAGGGCACTATAAGCAAAGGGTCCCATCTGTTCAGGACTAGCAGGAAGCCCTGACTCAATACCTGACTCAATAATCGTATTTATCGTACTTGCAAAAACAGTTCCAGCCCCGGACATAATTCCAGAAGAGGCACTGCGGGCAGCAGTTGCGCTGGCACTAAGGCTCGGCAAAAAGGTATTCCAGGAATTGGCGCTGGCCCTCTTTTTAAGCTCAAGGTCGATTGCAGCACTTTTCAGGGCTTTGCTGTTGGTTACCGCGTAATTTACCGCATCCTCAATCGTAAGCGAAAGCGGTTCCGTTGCGTTTTTGTTGCGCACCTGAGAAACAGCCGGAAACCCGGTTAAATTCAGCACAAAAATCACTAAAGAGAACACACAAAACTTTTTTTTCATTTAAGGTCTCCCTCCTCTTGTATATCAGACACTCCAGACGCGCCGGAATGACACTTTTTTTCAGAAAAATCCTTTCCGCCTGCGTTTGCACCAACAGAACCTGCGGCAGCATTATCAGCCTCATCTGCACTCGCACCACCGGCATCTTTCTCATCGCCGGCATCCGGATCTGACATTTTTACAAGCTCCTGCTTCATCAGGCAGAACACCCGGCAGCAGATTTCTAGCTCGTCCTTGTTTACATAACCGAACACCCGCTTCAGATAGTCATTGATAATCTGGGAGCTTTCCTCCAGCATAGGCTCAGCCTTTGGGGTCAGCACCAGCTTTTTCATCCGCCGGTCATTTTCCACCGGCTCCTGCTTCAAAAATTTCTTGCAGGAAAGATGCTCAACGCAAACGGAAATAATTCCCCTCTTCAGCTCCGTGTATTTTTCCACGTCCCGGGCGCTCTGAATTTTCGGATTCAGGTACAAAACCAGGCACACGCTCAGTTCAGTAAGGGAAATTCCGTATTTTTTTGAAACATTTTTAAAGTGCCCCTCAAACCATTTGCGCTGCAAAAACGCAAAATCCATCAGGGGAGCAACCTGTTCATAAAGATTGTTAGTCACGATTAATCCTCTAAAAAAAGAATGTCTAATTTTAGACAATTTTTTGATAATATAGGGAATTTTTGTGGCTTAGTAAAGAGGTTTTAAAAGATTTGATACAATATTTTTTTATGAGTCTGAACGGCGGCTGGCGGTCGTTTAAAAAACAGGAACAGCCTCTCAAAAGCTGTTCCTGTTTTGCCGGAAGGACAGAAGACTGTACCCCTCAAGTAAATTACATCTTGCCCCGCAGAACTTACGGAGCAAGTTTTTATCTGAAACTAAGCGCACCGTTTCCAGCGCTCACGGTAATTCTGCTTCCTTCCGGGAATTTTCCCATCAGAAGCTCCTTCGAAAGCGGGTTTTCCACCCAGGTCTGAACCGCACGCTTTACAGGGCGGGCACCAAAGGCCGGATCGTATCCCTTTTCGCAAAGGAAATCCACTGCGCTGTCATCAAAACTGATTGAAATTCTGCGGTCTTCAAGGCGCTTTGCAACCCGCGCAAGCTGAATACGTACAATTCCACCGATGCAGTCTTTTCCCAGCTTCTGGAACATTACCGTTTCATCGATTCGGTTCAGAAATTCCGGACGGAAATGCTGCTTCAAAAGTGCGTCGATTTTTCCCCGGGTTTCAGCCGACACTTCACTTCCCTGTTCCGCTTCATCAAGAATCAGTTCGCTTCCCAGGTTACTGGTCATAATGATGATTGTATTCTTAAAATCCACAATCCGTCCCTGACCGTCGGTAAGCCGGCCGTCATCCAGCACCTGCAGAAGCACATTGAATACATCCGGATGAGCCTTTTCCACCTCGTCAAAGAGCACTACGCTGTAGGGGCGGCGTCGAACCGCTTCCGTAAGCTGCCCACCTTCATCGTAGCCCACATATCCCGGAGGCGCTCCAATCAGGCGGCTCACACTGAATTTTTCCATATATTCCGACATATCGATTCGGGTAAGGGATTTTTCATCATTGAACAGAAAGTCTGCCAGAGTTTTTGCAAGCTCCGTTTTACCAACACCAGTCGGCCCGATAAACAGGAAGCTTCCCAGAGGCCGGTTGGGGTCACTAAGCCCAGAGCGGTTTCGGCGGATGGCATCGCTTACAACCTGAACCGCCTCATTCTGTCCGATAACCCGCTTATGCAGAACCTCTTCAAGCTGAAGGTACTTCTGTTTTTCGCTGGTCATCATCTTTGAAACCGGAATGCCAGTCCAGCTTGAAACGACCTTTGCAATATCTTCTTCGGTTACGCTCTGGCGAAGGAGGGACTGCCGTTCTGTAGTTTCCGCGCCATTAGCAGTTCCTGCCCCTGCAGCTTTTTCCGTCATCTCCTTCAGTTCTTTTTCCAGAGCCGGAATTATGCTGTACTTCAGTTCCGCCGCTTTTTCAAGATTTCCTTCACGGGTAAACTTTTCCTGCTCAAAACGGGCGTTTTCAAGCTTTTCCTTTAGCACTCGGCCCTTGTCTATTTCCGCCTTTTCGTTCTGCCACTGAAGACGCATTGCATCCCGCTTTGCCGTTACATCAGCGATTTCTTTTTCAAGCTTTTTAAGCCGTTCCTTACTTGCCGCATCGTCTTCCTTTGTCAGAGACTGCTTTTCAATTGAAAGCTGAAGCAGTTTTCGTTCAACCTGATCAAGCTCCGTCGGCTGGCTTTCAATTTCCATTTTCAGACGGCTGGCTGCTTCATCCACCAGGTCAATGGCCTTATCCGGCAAAAAGCGGTTGGTAATGTAGCGGTTTGAAAGAACTGCCGCGCTCACAAGAGCTTCGTCTTCAATGCGTACACCGTGGTGAATTTCATACTTATCCCGAAGTCCACGGAGAATCGCTATGGTATCCTCAACTGTCGGCTCGGCACAGTAAACCTGCTGGAAACGGCGCTCAAGAGCCGCATCTTTTTCTATATACTTGCGGTATTCGTCCAGAGTTGTTGCACCAATCACATGAATTTCACCACGGCTAAGAGCCGGCTTCAGCAGATTGGAAGCGTCCATACTTCCTTCACTTGCCCCTGCTCCAACAATCGTGTGAAGCTCATCGATAAAAAGAATTATCTGGCCTTCACTTTTTGTTACTTCAGTAATAACCGCCTTAAGTCGTTCCTCAAATTCGCCCCGGAATTTTGCACCTGCCACAAGGCTTCCCATATCCAGGGAAAGAAGCCGCTTGTTTTTAAGACTTTCCGGAACATCTCCGCCTGCAATTCGGCGGGCAAGTCCTTCAACGATTGCGGTTTTTCCAACGCCCGGCTCACCGATTAAAACCGGGTTGTTCTTTGTGCGGCGGCACAAAACCTGCATTACACGACGGATTTCTTCATCACGACCGATTACCGGGTCAATTTTGTCCTGTCGTGCCCGGGCTGTAAGGTCGGTACAGTATTTCTGAAGGCTCTGCATCTTGCTTTCAGGATCCTGACTGTCAATTGTCTGGTTTCCCCGAACCGATTTCAGCGCCTCGCTTACCGCTTCATAGGTGATTCCGTTTCGTTTCAAAAGCTCCGAAACCCGGCCGTCGGATTTTGTCATTGAAAGCAAAAGATGCTCGCAGGAAAGATACTGGTCCCCAAGCTTTGTCATTTCGTTTTCGGCCTTGGCAAGAACCTTTTCCGCCTCACCGCTGAGCCGCATCTGGGTATTTCCCGTAACCCGCGGATTTGACGAAAGAAGCGACTGCACCTGATTTTTTATAGATTTTAGATCGCAGCCAATCCGTTCGATTATAGGCGGAATAATTCCGTCCTGCTGCTCTAAAAGAGAAAACAAAAGATGTTCAAGACCAATTTCCGAATGGTCGTTTTTCTGCGCAAGGGCGCTGGCATTCTGCAGGGCGTCCTGCATTTTCAAAGTAAAATGTTCGTAATCCATAATCTGCCCCCTAAACCCCACCTTTTTCCCAAGCACGACAAGGGGACACCCCTTGCCCCCGGAAACGGTGGAGTTTTTTTTATCTCAATTTCAAAATAATAAAATTTTTCAAGAACGGCAAATTTTTCTTTATTCAGTCCCAAAAAAAACAAGGCAAAAAGTCCTGCCAGCGAACATCATTTATACATCATCCGTTTACTCAAAAATCTTCTCTGCCATAGCCTGCTTGTCGCTTCCGGCTACGCAGAAATATCTTGAAGGGGCACTAAGCCAGTATTTTTCAAAAACGCGCAGAATGTCTTCTGCAGAAACGGAAACAACGGTTTTTGCAAACTCGTCGCTCCAGTAGGGATTTCCAGTTATTAAAAGAGAGCTGGCAATTCTGCTTCCAACTCCATTTACCGTCTGCTGGCTCTGATAGCGGGAATTTATGAAGCTGTTCTTGTAGGACTCAAGCTTTTCATTAATATCAGTAAAATTGTAGCTTCCGTCCTCCGCCTTTCCCAGAATAACCCTGCCTTCCTTCATAATTGAACGGGCTTCCTCTACGGCTGCCTTAAAATTTTCAAAATCTGAAACCCGGAACAAATACTCATAACCAAAGCCTGCACGGCTGGTCATAACGCCGGTCTGGGGAGAATAGCAGATTCCCCGCTTTTCACGGACAACATTGTATAAAATATCCTGGTAAACATCGGAAGCCAGAACGCAGGGTGCAAAATCCGCATCGAACATTCCCGGACATTCAAAGGTTCGCAGAATAAAGCCGGTTCCATTTGCTCCGTCGTGCACAAAAACCGCATTTTCCCCACCGATTTTTAACGGCGGCACCTCATGACCCGCAAGCTCAGTCCGTTTTTCTTTCAGATACCCGATTGCAGAATCAATCCGCTCCAAAATTTCCCCTTCCTCATAATCACCGGCAACAACAACCCTGATTCTTCTTGAATCCAGCAGAAAAGCGTGGTGCTTTTTAAGTTCATCGATGGTCAGATTTTCAACCGATTCCTCTGTGACCGAATTTGAAGTTGCATAAGGATGACCTTCGTAATTCAAAAGTCGGGAATAATAAAAAGTAAGGGAAGAAGGATTGTTCAGCATGCTGAAAATGTTCTGTCTGTAAATTCTAAACAGATTTTCGTATTCATCCTGATCCCAGCGGGGATTCAAAAATGCGTCCGTAAAACGCGCAAAGGTTTCGTCAAAATACTTAACCAGAGAAGTCATGTAAAAACCGCAGCCATTCTGATAGTTCATCACGTCGAAGGAAGAAAGCTTTTCGTAAAAAAATGCGTCATTTTCTTCTTTTGAATAGCTTTTTGAGCCCAGACACATCATCTGGCACATGGCTTCCTCAAGCCCCGAAAGCTCCTTTGGAAAGCTTGCCACACCGCCGTCCATCAAAAAGAAAACCGAAACAATTTTTGAACCTTTTACCGATTTCAGATAAACCGGTATTCCGTTTGATAGCTTAGCAATTTTGATTTCTGCGGAAGACTGATTTGTAACTGCCCCGGCTGCCTGATTTTCTGCATCTCCGGCAAAGGCAGCGGTCATTCCAATCAAAGCAAAAAGCAAACAGACAGAAACCGTCTTCTTCTGCATAATTTTACAGATTCCTTTGCGAACAATTTTTTTATCAGTTTTCAGAGCATTTATTCGCCCCGTAAAAATCTTTCTATTTAGCTGCATTTTTTTCTCCTGTGTAAGGCCGCTGTCGGCCGGTGTTTTATAGACAGCCTACTTGAACCAGAAGGCGTTTTCTGCGCTCACGATTTCAAAACCCGCCTGAATAAAATCTTCCTTCGATTCTTCAAAAATTTCCGGATTCACATAAACCACAACAAGCGGATTCTTTCTATATATGTACTTTTTTACAAAATCCACAACATTCTCTTCCGAAACGGCCGCCATCTTCTGAGCATAGCTGTACCTGTACTCGCTGTCGGCACAAGTCCACCAGAAACGCATTGTGCTTAAAATTCCGGAAGCAGTCTCGTTGGTATAAATATTGCTGTCTTCAAGCCGGTTTACCGTGCGTAAGATTTCTTCTTTGCGAAGGCTGGCGGCCGCCTCTTCTACAATTGAAGGAAGCTGCTGAGCAAAATACTTTGTTCTTTCGGCAAGCTCCGCTTCCGGCATGGTAACATTCACAACAAAACTGAAAACGCCGCAGCTTTTCCTGCTTCTGAAGCCGGCAGAAACATAATCAACGGAAGGAACCCCGATATAGCCGTCCTTCATAATGCTTCTCTTAAAAAGCCCACCCGGATTGGAAAGAGAATCTACAAAAATATCGGCAGGATAACTGTCTTCCCTGTCAAAGGCAATATCCGGACCACGGTAGGAAACTTCAATTTCTGCAATTTCCTTTGAAATCTTTTCGAAGGGCATTACAGCAAAAACCGGCTTTTCAAAGGGCTCCTTTGAATGTCTGAAAGAAACCTTATCAAAGGGATTTTTTGCTTTTTTCCAGGAACCGTAAATTTCCTGCACCATTTTATACACTTCTTCAGGATTTACATCGCCGCCCACAAAAACCGCGGAATTATTCGGAACGTAAAAGGTCTTCTGAATATTTTTAAGGGTTTTTACCGTTGCATTCTGAACTACGCTGGAAGATCCGGAAGTATCAAGCTTCCATGGCGAATCTGCAAAAAGTTTTTTTGAATGATAAAACCTGGAAATCCGTTCCGGCGAAGAATAATTTGCGGCGATTTCTGAAAGCACAACCTTTTTTTCATTTTCAAGCTCTTTTTTATCCATAAGCGGAGAACGGATTGCCGCACTCCAGAATTCCAGTCCCTTCCGAAGCTGAGCAGAAGGAATCGTAAAAAAGTAATTCACGCACTCTAAGTCCGTAGACCCGTTCCAGTTTGTAACACCCATATCGTTTAAGGCGCTGGTAACGCGTGCCGCATTTTTATAAAGGCTGTTTCCCTTGAACATCATGTGCTCGTACAGGTGAAAAAGCCCTGCGGTTTCCGGCCCCTGGGTATAGGCACCGCAGCGAACCGCCGTTTCAATGTACACAAGGGGAACATTGTGATTTTCAGCCACAAAAAGCTCTAAACCGTTTGAAAGCTTATAGTGATAAAGATTATCAATCGGAGTGGATTCAGCAAAAGCCTGCTTTTGCGCTCCAAAAACTCCCAAAATAAACGCTAACGAAAATCCCAGACATCGGGAAAAAAAGTTCTGTTTCATTCGATTACTATAGCACGCAAATTCACTAAATTCCATAACAGATTTTGTAACCGATTTTGTTTTGCCAGCTCCCGTATCCCATTATTTCACAATCATATTTCACATTCCGTTTTTTTATGATATAATCATGATATTAAAGTTCCTTATTTCCGCTTCCAGAACCTGCCTATAGGGAAATTTCCCTAATTGCAGAAAGTCCCAAAAGTTTATTAGGAAATTTTCCCTATTTTTAAAATAAATCTGATTATTCACTTAAAATGTAAATATGAATTTTTGGAGTCGGGTACAGGATATACTGGATTCTGAAGGAATATCCAGAAAGGAATTAGCAGCCGTAATCGGATACGACCAGTCCAATATCGGAAAAGGAATAAGAGCAGGAAGCTGCCCCGCTGCAGACGTAGCTTTAAAAGTTGCTCAATATCTTAATGTTCCCCTGGAAAGTCTGATTTTTGACCCCGAAACAGGTACTCCGGCAATCCACAGAACCAACTCTCACCACAATCAGCCGGTTTACGAAATCCACAAAAACACACAATCCCTTGCGATTCTTAATGAACTCAACACCCTCCCTGAAGACCAGCGAAATCACCTTGCAAATCTGATTCACTCCCTGAGCGAAAGCTACTCCGCTGAAAAGAATAAGAACGAGGATAAGAAGTAACAACAGCCGGTTGCACCACAGACTGCCAATCCAGATTCCATATAATTTGCTTCCCGGAGCATACTTTCCTCAGTAACAACTGCCATTACAAATTGGTCAATTCCTTATAATCTCCCCGCGCCTAATGACAAAATACAAAATCAGAGTTATAATATAATTGTGGCTGAATTATACGTTGTTGGAACTCCAATAGGTAACCTTGATGACATCACTTTCCGCGCAATCCAGACCTTCAAAAAAGTTCAGGTGATTGCGGCAGAAGACACGCGGCATACGCTGGAGCTGTTGAATGCTCTTGAAAAGAAAGGTTTACTTGACCACAGCGATATAAAAAAGCAGATGATAAGCTGCCGCTCTCAAAATGAAGAAAAGGCAGCGCAGTCGGTTATAGACTGCTTAAAAAAAGGACAGGACGTTGCCTACGCCAGCGACGCCGGAACTCCGGGAATAAGCGATCCGGGAGCCGTTCTGGTGGATTTAGTGCGGCGCGAAGGCTACAAAGTTGTTCCCATTCCGGGGCCAAGCGCTTTTGCAACCCTTATAAGTGCAGCCGGTTCAGGTGGAAAAACCATAACCTTTGAAGGTTTTCTTTCACCAAGTCCCGGAAAACGCCGAAAAAGGCTCAGGGAGCTTTTAGGGACCGGAGATGCAATAATTTTGTACGAAAGTCCGTTTAGAATAGTAAAGTTACTGTCGGATATTTCCGATATAGATAGTAATCGCAGAATTGTGATTGGCCGTGAATTGACCAAATTGCATGAGGAAATTATTGAAGGCACCGCCCAGGAAATGCGTGACGACTTTGCTGGAAGGGATTCAATAAAAGGTGAGTTTGCAATTTTCATTTCTGGTGTAAAAAAAGTTCAACTTTCTGATGAATCTACCGATAATTAAAGTGTAGAGGGGCAGGACGAATATGATGAGTATAGACAGAATCGGAGGAATTAATCCTCTCAACAATGTACAGAGTACGCGCAAAACTACGGAGCCAGCTAAATCAAGCTTCAAGTCAGATTCAGTATCTGTATCGGCAGAAGCACGTGAAGCAGCTGAAGTTTACTACATGAACCAGGTTGCAGCAGAAACTCCGGACATTCGCGCAGACAGAGTGGCTGAAGTAAAAGCAAAGCTTCAGGATCCTAATTACTTGAACAACGCTGTTATTGCATCTGCTGCCGACAAACTTATGGAAAGCTTTGGTCTTTAATCAGTAAGACGGCACGGAAACACAGAAAATTTATTTTCTTATACAAAAAAGGCTGTTTGGTGGGCATTCCTTTATGTTCATTGAACGGTCTCTTTTTGTTTTTTAAGGTTTGAAGAATGAGTGACTTTATTTTTAAAATTACGCAGAATATCGTTTTAGGTTCCTACACCCTGGCCCGGCTTGCTCATTATGTAAAAAATTACGGAAGCCGCTTTGTGGTCATCATGGATCCGGTTTTAAAAGAAGTTAACCTTCAGACCAAAATTCTTCAGCCTCTGATCGAACAGAAAATCGAATATTTCATCTACGATAATATTACCGACGGCGCAAACACAAAAGAAATCGAGCAGGCCCTTATTCTGGCTCAGCACGGTCATGTTCACGGAATAATTGCCGTTGGCGGAGAAAAAACTCTTCATATGGGAGCCGCCGTTGCTTCCCTCATAAACGAAAACCACAACATTTACGATTATATAGAAGGTTCTAACCCGACAACGGGGGCAATTCCCCTTATTGCAGTGCCAACTACAATCCGCGCACCTTTTATTTTTGGAACGAACATTCCCCTGGTCGATTCAAGAAGCAGACAGGTAAAGCTTTTAAGAACCCAGAACGGAATCTGCAAGCTGGTTTTGTGGGACCCGAACCTTGCCCTCACCTTAACGGAAAATCAGAAATCTTCTATTGCATTGGAAACTCTCTGCATTGCAACAGAAGCTTTTATTTCACAGAAGGCATCCTTCTTCAGCGATATGTTCTCTGAAAAATCCATTGAACTTATGAAGCTGGGTCTGGACGGCTCAAAATCCCTTGAGGTTACAACTCCGGCAGAAACCCTGCTGGCACAGGCGGGATGTCTCGCTTCCATCGCCGCTTCAACATCCTCCATTGGAATTGCAACCCTTCTGGCGCTAACCCTGAACGCCCGCTACAAAATTTCACGGGCTCTGGTTACTTCAATTCTTTTCCCGTACATCATCGAAGACGCAAAAAAATACAAGGCAGACAGAATTGAACGGATTGCAAAAGCCATGGGCGTAACGGAAGAAGGTCAGACAGCGGACGAAGCAGCCAGCGCTCTGGCGGACAACATAAGGCAGCGTCTTGCAAAAGCAAACCTCCCTACCCGCTTAAAGGAGCTTTCCCTGAATGTAGACCAGCTTGCCCTGGTTGCAGAAGATGCCGGACAGCTTGATTTTATAAACACCCTTCCGCGCAGCATGACTAGCGACGAGCTTTTTGACCTTTTGAAGCTGGCTTACTAGCCGGCATAGTAACCAGACTTTCCTCAGGAACAGATTATGATTGAACCGGATAAACTCTTTCAGCTGGACGGCGGACAGAAAAGACGAAAACTCGCCCTCACCTTTGGGGCACTGGAACGGGATATTGCTGGAATCCCTGAAAAAGGCATGGAATATTCCTTCAAATCCATGAGCCGCGCCGACTACACAAGAAAAATCACAGAAATTTTACTGAAAGACCCAAAATTACCGGAAGACGCAGCCAGAGAACTGCGGACCCTGCTGGAAGAAAAGCCCTTCGACGAACTTCGGGTATGTAACTGCGCCCGAAATCACCTTCTTGCCTTAATCGGAACCTTTCCGGCTGAGTGGGACCTGGTGATTGCACCCCACGCTTCCCCGGTGGACGAAAACGGCGTCGTAAAAGAAAGAAATTTTTATCCGGGAGTCAGCGTGTATGCCGAGGACATCCGTTCTCCCTTCAATTTAGGTTCAATTTTCAGAACCGCTGAAGGAATGGGCGCCGAAAAAGTGTACATTTCACCCTTCTGCGTTGACCCGGAACAGCCCCGGGCAGTCAGAAGCGGAATGGGCTGCATCGAAACCATGGGCTGGGAACGAAAATCCGTGGAAGAGCTTCCGGATGACAAGCCGATTTTCGCCCTGGAAACCGGCGGCACCCCCATCGAAGAATTCAATTTTCCAAAGGAAGGAATATGCATCATCGGTTCGGAAGAGCTGGGTGTAAGTCCTCAGGCCCTGAAAAAAGCAACCTACGGCCGGGTTACAATTCCTATGATTGGCTTAAAGGCCAGCCTGAACGTGGGAGTAGCCTTCGGAATTCTGATGCAGAAGTGGGTGGAAAGCCTTTCAAAATAAACAAAAAAACGCTATTATCTTGAATGAATTACGGCAAACGAGGTTAGTATGACTGAATCAAATGTACCTGAAATGTTCGGCTGCAATGTTTTTAATCAGAAAGTAATGCAGGAACTTCTTCCAAAAGAAACTTACAAGGCGCTCAAGCGAACCATGGACGAAGGAATTCCTCTTGAACTTGAAGTTGCAAATCAGGTTGCCCACGCAATGATGGAATGGGCAATTTCCAAGGGCGCTACCCACTACACCCACTGGTTTCAGCCATTAACCGGAATTACAGCAGAAAAACACGACAGCTTCATCGCCCCGGAAAAAGACGGCGGCGTAATCATGGAATTCAGCGGAAAGGAGCTTGTAAAGGGTGAACCGGACGCTTCTTCCTTCCCGAATGGCGGACGCCGGGCAACCTTTGAAGCCCGGGGATACACCGTATGGGATCCGACCGCTTACGCCTTCGTAAAAGAACACTCCCTCTGTATTCCAACTGCCTTCTGTTCATATACCGGAGAAGCCCTGGACAAGAAAACTCCGCTTCTTCGCTCAATGGAAAGCCTGAACGAACAGTCCCTGCGAATCCTTAAGCTTTTCGGAAGCAATGCCCGCCATGTTACCACAACCATGGGTCCTGAGCAGGAATACTTCCTGATTGACGAAAAGCTCTACAACCAGAGAAAAGACCTTCGCATGACAGGCCGAACCCTGTTTGGTTCAAAGCCGGTAAAGGGTCAGGAAATGGACGACCAGTACTTTGCCGCAATCAAGCCGCGCATCGTTAAATATATGGAAGAATTAAATCAGGAGCTCTGGGCACTGGGAATCTATTCAAAAACTGAACACAACGAGGTTGCACCAAGCCAGCACGAAATGGCACCGATTTTCACCACCTCAAACCTGGCCGCTGACCAGAACCAGCTGACCATGGAAATCATGAAGAAGGTTGCCCGCCGCCACGGAATGGTATGTCTTCTTCATGAAAAGCCTTTTGAAGGGGTAAACGGAAGCGGAAAGCACAACAACTGGTCCATTGCAACCGACGAAGGAGAAAACCTCTTTGCACCGGGAAAAACTCCGCGGGAAAATGCACAGTTCCTCCTCTTCCTTACGGCCGTTCTTAAAGCCGTTGACGAAAACCAGGATCTTCTGCGCATTTCAGTTGCAAGTGCCGGAAACGACCACCGCCTTGGCGCAAACGAGGCGCCGCCGGCAATCATGTCGATTTACCTGGGTGACGAGCTTGAAGCAATTCTCCGCTCCATCAAGGACGGAACTCCATACGACACAAAATCCAAACAGAAAATGTCCATCGGCGTAGATGTTCTTCCACCGATTCCAAAGGATTCCACCGACCGAAACCGCACCTCGCCTTTTGCCTTCACCGGAAACCGCTTTGAGTTCCGCTCGGTAGGTTCATCCCTTTCAATCTCCGGTCCGAACACAACCCTGGACGCAATTCTTGCCTACGCCCTCAAGGAATACGCCGACGAGCTTGAAAAATCCAAGGACTTCGAAAAAGACCTTCAGAAGCTGATTAAGCGGGAAATCACCGCCCACTGGAACATAGTTTTCAACGGAAACGGTTACGACGAAAGCTGGATCAAGGAAGCTGAAAAACGCGGCCTCAAGAACCTGCGCACCCTGCCGGATGCCATGAGCGAATACCTGAACCCAAAGAACGTAAAGCTTTTCACCGAGCTGGGAGTCTATTCCGAAATCGAAATGAAGAGCCACTACGAAATCAAGCTTGAAAAATACGCCGGAATTCTGAACATCGAAGTTGAAACCATGCTTGAAATGATAAACAAGGACATTCTTCCTGCCGCCTTCAAGTATATGAACGATGTAGGAAAATCGGTTCAGGCAGTTCGAAATGCCGTACCGGAAGCAAAATGCAGCGCTCAGACCGCACTTCTCGCAAAACTGGACAAGCTGACAGCAGAACTTGCAGAAAAAGCACAGAAGCTCAGCGACGAACACCAGAAAGCAAAAAAACAGCAGGGCGAAATGGAAATTGCCCAGGCTTACGCAAACAAGGTTCTTCCTGCAATGCAGAATGCCCGGGCCGTTGCCGACGAAATCGAGCCGCTTTTAGGCGAAAAATACAAGCCGTTCCCAAGCTACGAGGATCTGCTTTTCAGTATCTAACCTGAAAAACACCAGCACAATCAATACAGAGCCCTTCGGAAACCAGCTTCACCTTTGGAGCATAACTAACCGGAGGGCGTTTTTTTAGCTCTTCCATATATAGCCCAAACTTCAAGTTTGCAAGCACAATACAAAATTGGCGATAGGGAAGCGAAATGCGGGCAAAAAAACTCTTTTCTTTTTTAAACAACTATGTTACATTATTAATGAGAAGTTTATCGCTAAACCAGTTTACAGGCTTTATAAGTTTACCGCCAAACTTATGGATTAAGGAGACCCTAATGAAAAGAGTAAAAGCAGTATGGCTTTCAATTTCAACCGCCGTTCTTGGAGCAGCCCTCATTTCCTGCGGTTCAAGTTCTCACAGAAATTACGCATACGATGAAATCACCGGAAACTCATTTAATTCCTACACACCATCCGAAACCTCCGGAGTAATGTTCCAGGCCTTCAGCTGGGACAGCCACAACAAAAATAAAAACAAAACCTGGTGGAACACCATCGCTTCCAACGGAGACGAAATCGGAGAAACCTTCGAATATGTCTGGTTCCCGCCGGTTTCAAACAGCGGCGCCGGAGACGGAAACGGCTACCTTCCTCGTGAATGGTCAAACTATTCCAGCGCCTTTGGTAACGAAACTGAACTGAAAAACGCAATTTCTGCAATTCAGCCTGCAAAACCTCTTGCAGACATCGTAATCAACCACCGTGTTGGTTCAACAAGCTGGGGAGATTTTAAGCTGCCTACTCTCGGCGTTGTAAAAAACCAGAACTACCTTGCAATCTGTTCAACCGACGAAGGTTTCCAGAACGAAGCAAACGGAATGGGAAGCGTTTCTTCCTCAATGCGCGGTTCTCCGGACACCGGCGACGACTTTAACGGCGGCCGTGACCTTGACCACACAAATCCGGAGGTTCGTGCCGGAATCGTAGACTGGCTTAAGGAACTCAGAAGCATGGGCTTTGTGGGCTGGAGATACGACTATGTCCGCGGATACTCTCCAAAGTACACAGGCTACTACAACGCAATGGCAGATACAGAATTTTCTGTAGGAGAGCTCTGGGTAGACAACAACAATCTGGTTCCGATCTGGATTAAAAATACAGGAGACTGCATTGAAAACGTAACCAGCATGCCTTCCCGGGCCTTTGACTTTGCAACAAAAAATGCCCTGAACAACGTTTTTGGCGGAAGAAACAACAATAACTACAAAGAATTAGAGTCCAGTCTGTATACAACTCCAATTGCAAACAAAAGCTTTGGAAGTCTTGCAAGTTCAGAGCTTCTCTTCCGCAAAATGCCGGCTTATGCGGTTACCTTTGTTGATAACCACGACACAGGAAGTACCCAGAGCATGCACGCCCTGGACAGAAACGACCTTGGCGCCGCATACGCCTTTATTCTTACTCATCCTGGAATTCCGTGTGTTGCATGGCAGCACTATTTTGCAGGTGTCAAAGATTCAGTCTGCACAGACAAGGTTGATTCAAACGGAAAAAAACTCCACGACCACATCAAAGACCTTGTTGAACTCCGAAAAGAGCTGGATATTACAAACGTAAGCAAAATCGAAATCTTAAAGAGTGATGCAAAAACTTACGCTGCCCGCATAACCGGCAAAAAAGGAAGCATTGTAACCACAATCGGAAGCAGCCTCTACAGCTGCCCTGACGGCTACACAACAAAATACACCGGAACAAATTTTGCAATCTACGCAAAATAATTCCTTTAGTACCCGCTGAGAGCCAATTTTGAAATTAAAACAATAAAAATCGACATTCGGCCGTTAGCAAAATCAAAATAATTCCTTATAAGGGTAAAATATGTTATAATTCTCCCATGAGTAAAACAATTTTAATTGCCGGAAAGGATTTTCCGGAATCAGAAAGCTTTGCAGAAAAACTTGCTCTGGGAGAATTTTCTGTGGCCGTTTCCACAAGTTCTGTGGCCAATCAGGAAGAAGGAAGTCAGGCTTCCTCGGGAATTTCAGTTCTAACCTGGAACCGTGATTCCGCAATCTCTGCACGCTCCCTTTTAATTCAGGCGGAAACCGCCAACGGATTTACCGACAACTATATACTCTATTTTGATGCAGAATACTTTACTTCAAAATACGAATCCTGTTCCCCTGAAATCTGTGCCCGTGCCTGCGACAATATGATTTTGGGCTTCCAGTACCTTACCCTGGAAATTCTGAACAGAATCAAGCAGCATAAAACCAATGCAAAACTGATTTTTTTACTGAAAACTCACCCAACCTACCATGAGGTTCTGCATTCTTCTGCCCTAAAAAAGATGAATTTAACCCCTGCCAACCCAATTGTAGCCGCCAGCGAAGCTGCTTTTGCAACCTTTGCCGAAAATGTGGCTGCAATGGAAAATGAAAACGAATTTGCTTCAATTCTTCTGATTAGCGGCGACCAGGCAAACGAAACCAGCAAAAACGACGATGCCCTGGGCTCCTGGCTTAAGGACTATATTATTGCCTGTGACCAGCTTAAAAAAGGAATACCGAAGTCAACTTCCTGGGTAAAAGCCGGTTCCAAGGCTCCGGGTGGCTTTGCACTGTTCCGGTAATGGTAAGCTTCGGGCCTTCAAATCAGAGGGCTGACACGCCATTAAAACAAGAAATAACCAAGGAAAGAGGTTTTTATGAGTCTGGAAAACATTTACTTAGACTGCATTCTCAAAATCGCTTCAAGCTTTATCTGCGGTCTGCTGCTGGGACTTGAACGAAAAAGCCGCCAGCACACCGTTGGAATGCGAACCCTTGTCCTTATCAGCGTTTCTTCCGCCGTTCTCTGTATGCTTTCCATAAAAAACGCAATGATTCCGGGAGTTCCGGAAGGCGACCCGACCCGAATTACCGCAGGAATCGTAACGGGAATCGGTTTTGTAGGCGGCGGCGCCATCTTGCACCACGGACTGAATGTGCGCGGACTTACCACCGCCGCCATCGTTCTTATGGCAATGGCGCTTGGCGTTGCCTGCGGCGCCGGACAGTATTTTATCGCGGGCTTCAGCCTGATTCTTGTACTCACCAGCCTTCTCATCCTTGAAAAAATTGAATGGAAGCTCTTTCCGGCAGAAAAAACCAAGACCCTCACCCTGATTTACACAGATTCCTCCTTCAATTTTGAAGAAATCAAGAACACCATCAAAAAATCCGGGGTAATGATTAAAGACTCCAACATCGAAGAGTCCGTTACCGAAAACACCTTCATTTTCCGCTTTTCCGTTAAAGCCTCAGGCGATTTCGACCTCCTTTCTCTTTCCAGCAAACTGAAAACCAACCCGTCCCTTGTAAAAATCAGCCTCTCGGAGATTTAACACCTCTTCAAGAGCGGGCGCAGAACTTACTCATTATAAACGAAACAGTAAAAAATTGACGGAAGCGCTGTTCCTGTTTTGAAGGCGCGACAAAGCGGAGCAAATGACAATGCTTGCATTGGCACTTGTGAAGCGACTCGTGACGGCCCATTGGGCAAAACACCCCGCTCCTTCAAGGTGTAGATTTTTTTCAATTTTGCGATTAAAATTACCCTATGAGTATACTCCAGGCTATCACTGACTTTTTTGAATCGATTTTTAACCGGAATTCCCCGGAGGTTCAGAAAAAGCTTCAGCTGAAAAAGCTCGAAACAGAATTAAAAAGTTACACACCTCAGATTTTCCTGAACGGAAACCTCCAGCCGAATTTTGCAGAAGCAATTCGTCTTCTATATATTAATACAAAACCCCTTAACAACCTTTTTTCTGCCACAATCGGCAGTCCGGATGCACAGAAAGCACACCGATTTGAAGCTCAGCTTGTAATCACCGGCTATAAAAACGAAGAACAAAAGGAACTTGAACGACTTTCCTATGCCGGAAGAATTGAAGAACTGAACACTTCAAGCATGACCACTTCCCAGATTTTTGACCGTCAGCGAAGAAGTCTGGACAAGCTTTTACACGCTCTTGCAGCGGAAAATTTCCGCAAAATCGATAAAAACCTGATTACCCTTCACCAGCTTTCGGATTTCTGCCGTTTTAATTTTGTAACCATAATCCAGGTTTTTGACCCGAATTTTATAGCCGCCGACGGAAATTATCAGCCTACCTACCAGGAAATTTTTGCTGATAGGCTCAGTTCCGCCCTGGAAGACCTGTTTTATCAGGTGAACGGGCTTACTTTCTCAAATTCAATCCTGAATGCCATTGCCGCCCTGGAGCAGCTTCGTTCAAGCGGAAATTCCACCAAGGCCGATACTGAAGCGCTTTTCAAAAATGTAAAGGCAATCGCCTATATCCTGAACAATGTGCTTACCACAGAAAAGCTTCGCCAGCTGATCCGCTATACAAAGCAGGATATGGCCTACGAGCCGAAATTTGTTACCTACAAGGAATCTGCCTGCCACAATTTTGAGCAGATGATGCAGAGCCGCTTTAAAGCTGACGAACTCCGAATCAAAACAGAGATGAAGGATGAAAACATCAAAACTGAGCTTTCTCAGCTTTTTGGAAGCACACCGATGCTGGAGCTTTCCGGCTACAACGAGAATTTCAACAACAAGCTGATTCAGAACGGTCAGAGTTCCTTCCTGTGGATTCTTCCAATGCAGATTTTAAAGACCTTCCTTACCCTTTACCTGACAGAGCCAATCCGTTCACTTTTAAACGACATTGTAATTGAAGGATTTTTTAACAATCCTGCCTACAAAACGGAATTTTCAAACGATGTATACGCTGCCCTTGAAACCTCTCAGGCAATTTCTGATTTTGAAGGACTTTTTGTAAACGGTGCAAAATATTCAAGTGCAATTCTTGAAGGCTACATCCGGGATGGCAAAAATGACCCGGACTTCCTTAAAAAACTGGAGCAGGCAATAAACGAAATAAACTCTGAAGCAAACAAAATCGTTACTAAAGAAACTAACTCCCTTAACCGACTATATAAACATCTGGGAGATCTGATTACAGATGCAAAAAAGCCGACAAGTGAGATTATTTCAAACCTGAAGGTTCTGATGATGTCTTCCAGAAACCGGGATAATACAAATCAACTTGAGCAGCAGTATCCAAATTGGGAAAACTTCTTTAAAATAATGAAGAACTATGCTATAATTAACGGGCAATAATTGAGCAATCTAGACTGACCGTTGCGTGCCGCTAGCGCGGTTTTAAAAACAAGGAGTTAAAAATATAGAATGGCAAAACGGAGAAGTGCAAATCAAGAGTTGATTGCGCAATACGAAAGACGTATTTACGATCTGGAACAACTTCTCGATATCTCAAAATCATTTAACTCAACGTTAGAGACCTCTACACTCCTTGAATCCATCGTTTTTTCCTGTATGGCTCAGCTGCATGTTGCAAATGCAGGAATTTTCGTCCTAGATTACATTAATTCCGATTATCTTGTTTTAAAAACCCAGCAGAACATAATTAACCCGATCGAAAACCTGAATTACCAGATTTCCGTTTCGGATCCCCTGATTTCAGTTCTTACTTCGGCAAAAAAACCGGTTACTCTGGACTATATCAAGCAGAAATGCCCGAACAGTCCTTCCATTGAAATTTTGAAGACTCTTGAACCGACTTTAATCGTTCCTCTCATTCAGAAAAACCACATGAACGGTCTTTTGTACCTTTGCGAACGGTTTATGGTTGATGCAGATTCAGGCCCTGACTATTCTGATTACGAAAAAGACCTGGTTTTTGCAATCGGTTCCCTTTCTTCTATTGCAATCAGCAACGCAATCCTTCTTGAACGCTCATCCACCGATATGATGACGCAGCTCAAGCTCAAATATTTCTTCTTTAATGTACTCACCGAAAAGCTGGATGTTGCAATGACCCAGAAGCTTCCTCTTTCTGTTATCATGTTTGACATCGACTTTTTCAAGCATTTTAACGACACCTATGGTCACGAATGCGGTGACTATGTACTTAAGGAAGTTGCTGCCCTTATCAAGGGCAATTTGCGGGAAGACGACCTTGCCAGCCGCTACGGTGGTGAAGAATTTACCGTTCTTTTGAACGACACCGCAAAAGATGTGGCCGTTACAATCGCTGAACGAATCCGCAGCACAATTGAAAGTCATGACTTTCAGTTTAATGACCAGCACCTTCACGTTACGATTTCCAGCGGTGTCGCCGTTTTTGATGCGGAAACAAACCCGATTACTAACCCGAAACAGCTTGTTAATCAGGCCGACCAGGGACTCTATATGTCAAAGCACAACGGAAGAAACCGAGTAACCTATGCTCCGCCTAGTCTTGTTTCTCCAAGCGAAGAGGATCTGGACTAAACCAAAAAAAATATGGAAAATTCTCATACACTTCTGATAAGGCGTCATTTTACCTATAAATTTCACAAAGTGAGCCTGTACTTAATAATTGCAAACTGCATTATGTTTGGCGCAACAACATTGTTTCCCCGCCTAAAACTGTACCTGGGACTTTGTCCTTCTCTTTTTTTGCAGTACAAAATGTACTGGCAGCCCTTCACCTACATGTTCATTCACGGCGGAATGATGCACCTTCTTTCCAACATGATCGGGCTTTTCTTTTTTGGGCTAAGCCTTGAAAAAGCCATTGGAAGCCGGGAATTTCTTCTTCTGTATTTTACAGGAGGAATTTTAAGCGGCCTTCTTTCCCTGGGAACATATATTTTAAGCAGAACCTTTTCTGCAATTTTAATCGGAGCCAGCGGCGCCCTCTTTTCAATTCTGTTTGCTTTTGCTGTAGTTTTCCCAAAAGCAAATATTTATCTCTGGGGTTTGTTACCAATTCCTTCTCCGATACTTATATTAGTATACGCAGCCATTGAGCTTTTCAGTCAGTTTTTTGGATTCAGGTCGAACGTGGCACATTTTACACATTTGTTTGGCTTCTTAGTTTCGTACCTGTATTTTATTATAAGGATTGGAGTGAACCCCTTCAGAGTATGGAAAGAAGCTTATTCAAACCATTCGGAAAACAAAGAAGAATAATTCTCATCCTTTTCTGGTGCTTTACGGTCGCTTTCCTGTGCCTGCCGGCTTTTTCACAGCACCTGGATTTTACCGAACGAATTCACCTTCCTCTATGGGCAGAAATTGATGCCGAACCGGGCTTAGCAGAACTGGCAGAAAATGAAAATGCTGCTCCTGAAAACTCAAGCAGCACCGCTGAAGTTGCCCGAAATCCCGCAGACGAAAACGCTTCTTCTGCAGATAAAAACACCCTTTCTGGAGACGAAATCAGCGACATTTACGGATTTGCAATTTCCCGCCTTCATAAAACGGGCCCGTACCTTTTAAACGGAATGGTTTACGGCTGGAACTTCTGCTATGTGCCGTATGACAAAATGCGGGGCGTTCAGGAATATTTTGAAGTTACCCCCATAAACACAATTCAACCTTCCGACGGAAAAATAACCTACGCAAAACCCTGGATTCAGGACAATCTGCTTCACTGCTGGGTAGAATTTACACGCACACCCCAGATGGTGTGGAACTTAAAAGCCTGGTCTTCAATCACCTCAAAAAAAGCACACGGCCGGGGCTACGGCAAAACACGGGAGGGCTTTAAGGGCATTCAGGACGCTTCGGAAGACGCCTTAAAGGAAGCTCTGCGGGCATACTACCGCGAAATCCTGAAAAACAAGCCAAAAGAGATTACCGGAAAAGTAATCATACGAAATACGCCAAAAATCGGTTTAAAAGCCGGTCAATATATAGTAGAACTTGATTTTTTCCTAGAAACGGATAAAATAGTTAAGTACACTCAATTTTAGCACCAAAAAAACTATCTAATCTGTTTTTTAGGTTGGAGGAATTATGAAAAAAACTTTGGCAATTTTTGCTTCACTTTTCTTGCTTGCAGGCGCTGCCTTTGCACAGTCAACAGCTTCTGCATTGCCGGATGACGACGTAAAAGTCGATCTCACAAAAAAGGTTATCACGCCTTCCGATATGCACCTGATGCCGGAAGACAAAACAGGAAAAGTAGTTATCGAGTATACTCCTATGGTAGACGAAGTAAGAATTACTTATACCTGTATGTACAATCTTTATGAACCAGGAAATGCAATGAACGCAATCATGGGCTGTCTTGAAGATTTTACAAAAGAGAATAAGTACTATCACTACAAATACATGGAAAGAGACAGAGAAAAATATTTTAAGGACAACCGAGGAATCCGCTGGGCACAGTATATTTCCCACGTTAAGTTTACTCGTTAGTCTTAAAAGGTTATAATAAAAAAATGGACATTTCAAACATCATCAAAAACCTTCACCCGCTTGAGGTGAAGGTGCTTCTCAAGTATTCCGACAAAGACGAGCTCACGTCGGAAAAACTTATTAACGAACTTAATTATAAGGAAGGCCATGCTAATCAGGCATTCAGCTGGCTTACCGGAAAAAATCTTCTTAAAGAAGTTGGACGCAAGGCACACACCTACTACGAAATCACTGATATGGGACGCGCGCTTGCAGAAACTGGAACAGTTGAAGAGCGGGCAATCGCATTCGTAAAGGAAAACGGTCCAAAAACCATGCCGGAAATCGCCGCAGGAATCAACGTTGAACAGAAGGAAATCGGTTCAGCTTATGGTCCTTTGGTAAAAGAAGGCGTATTCAAGATGAATGCCGAAAAGAAGGTTGAATACACCGGTGCCGCAACCCCTGCACGCATCGCAGTTACAAGCGAACTCTTGAAAAAAGCATGCAAGGCTGAAAACGGACTTTTAGACAACGCAAACCTTTCAAAAGAAGAACAGGACGTTATCGCAACTCTGGCAAAAAAACGCGGTGCTGCTGACGCTCCTTTCAAAATGATTGAAAGAGAAACTGTAATTCATAAAATCGTTGCAGACGCAAAACAGGTTGTTGACGCTCTTAAAAAAGCAGGCGTTACCGGAAACGAAATCGGTGAAGTTACACCAAAAATGCTTGCATCTGGAGAATGGAAGAACGGAACTTTCCGCGGATACAACATCGCTATTCCGCCGGCACGAATCATTCCGGGACGCACAAACCCTTATGTTCAGTTCCTTGAATCTGTAAAAGACAAGCTCTGTTCACTCGGTTTCCAGGAATTTGACGGTCCGCTTGTAGAAACAGAATTCTGGAACGGAGACGCACTCTTTATGCCTCAGTTCCACGCTGCCCGCGATATTCACGATGTATACCGCATCAAGAATCCGACACACGCAAAATCAATTGAAGAACCATATCTTACAAATATTGCAAACGTTCACAAAAACGGTGGAAACACAGGAAGCCGCGGATGGAACTACGAATTCGACCACGAATTTACACGCCGCCTTATTTTGAGAAGTCAGGGAACCGTACTTTCGGCACACCAGCTTCACAAGGCTGAAATTCCAGGAAAATACTTCGGAATCGCACGCTGTTTCCGCTACGACAAAGTAGACGCAACTCACTTGAGCGACTTCTACCAGACAGAAGGTATCGTTCTTGGTGACGATGTAAACCTTAAGACACTTTTAGGCTTCCTTGAAATGTTCGCAAAGGAAATCGCAGGTGCTACAGAAGTTAAATATGTTCCTGGCTACTTCCCGTTCACAGAACCTTCTATCGAAGTTCATATCAAACACCCAGTTTTGGGCTGGTTTGAGCTTGGAGGTTCAGGTATCTTCAGACCGGAAGTTACAAAGGCCATGGGCGTTGATTGTCCAGTTCTGGCTTGGGGTATAGGTATCGACCGAATGGCTCTTATGGCTCTGGGCTTGAACGACCTCCGCGAGCTTTTCTGCGAAGACATCGAAAAAGTTCGTCAGAGACGGGCAAAGTTCTAGTTTATAGAAATTTCAAAGGTCAGAATCCAAAGGTTCTGGCCTTTTTTATATGCGGGGGAATAAAATGAAAAAATCTTCCATTGTGATTCGTAAAATCCGGGCTTTTGCTGCTGTGACTGCCTTTTCGGTCCTTTGCAGTGCAAGCCTTTCTGCACTTCCGGTTGTAAAAACCGCAGATTCAAAAATCAACTCCCTGGTTCAGCTTGCACAGACTGAAGTTCAGAAAAATATCCGCAGCGACGGAACCTTCTGCGCCGGAGCAAACTGGCCTACCGCCTGGACCCGGGACATGTCCTACGCCATCGACCTTGGTCTTTCATTTTTATTCCCTGAAGCCGTAGAAAAATCCCTGGCCAGCCGGGTTGAAAACGGAATTATTCTTCAGGACACAGGAAGCGGCGGAAGCTGGCCTGTAAGCACCGACCGAATCACCTGGATTACGGCAGCATACGATTATGCCCTCTTTAAGCAGAGCCCGGAATATTTTGAATGGGTTTACAGCGTGGCGGAAAAAACTCTGGCTCATGATTATCAGGTAAATTTTGATAAAGAAAAAGGCATTTTCCGGGGAGAATCCAGCTTCCTTGACTGGCGTGAACAGTCATACCCGCGGTGGGCAACCAACGAATACATCGCTGAAAGCTACGCTCTGGGAACAAACATGATGTATTTTTCAGCACTTGAAAAGGTTTGCTCCCTGGCAAAAATCACCGGAAAAAGCGAAGAAACGGTTTTGACGTGGCAAAAAAGAAGCGAAGAACTGAAAAATGCCATCATCAAAAAATTCTGGCTTGAAGAAAATAAATATTTTGCTTCAATTTTGCTGAAGGACATCTACACATACACCTACGAAGGCTATGAAACCTTAGGGGAATCCCTTGGCGTCATTCTTGGAGTTGCCCCGGAAGATGCGTACAAAAACGTAATCGGAGCGGTAAAACCACAGACCTGGGGACTTTCCGTTGTGGCTCCTCAGCTTTCAACAATTCCTTCATACCATAACGACGCCGTATGGCCATTTGTTCAAGGCTATCGCGGCCTTGCCTCAAAAAAAGCCGGTGACGCATATAACGCAGAATACGAATTCAAGGCAATGGTAAAAGCCGCAGAAAAATTCGGAACCTTCAAGGAAAACTATGTTGCTTCCAGCTTTTCTCCGGAGACACAGACAAACTCGGACAGACAGCTCTGGTCGGATGCCGGATTTTTAGCCTACATTTACCGCATTTTCTTTGGAATTGAATTTACGGAAAACGGAATTGCGGTTCGGCCGTTTATTTTTGATTCAGAAGAGGTGAGTGCGGGAGCGGGAAAGACGACTGATGAAACGGCTGGTGTAGCTGGAAATGAAAGCGGGATTTCAAATGGTCGTGGGGCTGGAGACTCGGCCAGTGGAAGTGAAGTCTCAAATGGGCGTGGGTATGGAAGCGGCATAGCCTCCGTAAACTTAAAAGCCCTCGCAAGCGGAATGAAAATGGAAAAGCTTGCGGTTGGAAAAACCACTCTTTCTATTGAAGTAACCGGAAGCGGAGACACTGTAGAATCCTTCAAACTGAACGGCGCTACAGTCAGCACGGATTATGTAATTCCGTACGAAAGCCTGTATAAAAACGGGGCAAGCCCTGTGAGTATTCAGATTGCTTTAAAGAAATCAGAGGACTTTTCAAAATCTTACGATGAGGCTTCCCGGGTAAAACCGCTTTTTGATGCCGCAACCGTAACTCCTCAGGTGCCAAATTCAATTTCCGACAGCGACGGGAAGAAAACCGACATCAGCTTTAAGCCAAAAAACAAGGACGGCTGGAAAATCCTAAAGGATGCCGGTGAAAGTGCATTGACCGCAAAAAATGCCGCAAAAGCCACCGACAAAAACGAAATGACCTTAAAAGCCGGCGATGTGCTTTCGGTAGTACAGGCCTTCGCAGTGCCGGAAGCCTCCAGTGTAAAAGAGGGCTTCCAGCTTGAAGATATCCCGCTCTTCCCTTCAAAAAGCGTGCGCACGGAAAATTACAAAAACACCACCCTCTTGGAAGCTGAAAGCGCTGACGTTCATACACAGGAAGGAAGCCGCGGTACGGAAAAACAGATGGAAGTCTTTAAGGCAAGAATTACCGACGAGCTTTCAAAAACCGACGCCAACTTTGCTGAATATGTAAAGGACTTCGGCAAGGAAGAAGGCGACTACATTCTTTTCACCTTTGAAGCAAAGAAAACCGGCGATTACGCAGTAGACTTCCGTTTCAAAAACGGCCACGGCCCCATCAATACCGGCGAAAAGTGCGCCGTGCTCGCTTTAAGCGCAGATGACATGCTGGTCCGCCGTCTTGCCTTCCCGCAGCAGGGCTCCTGGGTAACCTGGAACTTCACCGCCCCAACCGTAATCCACCTGGAAAAAGGAAAGCACACCATCCGCCTTTCCACCGACGACTGGTGCCACACTCAGCACGGCGCCCTGAACCCGATACACCTGGATTTGATGAGAGTGGCGCGGGTGAGGTAGGAAAGATGCTGGGCATGTCACTGAGATGTAGGAGCATGCCCGGCTACCCGTTCACTGCTCCCACAGAAAATATAAATGAATTTCCAGATTTTTTTTGTGTTTAATAATCCTTCCAGTATAGTTCTTCAGAAAGCTTATTTTTTGAAATGTAATACCCGGCTTCAGATTCAAATCTTCTACCAACAGAAATGTACTCAGAATCTGGAGCCCAGGGCTTTAGAAAGACAATATAATGACTGTTATTAGATTTTTGGATGAGTTTGTCTAAAACCTTCTTCTCCTCTAAATCAGTCTTAACGATGAAATAACCTTCATCTCCCTGTTTGTCCTTATATAAACCTGTAAAAATTTTATAATTATCATAAGTAATATTCGTATACATATCGTAGGCATCAAGATAAAATTGCTGGGGTTCACCAACATAATCTTTGGAGAAAACATAAAATGATTCCCAGTTATCATCTATTACGGATGGTGTGAATTCGCCATAGGAAGATTTATAATCTGTATAACGATAGTCATTCACATCTAGTGAATCAGCTGGAAACTTTTCTACTGGCTTAAGATAACCTCCAAAAACCCATCCAATCGGATTGGTATTGTGACTGACTTCTACCCAATAACTCTTTATTCCGTCTATTTCAACTATATTTTCATCAATATCCGTGGCAAAAACAATGAAATTATCCGGATATTTATTAATTACACATGAATTTAAAGAAGCAGATTCTCTGACTCGTAAACCTTCAGGAGAATTAATCCTATAATATTCCCGGCTTGTTATATCTACGTCGGGGATTTCTTTTTTTTCAATTACCGTCAATTCAGTATTATTTGAAGTTTTCTTCGTACATCCCAAAATTGACATACAAATAAATGCAATGATTAAGATTTTTTTCATTCTTTCTCCAAAATAGGGCCATAGCGCAGGCGTATACACGATAACTGGTTGGATTATACGTGGCTTGAGTGTCAGAAGGTTATGAAACTGAGTTATATGATATAATTAATATTCATTCTCACATTGTTTTTCATTTAATCTCCCCTTACTCCTCCGTCTCCCAGCTTCTTACCCTATCCACGGCGCGTTTCCACCTTGCATAAAGCATACTGCAGTCCGCTAGGCACATCTCTGGCGTAAATTCCTTCTCCACCTTCCAGTGCTCTAGAATCTCGTCCTTGCTTTTCCAGAAGCCTACGGCAAGACCGGCCAGGAATGCGGCTCCGGTAACGGTTGTTTCTACATTCTGAGGGCGAACAACCCCTGTGCCAAGTATATCTGCCTGAAACTGAAGCATTATGTCGCTGACGCTGGCACCGCCGTCTACCTTCAGGGCGCTCAGAGCCATTTTTGAATCGTCCTTCATGCATTCGATTTCGTCTTTTACCTGATAGGCGATTGAATCCAGGGCGGCGCGGCAGATGTGAGAATTATTTGAACCGCGGGTGAGGCCAAGAATCGCACCACGGGCGTACGCGTCCCAGTATGGAGCACCAAGCCCTGTAAAGGCAGGAACAATGAAAACTCCCTCGGAGCTGGAAACTTCGGCTGCTTTTACGTCGCATTCGTGTGCGGAGGAGATGATTTTAAGCTCGTCACGGAGCCACTTAATCACGGCACCGCCGATAAAAACGCTTCCTTCAAGGGCGTATTCAACCTTGCCGTTCATTCCCAGCGCAATGGTGGTTAAAAGCTTATGTTTCGACAAAAACGGCGTGGTTCCGGTATTCATAAGAAGGAAGCACCCGGTTCCGTAAGTGACCTTCGCTTCGCCTGGCTTGAAACAGCCCTGTCCAAAAAGAGCGGCCTGCTGGTCGCCGATGGCAGAGGCAATTGGAACTTCAAAACCGCAAACCTCACGGCTGGTGGAAGCATAAACCGCAGAAGAATCCTTTACTTCCGGCAAAATGCAGCGGGGCACATTCAGAAGAGACAGAAGTTCGTCGTCCCATTCCAGAGTGTGAATATTAAAAAGCATGGTGCGGCTTGCGTTAGTGTAGTCGGTAACGTGGGCTTTTCCACCGCTCAGCTTCCAGATAAGCCAGGTATCTATGGTTCCGGCCAGGATTTCACCCTTTTCGGCGCGCTCCCGCACTCCCGGAACATTGTCCAGAATCCATTTGATTTTTGTTCCGCTGAAATATGCGTCCGGAAGAAGGCCGGTTTTTTCCTGAATCAGTTTTGCTTTTCCGGCAGCAGAAATGGAAGCCGCCATGTCAGCGGTTCTCCGGCACTGCCAGACGATAGCGTTGTAAACCGGCTTTCCGGTATTTTTATCCCAGAGAACAACGGTTTCCCGCTGATTTGTAATTCCCACGGCAGCAATTTCAGAAGGGTCGATTTTTGAAGAAGAAACAGCCTTTTTCATTACATTAAGCTGGCACTCAAAAAGCTCTTCGGCATTGTGCTCAACCCAGCCCGGATGAGGATAAATCTGAGTGAACTCCTCCTGTTCGCTGGCGATTTTCCTGATGTCGTAATCGAAAATCACCGCCCGGGAAGAAGTTGTTCCCTGATCGAGGGCAAGAATGTATTTTTTTGAACAGTTTGCTTCACTCATAATTTACCTCACTTATTAGTTCGAATGTCGATTTCTCTAATGTGTAAGCAAAAATTGGCTCTCAGCGGGAACCCCGCTTACGCCAATTTTTTATTACCACTTGAAAACTCGCCATTCAACTATCAACTTCGTTTACTCGAATAACCGCTTAATCTCCGCTTCCATTGCGCTCTCACCGCCGCGGCAAAGAGCGGAAATGAAGGAGCGGGCAATAAGAACCTTGTGGGCACCAAGAGCCTTGGCCACCTTCACATCCTGAGCGGTTCGAATTCCGCCGTCCACCCAGACTTCCCTGCAGCATTCCTTCAAAAGGGAAGCATTTTCAGCTAGAAATTCCGCCGTGCTTCCTTCACGGGTTTCCACCCGCCCGCCGTGATTAGAAACCACAACGATTTCAGGACGAGTTTCCCTGCACAGCTCCACATCTTCCGCTGTAAAAACGCCTTTTATCATAAGGGGTAAGCCTGAATATTCCCTAAGGGCGGACAACTGGGAAGCCGTCTTTTTTTCAAGGCTCACCTGATTTCGCATTGTTACGATATTGTAGGCATCGATGTCGTAGCCGATGGCAATTGCAGAACCGCGAACCAGATCAATCCGGCGGCGGAGAACTTCATCGGGATATGGTTTTAAGAAAAAAAACGCCTTTGTTTTAAGGGCGCGAACAGCGGCAAGACCCAGCTCAAGCTTTTCGTCGGGAGCGCCGTCCCCTACACAGATTGAGATGCCGGCTTTTTTTGCGGCAGAAAAATAGGGAAGGTAAAAATCTGCCTCGTTTTCAAAGCCGATATTCTGAACCGCACCGGTAACTGGCGCAATTCCCAGGTCGGAAGGAAGAACGGAAATTCCTGAGAGAGAGGAACCACAGACAGCTCCACCGCCGACCGACTTTCCAGCCGCCCCGGAAGAATAATAAAAATCCGGAGACCCATTTTCCGCCCCGGAAGAACAATTTGCTGCGGAAGAAGAGCTTACTCCCGCCGAACCATTCAGTCTTTCTGCAAACTTCTTCCACCCTTCACAGTTTAAAATAAAATTACGGCTGTCGTTTACGCCGCCCATTCCGGGGAGCTCACCGATACAGCCATAACCGCGGCATTCAGTGCAAAATCTGCACTTAAAACCGCTTCGAGAATCATTAATTTTAGTCGCCAAAACAGATACCTACCGAACGGCCGCTTTCGATAAGAGGATCGTCAACCGGAATATTTTTTACCTTTCCGGCACATTCCTCAAGCGGAACTCCTACGATTTTATTGTTCTGAATTGCAACAAGCTTTCCAAAATCTTCCCGGGCAAGGAAATCTGCGGCAGCAACACCAAACTGGTTTGCAAGAACCCGGTCATAAGGAGAAGGGGTTCCTCCGCGCTGCAAATGTCCAAGAACACTTACGCGGGACTCAAGCCCCGTTGCCTCAGAAATTTCCTGTGCAACCCGGTAACCGATGGACTGGGTCATCTCCAGGCGGGCCTTCTTGAATTCCTTTTTAGAAAGCTTAGCCTCATCCTTGGAAAGGGCACCCTCAGCAACTACTACAATAGAAAAGTTCTTTCCGGCATCCCGGCGGTGCTCAATTTCCCGGGCAACGGATTTTATGTCGTATGGAATTTCCGGAATAAGACAAACGTCTCCGCCCCCCGCAATTGCCGAGTAAAGACCCAGCCAGCCGGCTTTGTGGCCCATTACTTCAACAATCATTACGCGGCTGTGACTGTCCGCCGTAGTGTGAATTCGGTCGATACCTTCCGTTGCAACATCGATTGCCGTATGGAAGCCGAAAGTAACATCCGTTCCAACGATATCGTTGTCGATGGTTTTAGGAAGTCCGATAACATTCAGGCCTTCCTGATACAAAAGGCTTCCCGTGGTATTAGTACCGTTTCCGCCAAGCACAACAAGAGCGTCCAGACCCCATTTTTTCCAGTTTTTCTTGATGGCTTCAATCGGTAAGAGCCCGGTTTCAGGATTTACCACCGGATTTTTGAAGGGTTTTTCCCGGGAAGTTCCAAGAATGGTTCCCCCGCGGGTTAAAATTCCCGAAATGTCCGGCTGCTTGATTACAAAACCATCGCCGTTTACAAGTCCGCGGTAACCGTTACGGATTCCCACAAACTTCATTCCATAATTTATCATTCCAGAACGGCAGACGCCCCGGATAGCCGCATTAAGTCCAGGAGCATCGCCGCCGGACGTCAAAATACCTACTGTCTTTATTGATGTCTTCTTCATAGCCTTAATTATAACAGTAAAAACACGCCAGCGCAAAATTTTTTTGGGGCAGTTTGTTTTCCAGTTTGTTTTCCTACTCGCCCTTCGTGGCCCACCTACGGCTCGGTCCGGGCAGTTTTTCAAACTACCCGGACTGCTTCGCACCACTCCGGCCTCGGCCCAGACCGTTCCTTCCATAAAACTCATCTTCCCTCTTAAAAAAAAACTCTAAAATCGCCTTTCCGATTTTCCGATAAGTGAATTATGAAAGTTTCTAATAAATCAAATCTTGCCGCTGGAATAATTTTACTTCTTCTTGCTGCATTTTTTTCAATATCACTCATTCTTCAGCCCCTTGATTTTGGTCAGTTTGGCCCGGGGCATCAGAATATTCTATATAGACTGGGCGCAATGCTTACCGGCGTGTACGGTTTTACAAGCATCCTGATTCCGGTGTTCCTTTTTACCGCCGCAATCTCCTGCTTCGCTTCAAAATGGACAGCCCGAAAGTCAATGCGGCTTTTAACCGCCGTTGTTCCGTTTTTCACCTGCTTTGGCGCCGAAAAACTCTGCTATTTCTTTGCAGCCGGCGAAAATTTCACCGGATTAAAAATTTCAGTTACCCTGATTGTGGCTCTTATGCTGGTTGTAATCGAATTTCTGCTTGCAGGAATTGCCGCAGACAAAATCAACGGAACAACTCCTGTACGCCCGCAGCCTGATTACAACGACGATGACGAAGAAACTGAATCTGACGATTACTACGCCCCGGAACCAAATTCTTCCGGCAGCTACGACGACCTTTCTGCTTCAGAAAATGAACAGGCATCAGCTGGTTTTGCTTCAAACAAAGACAACAATGATGACGAAATCTATGAAGAGGAAGAAACAGCCCCTTACAACATGGACGGAACTTCTGAAAGCGAAGAAGACAATGATTCTGCAAAACCGCGCATTTCCCTCTTCAGCCGCCTTGCAGAACGCAGAAAGGAACGGGAAGAAAACAAAGCAGAAAACGACGGTGCTTCAGACGCCGGCTCTGAAAACGAAAATGTTTACGAAGATTCCGTTCTTCCTTCAGAAAAAATTGCCACTGAACAGGTTGAAAAAGAATTTGCAGAAAAAGTCGGAACAGCCGACGATCCGTTTGCAGACGTTTTTGAACAGCCTTTCTCAACCGACTCAAAGGATTCTGACAACAGCACAAAAATTCTGGATGAAGACAGCGAATTTGTAAATCAGGCTGAAAAAGCGGATACAGGCGCCAGCGAAGATTCAGCTGACGATTCAGACGACAACAATGACGACGAAACTCCTTCTGCGCCAGGCTCAATCATAACTCAGGAAGAATACGCTGCCCTCACCGGCTTTAACGAGGAAGAAGAAAAGACTGACGAGCTTGAATGGCCGGACACAAACGAAATTCAGGCAAAAGCAGGAAATGTTGGCGGCGACACCTCGGATTTTGAAAGCTTTGACAGCGCCATTTTTGATGATGAAGAAAGCGACGATTCTGACGATGATTCAGATGCGGTTGATTCTGACGGTGAAGATGAAGATGACGGTTCAGCCGCAGAAGACGATGCCTCAGAGGACGAAACTGAAGAAGTGGGAAGCATCAGCTTTCAGGACGAAGACCTTTTTGAAGATTTAGACAGCAATATCCCGGAAGGTGAAATTCTTTGCGGTGACGACGAAGAAGACAACCTTGATAAGGGCGTAAAAAAATGCGGAGTGCAGGAAATGTCCGTTTTTGGAAATCCTGATTCCGAAGAAGACGACTCTGAAACACTGGAAAAGGATTTTGAAGACTCCTTTTCTGTTTACGAAGACTCTGTTCTGAAAGAAGAATCTGAAGAAGAGGAAGAGGTAAGCCCGTCTGCATTCGATGACACAGAAATCGATGAAACTGACGAAGCCGCTTCAGACGAAGAAATCGCAGATAAACTTCTGGAAGGCTATGAAGGCTACGCAGATGAAGAGAACGCTTCCTACAATACTGACGAAGCCAGCGATTTCGAAACCGTTTATGAAGAAACCGACGAATCTGAAACAGCATATGATAGTTCAGACGACGCTGATGAAAAATCTGACGAAGATTACTCAGGCGACTCTGCTGAAGACTTCGACGACTCAGAAGACTCTGAAACCACTGAAGACTCCAGTTCAAGCGCCTTCGACGATTTTACAGAAATCAAAAATACGCCGGACGCTGTTCTCCGCCAGCAGCGCTACGAAGAGCAGCAAAAAAAATCTTCCCTGACTTCCGAAGTTTTTGACGACATGGAAAACGACATCCGAAAGGAAGTAAAAAAGGAATTCCTCTACAAACGCTATGGCGCTCCGGAAGATTTTGATGAAGAATACGCTGAAAACGACTCCGGCAGCGTTCCTTCAGAGGACAACGGCTTCAGCGAAAATGAAGAAATCACAGTTCCAGTTGTAAAAGGCAGCTATGGAGACGATACAAATTATCAGAACGCCGCAAACACAAACGCAGGCAATTCCTACGCAGAGGGTGCAGGCACTTCAAACATTATGGGTGGCACTGGAGCCAGCGGACGCTCAATGAACTCTCTGAATGCACAGAACGGACAGAACCTTTCGGCTCAGAATGTGCAGTCAAGCCGTGCCCAGCCTAAAAAGCCGTACTTTGTACCAACTGAACTTCTTGAACAGTACGCCGACGACCAGTACTGGATCATCGACAATCAGACAAAGGAAGATGCCGCAAAGCTCAAGGAAACCCTGAACGAGTTCGGCATCAGTGCTGAAATCGTGGGAATCAAGAAAGGTCCGGTCGTTACAATGTTCGAACTTGCTCCGGCACCTGGCGTAAAACTGAACAGAATCGTAAGCCTTCAGGACAACATCGCCCTGAGCCTTGCCGCAAACAGCGTCCGAATCGTTGCTCCGATTCCGGGGCGTGCCGCAGTTGGTATCGAAGTTCCAAACCGCAAACGCTCCATCGTAAGCTTTAGGGAAATGATTGAACAGGACCTGCCGGAATTCAAGAAAATGGCCATCCCTGTAATTCTGGGAAAAGACATTCTAGGAAAGAGCCAGATTATCGACATCGCAAAAACACCTCACCTTCTTATTGCAGGTGCAACCGGTGCCGGAAAATCTGTCTGCGTAAACTCAATCATTCTTTCGATTTTGTACAAACGCTCTCCAAAGCAAGTAAAGATGATTCTTGTAGATCCTAAAGTAGTTGAACTTAAACTCTACAACGACATTCCTCATCTTTTGACTCCTGTAATTACTGAGCCGAAAAAAGCTCTTCAGGCTTTACAGTACTGTCTTTGCGAAATGGAGCGGCGCTATGCTCTCTTAGACCAGATGGGCGTCCGTGATATTTCAAGCTACAACACAAGAATTGAAGAACGGAATATCTGTACAGAAAAACTGCCTTACATCGTAATTATCATCGACGAGTTTGCAGACCTTATGGCAACCAGTGGAAAAGAGCTTGAATCCAATGTAGCCCGACTTGCCGCAATGAGCCGTGCCGTAGGTATTCACCTTGTACTTGCAACTCAGCGACCGTCTGCAAATGTAATCACCGGTCTTATCAAGGCAAATATTCCAAGCCGAATCGCCTTCATGGTTGCCAGCCGAATCGACTCCAACATCATCATTGACTCCGTTGGTGCCGAAAAGCTGCTGGGAAAAGGAGACATGCTTTACGCTTCCGCCGTTGACCCGTACCCGATTCGTATTCAGGGAACCTTTGAAAGCGACAACGACGTAGACAAGGTTGTTGAATATGTAAAAACTCTGGGTGAACCGGAATACATCGACGACGAAATTTTCGTTGACGACGAGGAAGAGGAAGATTCCGGCGTTTCCCTGTTCAACGAAGGCTCTGACCCTCTTTACGAACAGGCTCTGGACATTGTAATTCAGTCCGGAAAGGCAAGCGCTTCCTACATTCAGCGTCGGCTTAAAATCGGCTATAACCGCGCCGCCCGCCTGGTAGAAGAAATGGAAGAAAGAGGAATCGTAGGCCCGGCAAACGGTTCAAAACCTAGGGAAATTATACATGTACCAAGCTAGGGCCGCTGCGACGGCTCGCGTCACTCACATTCCCTGCTAGGGGCGCTGCAACAGCCAGAGGTTACATTATGACTGAGCCAGCCGTGGTACATTCCGGGTTACATTCTTCTTGACAGATTTGAATAGAAGAAAGAAAATACTTAAATTGATTTCATTTTTTAAGGAGAAATATAAATGAAAAAAATTATCGCGTTTACACTTCTTGCAGCAGTAGCTCTGTCTGCAACATTTGCAAAAAGCAACAAGTCAAACGGTTTTGAAATTGCTGTAGGCGGAGCTTACGGTTTTACTTCTAACCTGAATGAAAAAAATGATGTGAAAACAACACTTCAGACAAACAACATCGGTTTTAAGGCTGACCTGACCTACACAATTCAGGACAATATTGGCATTCAGCTTGATTCAGCATTCCTTTTCCCTGTTGGAAAAATTAAAGCTGAAGCAAAAAATGATTCAATATCATTCTCTTCGGAACAAGATGCTGACAGCGGTTTCTTGATGAACCTTCTTTTAGGACCAACATTTGCCTTTGATATTGCCGACAACATGAACCTTAAGCTTGGCCTTGGTTTTGACATTCTTTTTGACTCATTCACAACCGAACCGGACACAGCATTAACAAAAACAACTACAACAACTGCTATGTGGAACTTTGGTGTGGCTGCAACTGCTGACTTCAATATTATGTTCGCTGACAACATGGGCATTAAATTTGGTCTTACAAGCGGAATTGCCGGCGGAAAAGAAATAAAGCAGAAAGCTGTAACCGGTGACGTAACAAAAGAAGAAACATCTGACTATGAAAACTCAACATTCTTCATCATTCCTGACATTTCTTTCGTAATCAAGTTCTAAGCTTGTAATACACAGTAAAGCCCGCAGGTTCAAATCTGCGGGCTTTTTGTTTTAACGATATCTTTCAATTTATGAAGAATTATGAAAGATTATGAAGATTTATGAAAGAAAATTTGAATTATGAAGAATTATGAAAGATTACGAAACAATTTGCAAATTATGAAGATTTATGAAATAATATGAAAGTATGAAAAAGCCTTTAGGTAAAATAACCGAAAACAATGAAAACCCATTCACTCTGTCTTTTGGAAAATCACCGAATGAATTAATTTCACGAAATGAATATGCAGAGCAAATTGTTAATACATTTCATGCAAAAAATCCAATAAGCCATGCTTTTATAATTGAAGGAATACGAGGCTGTGGAAAAACTGTATTAATGACAACAATAGAGAAGCAGCTGGCAGAAGAAAAGGACTGGATTATTGTAGACTTGAATTCAACTCAAAACTTGATTGATGATTTTGCAATGAGGCTTATAGATTCCTGCAGAAAAATCTCTGATATATTAAAAGGCGGATTCAATGTTTCAGTTGCTGGCTTTGGAGTTGGTTTGAATGGAGAAAATAAAAACCATGACAGCGTAAGCATAATTTCACAAATACTTGAAAATCTGCAAAAGAAAAACAAAAAAGTCTTAATAACCATTGATGAAGTTATAAAAGACGAAAGCATGAAGCATTTTGCCAGTGAGTTTCAGATTTTTTTGCGGAAAGACTACCCCGTTTTTCTTCTGATGACAGGACTCTACGAAAACATATACTCCATTCAAAACGACCCGGCATTAACTTTTTTGCTCCGAACTCCAAAAGTTAACCTGGAACCTTTAAGTCTTCTTCAAATAGCAAAGACATACCAAAATGTCTTCAAGTGTGATAACGAAACAGCAAAAAAACTTTCAAAAATGACTAAGGGCTATGCATTTGCATTTCAGGCGCTTGGACTTTTGTATTTTGATTACCACAAATCTCTGCCCCTTGAGCAGATAATTCTAAAATATGATGAGCTTCTGGATGACTTTGTATACAAAAAAATCTGGCAGGGGCTTTCTATTCAGGACAAAAATGTAATTCTTGCAATTACAGATGAACAAAAAAAAGTCAGTGAAATATGTGAAAAACTCAATATGACAAGCTCAACCTTTTCAAAATATCGGGAACGGCTTTTGAACCGTGGAATAATAAGGGCACCGCAGCACGGGTATGTAGAAATTATTCTTCCACGCTTTGCAGAAATCGCGAATTTTTATGTCTGATAAACCAAAAATAACAAAAATTTTTACTATTGCTATTTTATAATGTAACCATTAAAATATAATAGAATTTTATATTCGTAAGGAGAACAAATTATGAAGAAAATTATTATGGCTCTTACAGCCGCTTTATTTGTAGCTACAAGCGCTTCAGCTTTTAGTCTTACCGGCGGACTTGCTTATGGACGTTCTATTGTAACAAAATTGAACGATGATCTTACTGTAGACACAGAAGCAAGCCAGACAGAAGAAGAAGATAAAATCGGTTTAAACGTTGGCCTTTTCAACGTATTCGGTGATGGTCCTTTTGGATGGTTTACAGATGTTCAGGCTCTCTGGCCAGTTCACACAGTAAGCAAGAATGACGCAGGTGACTACACTTTCACACCAACAAAATCATTCAATATCAACGCTGTTCTTGGACCAGCTCTCAGCTTTAACCTGAACGATGTAACACAGCTGCATCTTGGTGCAGGTATTGACCTGAACTACAACACAAAAGAATATGAACAGGAAGGCCTTGCAGGTGTAAAGGCAGTTATTACAGACCAGACATTCAACTGGGGTCCTGCTATCAAAGCTGACCTGAACTTTTTGCTTTTGGGATTCATCGGAGTAGGTGTTTCATGTGATGTTGGCTTCCTCTGGGGACAGACAACTCTTGACACAGATTTGAAGTCAGGCAAAGTTAATGTAGACAATGTTCACAACGACAGCTACAAGAACTTCACTTTGCTTTTTGTACCTAGTGTAAACGCAGTTATCAAACTGGGAAAATAAAACTGGAATGAGGATCCAGTAAAAAAGAATGGTGGCCGCCCTTTTCTGAGGGCGGTTTTTTTTTGACTGAAGGAAAAACTCTGGTTAAATAAAAAAACCGGTTCGCGAAGGAACCGGTCTGTATCTTTGAAAGAATTACTTATTTCTTTGTTGTCTTTTTAGCTGTTGTTGTTTTTGTTGCAGCTGCTTTCTTTGCAGGAGCCTTTTCAGCAGGAAGCTTTGTTACAACTACAGAGTTGTCTGCGTTTGAGTAAGGAGCTGGAATATATTTGTCTGCTTTCCAGTCGTTTTCCCATTTGTAGCCGTCTAAAAGGTAGCGGAACTGGTATTCTTTATCAACGTCGAGTTCAAGTTTTACAGAGAAAGAACCGTCTTTGTCCTGTTTGAGCGGTGTATCAGTGCTGCTCCAGCTGTTAAAATCACCTGCAATGTTTACTTTTTTGGCACCCTGAGCGGCTTCAGCAGAAACTATAAATGTAACATTACATTTTGTCTTATCTTTTGAAAAGGTTTTCTTGAGTGACATAAACACTCCTCCTTTAACACTTAATAAATTATATTCAGTTAGATTTTTTGCTAAATATTGCAAACATTATAACGCTACATTAGATTTTTGTATAGAACTTTTTTGTCATTTTTAGAATTTTCTTGCGTTTTTTTGAATTTAACACTATATTTGAGAGAAGAATTATTGCAGTCGCAAAAAAATTCTGCCGCAGATTTATCCAAATTGCATGCGGTCAGGGGCAATCCCTAAAATGCTAAAAAGGAGGCCAATATGGGGCTTTTCTCTTCTAAAAATCCAAAACATTATCTTTTTACTTCTGAATCCGTAGGTGAAGGACACCCGGATAAACTCTGCGATCAGGTTTCTGATGCCGTTCTTGACTACTGTCTTTCACTCGATAAGGACGCACACGTTGCCTGCGAAACTTTTACAAGCACGGACTTTTTGCTTGTAGGCGGAGAAATCGGTTTTTCAAAGGATATCGACTTAAAGGCTTTCAATCACGAGGTTGAAAAAATTGCACGAAGCGTTGCACTGGACATCGGCTACAACTCAAACGATGTAGGTCTGGACGGAGCAAACTGTCTTTTTATGAACAGACTCCACGCACAGAGCGCAGATATCAATCAGGGGGTTGTTGGAACCGGTCTGAAAGAATACGAAGGACAGCAGGGCGCCGGCGACCAGGGAATGATGTTCGGTTTTGCCTGCAACGAAACTCCGGAACTGATGCCGGCTCCGATTTACTACTCACACCAGCTTTTGCTCAAGGCAACTGAACTCAGAAAGAACGGAATTATCAGCTGGCTTCGCCCGGATGCAAAGAGCCAGGTAACGGTTGAATACGAGGGCTACAAGCCGGTTCGAATTGACACCGTAGTTTTGAGCCACCAGCACAACCCGGACATTTCCTACGATGAAATCAAGAGCACGATTATTAACCAGATTATCAAGCCGGTTCTGGAACCGACAGGACTTCTGGACAAGGACACAAAGTTCTTTATTAACCCGACAGGTAAATTCGTAACCGGCGGTCCGGACGGAGATTCCGGTCTTACAGGACGAAAAATTATCGTTGATACTTACGGCGGAATGGGACGACACGGTGGCGGCGCTTTCAGCGGAAAAGACCCTTCAAAGGTAGACCGCTCGGCAGCTTACATGGCACGCTACATTGCAAAGAACATCGTTGCGGCAAAGCTGGCAGACAGAGCAGAAGTTGAGCTTGCATACGCAATCGGCGTTCCGTTCCCGGTTTCAATCTATGTTGACACCTTCGAAACTGAAAAGGTTGACCGTTCAAAAATTGAAGAGGCGGTAAAAAAGATTTTTGACTGCACACCGGCCGGAATCATCAAAACTCTGGATCTTAAAAATCCAATTTACCGCCCGACTGCAAGCTACGGTCACTTTGGCCGAACCGGCTTCCCGTGGGAAAAAACAGACAAGGCTGAAGAACTCAAGGCTCTCTGCCAGTAGAAGCGGTTGGAAGAAGAATCCTGTCCGGTGGAAAAACTGTGCGGGCGCCTATGGAAGCCTGCGACTGAAAGGAGCAGTGCGGAACGCTCTTTTTAATGGCTTTTTTCAGTCGCAGGGGAAGAACAGTTGAAAACTGCCCGGCAGGCTTTTTTCTGAAGCAAAGTGGAGCACCGAGCCTCTGGCGGGGGCTGGAACAGGCGTAGGAAGAAAGGTTCCCACCCAAATCCAAATCGATATGCAACTCTTAAATATAGAAGAAATTAACGAGGTTTTCAGGCGGTTTCGGGAGCAAAATCCCGAACCAAAGCCGGAACTGAACTACTATTCGCCTTTTACGCTGCTGGTTGCCGTGGTTTTGAGCGCTCAGACCACCGACAAAAGCGTAAACGGCGTCACTTCCACACTTTTTAAGCTTGCCGACACGCCGGAAAAAATGGCGGAGCTTTCCGAAGAACAAATCGCTGAAATTATACGGCCAATAGGTCTTACCAGAAACAAAAGTCACAATGTTCGGGAACTGAGTAAAAAACTGTGCTCGGATTTTGGCGGAAATGTGCCGGGAACCATGGAAGAACTGACTTCCCTTCCGGGAGTGGGCAGAAAAACAGCCAATGTGGTGCTGAATGTTGTTTTTGGAAAGCCTACGATGCCGGTGGACACTCACCTCTTGCGGATTTCACCTAAAATCGGACTGGCAGAAGGAAACACGCCGGAAAAAGTGGAAAAATCCCTGTGCCAGCGCATCCCGGCTGAATTCATGCAGCACGCCCACCACTGGCTGATTCTCCACGGCCGCTATGTCTGCACCGCAAGAAACCCGGCCTGCGAAAAATGTATCATCAGTGATATTTGCAAACACAACGAATAGTTATAGAATAGAGATATAAACAAGGACAGCCTAAAAAATGCTTTCGCATTTTTTTTAACGGCTTCCAATCAATCAGGGAAACAGCACAGCTGTTTCCTCTTAGGAGAAAAAGAAAAAAAATGGACGAAGTTACTAACGATACACTTCATTCGGTTACGGAAGCGGCGGCTCATGCGGCTAACGACACCGTAGGAAAATTCACTGAAAGCTTTATACAGTTTCTGAAGGCGCTCTGCACCTGGGAAAATCTTTTTAGGCTTATCGGCGCCGTTCTTATTATTTTTGTAATCTGGGTTGTTTTTAAGCTGATCAGCCGTGGAATCAAGCGCATTCCGGAAGCTAAAATGCAGACCCACTACAGAAATATCGTTTCGAAAATGGTTTCGTACCTTTTCTACTTTCTGGTTGCAATGTACATTTTGAGCCTTTTTGGCGTGAAGTTAAGCGCAATCTGGGGAGCAGCGGGAATTGCCGGAGTTGCAATCGGTTTTGCGGCTCAAACCTCGGTTAGTAACCTTATCAGCGGAATTTTCGTTCTTGGCGAAAAAACAATGAAAGTCGGCGACTTTATCATCGTAGGCGGAATTTCGGGAACAGTTGATGAAATCGGGCTTCTTTCGGTAAAAATCCACAACCTTGACGGCCAGATGATTCGTATCCCGAACTCAACGATTATCAATTCGAATTTCCAGAACAACAGCTTCTTTAATACACGACGCTTTACCTTTGAAGTTTCAGTTGCATACGAAGCAGACCACGAAAAAGCTCTTGAAGTTCTTTCAAAGATTCCGGAAACCTGCTCTACAGTATTAAAGGATCCGGCACCAAAGGTATGGTACGACGGTCTTGAAGAAAGCGGTCTTTCCTTAAAGCTTGCTGTCTGGATTAAGCCAAGCGACCTTGCCCAGACCAAAAACGACATCTACATCAAAATCGTAAAAGCATTCCAGGAAAGCGGCCTCGAAATCCCGTACAACAAGCTGGATGTAAACGTAAAGAAATAACGATTGAATGCAGAGTTTAAAAACAGTAATTCAAAATCTACATTCAAACAATTATAAACCTGAATGAACTACTACAACAAATTCGACTGGAATACGATGCTCCTTGAATATCCCCGGGATAAAAGCAGGGAGTTCGATATTCCGTCCTACCACAAAATACTGTGCCCGGCGGAAGATTTTCCGCCTTTTTTGCATAAATACATTTCTCTTCCTCTCTTGCAGCGCCTTAACGGCATCGGGCTTTTGTGCGGAACCGACTGGACCACACTTTACTGGAACCGTTTTAAGTACACCCGGCTTGATCACAGCATCGGTGTTGCCCTGATTATCTGGCACTTTACCCACAGCAAGGCTCAGACCATCGCGGGGCTTCTGCACGACGTTTCCACAACAGTATTCTCACACGTTTCTGACTTTCGGAAAGGCGACGCCCTGACCCAGACCATAACGGAAAGTCCCAACGCTTCAATTTTGCGCGGCGATTCGGCGCTTCTGCGGCTGCTGAAAGCAGACGGACTTACCATCGAACAGGTTGAAGACTACCATAAGTACCCGGTGTGCGATAATGAAATCCCGAATCTGAGCGCCGACCGTCTGGAATACATGTTTCCAAGCGGCGCCGCATTACAGGGAAGCTGGAGCCTTGAAGAAATCACAGATGTGTACGGGAAAATTGCAGTTTTAACGAATGAGGAAGGAAGGGAAGAGCTGGGCTTTACGGATATCGGTGCCGCTGAAATCTATGTGGAAAAGTTTCTTGAAACAGGGCACGTCCTTCAGCTGAATGAAAACAAGCTGACTCTCCAGCTTTTGGGTGAAATCACGAACCGCGCAATTGCTCTGGGAATAATCACGGAGGAAGACTGTTTTACACTCTCTGAAAAGGAAGTTATAGAAAGATTCGAAAGGTTTGCTGGAAAAGATGGTACAGCCTCCGCTGAATTTACCAGACTCTTTCAAACCTTCCGCAGCATGAAAAAAATCCTTCACACTGAAATACCGCTGGAAAACGCGTTCTGCGTAAATCTGAAAGTAAAAATGCGCTACATTAACCCGCTGGTAAAAGTTATTGAAGGCGGAGAAAAGGCTGTTGAGGTCGTAGAAGACACACCGGCAAAGCGGATTTTTGAGGTTTCAGAAAAAAGCCGGAGTCTGATTCAGGATTTTTTGAGCTGGAAAGACACAGTCTGGGGCTGCGTTCCTCTTGTGTAAAGCGGTTCTGAACTTTCAGAGGTCTTTCGGGCACGTCAATCGAACTTCCGGCACTGCGACGGGCTGCGTTCCGCTTGTGTAAAATCTCAAAATACTCTAATATCCTCTCTGCGCAGTTTATGAATTCTCGATGAACACTCCTGCGCATAATAAATCAAAATACTTAATGCGAGGATATTATGAAACGTTTTTTCTCCTGGCTCAAATCTGAGCTGGTTGACCTCAAAATTCTTTTGAGGAACATTCCTTCCCTTACCATTTCATTTTTTATTCTTTCGGTTGTTTGCGCAAATCTGATGGCAAACAAAGAACTTATCAGCTACAAGTACCTGGCACTGGACTGCGGTTTTGTGTTCAGCTGGCTGATGTTTTTGTGCATGGACGTAATCTGCAAACGCTGGGGCGCCCGTGCAAGCATCAAGGTTTCTGTAATGGCACTTCTGGTAAACCTTGCTGTCTGCGGAATTTTCAAGCTTTTGTCTCTGGCACCCGGAATGTGGGGCGAATTTTACGGCTTTGAAGATGAAGCTGTTGCTCTGGCAGTAAACTCATCGCTGAACGCAACCTTTGGCGGCGCCTGGTATGTTGTTCTTGGCTCCGGCCTTGCCTTCCTGGTTTCTTCTGTTGTAAATGCAGTTTTGAATGTAGGTTCTGCAAAGCTTTTTACCAGGGCAACAAAAGGAAAAACAAAGGGCTTTGACGAATTTGCCTTCCGCTCCTACATTTCAACAATTTTGGCTCAACTTGTAGACAATCTGATTTTTGCAACAGTCGTTTCTAAGTTTTTCTTCGGCTGGACCTGGACTCAGGTAGTAATCTGTTCATGCGTTGGTGCCGTTGCAGAGTTCCTTGCGGAAGTTTTATTTTCCGGGCTGGGCTACAAAATCGTCTGCCGCTGGGAAACTGAACAGGTTGGAAACGGCTACTTTGAGTACCGCGCAGAAAAGAAAAGATTCGAACATTCAGAGAATCGTTAAAACTTGCAAGGCCGAATGTCGGGTTTTATAGATTTTGAATTATATTTACAAACTAGAAGTTTGTGGTAATACAAAAATCGGCATTCGACCTGGTAAAAAAAGGAAGCAGTAAAATGAAAATTTTAGTAACAGGAAGCTCCGGTGGAATTGGAAAAGCCGCCTGCCTTAAATTTCTGGAAAACGGCCATCAGGTCATCGGGATTGATGTAAAAGAAGCCACTATTGAGCATCAGAATTACTCTCATTTTATTGCTGACATTTCAAAGCCGCAAGAACTGCCAGAAATTGACGGCGTAGAAATTCTTGTGAACAACGCCGGCGTTCAGACTGCTGAAAAAAGCGTAACAAAGGCAGGTGCTGCTGACGATTCCGGCAATTCTGGAAATCCGTGCAAAAATCAGCAGACCGAAAAATCTCCGCTAATGAACTGCCCACAGCTCCCTCTGGATATCGGCACAAATCTCCTGGGCTCAATCTATGTTACAGAAAAGTACGCCTTTCAGCCTTCAATAAAGTCGGTGCTTTTTAATGCCTCCGTTTCTGCACTCAACGGAAACGAGTTTCCTGCCTACGTTGCTTCAAAAGCGGGGGTAGTAGGCTACATGAAGCACACGGCAATCCGCCTTGCAAACGAATACCGGGCAACCAGCAACGCCCTGTGCTTTGGCGGCGTTCAGACAGAGCTAAATAACGAAGTTATGAACGACAAAGAGCTCTGGAACAAAATTATGGATGTAACGCCTCTAAAACGCTGGGCAAGCGCCCAACAGGCAGCAGAGTGGATTTATTTTCTTACAGTTGTAAACACAAGCTGCACAGGGCAGACCATCGAAGTTTCCAACGGCGAACGAAACTGCGCCGACCTTTTCGTCTGGCCTGAAGAGTAAGAGCAGTAAAAAATCCGAAAACGCCCCCAGCCAACCTCCAGCAGCAACCCTTGCACCGAATTAAAAAAGAAATCATAATAATAACGTAAATAGCGCTAACTTCGAGTTTGCAAATACAATACAAAATTGGCGGGAGGGTAGCGGAATGCGGGCAAAAAAACTCTGTTTGTGGTTGCTGCGATAGCGGCAATTGATAAGTTCCTTTGCCACAAACATAGGGAGCGACGGCTGAAAGCCGGCAAAATGCTCCAGTGGAGCATTTTGAGCGAGTCTCCGAGCAACTATGTTGCGAAGGCGACTTAGCGCGCTAGCGCGCGGTTTTGACCCGCAGGACGCGACCGGTAGCCAATTCTGAAGTAAAAATTATAAAACTCGAAATTAGGGCTAAATAGCAAATATACAAACACTAAGTAAAAATTGATATTTAGGATATTGTTATGGAAAATACCGAAGACAGATTTGTTGCCCTGGAAATGAAGGTTTCGTACCTCGAAGATTTTGTCACCCAGCTTCAGGGCTCCTGCGTGGAACAGGCAAAAATAATCGAGCACCTGCAGGCTGAAAATAAACTTATGGCGCAGAAAATCCGGGAAATGTCGGACACCCTGGAAGGTGACATACCAAACAGAAAACCGCCGCACTACTAATCTGCACTACTATTCAGCTCTACTAATCCTCCAGAAAAGACACCGGAGGATTTGCATTTCAATTTCTGGCAATACTACAATCGGAATGGAGTTTACCTTATGAACAAACGCTCTCTTCTTTCTTTCATAGTTTTAGCAGTTATTTTTATAACAAACGGTCTTTTTTCACAACTGCACGCCCATCAGGGAATAATGACAGGTTTTGAAGGCAAGCTCAGAATTGCAAAAACAAAATATTTCGACATCATCTACCCTCCGGAATCAGAAGCATCGGCAAATATACTTTTTGAAAGAGCGGATGAACTTTACGACCAGCTTTTAGAAAAATACATGGTGCCCCACCCCTTCAGAATCACGGTTTCCATCTCTCCGGCAATGGAGTCTTTTAACGCACTCTTTACCTGTTTTCCGTACAATGCCATCCTGATGTACGACACACCGCCGGCCCACAATATGATGGTCTTTTCAGAAACTGTCATTAATACCTTCCGCCATGAGCTGATTCACGCCATAACCTACAACTCCAAAAACACCTTCTGGCACGGCGTTGGCAGCATTTTCGGCGATACAATAAGCCCTTCTGTTGCAACAACAACCCTGGGATTTGCAGAAGGCGCAACTGTTTCCACGGAAAGCGACGGCGGAGAAGGCCGAATGAACAGCGAATACCATCTGACGATGATAAAACAGGCAAAAATTGAAGGGAAATTCCCAAAATATTCAGAAATTCAGGGGGCCCGGGACATTGTTCCATCCACCCAGACCTGCTACTACTTTGGCGGAGCCTTCAGCGAATACCTTCAGAAAACCTACGGCTTTCAAAAATACGCCCAGTTCTGGTACAACGCAACCAACATTCAGAAATTCAGTTATCTTTTCTATTTTGCCAACTTTAAGAAGGTCTATGGAATTTCTTTTGAAAAGGCATGGAAGGATTTTTACGATTCAATTGAAATACCGGAACTGAATACAGAACTGACAAATACGGCAGTTGCGCAGACATCCACCCCCTCCGCTGATAAAAAAACAAGCTGGCCGGAAAACAGCCCTATTACCCCCGCCCTTGCAAACCGGAACAACGGAAAGAAGTTTTATTCCTGCCTTACCTCATCACAAAAGGGCTACGCCTGGTATGACAATACAAACCTGAACATCTATTTCTGCGAAAAAAACGGAAAAATCCATAAAATTGCAAAAGAATACGGCGTTTCAAATCTTAATCTGAGCCCTGACGGACGATTTTTAGCAGTTTCGTATACAAAAGCACGACCCAACACAAGTAAAACTCATATAAAGTTTCTGGACCTGGAAAAACACAAAACCTATACCGTAAAAAAGGGCTCTTTCAGGGATGCAGCCGTTTTTATGAACCAGAACCGCTATTATGCAGCCTGCGTCAGAACGCTTAGCCAGAATACACAGCTTGAAATTTACGAATTATCTGATGATAAAAAACGAAACACACCGGCTGCTCACGAAATTCAGAATGTACAGGAAATGCCGAAAAGCCGGAAAACTGGAAACAAAAAACTCGTTTCTCCGGTAACAACAATTACCCCCCCTTTTGAAAGCTACATCTACTCCCCTTCTGGAAACAAAGACGGAACACTGTTCTTTCTATACAAACAGGCACTGGATTTTTCAATCTGTTCCTTCAACCTGAATTCCGGCGAAATCTCAAAGCTGGAAATCCCGGAATTTACTCAGAAGGAAAACCGGGCAAGCATCCGCAGCCTGGACTGCAACGGTGATAATTTTCTGATTTTTTCCTTCACTGAAAGAGGAACCTTTCCGCGAGCCGGAATAATCTACCTGCGCACAAAGCAAGTAAAGCTGGGACAGGATGATATTTCAGGCGGTTTTTACAACCCGGTACTCATAAATACAGTTCTCATGGATTCCATATCCGAAACCAGTGAGCTTTATTCAGAAAATACCGGGCGCCACACACCAGACTTTGAACAAAACCTTGCATTCATCGGAATATTTTTTGAGCACAGAGAACTTTTTACCGCCGACATTGGAAGACTGAACTTTACCAGTCAGGAAATTACAATCAGATCCGCAGAAAACCTGCAGATTGCAGTAAATCAGTCTTCCGGGCCAGAACTGCAAGCCGGGGAACAACAAAAATCCGGGCAGAACAGTATTCCGCCAACAGAACTGCAAGCCTGGGAACCTGACCTCACAAATCGCAACCGCGAAAGCGCAGTTAAATTACCGGAAGGCACTTCAATCGCCGAAGCCAGCAAGGCCTACTCTTCCCTGGAATACACCTTTACCGGACAAAACGCTGTGTTTGTTCCCCTGTCCATTGCACAAAGTCCCGCAGTAGCAAAGGATTCAGACGGCTCAGTTACCTTGACTTCCCAATACCTGATGCCTTTAGGTGCCACCTACGTTTCCGCTTCCCCTTGGATAGACCCAATCTGGTTCATTTCCGCCGGCTACATGCCACTTTTGAACACCTTTGGTTTAAGAACAATGGTTCGTGGAACCAACAACCTGATGAAATACCAGCTGAATGAAATTGCAAGCTTCGATTCCTACGGCTTTAAAAATACCTACACCACAGTGAATTTTACCGTTCCCCTTTCCTTCTGGGGAAACTGGTATCTTCAATTGGAGGATACATCCAACCTCTTCTTTGGAAGACAGAGCATAAAAATTCCTGAAGAAATCCTGAAGAACGTCGACTATGACACCCTGCAGACCCAGAAACAGAAGACCGAATATCTTTTTGGCTATTCTCTGGATAAGAGCAGCATAAATACCCTCTTTTCAACCACAATTGCCGGACTTTCCTTTGGGAATATCTGCTCCAGAGGCGGCGGCACCTACGAAAAGGGAGGAATTCAGATTATGCCGTTCTGGCTAAACGGTGACTATGCCCTCTGGGAAAACGGCGATTACCTTAAATCCGAAGAAAACCTGTATTTCAATCTTGGTCTGGATGTCATTGCAGCCATACCGCGTCTTCTGCCCTTTGAAATGTACAAAACCACCCTGAACCTTCCGCTTGTAATGGAAGCAACACTTTTTCCTACCAACGGAAAAATTCTTTCCACCGGCGCAAAGCTCGTTCTGTTCTCCACGGAAATACAAAAATCCACGAATTTTCTGCCGCTTCTGTACCTGAACCGCTGCACAATTTCTTCAACCTATGTCGGAAACTTTGGTGAAAAAGAAGGTCTTCCTTCCTACGGAATTTTTGAAGCAGGAAAATACCTTAAAAATGTTTTTAACGGCGCTGCAGAATACAACGACGAGCTTTCCCTTTACCTGAGTTTTGACCTGACCCCGAATATCGGCGGACTGGCACGGAACTACTTCCAGTTTCAGGTGGATGCGGGCTTCCACTACCGCTTTAATCCAAAAGCAGAGCAGGAACGCTTCGGCTTTTCTATAATGGGAGTGACGGTCTGGTAAAGCTTGGAAGAACCGCCGCTCCAAAACAGCCGGTCCAAAAACGTTTGTATTTTTTGCTTTTATCCGTTATTCTATTTTATAAGGTTTTTGTATGAGAATTGTAATTGTAGGAGCGGGTTTTACAGGAATTCAGCTTGCAAAACTCCTTATCAATGAAAAAAACAATGTTGTTGTAATCGATAACGATGAAGAACAGATGCGGCATGTTTCAAACCGCCTTGACTGCTCTGTTATGATTGCGGATGGAAACAGCCTGGAAACCCTGGAAAAAGCAGGAATCGCAAAGGCCGATGCTCTTGTCTGCCTTACCTCCAGCGACGAAGTTAACATGATTACCTGTTCCCTGGTAGACGCTGTTTACCCGGATATTTTGAAAATCGCCCGGGTACGAAACTACGCCTACTATGTAAATACCGCTCAGGCAAAAAAAGCCCACGCAAATACATTTGTAGGAAAACACCGCCCCCTCTACGGAATCGACTACATGATTCACCCGGATGTTGAGGCCGCTGACGCCATCGTTCAGGCTGTTGAAAACGGAGCCATCAGCAACGTATTCAGTTTTGACGATTCTGAAATGCAGATTTTCCGCGTAACCGTTGGAGAAGAAAGTGCATTTGCGGGACACACCCTTATGGAAATCCGAAACCTGTGCAAGGAGCCGATGCTGGTAACCTATGTTGAAGTTGACGGCGAAGCTTCCCTGCCGGACGGTCACACCATAATGGAAGCCGGCTGTACCCTGGGTATTCTTGCCGCAAAACCAAGCATACCGAAAATTCTTGAGCTCTGCGGTTCAAAGCAGAAGGAGCTCAAAAAAATCGCCATCATCGGCGCCGGAAGAATCGGAACCCTGGTTGCCGCTAAATTAATCCAGCCAAAACAGAATTCAATACTTAAGAAGTTTGCGGAAAAAGCAAGCCGAAAAATCCAGCAGAAGGTTTTGATTATAGATTCAGATGCAACCCTGGCAAAAAATGCCGCTGACCGCTTTGCTGATGCAGAGGTCTGCAACGGAGACGCAACTGACGAGCTTTTCCTGCGGGAAGAAGGAATTCCGGATTTTGACCTTGCTATCTGTTCGACCCACAACCACGAGCTGAATATGGTTCTGGCCGCCTATCTTGAGTCCCTTGGAGTAAAACAGTCCATCAGCCTTGTAACCAGCTCCGCCTTTGCCGCCATTGCAGAAAAACTGGGTGTTGATGTAACGGTCGCACTCCGGGATGTAGTTGTAGACTCCATTATGAGCCACCTGCGGGGAAATGCCGTAAAAGAAGTTCACACGGTTTCCACCGGCGACCTTGAAATAATTGAATGTATTCTTCCAATCGGCTCCAAAGTGAGCGGAAAAAAAATCAGGGAAATCTCTGACCCGGGAAAATACCTTGTACTGCTTGACCGGCACTCCGGAAAAGACGAATACGAAATTGTAAACGGAGAAACCGTAATCACCACCGGCGACCATCTGGTTTTAATCTCCCGCTCAGAATATTCAACAAGGGTTCTGGAATTTTTCGGTTCAAACGAGGAATAATGAAAGAAGCTTGGGTCGCAAACTCAGTCAGTTTTCTATCTATCAGGAAGCAGCACAGCTGCTTCTCTCAGGAGTAGCAAATGTTTGTTAATCTTCTCAGAATAAATTCAATTCTTGTTGCAACAATCGGCGGCGCCATGGTTCTTCCCCTGATTACAAGCCTGGTTTACAAGGAAAGCCTTCAGCTGATACTTTCGTTTCTTGGCCCATTCGTTGTAAGCTTTGTGGTTCTTGCCGCCGTAAACATTCCCTTAAGAAAACGAAAAATCGAGCTGAATATACGCACTTCCTATATAGCCGTTGCCTTTGCCTGGATTTTTTCCAGCCTGATGGGCGCCCTGCCATATTTTATCAGCGAAACTACCCCTACCTTCACGGACGCCGTTTTTGAAAGCGTAAGCGGCTTTTCCACCACGGGAAGTACAATCTACTCGGATCTGGAAAGCCTGCCTCACAGCATAAATCTGTGGCGCTGTCTTACCCACTGGCTGGGGGGAATGGGAATCGTTGCCCTCACTGTTGCCCTTCTTCCACTTCTGGGAATCGGCGGATTTCAGCTTATCAAGGCGGAAACCACCGGTCCGGAAAAAGGAAAGGTTACCGACAAAATCACCACCACGGCGAAAATCCTCTGGTTCATCTATTTTGTACTCACGCTTCTGGAAGCCATTCTCCTTAAAATTGCGGGAATGAGCTTTTTTGACGCAATCTGCCACGCTTTTTCAACCCTGGGAACCGGCGGTTTTTCTACAAAAAATGCCAGCATTGCCGCCTTTGATTCCGCCGCCATCGACATAATCATCACGGTTTTCATGTTCCTTGCGGGAATCAACTTCAGTCTGTACTTTTTTGCCGTTACGGGCAATTTTGGGGAAATCTTCAAAAACTCGGAATTAAAAGCCTATATCGGAATCGTATTTTTCTGCGTTCTGGGAGCCACAATTCCTCTTGTAAAAGAAAGCGGCGGCTTTTTCCACGCACTTCGCTATTCCGCCTTCCAGATAATTTCAGTCGGTTCTACAACCGGCTTTTCCACCCAGGATTTTACCCTCTGGCCAAGCGCATCCCAGTTCTTCATCCTGCTTTTGTTCTTTGTGGGCGGTTCTTCCGGCTCCACCAGCGGAGGTTTTAAGGTAATCCGCTGGGTCGTACTTTTTAAGCAGGTCAAAAACGAAATCAAAAAAATGCTTCATCCTCACGGAGTTTTCAGCCTGCGCCTGAACAAACAGGCCCGTGACACGGAAATCGTAACCGTAGTTACTTCATTTACAATCGTTTTCTTCTTTCTGGTGGCAATCACAACCTTTATCGGCTGTCTTGCAAAACTGGATATCTTTACCGCCTTTACAACCGCCGTTTCCATGGTTGGAAACATCGGTCCGGGCTTTGGAGGTCTGGGACCTTCCTTCAATTTTGGCTTTTTGCCCCTGGCCTTAAAATGGTGGTACTGCTTCACAATGCTCGCCGGCCGTCTGGAGCTCTACACCATGATAATGCTGTTGCTGCCGACCTTCTGGAAAAACAGGTAAATAACTCTAATCTCGAGTTTTATAAATTCTACTTCAAAATTGGCTCTCAGCGGGAACCCTGTTTTGAAAAACGGCAGTACCGCTTCGCGGTGGCTGAATGTTTTTCAAAACAGGAACCCCGCTTACGCCAATTTTTTATTATATTTGCAAACTCGAAGTTATAGTTAAACAGAAAGGCGGACACCGCAGTTCTCGCAGCATCCGCCTTTCTGTTTAAGCCTTGCCCTTCAGCAATTCACTCAAGCGTCCTTAAGCGCAGGTAATTGCGATTCGTTTTGGACTTACAGGTGCCTTTCGAGGCATGCAGACAGTAAGTACGCCGTTTTTTACGCTGGCAGAAAGATTTTCGCCGTCAACATCTTCTGGGAGAGTAAAGCTCCTTGAGAACTTGTTGAAGGTGCGCTCGCGGATGAGCCATTTTGTATCATCCCGTTTTTCTTCTTTCTTTTCAGCTTTTTCGTCTTTTTTCTCTTCCTTCTCAGATTTAGTCTCAGAAGAAATTGTAAGCACGTTGTGATTCAGCTCAATATTTACGTCTTTGTCGGTTTTTCCCGGCAAATCCATTTCAAGGGTGTAAGCGTCCTTGCCTTCTTTAACGTCAACCTTCGGATTCTGGAAGACCTTCTTAAAATTGAAAGATGGCAACATATAGTCATCCTCAAAACCATCAAACAAGTCATTAAACAAAGCTAATTCGTTCATATCGAACCTCCGTAATTTTGATTTTTTTAAGGATTTTTCCTTACACTAACTATAATGCAAAAACCGTGCCAACTTTTATTTTTTTTTCTTTTTTGGGCCAGACCGGGCGCCGCATACGCGCCCCCCTCATCTTCCCACAGGCTGCTCCGGGCTTACCCTCCCGGCCGGTATTTTTTGGCAGTTTTTAACATAAAACAGCACCCATTTTCCCCAAAATAACCCGCAAAACTACGCTTTTTCCCAGTTCCAGAGCCAAAAAACACTTCCCCTTCGCATCCTGGGCATGGATTTTTCTACCACACTCCACCGATTCAGCCAGAAATCAGCTTTTCCACCTATTTTTCGTTTCTCCAAAAAAAGTCCGCCTGACATATAGATTTTTCCCAATACAACTGTGCCGGGACTTTCAAAAAGCCATTTTTTCCACAATAAGAACTTTTTCCACCGATAAAATGGGGAATTTTTACACAACAATATCCCTCCCATTGCAACAGACGGTATTTCTTAATAAAATAATAAAAAATATGTAGAGGCTCGTTTTTACGATATCCAACCTCAACAGCAGGAGACTCAAAATGTTTGATAAACTCACACCTGGTCAGGAAATAGAAAGTACAGTCGTTCAGATTTCAGGCGACACGGTTTTTATTGACCTTAATGCAAAAAGCGAAGGCGTTATTTCTGCCGCAGAATTTACCGACGAAAACGGAAATATAAAAATCAAGGAAGGTGACAAAATAAAGGCTATTTTCACCGGAGAAGTACGCGGCGAAATGAAGTTCACAACCCGAATTGCGGGAGAAGATGCCGACGATTCAATGCTTGAAAACGCATTCAAGAACCACCTTACAGTTGAAGGAAATGTAAAGAGCGAAATCAAAGGCGGTTTTGAAGTTCTTATCGGTAAGACCCGCGCCTTCTGCCCTTTCTCACAGATGGGCGGACGGGAAAAAGAAGAAAATGCTTCCTACATTGGACGCACTCTTCCTTTCGTAATTTCTGAATACAAGGAAGGCGGAAAAAACATCATCGTTTCTAACCGCGCCGTTCTTGAAAATGAACGAAAAGAGCACATCGTGACTTTGAGCAAAAAAGTAACTGAAGGCGCAATTGTTTCCGGAACCGTAAAATCGCTCCAGTCCTTCGGCGCTTTCGTTGATGTAGACGGATTCCAGACACTTCTTCCAATCTCAGAAATTTCTCACCAGCGGGTTGAAGACATTTCAAAGGTGCTCAAGGTTGGACAGGAAATCACCGCAAAGGTTATCAGCGCAGACTGGAACCGGGAACGCGTTTCTATCAGTACAAAAGCCCTTGAAAAAGATCCGTGGGATTCAGTTCTTGCAAACCACAAACCAGGGGAAAAATTCGACGGAAAAATCACCCGTATTGCAGACTTCGGTCTTTTCATTGAAGTTGAACCTGGAATCGACGGACTTGTTCACGCTTCAACCCTTGAAGGTGTAGACAAAAATACAAACCTCAAGAAGAAGTTCAATGTGGGCGCAACCTTAAGCGTAGTTGTAAAAGAAATCGATGCAAAAGCAAAACGCATCTCCCTTCTTCCTGCAACCAGCGTTGAACAGGATAATTCCGCAGCAAGCTATCTTTCAAGCCAGGACACAACTGAGACTTACAATCCTTTTGCAGCCCTCTTGAAAAAATAGTTCTAAAATCAAGCAGACGCAGATCGGGATTGCGCGTCAACTCAACAGCATCTGCCCTGCTGAAACAATAAAGTGCGCCGCACACCTAGTGGGCCGCCGGTTACAGCTGCTCAACAATATCCAGCGCAAAGAATTCCACCATAAATGCTCTGTACAGGGCCTTTATGGTGGTTTTTATTTTCCCAAAAACTGACGGGCGCGAAACACTCCACAGCGCCTTCATAAATCTTCTACCGCACATATTCACATATCCTTTGTTCATTCCGCCTGCAGCGCAAGCATTCATCATTCTGTTTTCTGCCATATACACCTCTTATATTTGTTTGAGCTTTATGTGTACAGTATAGCAGGGTATAGTGCCATCATCTGACACTTATAAAATTTAATTAAATTATAACAAATATTTATATTTTAAATCCCTTTTCTGCAAGTATATTTATTACAGAACATCTTAGACTGAAAACAAATGACGGAGGTCAAAATGGTAGTAGAATTAACAATGCAGAACTTTGAAGCAGAAGTATTAAAAAGCGACAAGCCCGTGCTTGTAGATTTCTGGGCAACCTGGTGCGGCCCATGCAGAATGGTTTCTCCGCTGGTAGACGAGCTTGCAGAAGAACACCCGGAATATAAATTCGGAAAAGTAAATGTAGACGAGCAGGAAGCCCTGGCCTCAAAATACGGCATCATGAGCATTCCAAGCCTTTTCGTTTTCAAAAACGGCGAAAACACCAAAAAAGCCCTGGGCGCCATGCCAAAAGAGGAAATTTTAAAGCTGTTTGATTAGGTTTTGAGATTTTTGAATGATTTCGGGGCTGTCTAATAAGTTTAGTGACTGCGGTCATTGAGCCTGTCGAAATGACCATTTACACTATATCTGGTGGTTTCGAGAACCTCAACCACCGCAAACTTTTCTTTTTGGACAGCCCCGTTCTTTTTAGAAATTCCCTATTCCCACTTGGAATAGTCATATTTTTCGTAGCTGGTGTGGTAGTCTTCGCTGTACTTGGATTTCTTGAAGCTGAACTTTTCGCCAACCTTGCATTTTACGTCCCGGCGGCAGATTGGAATACACCAGGAAATAAGGTCGTTGGGCGTTACATACTCGTGAATCACAATGCAATGCTTCTTTGAACTGTAGAAGGGGTTGTACCAGCACTTTACGTCGCCAAAGGTGGTCAGTTCGTCGATATCCTGCTTACCCTTAGTGCGGATTATAAAATGGCGGGCGGTGATTTTTGCCATTGCACTTCCAAGGCTCCAGCCCCAGATTCGTACCTTATAATCCGGATGAGCCTGAACCGCGCTGTAAAACTCGTCCATGGGCTGATTTTTTGCAGATTTATAGATTTTTGCGTATCCGTAGCTTGTCCACACAACCTTTTTATCCAGTTTAAGTGGCCACGGCCAGAAAAGGTAATTGTTGTGCCAGTCTTCGTCGCTATCGGACTCTTCATACTGAATGATAATTTCCTTTTCCTTATCGTTTACAACAACCTTGTAATCCAGATCCTCGCCGATTACATCGTAATAACGGGTTCGTTTGATGGCATAAAACTTTTTCTGCTCGTCAGACATTCCTTCGGTACGCTTATCGTACTCTTCCGGCGAAATGTTTAAAAGTGAATAGTGATATTCGGAAAGCTTGAAGGGCTCTTTTTTCTCTTCGCTGCTCTGCCCGGCATTTTTATCAGCACTTACACCGGCAGCACCACTGGCAGCCCCGGAAATATTATTTCCTTCTGAATCAGTTCCTTCGTCTTTATCAATTTCAGCCTGAACCAGAGCCCCGCGCCCGGAGCCGGAAGGCGTACTTGCACAGGAAATAAATGAGGCAGAAAAAAGACACAACAGCACCGCAAAAACTGCCTGACTAAAAATGCCGCCTTTCACTAAATTATATCTGAATAAAGTTTCATTCGTCGAAATAGTAAGCTTATTTTTTTTCATATCTATAGATTATAAAAAAACAAGTATAAGCGCAAGTTACATCTATAACATCTATAACTGAACAAACATTAGGCTCAGAACACTTAAAAGCCCTTCATGCAATACAGGGTTTTAGGGCGGAGCCCTAGGCGAGGGGGTAGCGGACAAGACCGGAGTGCCGTGCGGGCTTCCGGCACGAACGGCATGAGGACTTGGGAGCGAGGGGGAGACTTCCCCCACCCATATCCCACCCCAAAAATAAAAAATCCCCCGAAGTACTTCACTTTCGTTTAATGCCCGGGGGATTATTTAGTTTTGGCTAGAAAACCAATACTTATGCGTGGATTGCGCGAACGCTCAAGATGCTTTCGCTTTCCTGAAGTTTTTTAATCAAATCGTCGCCGACTTTTCCGTCAACATCGATGAGTGCGTATGCAGCATCACCGCGGTTCTGGTCAACCATTCCGGCGATGTTCAATTTTGCATCACCAAGAACACTTGTGAACTTAGCAATCATGTTCGGTACGTTCTTGTGAGCGATACAAAGACGAGTTCCGCCAGCAGGAATTGCTTCGTCAAGCTGTGCTTTAGGGAAGTTTACAGAATTAACGATGTTTCCGTTTTCAAGGAAGTCTTTAAGCTGTTTTGCAGCCATTACAGCACAGTTGTCTTCTGCCTCTGGAGTTGAAGCGCCAAGGTGTGGAAGAACGATTATATTCTTCTGGTTCAAAAGCTCTTCAGCAGCAAAGTCTGTTACAAGGCAGGCAACCTTTCCGCTGTTGATTGCGTCAAGCATGTCAGCGTTGTTTACAAGTCCGCCGCGAGCAATGTTCAAAATGCGGACACCGTCTTTCATCATTTTGAGGGTGCTTGCGTTAATCATTCCCTTTGTATCGTTTGTCTGTGGAACATGGATTGTGATGTAGTCACAGTTTTTGTAGATGTTTTCAAGTGTTTCTGAGTGCTGAACGTTGTGATCAAGGCTCCATGCAGCGTTGATTGAAAGGAACGGATCGTAACCGATTACGTTCATTCCGAGTTTGATTGCTGTGTTAGCAACCATTGCACCGATTGCACCAAGACCGATTACACCAAGAGTCTTTCCCTTGATTTCCGGTCCTACGAACTGGCTCTTTCCTTTTTCTGCAAGGTCAGGGATTTCGTCACCCTTTCCGGCAAGACCATTTGCCCATGCGTTAGCTGCAATTGCAGGACGGCTAGAAAGCAAAAGTGCAAGAATTACAAGCTCTTTTACAGCGTTTGCGTTTGCACCCGGAGTGTTAAATACTACAACACCCTTTTCTGTAAGTTCAGGAATCGGGATATTGTTCACACCTGCACCTGCGCGGGCAACAGCCTTAACATTTGCAGAAAGTTCCATTGAGTGCATATCTGCAGAACGAACAAGGATTGCATCAGGATTGTTGATTTCTGAAGCAATTTCATAGTTATCGCGGTCAAGCTGGTTCAATCCACAAGCAGCGATTTTATTTAATGTTTGAATTTTGAATGACATAATTTATTCCTTTTTGTGGCTTTGGCAGCCACACCGCCTTTTTTTGGGGAGAGATTCACGGTTTCGCAGGGGCTCAACCGAGACTCGCTCAAAACGCTGCGACTCTCGCGTTTTGCCGGCTCCGCCGTCGCTCCCTACCCTCTACTCAGAAGCGGGGTTTCCTCTCTCCCCAAACCCCTCTCTTCTTCCCAGCACTGCTTAGGGCTCTGCCCTAAGAACCCGTGCGAATGTCGGTCACTTCGTTCCCCATTCGCATGTTTTCAGCACTTTCGTTATTTATCTAGTTATTTTTAGCAAATTCTTTCATGAAATTTACTAAAGCTTTTACGCCTTCGATGCTCATTGCATTGTAGATAGAAGCGCGCATACCACCAACAAGGCGGTGACCTTTAAGGTTTACAAGACCTGCAGCAGCTGCTTCTTTTACGAACTTGTCGTTGATTTCCTTTTCTTTTGCAAGAGCGGCTTTTTCAGCGTCTGTGCGGTCAGCTTCGTCTTTCTTTGAAGCGGCAGCAGTTTCTGCTGTAGAGTATTTTGTAAGGAAAGGAACATTCATCAAAGAACGGCTTCCCTTTTCTGCAGTTGCGTGGTAGAAGTTTCCTTCGTTGTTATCAAGGTAGTTGTAAAGCAAGTCAGCCTTAGCTACGTTCAACTTATTAATACCTGCTGCACCGCCGTTCTTTTCAATCCAGTGAAGAACTTTTCCAAGAACGTAGATTGTGTAGCATGGAGGAGTATTGTACATAGAACCGTTATCTGCGTGAGTTTTGTAGCAGAGCATTGTTGGAGT
>CAMHMJ010000016.1 GCA_946186185.1 uncultured Treponema sp. | reverse complement strand
TTGCAATTAAAGATGCCGGTTTTATTTCTAAGAAACTTATTACATCAGATATCACACTGGATTTTGCCTATACTCTTTATTTACGCTTGTTGAAAGATTCTTCAATCGATAAAACAAAAGTAAAGAATTATGTTCAGCGCTGGTATGTAATGAGTACTTTGACAGGACGTTATATTTCATCTCCAGAATCTGCAATGGATTTAGATTTGCGTAGAATCAAAGAAAAAGGATTTTTGCCATGGCTTGAAGAAGTAGAAAAGACTTTGTCAGATACATTCTGGAATGTAGAACTTGTACAGAACCTTGAAACTTCTTCTGTAAATAGTCCATATCTTTGTGTGTTCTGGGCTGCTTCCTGCAGAGAAAGTAGTGATTCCTTATTCAACGAAGGTTCAAAGTTTTCAAATCTTATAACAACAATGGGCGATGTACATCATATCTTCCCAAAACAATATTTGATTGATAACGGAATCAACGACAAAGCAAAATATAATCAGGTTGCAAACTTTACCTATCTTGATACACCAACAAACATCGCAGTAGGCAAAGATGAACCTTGTAAATATTTTACAAAAGTATTTGAACAATGCAAAACAGGGGAATACCATATCGGTAATCTCAAATCAGAAGAAGCAATCAAAAAAAATCTTGCTGATAACTGTATTCCTATTGAAATTAAGAACTGGACATTTAAGGATTATGAGACTTTCTTAGTTCAGAGACGCAAGTTGATGGCTGCTAAGATTAGAGTTTATTATGAGAAGTTGTAGGTGAGGAGTAATGTTACAAGATAACTCAAACCCATTCGAAATAGACGTTGACTTATACATTCTCCAGACTGAGTCGGAGCGGCGGAAAAATGGGAATATGCAAATAAGTTTGGAATTTCGGGAGACAACCAAATGAAAAATGCCTTGAAGAAAAAAACAACGCAAAAAACTTTAGATAGTAAAAAATCTTTTATACTTGGGTTAATTGGTATAATTATTTCGGTTGTGGCTTTAATTGTTTCACTTGTTTCTTTTATTTTGCCTTTATTAAGGACTCGACTTGTAATTGAAGATCCTGCGCAAATATACACTGTAAAAACAAATAAAAATTATGATGAGATTATAATTCCTGTTGTAATGACTAATTATGGGAATTATATTCGTTCGATAAATGGAATTGAGTGTACATTGGAGTATAAAGGAAATTTGATTCCGATGAAACCAACATATATATATGATGAAGTATATTATTCGCAAGAAGAATACGCTAAAAAGAGATTTTATTCTTCTTTCAATCTTGAGCCAAATTCTAGTTGCGTAAAATATATTGGATTTGTATACAATGATTCAAATTTTACTTATATGGATAAAGTGCCAGAAAGGTTTCGCTTTGAACTGGAAACTCTTTATACATTTCACGCGCGATTTTATACAACAAGGAATTTTTTTACTAGAAATGATAGAGAAGTGATACAAGTTTTGTATGCATTTGAAACTAGAAATTTAAATGAATTTAATTCTGTTTATAATCCATCTAAATCTTCTTGGATGAAAATAACTGACCGCAATATTTTTCCAGCATATAAGTAAATTTAAGAGAGGATACAATGAATCAAAATTCAAAGACACTTCAAATCCGCAATAGCACAATAGATTTTCTCACTTTTACACGACAATCTGGCGAAGAAAGCATTGAAGTTCGTGTTCAGGACAATGATGTCTGGCTAACGCAGGCTTCTATTGCAAAATTGTTTGGCGTGGAACGAAGCGTTATAACAAAGCATCTTAAATCTGTTTTTGATGACGGTGAAATAGTGGAAAGTTCAGTTTGTGCAAAATTTGCACAAACTGCCGACGATGGTAAAACTTACAACTATAAATTTTATGGATTAAAGGCCGTCATTGCGGTTGGCTATAAAGTAAATTCTCGGGCGGCTGTTGAGTTCCGCCAGTGGGCAACCCGCGTATTGGAAACATTCGCAAAACAAGGGTATGTTCTTGACAAGCAGCGGCTTGAGAATGGCCAGATTTTTGACGAGGCTTATTTTGACCATCTTGTTTCTGAAATTCAAGAAATTCGAGCTAGCGAGCGTAAGTTCTACCAAAAGATAACGGATATCTATGCTACGGCTTATGATTATTCGCCGGAAAGCAAGATTACCAAAGATTTTTTTGCCACAGTTCAGAATAAAATGCATTATGCGGTTCATGGACAGACTGCCGCAGAGGTGATTGTTGACAGGGCAAATCATGCAAAGCCGAATATGGGGCTTACCAATTGGAAGACCGCTCCGACAGGTAAGATTGTAAAAGCGGACGTTTCTATTGCAAAGAATTATCTTTTAAAAGAAGAACTTGAAGAGCTTAATGAGATTGTGGAAATGTACTTAGACTACGCCAATCGTCAGGCTCGCCGCCACATTCCCATGACAATGGCTGACTGGGCAGAAAAACTTGACGCTTTCTTAAAATTCAACGATGCTGAAATCTTGCAGGACAAAGGCAAGGTTACGCATGAAATCGCGAAGGCCTTTGCAGAAAGCGAGTTTGAAAAATACCGTGTGATTCAAGATTCAAATTACAAAAGCGACTTTGACAGATTCTTGGAAGACAGCAAGGCTGTTACGGAAGATAAGGAATTATAAAAATGTGAAAGTGGTTAAATGAAAGAACATTTTGCCGTAAAAAAATTACGGCAAACTTGATTTTTTGTGCATAATATCCGATAATAAAAACAATCATATATTAGAGGTGCCTTATGTTATGTAAATTTGCAGTTACAAACTATAGGGGGTTCGAGCAGAGAATTGAGTGGGATTTGACGAAGTCTCGAGATTATGCGTTTAACACTTTTGCAATCAAAAACAAGATTATCAAAAATGGAATCATTTATGGCCCGAATGGAAGTGGAAAAAGTAATTTTGGGCTGGCAATCTTTGATATTGTAAATCATTTAAGCCAGAAATGGAAAAAGCCAGATTATTATACAAATTTTGTATTTGCAGGAAAACAAAAATCAACTGTTGATTTTGAATATGTCTTTAATTTTGATAATCAGATTATCAATTATAGTTACTCAAAAAATGCCCAGGGTGTTCTAAAAATTGAGAAACTGGTTGTAGATGATGAAATTATCTTTGAGCGAAATCTAGGAAGTTTCTCTATAAATAATAAAGAATTCCCTATGGACGAAAAGATTCAGAATAATCTTGCAAATAATGCAAACAATGTTTCTATCGTAAGTTTTTTATTGACCTCATATCCGTTAGCTGATGACAGTTATCTAATAAAGCTTCAAAATTTTGTAAATTCTATGCTTTGGTTCAGAAGTCTTGAAGATAGAGAATTTATTGGATTAACAACTAATATCAACATCATTGATGAATACATTATTCGTCATAACCTTATAAAAGATTTTGAAAAATTCCTTTTTGATGTCAGTGAACAAAAATTTGAGTTTATGCAGCCTAGAATTAATGACAAACAGTTGTTTTGTTTTATAAAAGGGGTTCCTGTCTTATTTCAAGGCGTTGCTTCAACAGGAACTCATTCATTAACATTGTTGTATTACTGGTTAAAGCAGATGGAAAAAACTTCATTTGTATTCATTGATGAATTTGATGCTTTCTATCATTTTAAGCTTTCTAAAAATATATGTCGCAAGCTTTTTGAACTGAATTGTCAGCTGTTTCTGACTTCTCATAATACATTGCTTTTATGCAATGATTTGTTGCGTCCAGATTGCAATTTCTTATTGGACAAAAACAAGATTCGGGCGATTCATGATTGTACGGATAAAGAGCTCCGCGAAGGTCACAACATAGAAAAGCTTTTCCGTGGCGGTACATTTGATTAATGATTTTGTTTGTATTTGAAGGTCGTAAAACTGAGCCATCTCTTTTTAAAACATTGGAGTATTTGTATTTCAAAAAACCCGATGAGCAGAAGATTTGCTGCTTTGGCTATAACATTTACGAATTATACAAATTAATGAATGAATCAGATTTTACAGAGGATATTGTAACTGTTATAAAGCGAAAACTAGAATCTCGTAATGAAAAACCAATTCCAGATGATGTAAGTATTACAGATTTTTCTGAAGTCTATCTGTTTTTTGATTATGACTTTCAAAACAAAAATCTCTCACTTGAAGAACTTAATTCTCAAGTACAAGAAATGTTAGGGTTCTTTTTCGATGAAACTATCAACGGAAAGCTTTATATCAATTACCCAATGGTTGAATCAATAAAATGTACTCAAAAATTGCCGGATGAATATTTTTATGAATACAAGGTATCGAGAGAAGATTGTTCAAATTTTAAGGATTATGTTTCTCAGGTTTATTCTTATTATAAAAGCACAGACTTTATACAGTTTTCATTAGATAAAAAGACAAAGGAACTGCGCCCTATAACAAAAGAACGAGAGAAAATTGTAAAAGAAAACTGGGATTATCTGAAAGAGCAGAATATTAAGAAAGCAAATTATATTTGTAATGATATTAATGATTATCCAGAAAACAAGTTTGATGTGGGGCAGAAAAATATATTTGATTCTCAATTAGAAAAGTTTGTCTTGCTGAATAGTGAAGTGAGCATATTAAATGCCTTTCCGCTTTTTTTATATGAATATTTTAAATAATTGTTAATGCATAGACTAGTTGTGAAATAGGAGGCATGATAAAAAGGTAAACGAACAAGCGGTAATGTGATACGCTGAAGTGATTCAGCGGAACCCAGGCATCAGTTCGTCATATTTAGTAAGGACACAGATCCTTGTATAGGAGATAAATATATGTCCGAAAAATACAGCGTGCACGACTACACAGTCGAACAAATCTTAAACTTTATCAAATCTAACGAAATTGCTATCCCTGAGATTCAGCGTCCATTTGTATGGAAGGGAAAACAGGTTCGTGACCTTGTGGATTCTCTTTACAAAGGTTACCCAACTGGCTATCTGATTATTTCTAAAAGTCCGGATTTAAAGCTCAAGGACGGAAGTCTTTCTATTGGCAAAAAAATCATGATTGACGGTCAGCAACGTGTTACTGCCATGATGACTGCATTAAGTAGACTTGAAGTATTCAATGCTGATTTTGAAAAGAAACATATTGCAATTGCTTACAATCCTTTTGCAAAAAATGATGAAGAATGCTTTGCTGTTCAGGACAATGCTATTTTAAAAGATAAAAAATGGATTCCTGATATTTCTGTAATATTCCAGACAAGCTTTGATTCATTTTCTTTTGTTCAAAACTTCTGTGAGACAAATCCAGAAATTACACCTAAGGATTTTAATCAGCAGATTACAAAACTTATTGACATCAAAAATCGTAAACTAGGCGTAATTGAACTTTTCGATAAAGAACTGAGCATTGATGAAGTAACAGAAATCTTTATTCGCATTAACAGCCAGGGAACAAAACTTAATCAGGCTGACTTTGCGATGAGTCGTATTGCTGCAAACGAAACTTATGGCGGAAATATGCTTCGTAAGGCAATCGACTATTTCTCTCATCTTGCAGTGGATCCAAAATGGTATCCAGAAATGACCAAGGATGAAGAATTTGCAAAAACTGATTATGCTCCAAAATTAAAATGGCTAAAAGATGATAATGATGACATTTATGATCCTGATTACAGTGATATGCTTCGTGTTGCATTTATGTCTCAATATCCTCGCGGAAAAATGAAAGACTTGGTAAGTCTTTTGCAAGGTCGTGATTTTGAAACAAAAGATTTTAAAGAATCAATTGCAGAAGAAACATTCAAAAATCTTTCTAACGGTGTTCTTGATTACATGAACGAATACAACTTCAAACAGTTTGTTCTTGCAATTAAAGATGCCGGTTTTATTTCTAAGAAACTTATTACATCAGATATCACGCTGGATTTTGCATATACTCTTTATTTACGCTTGTTGAAAGATTCTTCAATCGATAAAACAAAGGTAAAGAATTATGTTCAGCGCTGGTATGTAATGAGTACTTTGACAGGCCGTTATATTTCATCTCCCGAATCTGCAATGGATTTAGATTTGCGTAGAATCAAAGAAAAAGGATTCTTGCCATGGCTTGAAGAAGTCGAAAAAACTTTATCTGATACTTTCTGGAATGTTGAACTCGTACAGAACCTTGAAACTTCTTCTGTAAACAGTCCATATCTTTGTGTGTTCTGGGCAGCTTCCTGCAGGGAAGGAAGTGATTCACTGTTCAACGAAGGTTCAAAGTTTTCAAATCTTATAACAACAATGGGCGATGTACATCATATCTTCCCAAAACAATATTTGATTGATAACGGAATCAACGACAAAGCTAAATACAATCAAGTTGCAAACTTTACCTATCTTGATACACCAACAAACATCGCAGTAGGTAAAGATGAACCTTGTAAATATTTTACAAAAGTCTTTGAACAGTGCAAAACAGGAGAATACCACATAGGTAATTTAAAATCAGAAGAGGCAATCAAAAAGAATCTTTCTGATAACTGTATTCCACTTGATATTAAAGACTGGACATTCAAGGATTATGAAAAGTTCCTGACAAAACGAAGAAAACTTATGGCCGCAAAGATTAGAGCTTATTATGAAAAGTTGTAAGGAGTTCCTATATGTCTAACATAAAACTAATCCACGGCAGCTGTGCCGATCAAAATGCAGATGCAGTTGTAAATGCTGCCAATTCAGGACTCTGGGAAGGAAGTGGAATTTGCGGTGTTATTTTTAGTAAATGCGGTTCTACTGAATTAGCACAGGAGTGTTCGAAATATCAAACTCCGATAAAAGATGGAAACGCTGTAATCACATCTGCCTGTAAGATGAAAAATGCAAAATACATTATTCACGCAGTTGGTCCAGATTTTAGAATTACACCAACAGCCTTTCTCGAACTTTTTAATGCATATTACAATTCTCTTGTTCTGTTAAAAGATAACAATTTGCACAGCATTTCTTTTCCATTAATCAGTTCAGGAGTATTTGCCGGTAAGCTTCCAAATTCTGCAGGTGAATCTGCAAAACAGTGCGGAAGAGCATACAAAAAGTTTGTTCAAGATTATCCGGATTATGAAGTTGATGTAATGCTTTGTGCTTTTTTCCAAAACGAATTTCAGGATGCCCAAAGTGCACTTAGCACTTTGTAAAAATATGTTTTTAAATTATTGATTTAATGAAAAATTACAAGGAATAGAAAACTTAAAATAAATAATCAGGAGACCTTATGAGCGGTGGCAATTTAGGTTACTTTTATAGCAGATTCGAAGAACCTCTTGAAAAGATTGTTCCCCTTTTTAAGAATGAATAAAATGATACCTCGTGACAAAATATCAAGAGGTGAAAGTATCATCCCCAGAAGAATCCCTTAAATTTCCTAACTTTACTTTAAAATATGAATAATCAATAGTTTTAATAAATTCCTTCTAAAAAAGACTTTCCAGGACTATGGAAAGTCTTTTTTTATACCTACCTTATCCCAGCTTCCACACCCTCACGAAAGATAAATCAATTCGCAATTCGGGATGGCGATTGTCCAGAAGTCCTTCAGCGGGATATTTCTAACCTGGCTTATGATGCTGTTGTTCATTGCGCCGTGACCAACAATCAAAACGTCTTTTCCCTGCTTAAGGTCTGGTTCTACCACGGATTTAAGGAAATCGCCGGTACGGGCAAAAAGTTCTTCAAAGGATTCGGCCCCATCTTTGGCAACGTAATTTTCCGGGTCGTTAAAAAATTTGTAGATTTCCCATTCGGGATGCTGGAAGGCATTTTCGCAGCCTTCAAACTTTCCAAAGCACATTTCCACGATTCTGTCATCGGTGATTATGGGAACCTTTCTTCCCTCCAAAAGGATTTTCGCGGTTTCCTGCGCCCTCACAAGTGGCGAACAATAGCATACGTCAAAATTGATTTTTTTGTAGTGCTCGGCGGCTTTTCGTGCCATCTGGCGTCCTTCTTCATTCAGGGGAATGTCAGTTCTTCCCTGCAGGCGGTATGCGGCGTTCCAGTCAGTTTTTCCGTGTCGGATGATGTAAAGCATACCGAATATTAAACTTCCGCGACTTTTCTTTCAAGGGTACCACTTTTTTTTATCCCCCATATTCTCTGACATCGTAATTCCTTCTATAATAAATGTATGATTACCATCAATTTTGAGGAACAAAAGAATTCGGGGCTCTGCGAAAGCATTTACAATTCAATAAAAGAACAGATAATTCAGGGAAAATTAAAAAGCATGGAGAAGCTTCCCTCAAAGCGTGCACTGGCACAGAACCTGGGAGTCAGCGTAATCACCGTGCAAAATGCATACGCCCAGCTTATTTCTGAAGGCTACATATACTCTATCGAAAAAAAAGGCTTTTTTGTCACTGACCTTCCACTTCTGAACAGAAACAGATTTTTCGCAACCCTCACGTCCGCCTCAGCTAATGAAAACCTAACATCTTCTCACCACGATTTCTCAAATGAAAATCAACACCTGACCTCTCAAAACGATAGCTTAAATCCACAGGACTCCAGCGCTTCCTACGAAGCCGTCCGCAGCAAAAACACCTGGTTTGCAGATTTCAAGAATAACTCCATCAGCTACGAGAAATTTCCCTTCAGCCTGTGGAGCCACACCATGCGCCAGATATTGAACTCCGGGGACGAAAAACTGCTTCAGCGAAGTCAGGCAAAGGGCGTCCCGGAACTTAGAGCGGCTCTTTCCCGCTATCTGCAGGATTTTCGGAATATGAATGTAAATCCGGAACAGATTGTTATTGGTGCCGGAACTGAAAACCTGTACGCAATCATCGTTCAGCTTTTAGGCCGTGAAAAAATTTATGCAGTTGAAAATCCCGGCTACCATAAGGCAGAAGCCGTTTTCAGGCTGAACGGAGTAAAAACTGTTCCGGTAAATCTGGACAGGGAAGGCATTTCAATAACTGAACTGGAAAACTCCGCCGCACAGGTTCTGCACTTTTCTCCCTCGCACCATTTTCCAACAGGAATCGTAATGCCCGTTCGCCGGCGTCAGGAAATCTTAAGCTGGGCTGTTTCTGAACCAGACTCCGGCCCCTTATCCGAAATGTCGCGCAGCTCAGGAAGTTTTCTCGCCCACGCCAACCCATCTGACAACAGCACAAAAGGCCGCTTTATTCTGGAAGACGACTACGACAGCGAATTCCGCTTTAACGGAAAGCCCCTCCCTACCCTTCAGAGCGCCGACACCAACGACCGCGTCATCTACATCAACACCTTTTCCAAAACCCTGGCGCCTTCCTTCCGAATCAGCTACATGGTTTTACCACCCAGTCTTGTGCCGGTTTTTGAACAGAAAATCGGCTTTTACTCCTGCCCTGTCAGTTCCTTTGAACAGTACACCCTGGCGGGCTTCATTGAGCAGGGACATTTTGAAAAACACATCATCAGGATGAAAAACTACTACCGCAACCTCCGGAACAATCTGGTTGGAGCCATTCAGAATTCGACCCTTTCAAAAATTACTAAAATTCAGGAAAAAGAAGCAGGGCTTCACTTTCTTCTGCAGGTTGAATCTGACTCGCCCCGGAACAAGCTTATTGAAAATCTGGAAAAATACGGAATAAATCTTCCGCCGCTGAGCGAGTACTACTACGGCACTGCTCCGGAAGATATCGAAAAAACCTTTGTGGTAAACTACAGCGGAATAAAGCGGGAAAATATCGCGGAAACCGTAAGAAGGCTGGAAGCAGCACTGCTTTAAAAATTTGAATGCCGAGTTTGATAATTGTAAACTCGGCATTCAATCTTCTATTCTTCGTCGGAATCTTCTTCCTTCAGAACAACCTTCTTTGTTACCTGAACCTTTTCTTCATAGCATTCAAAGATTTCGGTCAGGCGCTCTTCCTTCATCTTAGGGGTAATCAGGCTGAAAAGCGGCACGATAATCAGACCGCCGGCCATTGCAAGTGCACCACAGTTTATCGGATTCATAAACTTAAGGAAGATATTGGAAACAGTGAGGCCAACACCGTAGATAAAGCAGGCCCAAACCGAAGCCTTGGTGATACTCTTGCTGAAAAGTCCGTAGAGGAATGGAGCAAGGAAGGCACCCGCAAGTGCACCCCAGGAAATACTCATCAGCTGGGCAATAAATGTCGGCGGGTTCAAGGCGATGATTACCGAAACCACTATGAAGAAAATTACAAGGATTCGGATTGTCAAAAGGGTCTTCTTTTCATCGATTTTTTTGCAAACGGTTTCCTTAAGAACGTCCAGGGTCAGGGTTGAACTTGAAGTCAAAACCAGGGACGAAAGCGTAGACATAGAAGCAGAAAGAACAAGCACAACTACGATTCCAATGAGCACATCCGGCAATGTTGAAAGCATGGTCGGAATAATGTTATCGAACAGGATTTTTCCGTTTGGAGCATAAATTTCCGGAACATTAAAGAGACGGCCAAAACCTCCAAGGAAGTAACAGCCCCCGGCAATCACTATGGCAAAGAAGGTGGAAACGATTGTTCCTGTTTTTACGGCACGCTCACTCTTGATTGCGTAAAATTTTCCAACCATCTGCGGAAGTCCCAGAGTTCCCAGTGAAGTAAGAACTACGACACCGAACAGATTCAACGGATCCGGGCCAAAGAAGGAAACATAGGCTCCCTTCAAATTCTGGAAGGCAGGAATCGCCCCCGCTGTATCAACCGGAATCTCAGAAAGCTTCTGCACCGCAGTAAAGAATCCGCCCTGCTGCTTAAGAACTGCAACAATTACCGCAACGATTCCAACCAGCATGATAATTCCCTGAATGAAATCATTGATTGCAGTTGCCATGTAACCGCCCAGGATTACATAAGCAGCAGTCAGAACTGCCATTCCGATAACGCACCATTTATAATCGATATTAAACGCAAGTCCAAAAAGAGTGGAAAGTCCTTTATAAACCGAAGCCGTATAAGGAATCAAAAAGATAAAGGCAATTACAGAAGAAGTAATTCTTAATGCACGGCTGTCATAGCGTTTTCCAAAAAAATCCGGCATGGTTTTAGCATCCAGATGGTGAGTCATAACACGGGTTCTTCGACCCATAAGCACCCAGGCAAGAAGAGAACCGATTAATGCGTTACCGATTCCAACCCAGGTTGTTGAAAGACCGTATTTCCATCCAAACTGACCGGCATATCCGATAAAAACAACCGCAGAAAAATAGGAAGTTCCATAGGCAAAGGCCGTAAGCCACGGGCCAACACTTCTTCCGCCCAAAACAAAACCATTGACATCAGCGGCCTTCTTTCTGGAAATCACGCCGACACCAATCATCATACCAAAGAAAACAATTAACAATAAAATCTTTATTAACATAATAAAAAAATTATATAAGGGAAGTTTGGATTTTACAACTTAAAAATTTCCTTGCGCTATCCTGTTTTATGAGATAAAATTTCCATATTGTTCATCTGAACAAAATGTAAAACAAAAAGGGGAGTCATTATGGCTGGAAAATTTGTTATTAAAAATGCCAAAAACGGCGTAAAGTTTAATCTTCATGCAGGAAATGGAGAAATCATTGCTTCATCTGAAGTATACAGCTCAAAGGCAGCCTGCGAAAACGGTATTGAAAGCGTTCGAACCTGCAGCGCTGGTGAAATTGAAGACCAGACTGTTGAAGGTTACGAAACAAAAACAAATCCAAAATTTGAAATTTACAAGGACAAAGCCGGAGAATTCCGCTTCCGCTTAAAGGCAAGAAACGGTGAAATCATTGCAACTGGTGAAGGGTACGCTTCAAAAGACGGCTGCAAAAACGGCATTGAGTCAATAAAGAAAAACGCACCTGACGCAAAGGTTGTAGAAGAAGCTGAAGCATAATGTTTCGGCTTTGGGCGCTCCCGAGGAAGGCTTTGTTCGCTTACGAATAAGCTGCTCGCCCAGGGCGCCCGGTGTCGTCACGCCAAGTATCGCGTGTTGAAAACTTTTCAATAATATAGTATATTTTTCCTATGGAAGGGGCTGCCTGATGATTTTACTGGTCATTTTGGACAGTCCTTTTTTTTACCTTATTTGCATTTACGGACACAGACAGACAATGAAAAAACAAATCAGAAATATTATCTCCCTTACTGCAATTCTTGGTGCTTTTTTCAGCGCAAATCTTTTTGCTCAAACCACCACACGGGAACAGGCTCAGCAGGCAGCAATGCTGGGAAATGCTGAATTAGAGGCTCAGGAAAAGGCTCAGCTTGCAAACGCTTCTAAAGACTACCCTGTTACCGCCGGCGACGTATACCAGCTTTCCTTTGCAGCAGGAAACACCCCGATAAGTTATACAATTCCGGTAGACTCTTCCTATACAATCAAGGTTGCAAACCTTGCCACTCTGAATGGCGCAGGCAAAACCTTCATGCAGCTTAAGGCACAGGTCGAAGCAATCGTAAACCGCAACTACCCGATGGGCGGCGTTCAGTTTTACATTCTCAAGCCTTCAGTTTTTTCAATCGTTGTAAAGGGTGAAGTAACAAAGACTCAGGTAAAATCTTCATGGGCAATGAACCGGCTTTCAACGATTCTTCAGGGGGACTACCTTACAGAATTTTCTTCAACCCGATTTGTTCAGATTGTTTCAAAAGACGGAAAGGCACGGGATTTTGACCTTTACAAAACACTCCGGGACGGAGACCTTTCCCAGGATCCATATGTTCGTCCGGAAGACACAATCATCATCAAGCGTTTTGACAGAAAGGTTACCGTTGCCGGCGAAGTTGAGCGCCCTGGAGTTTACGAGCTTTTGCCAGGCGAAAACCTTAAACAGCTGATTGAAAATTACGGAAACGGCTTAAAATCCGGCGCAGACCTTTCCAGAGTTTCCTTAATTCGTATCCGGGATGCCGAAAATCCTTCAGGAAACACTTTGTATTTATCAGGAAGCGCAATCTCTTCTAACTACGAACTGAAAAATTACGACAGCGTATATATTCCGGGCTTTTCGGAGCTGCGCCCTTCCATCGTTCTTGAAGGTATAATTCAGAATCCAGAACACAAAACTGAATCAGAAGAAGACACTGCTGCAGCAGAAGCCGGAACAAAAGAAACCCAGCAGATTCGTTCATACAAGGAAGTGGTTTACTTCTACGAAGGTGAAAACTACTCACCGTTCTTAAAACGCATTTCTACAAAATTTACCAATTATTCAGACCTTGAAAATGCCTACATTGTCAGAAACGGACAGAAAATCACAGTGAACATTTCTTCACTTTTAAGAAATTACAACACCATGAGCGACCTTTACGTTATGAAGGACGACCACCTTGTAATTCCATACAGCCAGAATTTTTCAAATAAGATCCTGATTAACGGTGAAGTTACTCAGGTTCAGGAAGTAAGTGCCTGGCCTTTACGCCGCCTTTCGGAAATCATCCGGCCTTTACTGACGGAATTTTCTTCAACCCGGAATATCACCATCACAGACCCGGAAGGACGCTCTTCAACCTGCGACCTGTTTAAGGCCACCCGTTTCGGCGACATGACTCAGAACCCGTATATTCAGTCTGGATGCACCATTACCATTAACCGCTACGCACGAAAGGTAAGCATTTCCGGCGGCGTTGAACGCCCTGGAACCTACGAGCTTTTAGACGGTGAAAATTTTAAGGAGCTCTACCAGATTTATGCCGGCGGACTCTTGAACCGTGCCGACAAAACCCGAACCGAACTTTTCCGAAAATACGATACAGCGGGCTCTAACGGAAGAAAAATCTACCTGAAGGAAACCGTTTTTGATTCAAACTACATCCTCTTCGACAAGGACTCTTTCTTCATTCCAACCTACGACGATTTGATGCAGGTTGCCTTCCTGGAAGGTGCCGTAAAAATTGATATCAACGAGGAAGAAGACGCAAAGGGAACTGCCCTCATCAGTTCAAACAAAGTCTCCATCGAATTCACGGAAGGTGAAAACTACGCTTATTTTGTACGACGCAACAGAAACCGCTTCACCGATTCCAGCGACCTTAAAAACGCCTACATTCTTCGGGAAGGAAAAGCTATTCCTTTCAATCTTGAAACAATTCTCTACAGCAAAAACTACGCCACCGACCTTGAAGTTCAAGCCTACGACGTTCTGATGGTTCCTTTTGAGCAGTCCTTCGTAACCGTTGCCGGCGCCGTTCAGGTTCCGGGGCGTTACCCGTACATTCCGGACAGAACCTGGGACTACTACATCGGTCTTGCAGGCGGTTTTGATAAAAACAGAAACGCCGGGGATATGATAAAAATCACCGACAAAAACAACAAAAAGTACTCAAAGAAGAACTTTATCACTCCGGAATCAACCATTACCGCAGAAACCACGGCCTTCACCTTCTACTTCAACAAGTACGCACCTATTATCACCACCGTGCTTTCCGCAATCACCACAACAATCAGCATCATCGCCATTACAAAGAACTAACCTGGTCTGATGGCGAGTTTTCGAAGGTCAGTTCAAAATTGGCGGTAGGGTAGCGAAATGCGGGCAAAAAAACTCTGCTTGTGGTTGCCGCGAAAGCGGCAATTAATAAGTTCCTTTGCCACAAGCAGCGTTTAGCGTGCTAGCACGCGGTTTTGACCCGCAAGACGCGACCGGTAGCCAATTTTGGAGTGGAAAACTTAACTCGGCATACAAACTGATTATTTCTAATGCTAAACCCCTGATTTTGTGCTACAATTATCACTATGGATGAAAAAAATATTAAATCGCTTTTAATAAAAATTGCCGCCATAGTGACAATTGCATTTCTTGTGCTTTTTTCGGTTATCTTTACAGCCCTTTACTTTCTGAACAAAAAACCGGTTGCCGGCTTCTACGGAATTTCAGAAAAAACCCGGGCTGTTATCAAAAAAAACTTGCAGTCCAGCGTAAAAACTAAGGACGGAAAACGCGCCTACGATATTATTGTTTTAGATGACACAGTTCCCCTTCAGGACGCAATGAAAAGTTCCAGAAAGCTGGACATTCTTTTTGTAAAGGACGGCGCTAATGCCCAGTACGCCTATAATCTGGCTCAGCAGAAAAATCTTGGTTTTCCAAAGGACGAAGTTTTAAGCGGAATGACTTCTTCCATAAAGCAGACCGTAACTGAATACAAAGATAAAAAATACATTGAAAAAATTCCGGAAAATCTGACGGACGAGCAGCGGAACCATATTCATGAAGAAAACCGTTTCTATCACAAAACCTGCTCTATTCCGGTTCTCCTTGACAATTACGAAATCGATGTACACTTTCAGGTGTTTAATGACAGCAAAGTTGGAAGCATAAACTACTGGAAGGATCTTGAAACCCTTTCCGACTACAGCAAAAAGACAGGTAAAATCCCGGTACTGTTTGCCGGCGGAGACGACCGTGAACTCCTGAACATCGTGGGAGCTTTAACGGAAGCGTTATCGGGAAGAACTGAACTTGAAAAGGCAGTGAATGAACTTCAGAAAAGCCTTTCTTCAAACAAAAAGGGAAACAACGCCCTTATGGAAAATGCCGAAAAACTGATTTCTGAAGGAAACGCTCTTTATCCGGCTGTGAACTTCTTAAAAGAATGGAAAAAGAAAGGCTACCTTCCGCGTAATTTTACCCAGCTTTCAAAGCGGGATGTTATTGCATATACAAATGCTGAAGAACCGGTAATTCTGTTTATGAATCTTGAAGAACACCGTCTTTATAACGAAAAACTGATTTCAAAATACAGAACAATTTACTTTCCGTCAGATTCTGGAAATCAGCGGCGAAATTTTACGGCGCCGGTAATTATGGCAGTCAGTCTTTCAAAAAATGAACAGAGCCGGAATTCCATAAAGCTCTTGGGAAGAAACCTGCAGGAAAAGCTTTCCTTTGGAAGCGGTCTTGCACCTGCCCTGGCAAACTGCTCTATTCCGGACAAGCAGGCAGACGATGCACGATACTGGATTGCGGCAACCGAAAAGCCGGTTCCGGCCTTAAGCGACGCCGCCTTCCTGAATGAATCACAGCGCGCTCTTGTTGCCGGAATAATCCGCGCAGAACTGAACAAGTAATGGCTAAAAATAAAGCCCAGCAAATAAAAAAGGGACGCTGCTGCAAAATTATAATGCAGAGCATCCCGTCAAAAGTTCCGGCACTTCATACCCCGGAACTTATTTTTTTTAACCGTCCTAACTGTTATTTCTTACCCAGCTCTTCTGAACGCAGGCATGCTTTTTCAACTGCCTGAATAACTGCGTTTCTGAAGCCGTTCTCTTCAAGGGCTTTTACGCCGGCAATTGTTGTTCCCGCCGGCGAGCAGACAGAATCCTTGAGGGCTGCTGGATGCTTCCCCGTTTCCATTACAAGCTCGGCAGAACCCTTTACTGTCTGAGCGGCATAGGTGTAAGCCTGAGCACGAGGCATTCCGCAGAGAACGGCAGCGTCTGCAAGGGCTTCAATAAACATGAATACAAAAGCCGGTCCTGAGCCGCTTACAGCCGTTACACAGTCCATCAGTTTTTCAGGGACTTCTTCTACGATACCGGCGGCGCTTAAAATTTCCTTTGCAGTCTTAAATTCATCATCCGAAACTTCAGCGCTTTTTGTTACGGCAGTCATGGCTTCACCAATCTGAGCACATACATTCGGCATCATTCGGACAAAGCGGCCTTCAGGAAGGAAAGCCTTTAAAGTTTCAAGCTTCACACCGGCTGCCATTGAAATCAATACAGTTTTTGCATCAATATGCCCATGAATTTCATCAAAAACGTCCTTCAAAAACTGAGGTTTTACGGCGATGAATGCAAAATCAGCATCCTTAAGAACTTCAATATTACCGGAAGCAAAATTGCAGCCATTTTCAGAAGCGAATGCCTTTGCACCCTCAGTATTTTTATCCGTTACGGAAATATTTTTTACATCATATTTTTTGCAAACAGAGCGCATGATTGCGCCGCCCATTGCACCTGTACCAATACAAGCGATTTTCATTTTTACACTCCAGAATTCAATTTTAAAGAATATTATTGTTTTCTGGTAAAAATTACAATGAGAACGCAATAAAAAAACGGAGCCGAAGAATTTTTTAACACTAAGGAAAATTCTTTCAGATATGAAAAAAAACGAGCTAAAACTAATTATTCCTTAAAAAGCCTTTTTTACAACTATTTCAACCCGCTTTCCTTCAACCCCCACAAGTACATCATCAGCAATATTTGCGATAATGGATTTTTCAAGCTCGTCCCAGGGTTCACCCTTCTTTTCTTCAACCTTCTGCCGGTAGGTGCTCAGGGACCAGGAGGTCATGGTATTGAGATTGGTTGTACCAAGGAAAACATCCATGTCGGTGTAGATCTGAGGGTCGAACATCATAAAAGTAACGGCAATCCGGATTTTTGCCATGATGCCCGTTGCCGCAGCATTCTTACTGGATTTTGAGATTTTCAAAAGTTCATCCCGTTTCATAATCGAGACAGTCTGCTGTGGCGTCAGAACCGTATGAATTTCGCAGTTCTTACCGTTACATTCGATCCAGAATTCCCCGCTGGAAAAGGCCAGCAGCTCCGGAAGCATACTGATCATTTCTTCGGCAAGCAGACGAAGCCGTCCAGACTGTTTTTTATCAAGATTTGCGTAAGCGGCAGCTTTTTCAGTTTCAGAAAGAACCCTATTAAGCAAAGAAATATCTTTTGCGTCATCCGACAATTTAATAATATCTGATTTCATAATCTATAACTCCTTTCGTTCATTCAACTCTCTAACAGATAAAAACGCCCCCCTCCGGTTTCAGACATTCTGTCCGGTTTCAGACACTTCGTCCTCAGCGTAATCATATCTTAAAACTACACGATTCCTCTGTCCAGAAGTGTCAGAAAGGCTTCCAGATAAACCGGATCGAACTGGGTGCCGCTTCCTTCCACAAGACGCCGCCTGATTTCTTCTTTTGGAAGAGTGTCGCGGTAAACACGGCGGGAATTCATTGCGTCGTAGGCATCGGCAATAGAAACAACCCGGGCATATTCAGGAATCTGAGTTCCGGCAAGGCCGCTTGGATAACCGTTTCCGTCGTAGCGCTCGTGGTGATGCTTTGCAGTTTCGGCGGCAATCGGGAGAGAAGAAACATTTTTAAGGATTTTTCCGCCCTTAGCCGCGTGGGATTTAATGATTTTAAACTCGTCGTCCGTAAGCTTTCCCGGCTTCTGCAGAATATTGTCAGGAATACCGATTTTTCCAACATCGTGAAGCAGCGCCGAAACCCGAAGGTTTTCAATTCTTTCGGAAGTCCAGCCAAGCTCATTTGCAAGGAGAACTGAATACTTGCTCACCCGCTGGGAGTGACCGTTGGTGTACTCGTCCTTCTCATCTATTGCCTGTGCCAGGGTTTCTACAATTTCTATTGAAAGCTTTTGAATCTTAAGCTGCCTTTCATAGGCCACGGAAGTCTGTTTCTGTACTTCCTTCTCAAGATTTTCCCGAAGATATTTAAGCTGCTGAAAATCCGGGGTTTCCAGAGAAAACAGAATTACAAAGGTAAATGCCGAATATGAAAAGAAGGTCATAAGATATTCCGGCATCAGAACCTGAATGATTACCGCAATCAGCGGAAAGCCAAAAATCGAAGCGCACAAATATCGCTGTTTTGAAGTAAAAAACTTTCCCTTAAAAACCAGAAGATAGCCCGCATGGAAAAGATAATAACAGGGAAGCCCAAAATTCAAATAGAACAAAAGCCCCTTATTGTAGGTTCTGCCCTTAAAATCGAAAAGCAGAATAAAATTCGAAATATCAAATTCATGAAGCAGGGCAAAAATCAGGTTCACAAAAAGAAAAGTCAGAAACAGATACAGAACACCTTTTCTTAAAACAGTACACAACTTGGATTCGTACTCAAGATTCGAAATCAGGTATTCGTGCACAAGATAAGCCGTAAAAAAGGCTGTAAAAAGATAGGCGTAATTCAGAATAAGGTTTACAAACCCCGGAATCACCAGAGAATTGCTGAAGGTATAGGCGGTCACAATGTCGAGAATTCCGGAAATAATGCAGACATACAAAAAGGACCTGAAGCGACGGTTATTCTTTGACGAAGTTCCGTACAGCTTTTGAACAATCATAAAGATGAGAAAATCGATAATAAGTCCGGCAATGTCAAATTCAATCCGATAATTCAGATTCATCGTGCTATCAATTATAACACGACTTTTTTATTTCTCCAAAAACAAAGTTCCCTTTGAAGTGCCGTTGGAAAGATTCAGGAGAATGTTTTCGCCGTTTTTGTCGCCGCTTCCGTTTGCAAGAACAACAGGAATTCCGTAAACCGTAGTTTTTTCGGCAGCCTGAATTTTAGTCTCAATTCCGCCGGTTCCAAAAGCGTTGGTAGAGCCGATTTTGATGTTCGCCCTTAAAGCAGGAATATCCTCAACGGTTTCAATCAGCTTTGCGTTTGGATTGGTTTTCGGGTTGTCGGTAAAAATGCCGTCGATATCGCTGAACAGAATCAGTAAATCAGCGCTCCACAAAATTGCTGTGAGGGCGGAAAGATTGTCGTTATCACCGATGGAAAATTCGTCGATAGAAACCGAGTCGTTTTCGTTGATAATCGGAATTACGCCCTCGTCCGCAAGGGTAAAAAGAGTGTTTCGGATATTAAGGGAGCGGTGGTCGTTTTCAAAATCTTCCTTTGTGAACAAAAGCTGCCCGATGTGAAGATTAAACTCCGCAAAAGCCTTTCGCCACTGAGCCATAAGCTCCACCTGTCCGATAGCGCACAGAGCCTGGCGGAAATGCACGTCCTTCTTTCTGGACCATTCTTTAAGGGTAGAAACACCGCTTACCTGAGCACCGGAAGAAACAACAACAATCTGCTTTCCCTGATCGATAAGAGTCTTACACTGGGAAGCAAAATTTGTCATAAATTCTGTATTCTGAGTTCCGTCAGGCTTTGCAAGAGTATTGCTTCCGATTTTTATTACGATTTTTCGTGCATTTTTAATCTTTTCTTCTATTAAATTACTCATCGAATCTGTCCTTCACCTTCAATTAAATATTTTGTAGTTGTAAGCGCCTTGATTCCCATCGGTCCCCGGGCATGAAGCTTCTGGGTACTGATTCCAAGCTCCGCACCAAAACCGAACTCGCCGCCGTCGGTAAAACGGGTTGAAGCGTTCACATAAACGCAGGCTGCATCGATTTTTGCCTGGAAAAGCCGGGCATTCTTCATATTCGAAGTTATTATGCTTTCTGAATGCTTTGTGTTGTGGGCGTTGATGTACTCAATAGCCTCTTCAACGCCCCCCACGATTTTTACGCAGCATTCATAATCAAGATATTCGTTTCCAAAATCCTCGTCAGCGGCAGGAACAACTTTTGTAGAAGCAGCCGAAACTGGCCTCCTGCACGAACTGCTGTCTCCTGAAGAACCGGCACCCTCGGCACCTGCCGAACCTGCCCCAGCGGCACACTCCGCACCTTTGCCTCCATCTGCATTCTGCGCAATCTGCTCCCTCAAAACCGCTTCCTTCAAAATCGGGAGCGCTTCTTCATCCGCATGGAAAATTACCCGGCCGCTAAACTTTTCCACAAGTCGTTCAAGAAAATCCTCAGCAACTTTTCGGTTCACAACGATACATTCAATTGCGTTACAAACTCCCGGACGCTGAATCTTAGCGTTTTCAGCAACCTTAGCCGCCATTTCAAGATCTGCGCTTTCGTCAACATAAAGGTGGCAAACTCCGCTTCCAGTTTCAATCACCGGAACCCGGGCATTCTGTACAACAGTCTGAATCAGCTTTTTTCCACCCCGGGGAAGCACAACATCGATTTTTCCAACCGCATTCAAAATTGCATCAACATCGCTGTGATCGTGCTCCTTAGTTTCAACCAGCTCGATGGCTTCCGGAACACCGCCGTCCACACCGGAAAGGGCTTCCTTAATCACATCAACAATTGCCCGGTTGGAAGCGTAGGCACTGGAAGAACCACGGAGCAGAATTGCATTTCCGCTTTTGTAGGCAAGACAAAAAGCGTCAACAGTAACATTCGGGCGGCTTTCGTAAATAAGCCCCACAACTCCAAGCGGAACCCGCACCTGGCGGATACAGAGCCCGTTAGGAGTTTTCCAGCCCGCAACTTCTTCACCAACAGGGTCGGTCTGAGCGATTACAATATCCATGCTCTCTAAAATCCCGTTGATTTTCCTTTCATCAAGGGAAAGCCGGTCCACAAGAGAATCCTTTACGCCGGCGTCCCGGGCTCGTTTTACATCCTCTGCATTAGCCTTAAGGATTCGTGCCCGTTCCCTATCCAGAGCGCCGCGAACCTCAACAAGAACCTTGTTTTTCTGCATTGCATTCTGAAGGGCAAGCACCTCTGCACCCTTTCTTAAAATTTTATAAGTTTCTTCCAGATTCATAATTTTCCCTTAAAATCCGAACTCACAGGTCTGCTCAAAAACAGCCCCTCGAGCTCCCGCGCCTATAAAAAAAATAAGCCGGAACTAAAAAGCTCCGGCCTTGTATAAAAAATTAGTAATTTGCAAGGAAGTACATTCCAAGCAGAACGGCATTACGACATTTTTCATCAGACCATTCTGCTTTTTCGGGCAGACTCTTTATAAACCACCAGAAAATACCAAATTCCGGATCAATTCGGAGAGAATACTCACCAAAATCGTCGGACTTTGTCTGCTGACCGAACATCAGGTAAACAGAACTTGCGATAATTGTCAGAAGCTCAGTATAAACCTCCTGCCATTTTCCGCTGCCACAATCCAAATCCTCAAGGCGGTCAAGGATTTCCTCTTTAAGAGTAACATCGTCCTTTTCAACCCAGGTTTTCTGAATCAAAAGCTTAAGGTTGTTCTTAAAACTGGTAACCTGCTTTTTCTGTTCATCCTCAGAAGAAGACGAAAAACTTCCGCTCAAGCTGTAACCGAACATCTTTGCTATCAAGTCCGCATCGTGGTTGTTGTTTTCTGTATTCTGCGTAAAACTTTCAACAGCATTTATCGTTTCGGAATCAACGAATTCCTGTATCAAGTCCTTTATCTTTTCTGAATTAGCCATACCGTATAATAATTTTTTAACACGAGATTTTCAAGTGGGTTTAAAAAAATTAAAAAATTTAATTGGTACTGAAGTTTTCAGTCCCCTTTCAGACAACCTCCGCACCATTTTGGCAACATAACCCAATACCAAAATAATATTTTTTTCAGGCGGTAGCCGTCACCCACCGGTGTTCCGTGGCCCGCTCACGCTCGGTGCTCCGCACTGCCGCACAACTTCCGTTATGCGGCACCACTCCATACCGGCGCCGGGCTGTTTTTTAAGGAACAAAACTCCGCTCCCTCTCAAGAGCGTGTCCTGCTCCCGGAGCCTCCCACCCGGAAAACCGGTTATACCAGAGTCAAAAATGCCCTGTAGCCGTTGTAGGCGTGCTGGATGTCGGCGGCGGCGGTCAGTTCCCATGGAGCGTGCATGCTCAAAACCGAAACTCCAGCGTCGATTACGTTCATTCCGTATTTTGCCGCAAGGTATGCGATAGTTCCACCGCCACCCTGATCTACACGGCCAAGCTCAGCCATCTGGTACGCAACATCAGCACCGTTCATGCAGCCCCGAAGCTTTGCGATGAACTCAGGATTTGCGTCAGAAGCGCCGGATTTTCCACGGCTTCCGGTGTACTTGTTGAATACAAGGCCGCCCCCAAGGAAGGAAGCATTGTCTCTGTCATAAAGGCCGGCGTTAATCGGGTCGTAAGCGGCATTTACATCGCTTGAAAGCATAAAGCTGTTTGCAAGGGCCCGGCGAACGGAAAGCTCGCTGTAGGAATGCATTGTTTTTTCCACGATTTCTGCAACTGCATTCTCAAAGAAATGTGAGCCCATTCCGGTTGCTCCCACAGAACCGATTTCTTCCTTATCAACGCAAAGGCAAACGCAGGTGCGCTTCGGAGCCTTTTTAGCGCTGTCTGCAGCACAAGAAAAGTCCATCAGGGCGGCAAAAGAAGTGAATGCGCAGGAACGGTCGTCCTGTCCGTAGCCAAGAATCAGGGAACGGTCAAAACCGCAGTCCCGGGCCTTTCCTGCCGGAACGATTTCCAGCTCTGCGGATTCAAAATCCTTTTCTTCAATTCCGTATTTTTCTTTCAGAAGCTTTAAGATGATTTTTTTGCCGGAAGCCTTGTCCTTCTTCTTTTTATCCTTCTTATCTTCGTCAGATTTTTCTTCATTTTTGTTTGGCTTAATGGAACCGATGATTACATCCAGATCTTCACCCTTGATGATTTCCGAACCGGCCTTCTTCATCTGGTCCTGAGCAAGGTGCGGCAAAATATCCGAAATACAGAAAACCGGATCTCCCTCATCGTCACCAACATTTACCTTTACAACGGTTCCGTCTGCCTTGCACACAACGCCGTGAATTGCGAGAGGAATTGTCACCCACTGGTACTTTTTGATTCCGCCGTAGTAATGAGTGTTCAGGTATGTTACAAAATCCTTTTCGTAAATCGGATTCTGCTTTGCATCCAGTCGCGGTGAATCGATGTGGGCACCAAGAATGTTCATTCCCGTTTCAATGCTTTCAGAGCCAATCACAAAAAGGGCAATGGCCTTGTTCATTTTCTGAACATAAACCTTGTCTCCTTCCTTCAGTTTTTTATACTCTGAAATATCCTTAAACCCAAAGGCGCGGGCACCCTCAATAATCTGAGCAACGCACTCCCGCTCCGTCTTACCGTTGTTCAAGAAATTCTTGTAATTTTCAACAAGCCCTTCCCCGTATAAAGCGGGTTTTGTAAGTTCTTTAGTTTTTGCCATATATATCTCCAATAATTATTTGCAATTTAATTGGTCGAATATCGAGTTTTATAAATTCTCATTAAAAATTGGCTACCGGTTCGCGTCCTGCGGGTCAAAACCGCGCGCTAGCGCGCTAAACGCTGTTTGTGGCAAAGGAACTCATTAATTGCCGCTTACGCGGCAGCCACAAACAGAGTTTTTTTGCCCGCATTCCGCTACCCTACCGCCAATTTTTTATTATAATTGCAAACTCGATATTCGCCCTGTTACATTCCCAAAATTTCTTCTTCCAGTTCTGCGGCGGAGTTTACGATGCGCTCGGCGCCGTTTTCCTGCAGGAAAGTGCGGGTTTTGAAGCCCCAGCAGACGGAAATGCAGGCGGTCCCGGCATTTCTGGCGGTCTGGATATCAACTTCGGAGTCGCCGATGTAAACCGCCTTCTCTTTAGAAACACCAAGCTCTTCCAGAATTCCGTTCACAACATCCGGGCAGGGTTTTACATGCTCCCTGTCTTTTGCTCCGGCGGCGGCATCAAAAAGCCCCGGAAAATGAATTCGGCACAATTCCTGAACTGCATAGTCCGGCTTGTTGGAGCAGACAGCAATTTTTACGCCGTTCTTTTTCAGGCTTTCAAGCATGTGTACAATTCCCGGATATGGCTTTGTTTTTTCAGAAGAATGAAGGGCATAGTAATCGTTAAAGCTTTTAAAAACCCTTGCCTTCACTTCATCGGAAGTACCGGAGGGAACGGCGCGCTCCACAAGCTTATAAAGGCCGTTTCCAACAAAGCCCCGAACCTCTTCAAGAGAGCGCCCCGGAAGAGAATTCTCGGAAAGTGCAGCATTTACTGCAGACCATAAATCCTCTAAGGTATCCAGAATTGTGCCGTCCATATCAAAAATTGCAGCCTGATACAAAGAGCCCATTTGTTTTTCCATTTCCCAAAAATTTATAACCACATCATGCCATTAAGCCGGAACACTTCCGACTCAAAAACAGCCTGAGACTACTCGGTAGTTGTAGCTTCCGTTTCTTCGGCGCTGTCTTTTTCCGCTTTCCAGCTTCCGTCACCGGCTGTCTTTTCCGCAGCTTCTCCGTTTGCTTCTGCAGCAGTTACTTCAGCTTTTGATGGAATTACGAAAGCACAGATGATATACGCTAAAATTCCGCTTCCACCTGCAAGAATGAAAAGCACCCACAAAACCCGAACCAGAGTCGGGTCAATGTCAAAATATTCTGCGATTCCGGCACATACTCCGGCAAGCTTTTTGTTGTTAGAACGATAAAGTCTCTTTTCCATAATTGCCTCTTGTGTAAGGCCGCTGGCGGCCGGTGTTTTATTGGACAGCGCTAAAAAAATTGCAAAAGCAATTTTCAGGCTGTCCATATCAAGAAACGGCTGTACCGTTTCCGCATTCCTTCTATCTGCTCAATTTTCTGTAAACTGTGCGCTTTGGAACTCCGGCTTCTTCTCCGAATTCCTTCATCTTCCATTCAGCATATTCTGACCAGTTTCCTTCAAAGAAGCGAACCTCTGAATTGTTTTCGAAAGCAAGAATGTGCGTACAGATTCTGTCCAGGAACCAGCGGTCGTGACTTACTACCATTGCACAGCCGGCAAAATCTTCAAGAGCTTCTTCCAGAGCACGAACAGTCTGAACGTCCAGGTCGTTTGTAGGTTCGTCGAAAAGGAGCACATTTCCTGCTTCCTTGAGCATCATTCCAAGATTAAGGCGGTTCTTTTCACCACCGGAAAGAACTCTCACCTTTTTGTTCTGGTCTGCACCGGCAAAGTTGAACCAGCCGCAGTAGGCATGGGCATTAACTTCACGAACACCGCCTTCAAGAGCCCGGCCCTTTTCGTCCACTGCACCAAGCTTAATCATGTCGGCACCGCCGCCTAAGGTTTCGTAAACAGTTTTATTCGGATCAAGGCCGCTTCTCATCTGGTCTACATAAACAAGTTTTACAGTTGAACCAACTTTGATTGTTCCTGCATCAGGTTTTTCTCCGGTTTCAAAGCCGGCTGCATCCGCAATCATCTTGAAAAGAGTTGTTTTTCCGGCACCGTTTGGACCAACGATTCCCACGATTGCACCGGCAGGAATATGAACGCTCAAGTTGTCGAACAAAAGCTTGTCGCCAAAGGATTTTGAAACTCCTTCCAGGTCAATAACCTGTCCACCTAAGCGCGGACCAGCAGGAATACTAATCTGTGTATCCTTCAGCTGCTTTTTGGATTCCTGGCTCATAAGCTCGTTATAGCGGGTGATGTGTTCCTTGTGCTTAGCCTGGCGGCCTTTAGCGCCCATGTGAATCCATTCAAGCTCTCTCTGGATTTCCTTCTGGCGGGCAGATTCGTTTTTGCTTTCAAGTGCAAGGCGCTGGTTCTTCTGCTCAAGCCAGCTGGAATAGTTTCCCTTGAACGGATAGCCTTCTCCACGGTCAAGTTCCAGAATCCAGCCTGCAACTTCATCAAGGAAGTAGCGGTCGTGGGTAATGGCAATAACAGTTCCCGGATAGTCGTGGAGGTGTTTTTCAAGCCAGGCAACAGTTTCTGCATCAAGATGGTTTGTAGGTTCGTCCAAAAGCAGGATATCCGGTTTCTGAAGAAGAAGGCGGCAGAGGGCAACTCGGCGGCGTTCACCTCCGGAAAGTACGTCTACCACCTGATCGCTTGGCGGACAGCGGAGAGCATCCATAGCCAGTTCAAGATTATTATCCAGATTCCATGCATCCAGAGCGTCCAGTTTTTCCTGAACTTCACCCTGGCGGGCACAGAGCTTGTCGATATCAGCATCCGGGTCACCAAATGCTTCGTTGATTTTATCAAATTCTTCAAGAAGGTCTGTAATTTCCTTTACGCCCTCTTTTACAACTTCCATTACAGTTTTTCCAGGTTCAAGGTAAGGTTCCTGCTCAAGATAGCCGATTGTGTATCCCGGAGCAAGGGTTGTTTCTCCTGTAAAATCCTTATCGATTCCTGCAAGAATCTTAAAAAGGCTTGATTTACCGGCACCGTTTGCACCGAGTACACCAATTTTTGCCCCGTAATAATAAGAAATGCTTATATCTTTTAAAACAACCTTTGTTCCGTAAGCACGGGAAACTCTGTCCATTGTGTAGATGATTTTTTTGTCGTCGAAAGTTTTTGCCATCCAAGCTACTCCTTATAATTTCTTAAATATCGAATCCAGATTATTTCTTTCAATTATAATATAGCACATTTTATTCTTTCATTCTATAATGGAAAAGTTATCAGGGCTTCCGGGAAAAATATTTTTAAATGTAAAACGGACGCACCCTGCTGAGCACGAATTTCATTATCAAGGGGAGAAAATCATGCCACATTCATCAGGCGGTGGAAGTCATTCAGGCGGAAGTCATGGAGGAAGTCACAGCGGAGTCGGCGCTTCCCACAAGTGCAAATCCAAACCCTTCAAGGGAGCAACCCGCTGGGTTTACTACAGGGATAATGAACCGGTTTTCTTTTACACAGACTTCGACGTTCACAAAACAGAACCCCTGAAAGATAAAATCATCTTTGGAGGAATCCTCCTTTTTATCTGGTGCATAATTTTTGTGGGCCTTCTGCATACACCTATGAAGCTCAGGCAGAACTACGACACCACCTCCTATATCATCGATAATGCGGGAGTTATCACCGAACGGAAACAGCTGGAAGGCGCAATGAAGCGCTTTCTAAATACCACCGGCATTTCCCCTTCCGTTATTACTGTTCCCAAAAGCTACTGGAAAAACGACTACGAAAACCTGGAAAAATACGCCTACGATTCCTACATCCAGCTTTTTGGAAAAAACGAAAAGCACTGGCTGATAGTGTACTCTACGGATTTTAACAATGACTTTGAAGACTGGGCCTGGGAAGGTATGCAGGGCGACAGGACCGACGGAATTTTAAGCGACCACGAAACTGATTTATTTAACGACACCCTCCACAAGGCTCTTTTAAAACGGAACGATTACACCGTGGCAGAAGCCTTTGCCATTGCCTTTGACACCCTCACTCCGGTAGTAATGACGGTGTACATGGCACCGGAAAACCTGATTGCCCTGCTCTTTATTTCCTTCTTCTTTATAAAGTGGAGTATAGACGCATTTGACATACACCCGATAAACAAGAAAAAATACAAAGCGGCGGTTGAATGCCCGGATAAGTTTACGGATCAGGAAAAATGCACCCACTGCGGTGGAATCTATATCGTTGGATTACACAAAAACTGCCCGCACTGCGGCGCAAATATTGAGACAAAATAAAAACGGTTAGCAAAAGGGGTAAATCATGCCACATTCATCAGGCGGCGGAAGCCATTCAGGCGGAAGTCATTCAAGCAGCCACTCCAGTTCCGGTTCAGGTTCAGGCTCAGGCGCATCACGAATAACCAGAAATTCGTATTTTCCAGGCGCAAAAAGATATGTCTACTACAAGAACGGTGTGCCCACCTATTTCTATACAAACTTTGCGATAAAGCCGGATTTTAAAGACGGAAAATATGTTGCAAAAACCTTCTTCGGCTGCTTATTTGCTATTCTTATCTGTCTGGGCAGCTTCCTGACAATAAAACGAAACCCAAGCAAGCTGTACATGGAATACAACACCCGGATTGTAATCCAGGACAAAGTGAATGTAATCGGAAACCGGGAAAGCCTGTACGACTCGCTTTTGCGCTTTCAGGACGAGACCGGAATCACCCCGGCGGTTCTTACAATAACCGCGGATGAATGGAAGGAATACTACTCAACCCTTGAAAAATACGCCTACGACTGGTATGTAGATAATTTCAGCGATGAAAAGCACTGGCTGATTGTTTATGCAGCAGACACGGATTTATCGGACAATTTTGACGACTGGGCCTGGGAAGGAATGCAGGGCGACAGCACCGATGCGATTCTGGGAAGAAAAGAAACCGATTTCTTTAATGGGGAACTCCAGAAACGGCTTTTACAGCGGGACCAGTACGATGTAGGACAGGCAATTGAAGCGGCATTTGATGAACTCACTCCGGTTGTAATGGAGTCCTATGTTGAAACAGAAGGAGTTATTTCCTTTGTTATAGTAACCATTATGGCCGCAATCTATATTGCCGCTCAGTTTGGCTGGCATCCCTTCAGCAAAAAATACCGGATGGCAAAAAAGTGCCCGGCGGGCTACACAAATCAGGAAAAATGCGAATACTGCAACGGAATCTATCTTGCGGGGCTTTACAAAAAATGTCCTCACTGCGGTGCACCTGTTCCTATTTCCAATCAGCCGTCAAGTTACCAGCCGGATATTCAATCGGATCCGGTATTCGGAAAAGGAGCCCAGAACGGCAAAAAGCCGGCAGCCGGCAACGATGATGACGATGATTATCTTGTAAAAAAATTTGAAACTGTGGTAAAGAAGATATACGGAACGAATGTACCTCCGGAATATCAGGAAAATATAGATAAGGCAAAAGCCCAGTCTGCTCAGGGAAAACCGGGCACCCAGAGTGGAATTTTCACTCCGCCCGACGAGGACGAAGATATTTATTACCACGGACTATAAAAACAAGAATAGCCAAAATTAAACTTAGACCGCAATTTCCGGCGGTCTTGCACAGGGAGAAGTTATTATGCCACATTCATCAGGAGGCGGAAGCCATTCAGGCGGACACCGTTCAGGTTCGAGTCACTCAGGCTCGGGAGCTTCAAGAACAAGAAGACGAACTTCATTTAAGGGCGCCACAAAATACGTTTATTATGTGAACAAGCACCCGGAAATTCTTTACGCAGACTACGATATCACCCGGGAAGAGCCGGAAGGACTCAAGAATACAATTGTCCTTTACGCAATCTTTCTGATTATGTGCGCGGTAATGCTGGTTTGCTCCTGGCACAATCCAAAGAGAATGGACACCACCGGAGTTGATACTCAGATTCTGATTCTTGACGAGGAAAATTTAATTCCCAACAAGGAAGCCCTTAAAAAGTCACTTACGGCCTTTTACAAGGAAACGGGAATCACTCCGGCCGTAAAAACTGTGAACCACAGCGAATGGGACCAGAGATACTATTTTCTTGAAGACTATGCCTACAGAGTCTACAAGGACTTGTTTCCCGACGAAAAGCACTGGCTCATCGTGTATTCTGCTGACCCGGATGTATCCGACGGCTTTGACAACTGGAAGTGGGAAGGCATGCAGGGAAACGACACCGACCCGATTCTTGCTGAAGAAGAAGTTGCGCTTTTTAATACAACCCTGCACAAATGCCTTTTGCAGCGGGAAAAATACGATGTGGGACAGGCAATTAAAATCGCTTTTGACACACTTACGCCGGTTGCCATGCGGGTTTACCTTCCGGAAGGAAAAAGAAACACAATGATTGGAGTTGTAGTCTTCTTCTCCATGATTTTTATTCCGCTGTTAATTTCCTTTGCAAACGACAAGCGGAAATTTAAATACTACGCAACAGCAGTTAAATGCCCGGACGAGCTTACCGATCAGGAGCCGTGCTCATACTGCGGCGGAATTTACATCGTTGGTCTTCAAAAACGCTGCCCCCACTGCGGCGCTTTGTTGAATAAGTAACCAGAAAGGAATTATATTGTTAAAGTGAATATCGAGTTTTATTATTTCAACTACAAATTCAATATTCACCTCACTCAAGGAGATTTTAAGATGCATAGATTTTCAAAGTTATTTTCAAAAAAAACTGTCGCTGCTTCGCTTTTTCTGACCGCAGCACTATTCGCACATGCTCAAACTGAAACCCGAAGCTTTTTCATTATGGGACACGATCCAATTGAACTTAAGCGGGAAGTTACCCTGGACACAGTTCAGACCTTTGACCAGCAGGGGCACCTTTTAAGCACTGTCTGCAAAAACGGCGGCATCGACCAGTTCTACAAATACGACAAAAACGGAAACCTCATCGAACATACCGCACAGGACTTTGTCCAGAAATACACCTACGACAAAAAAGGAAAGCGCATCAAGTATTCAAATTCGGAAGGAGAGACCCAGGTTTACAATTATGACAAAAACGGCCGACTTCTGAATATCAAAAGCAGCGACGGAACCGTTTACGGATATATCTACGATGAAAAAGGTCGTCTTTTTGAAACCAACGAAGGAGACGGTGACACATTCTACTACAGAGAATGGTATTTCTACGATGAAAACGACAGAATGACTTCAAAAGAAGTTTCCGACGGAGTTTCAGAATTCTACACCTACGACCGTGAAGGAAATATTGTAGAAACTAACTATTCTGACGGTTCAGTTACAAAAGCCTGGTACGGCGGAGACGGAAGCGTAGTTTACAGAGTCACAAGAGTCTATGACTGCGAAACCGAAGAATTCTTCATCTACGAACGCTACGACGACGGAACCATAAAAACAATAAAGAAATACATCTGCCAGATTTACGGCTAAGGATAGGCGGCCTATAGCGCACAACGATATTAAAACTAAGAAAGATAGCCTAAAAATTGCCTCCGCAATTTTTTTAACGGCTTCCAATTAATCAGGAAAACAGCGAGAGCTGTTTTCTCTCAGGAGGATACATGCCACATTCATCAGGAGGCGGAAGCCACTCTGGCGGACACCATTCAAGCTCGCACCACTCAAGCTACCACAGCTATCACAGTTCAGGAAGCAGCAGTTACCATTCAAGCTCAACACCGACTTCAAAAAAATCCACAACCTATTTTGAAGGTTCAAAAAAGTACGTTTACTATGTGAATAAACAGCCGGAATATGTTTACGCAAACTACGACATTAAACCCAACAACGGCTGTGAAAAGCGTCTTGCAATAGGCTGCCTTTCTACAATCTGGGCATGGTTTGTTCTCATAACTGTTTTGCTGGTTACGCTTACAGGCAGACACGCCCCGAAAAAGCTTTTAACGACCTACAACACAGAAATTGTCATTCAGGATGACGCAAATGTAATTCCGGACAGACTGGCCGTGGAAGACGCCTTTAAGCGCTTTTTTGATGAAACCGGAATTACCCCGGCAGTTAAAACTCTCACTCAGGAAGAATGGGAAGAAACATGCACTAAATATGAAAACACAGGTACTTACAATTTGCTTGAAAAATACGCTTTCGACTGGTACGTAGACCACTTTGAAGACGAAAAGCACTGGCTCATCGTTTACCGCCCGGACAATGACCTTTCTGACGGTTTTGACGACTGGAAATGGGAAGGAATGCAGGGCGACGACACCGACCCTATCCTTTCCAGCAGGGAAACAGATTTATTCAACAAAACCTTTCAGAAATGTCTTTTGCAGAGAAATCAGTACAGCGTTGGAGAAGCACTCATAACGGCCTTCGACACTCTGACTCCAGTTGCAATGAAAAGGTACATTCCTGTTTTTTCTATCGTTATAGCCATCATCGCCGGAGGAGTTTTCTCCCTGATGTTCCTGCCGCCAATTTTTCTGATACTTGCCGACAGCAAAAGGAACAAGAAATACAAGACTGCAGTGGAATGTCCGGAGGGCTTTACCGATCAGGAAACCTGTCCTTTCTGCCAGGGCGTTTATGTCAAGGGACTTCACACAACCTGTCCGCACTGTGGAGCAGAGGTACAGAAAACGGAGACTTCCACCTCCTAAAAAAAAAGATGAAAAAAAACTGAAAATCGGTTAGAATGTTTATGCTTTAATTTGTGCGATATTAAAAAATAAGGAGATTACCGTATGAAAAAGATATCTAAACAGACAGCATTTTTTGCAACACTTTTGCTTTCTTCATTTTTTGTTCATGCTGAGGAAAAATCCTTCTTTATTCCGGGAAAAGACAAAATTACCCGCGATGTAAATCTGGTTGAGGAGCGGGACTTTGACGCAAACGGACGGCTTTCCAGCCTTAAGCAGGCTTCAGGACCTGTAATCACTTACAAATACGATAAAAAGGGTCGAATTTCCAGCGTATCCCACGACAGCGGCTACAAGGAGACCTTTGAATACAACAAAAAAGGTCTCTTGACCCACAAAAAAACTTCCGCAGACATCGAAGAATGGTACGATTACGATGCAAACGGCGTGCTTCTTGCAAAACGCGGAAACGACAGCACCGGAAGAAAATATTCCTACGACCAGAACGGCAAGCTGGTTGAAATCACCTACTATGAAGGCGATGTAATTCTTTATTCTGAAAACTACGAATACAATACCGAAGGCCGCCGTTCCAAAAAGACTTATTCCTACGGTGAAGAAGAGCTCTACACCTACGACGAAAACAAGCACCTTACAAAAAAGACCTATGCCGACGGAACCTTTACCGAGTACGTTTATTCAAAGGAAGGCAACCTGGTTTACAGCCACACTGCCATCGAAGACACTGATGAAGAAACCTTCTACATCTACGAGCTTACCGAAGACGGCAAGACCAAAAAGATGAAGAAATATCAGAGCGTAACTTCAAAATAAGCGCTTAAATAAGAGGACAGCCTAAAAATTGCTTCCGCAATTTTCTTGACGGCTTACAATCTATCAGGAAGCAGCACAGCTGCTTCTCAAGGTGGACAGCCTAAAAATTGCTTCCGCAATTTTCTTAACGGCTTACAATCTATCAGGAAGCAGCACAGCTGCTTCTCTCAGGAGTTAAAAATGCCACATTCATCAGGGGGCGGAAGCCATTCTGGCGGAGGATATTCAAGCTCGGGAAGCAGCTATTCGCACTCCGGGAGCTCTAGTTCTCGAAGTTATTCCGACAACAGTTCATACAGCAGTTATTCAGGGAGTTCGGGAACAGGCGCGTCCAGTTACCAGAAGCCGAATACCATGAAAACCGCCAAGTTTTCCGGAGCAAAGCGCTACGTTTACTTTGAAGACTCAAAACCTGTCTATGTCTGGGCAAATTACGACATCACAAAGCCCATAAAAACCAGAAAGAAAATCACAAAATTCCTTGTGTTCATGGCTTTCTGGCTTACGGGGCTGCTTGGTTCAATTCACCACCCGCTCAAACTTTTCTGGACGGAAGAAGAGCTGGCCGCAACCGATGTAAGAAACCCTGTCATAATCGACAACGCAAATGTTCTGGGAGAAACGGCATCTCTTAAGTCGGCACTTTCTGATTTTTACAAGACCACCGGAATCTGCGCCTCTGTCATCACCGCGGAAGATTCAAAATGGATAAACAACTATACCGCTCTTGAGCACTACGCCTACGATGTGTATGTGAACACCTTCGACGACGAAAAACACTGGCTGATTCTGTACTCCACTCCGCAGGCAAATACAGCCGGTGCTGGAACTGGTAGTGTTGACGCGGAAATAGCTGCGGGTGCTGACGAGAGCGCCGCTCTATCTGCAGGTAATACCATAGCCGGTGCTGACACAGTCAACAGTGGAGCAGGCAATTCCGGAACATCGGAGTCAGCCAGCCCACTCAAGAATATTTCCGCTGGCTTTGAAGACTGGAAATGGCACGGAGTTCAGGGCGACTACACCGATCCGATTCTCACCAGCCACGAAACAGACATCTTTAATCAAAAGCTTCAGAAATATCTTTTGCAGCGGGACCAGTATCAGGTTGGAGAGGCAATTGCACAGGCATTCAACGATTTTAACAAAGTCGTAATGAACACCTATATTCCAACGGAATCAATTGTCGGTGCGGTCATAGCGCTTATAATTGGAATTCTGGTTTTCCTTTTTGCTTTCGGCGGCTTTCATCCGGATCAGGAAAAAGTCTACAAAACCGCAAAGCTCTGCCCGGAAAATTTTGTAGACGAAGACACCTGCGAATACTGCGGCGGCGTTTATTCAATCCTGCTGCACAAAAAATGCCCTCACTGCGGCGCCCCGGTTAAAGCCCACGACTACACCACCGACAAAGACGGAAATATTACGGGAATTTTGAATTAGAGGTTTTTGTAGATGGGTGACAGTTTATCTCGCATATATTGCACGAATAAAAAAAAGAGACTGGGAACCTCAGCACATCATATAATGACACGCTAACTCGTCCCAATCTCTTAATACAGATAATATTAAATTCTTCAATATTTTTCTACGGATAAAAATCTCTTATTGCGTTCTTTTTATCCGTATTTGCCTTGCTGTATACGCAGCCGCAGTACTGCTGGCGGTAAAGACCGTATTCCGCGCTAAGCTCAAGGCTCCTCTTAAATCCGCCTTTTTTCTTAAAATCTGAAGGAAGCCATTTTGGTCCATTTGAACCCTCGGATTTTTTTTCCGCTTCCAGCGCTTCTCCAATCGTATTGATTTTCTCCGCATCCTTAAAAGGGCTGATACTAAGGGTTGTGCAAAAATAATCAAATCCCCGGGCGCAGGCATACTCAAAAGCCCGCTTCAGACGAAACTGGTAACAGCGGCGGCAGCGCTCACCTTTTTCCGCCTCATCTGCAAGTTCCGGATTTTCCCGCACCCCGATAGCATTGTAAAAATCCTCCGGCTCGTAGCGGTCTTCCACAAGCTTTACGCCGCCTTCAATTGCAGCCGGAAAACGGGGCAATAGATTTTTCAGTTCGTTAAGACGGCGGAAATATTCCTCCTCCGGATAAATGTTGGGATTGTAATATAAAATAGTAATTTCAAAATACCGCGCCAGATATTCAAGCACATAAGAAGAACAGGGCCCGCAACAGGCATGAAGCAGAAGCGAAGGCCTGCATTTTTTTTCCAGGAAATCCGGGACCTCTGTCTGCACATTGCCAGTTTTCTCCAAGCCCGTAATAATCAAATCCAGCTTTTTCTGATATTCAGATTTCATAATTAGAATTATAAAAACAACAGAAAATCTCCGCAAGATTATTCTCAGCTGCTTTACTCAACCATGCTCACGCCTAACCCTCCCCTGCAAACTTAATCCCACCCCTGCAAACTTAATCGTTTTTCTCGCAATATTCAAAATTCGTGGTACAATATAATAGGAATGAACTATTCAAGCACTGGAATCATCGCATTATTGCTTACCGCAATTATCAATTTTGGAATTTTTAAAAATTTCAAAAACAAGGATGAAAAACTCTGTAACAAAAAATACCGGAATTTTATCTGCAGCGTTATGGTTTTCTACATATCCGATATTCTGTGGGGAATTCTATACGACTTGAAAAATTTCCTTCTGATTTACTCAGATACTCTATTATATTTCATTGCAATGGCCTTCACAATTTTGCTGTGGACACGTTTCGTCATAAGTTATCTTGGTGAAAAAAAGACTTTTTGTTTAATTATCCGGATAATCGGCCTGATGTTTCTGATTTTTGACTTATCCGTGCTTCTTCTGAATTTCTTTTTACCAAAAATGTTCTGGTTCGACAAAAACATGGTCTATCATTCCGGCAGCCTGCGCTATTCTCTGCTGATCGCCCAGATTGGTATGTATCTGATAACCTCTATCTATCTTTTTGTAGAAGCGCTCATGGCAAAAGGAAGTATTCGTCGCCGATACCGCTCCATCTACCTCTCCGGTTTTGCAATGATTGTATTTATTACACTGCAGACCCTTTACCCGCTTATGCCTTTTTACGCCCTCGGCTGCCTTTTTGGAAGTACGCTTATGCACACCTTCGTTCTGGAAGATGAAAAGGAAGAACGACTGGTAGAACTTGAAGCACTGACCAAAAAGGATGAATATCAGGAACAGGAACTAAAGATAACCCGAAAGCTCATGCACACGGATGCCCTGACCGGAGTAAAAAACAAGCTGGCCTATTCAGAAACAATCGAAATAATAAATGAAAGCATCGAAAATAAGGGGCTCTTCGATTTTGGAGTTGTTGTTTTTGACCTGAACGGGCTTAAAAACATCAACGATACCCTTGGTCACGACGCCGGAGACAGATTCATAAAAGAAGGCGTGTCGCTGATCTGCAGCTTCTTTAAGCATAGTCCGGTTTTCAGAATTGGCGGCGATGAATTTGTGGCACTTCTACAAGGCTATGACTTCATTAACAGAAATGAAATTTTTGAAAAATTCGACAGACAAATCGATGAAAATCTTCACACAAATCAGGTTGTAATCGCCCGGGGATTTGAACAATTCAACCCGGAAAATCACACCTGCTTTCAGGACTTTTTTGACACAGCAGACAAAAAAATGTACGAAAAGAAGCGCCAGCTGAAAAGCCAGTGTCCAATGGAAGATTCCACCCCGCCAGATTCTGTAATCTGATCTGACCACTAAAAACTTGAAAAATCATTGCTCTTCAGAGCGTTAAAATGGTAAAATCTAGCGAACCAGCGCTCCTGAAGGCGCAAAATTCTCATAAAGTTATTATAAAGGAAGGAATTATGTACATAACTTGTTTAGACCTGGAAGGCGTACTTGTACCGGAAATCTGGATTGCATTTGCAGAAGAAACAGGAATCCCGGAACTCAGAAAAACTACCCGGGACGAACCAGATTACGACAAACTGATGAAATACCGAATCAACATTTTGAAGGAACACGGACTTGGATTAAAGGAAATTCAGGATACAATCGCAAAAATCGACCCGCTTCCTGGCGCAAAAGAGTTTTTAGACGAGCTCAGAAGCTGCACACAGGCCATAATTTTGAGCGACACCTTTGAACAGTTTGCAGCACCGTTGATGAAAAAGCTGGGACTTCCAACAATTTTCTGCAACACCCTTGAAGTAAGCCCTTCCGGCGAAATAACCGGCTACAAGATGAGATGCGAAAAATCAAAGCTCACAACTGTAAAGGCACTTCAGTCCTGCGGTTTTGAAACAATCGCATCCGGCGATTCTTTTAATGATTTGGGAATGATTCAGGCTTCCAAGGCCGGTTTCTTATTCCGAACCACAGACCAGATTAAAAAGGACTACCCGCAGTATCCTGCATTCACAGAATACTCAGAGCTTCTTAACGCAATAAAAGAAGTAATCAGCAAATAGTTACCCTAATAGACTAAGGGGCTGTCTAATTAGTTTAGTTACTGCGGTCATTGAGCCTGTCGAAATGACCATTTACACTATATCTGGTGGTTTCGAGAACCTCAACCACCGCAAACTTTTCTTTTTGAACAGCCCCGGTTCCGCCTCAGATAAAGAGCATAATAAGTTTGCCGGCGGAAATCAGCAAAACTGACCTGCTAATCCGCCATCCACTAAACTATTTTCGCTTTCCGAAAAGCCTTAAAAGCGAAAGGAAAATATTTATAAAATCAAGATACAGTTCAAGGGCTCCGATAACGGCTGCCTTTTCAAAAACATCTTCAGCCTGGCTTTCTGCCTTCTCGCTGGCCTTAGCGAGTTTCTGAGCATCGTAAGCGGTAAGGCCTGTAAAAATCAGTACCGAAACAATTGAAATTGCAAAATCCAGCACCTGAGATTTCAGGAAAATATTCACGATAACCGCAATAAAAGTTCCCACAAGGGCCATTGTAAAATACCGGCCGATTGAGTTCAGGTTGCTCTTTGTCTTCATTCCAAAAATTGCCATTGCAAGGAACATAGCCGCAGAAATAAAGAACACCAGAACAATCGAATAAAGCTCGTATGCAAGGAAAATCACGGAAAGTGTCAGACCATTAACCACCGAATAAATAATAAACCCGATAGTAGCCGCAACCGCAGAAATTTTTCTGATTCTTAAAGAAAGGAAGGAAACAATCACGATTTCAAGCACGCAGAGTACAATAAAACCGACACCGTTTTTACCCCAGATTGCCGTCAGCATCTTATCGCTCTGGGAAGCCATATAAGCCATACCGCCGCTGATTAAAAGCGCCGCCGTCATCCACAAATAAACCTTGGAAAGAAATCGATTTTTTGAAATCACATCTGCAATATCAAAACCTTTCTCATTCTTAATCTCGTTCTGTACCATTTTCTCTTTCTCCTGAGAGAAAACAGCTGTGCTGTTTTCCTGATTGATTGAAAGCCGTTAAAAAAATTGCGAAAGCAATTTTTAGGCTATCCTTTTTTATTATATTTTATTTTTCAGAAAGCTTTCCGTTGGCTTTCTTTATTTTTGAACCAGATTTAAGACCGGAAGCCTTACCGGCGGACTTAAGGCCTGAAGCCCCGGCGCCCGCTTTTCCGCTGCTTTTTCCAGCCGCCTTGCCGGCAGATTTTCCGGCTGCCTTTCCCGAAGACATCTGCGCCTCCTGGGACTTCTGCAGCTTCTGCATTTTGGCAACATTTTCCTTTACCTTGTGAAGCCCGCGCTTTGTGTTCTTTTCAAACCACTCCTGAGGAGAAGGCAGCTGTCTGTGGGCAATCTTGTAGAGCTGCCGCACGGTATTTTCAACCGCATCCCGGATATCCGCCGGAGTGTCCATCCAGGCCTTAAAAATCTTGAAGGAGTTCTTCAGGATATTAGTTTCAATTTCCGAGTTGGTGCGGGCGTCTGTCGCTTCAAGAATATTGTAGAGGGTTTCGATGAACTGCGAAACCTGCTCCTTGGAAAGGGAAAGAATCCACTTGTTCAAAACCTTATTGAAAAAGGATGAAGCTTCGTCAAAATCATTCAGAAGAACAAAGCTTTTTCCGCACAAATGCCAGCTGAAAGGGTCGTGCTGCATAATGCCGGTCTGCTCGCTTTCAACAACCGAATAGGCTCCGGCATGATTAAAAATCATTCCCACAATTGAAAAATGCGGGTAGAACGAACGGATTCGCGGAATAATTTCGTAAAATTCCTGAGAAGTAAGGCGTTTGTCCGAAAAACCCGGACCATCCATATTGTAAATCAGGGAAACACGCTTTTTTGTTTCCGGACGAACCATTGCAGAAGCGTAAATCGCAAGATTTCCACCCTTTGAATGTCCGCCAACATAAAAAATCCCCTTCAGGGAAGAAGCCGCCAGCTCCAGATACTGAATCGCATCCTTCTGCGCCGGAACCTCGTCCATAATGGCCAGGTTAAAATCTTCCTTAAAACCAACGATTGTGTCGTCCGTTCCTCGGTAAACCACATAATTTAATTTTGGCTGAATGATATAGGTTGCGGCAGCAAACTGCTCTTCCTTAGACAAATCGATAATGGACATATAGCCGGTTATCAGAACGTCCTTAAAGCGCTCCGACTTTCCAGCCAGCTCCAGAACCTTACTGGTTTCCTCATTAATAAGAAGCCCCGTGTCTGCTCGCGTTTCGAAATCCGGCGAGTTCTTAAATTTTTCCGCCAGCTCCGAAATCGGTATCTGATTAGAAAAATTCGCGTCCGATAAAAGTCCGTCAAAATTCAGATAAGTAATCTGACAGAGAATTAGCGCATCAATTTCATTGAATTCAACAGCAGAAAAAGGAATGTCCCCACGCCACTCAAGATAATCAATAATTGTACCCATACAGTTAAATATAATACGGTTATGAAAATTATTCAAATATATTTAAGAATGTGGTATTCTGTCTGTATGTGTAAGTTTTCTGTAAAAAAAATCAGTCTAGTCTTCAGCGCGCTTTTCTGCGCTTCCCTCATATTTGCAGCCGGTAGTAATGCCGGTCGTGATATCGGCGGAACACCTGTACGCCTCTGGAACAACATTCCTTCAATGAAAAAATACAAATCGGTGATGTACTACCATCCCGCAAAAATTGATGCTTCCTCTGCAGGCGACACAAATGACGTTCCGCAGTCTGCCCCGGCCGTAATCATCTGCCCGGGCGGAAGCTACCACCATCTTGGACTTTACAACGAAGGCTTCAAAAGTGCCGAATGGTTCACCCAGCGGGGAGTTGCCGCCTTTACCCTGCGCTACAGAACCGCAGAAAACGGCTTTCATCATCCGGCAATGCTTCAGGATTTGCAGCGCGCCATTCAGCTGGTTCGTGAAAATGCAGAAGCTTACGGAATCAACCCGGAGAAGCTGGGAATCATCGGCTATTCGGCTGGGGGACACCTGGTTACCATGGGCGGCGCCTTCTGGCAGAGCCACGATGAGCTGGAAAAAATCGGCATACATCATTCCGTAAGCCTGAAACCGGACTTTGTAATTCCTGTTTACCCGGTTGTTTCAATGCAGGACAATATTGCCCACCGCTGGTCCAGAAAAAGCCTTCTTGGAAAAGACCGGGGACAAAACCAGAGCCAGGCGCGAAAAGACGAATTTTCAATGGAAATGCAGATTCCATCCGACATGAGCCCAACCTATGTGGTTGTCTGCAAGGACGACAATGTGGTAGATTACCACAATTCTCTGGTGCTTTACGACGCGCTGAAGGAAAAACGCATAAACTGCCATCTTGAAGTATACGAATGGGGAAAACACGGCTTTGGCATGCTGAACGGCCCATTTATGAAGGAATTTCACTGGAACGAAACCCTCTGGACCTGGCTTAAAGAAAACCAGCTGTTGTAGAACCGAAGTCTTTCACCGGGCTTCCAGCCACGAACCCATAAAAAAAGGCGGCTTCCGTATCAGAAACCGCCCTTTGTTCTAGAACGCCAGTTCCAGAACCTCTTCCACCCGGCTTACCGGAATGAAGGTTATTCCTTCCTTTACATTTTCCGGAATATCATCCAGATCACGCTTATTGGCCATCGGAATTAAAATCGTCTTAATCTTGTTACGCTTTGCCGCAACAGTCTTTTCCCGGAGTCCTCCAATCGGAAGCACCTTTCCCGTAAGGGAAAGCTCACCGGTCATGGCAAGATGCGGTTTGATTTTCTTACCCGTGAAAAGCGAGGTAAAGGTAACCGCCATAGTGATTCCCGCGCTCGGGCCGTCCTTCGGAGTAGCGCCTTCCGGAATATGCAGGTGAACCGTATTCTTGTCGAACCAGTCCGCCTTCTTGATTTTCTTTTCAATTGCGTTTTTACGGCACCAGTCAAAGGCAATTTTTGAAGATTCCTTCATTACATCGCCCATCTGCCCCGTAAGAACAAGACCTTCCTTTCCGGCAAAGCTTGTGGCTTCAAGCAGAAGGGTGTCGCCGCCCATGCTTGTCCAGGCAAGACCGATTGCCGTTCCCGGAACATTAGCCGTCTTAATTACCGACTCGTCAAAGACCGGCTTTCCAAGATATTTTTCAAGGTCATCGTAATCGATATCGTATTTCTTTCCGGACTCGATAAAGTCAAAGGCGGTAATGCTCTTCAGTTCTTCCGAAGACTTTCCTTCTTCCTTTCCGATTTTCCGTGCCTCTTCAGCCTTCGTTTCCGCCTCAAAAAGAAGCTCGGTTACGATTTTCCGGTGAATCTTATCCAGGTTCTTTTCAAAATTGCGCACACCCGCTTCCCGGGCATATTCCTGTGCAATCCGCAAAAGCGCCTTCTTTGTAAACTTCACCTGACTCTTTCCAAGACCGTTCTTCTTTGCGTTCTTCGGAATCAGGTATTTCTTTGCAATCTCCAGCTTTTCCTGGTCGATGTAGCCGGAAAGCTGAATGATTTCCGCCCTGTCCAGAAGCGGTTCCGGTACCGTATCAAGAGAGTTGGCCGTCAAAATAAAGAACACGTTGGAAACATCAAATGGCAGATCCAGATAGTTGTCCCGGTAGGTTACATTCTGCTCCGGATCAAGCACCTCAAGAAGGGCGCTTGCCGGGTCGCCGTTGTGGCTGGAACCCATCTTATCAATTTCATCAATCATAAATACCGGCGACTTTGTCTTTGTAATCCGGATACCCTGAATGATTTTTCCGCACATTGAACCGATATAGGTTCTGCGGTGTCCCTTGATTTCCGCTTCGTCCCGCATTCCCCCCACAGAGAAGCGGTAGAAAGGCTTGTTCATGGCATTGGCAATTGAGCGGCCAATACTGGTCTTACCAACTCCCGGCGGTCCCACCAGAAGAAGAATAGAACCCTTTGAATCCTGCTTGAGCTTTCGAACCGCAAGATACTCGATTATGCGCTTTTTAACGTCATCCAGACCGTAGTGGTCATCCTCAAGAATCTTCTTTGCAGCGTTCAAATCGTAATTTTCCTTGAGTTCCTCGTTCCACGGAAGAGCACAAACCAGCTCAAGAAAATTGCGGCTGACCATGTATTCCGGCGAATTCGGTTCCGTCAGCTGAAACTTTTCCAGCTCGTTTTCCACGGTTTCCTTGATTTCGCCTTCAAAATTGAACGCCTTGATTTTTTCCTTAAATTTATTGTAATCGGTTGCGTTTCCTTCAGAATCTGTTCCCAGCTCTTCCTGAATTGAACGCATTTCTTCACGCAAAAAGTATTCACGCTGATTTTTTTCAACCCGCTCGTTCAGCTCATTCTGAATCTTTTTCTGAACCCGCAGAAGCTCCTGTTCCTTCTTGATGTAAACCAGAACCTGCTCCATTCGGTGGCGCACGTTCAAAAGCTCAAGAACCTTCTGCTGTTCATTCTTGTCTACATTCAAAATTGAAGCGATAAAGTCAGCAATTTTTCCCGGATGGTCGATATTCACCATATTCAGGCGCATCTCTTCTGAGAAAAGGGGATTATTTTCGCTGACTTCCTTCATTTCACTGATGAGTGCTCGGGTCAGGGCCTTTACTTCAAAGGTATCGTCCTCTTCGTCCTCAAGATATTCAACCGCCACGCAAATCGGCGAGCTTGAATGAAGGCTTTTCCGGATTTTAAAACGCTTTATCGTAGAAATAAATACATTTACTCCGCCATCCGGAAGATTGATTTTTTTGATGATTCTGGCAGCAGTTCCTACCGTGTACAAATCCTTTACATCCGGAACATCGTTTTCGTTTTTGAGCATAACGATTCCGATATAGCCGTCTCCGTTATATGCCTGCTCAATCACCTTGATGTCATCGGAGGCAGTAATCATAAGTGGAGTAAAGATTCCCGGGAAAATCGGTCGTCCCTGAAGCGGAATTATTGAAAGCTTATTAGGAAGCATCTGGTCTGCAGGAACGATTTCGCCCTTTCCGCGCTTGCCGGAAGAACCATTCGAGCCCCCGGAACCGCCCTCTCCGCCGGAACCGTTTGAACCGCCCGCACCAGCTCCATTTGAAGAACCGGAGCCCTTAGCCCCGGCACGCTTCTTTCCTTTTTCAGAGCCTTTTGGAGAATCAGGGGAAGAATCTTTCGAAGAACTGCGTGAAGAATCAGCCGTTTTTCTTGAGCCGGAACGCCGTCGTTTTTTTTCTGAAGCACCCTCAGAATCAGAAGATGCTTCGTCCGAATCTACCACATAAACATCATCGCTATCCAGGTCTTCGTCGTCCAGTTCGTCATCTGAATCATCGTCTAAATCCGAAAGAATATCCAGATCATCCAGAATTTTTGTGAGGCCTTTTCTTATAATTTCACGGCGATGTTCAATCTCTTCATCTGTAAGAGTTTCACCGTTTGTAATATCGATTTCAATATCATCTTTGTCTTTATCTTCTGTATCGTTTTGTGCCATAAATTTAATATAATAATGAAAATGTTAAAAGTCAAATTTTGCCCGTTAAAAGAACAAATATGGAGTTCAACTACAAGATTGCCGGAGCCCCAAGTTTAGCGGGTGTCTCAGCCCTTTGGAGTCAGTTTTGCACTTAAGAAAAGCTCGTCCTGATACCAGTCAAACCAGAGAGAGAAAATTTCTTCTTCGTAACCGGCTGCAGAAAAACGGAACTTCCAGACCGTTCCGCTCAAGATTTTTTCCTGAGGAACCTCTGCAATTTCTTTCCAGGCACCGCCATACCAGACAGTGATTTTTGCTGTTTCACTTATGTCGCTTCCGGAAACGGCATCCGTAACATTCGGAACAACCTTTATAGGTCGGCGCATATCCTTAAGAAAATCGCAGGTAATTTTTTTCTCTTCAGCGGTTACTTCAAAGGACTGCCACCAGACATAAGGACCGGCTGCAACCTTTACGCGGTACTCACCCGGCCTCAGAAAAACATCCTTGGCCCTGAAGACCTTGTGTTTTCCCGCCTGGGAAGCCCCGCCACCAGTACCAGAACTGCCGGAACCACCGTTTCCCCGCTTTTCATTTCTTACAGAAAGAACCCGTTCGCTTCCCCGAACTTCCGGAATGGATTTCCCGTCATTCTCAAAAAAGAAGGCCTTAACCGGCAAATCGCCGCCGCCGCTGGCAGAAGACGGCATAATCATTTCGATAGAAACAGGTGTCAGCCAGTGACGCAATGCATAGCGCTGAACAAGCCCCGAAAACCAGCAGCCCGCAAACAAAACCAGAACCCCCGCCACGGAAAGCACAATCCGCCTTACCTTCCGGATTTTCAAATCCTTCGGAACAAAAGTCTGCTCCTCCACCTTTTCAGCAGAAAGCACCAGCTTTGCAAGCTGCACCCTGATTGCGTGGGTGTCGTAGTGCTTCAGATATTTCTTTATGATTTTGATAATGGGTGCCGTAGACTGAAAACGGCGATTCGCTTTTGGCTGAAGCATTTTTTTTATCAGCTTGCAAACCACCGGCGGAACATCTTTATTCAGTTTTTTTGGAGAAATATACTTTCCTTTTTTTATCGTATTCAAAGTTTCAATGGAGAGAGTTCCCGGATATGGTTTAGAACCGGTCACCATCTCATAGAGCATGATTCCAAGGGCATAAATATCCGCCCTCTTATCCACCATGGCGCTGTTTTCAAACTGCTCCGGTGGCATGTAGGCAGGAGTTCCAAGGGCAACACCTGTCTGGGTCAAAGAACCTTCCTCAGTATTCTGCTCCTTATCGCTTGCAATTCCAAAATCCGCAAGCTTAATTTCCGCCCGCTTAGAAATCAGAATATTTCCCGGCTTAATGTCCCGGTGAACGATATCCTTCGAATGGGCGTATTTCAGCGCAAAACAGGCATCCTGAAGAATCAAAAGTGCCAGCTGAGGAGAAAGCATTATCTGCTTCTGAATGAGCTTGTCCAGGGCCATTCCGTCAACCAGCTCTTCAACCATGTAGCGGTAGCCGCCCTCTGTAAAATAATCAAAAAGATGAACGATATACGGACTCTGCAAATCCAGCAGAATCTGTGCTTCACGCTTAAAGCGTTCCACATTGGAGGAATTCCTTCGGGCCGTCATTTTTTTAATGACGACATAACGCTTAAGAGACGGATGAACCGCCTTGTAAACAACGCCCATTCCGCCCTTCGCAATAATTCCGCTTACCTTGTATTTTCCAATAAACTCAGGATAGTTTTCTGCCATATTTTCACCTTGATTTATCTGTTTACACTGACAATGTCCGTATCCGGATTAAAGTCCCGCTGCCCCGAAATCAGAACCACATTTTCCTCTTCCGGATTATGAAACTGAATATAACTGCCGTTCTGCCTGAGAGCATATTTTCCCCGAACCGGTCTGTGGCCGCCAAAATAGCACGGAAACCTGAAGCGCCTGTAATTCGCAAAAATTGAAATCATGGCACTTACGCTTCCCGGCTCGCTGGCTCCGTTTTCCGTCCAGGTAAGTCCCTTTATCACCTCAGGCTTCAGAAGACCTTCAACCAGTTCTTCCCGACTATAGGCACGAAGGGGCTCCGCATGGGAAATTACGCAGGAATCGAAGGCCGCAAAAAGCGGGAGCGCCTTTTCAAAACAGGAAACCACGTACAGAACATCGTCCCCGTACTGCTCCCCCATAAAAAGACGGCACATTTCACCTTCATTGGCAAACTTTCCAAAGGAGTAATTTCCGTCCCCCGCTTCGTTCAAAATATTTTCGTGATTACCTTTCAGAACATGGAAGCTTTCAGGAAATGCGCATTTCAGCTCCATCACCATGGAAAGCAGGCTGAGCCCCTCCTTCATTTCCTCCGTCATGGCTTCCCCGGTAAAGTTTCCGTCCTCAAACTCAAGGGCCGCCCTAAGCCACCGGGCTTTTCCCCTCAGTTCCGAATGAAGCAAATCTCCCACGCAAACCACATTCACAAGATTTTTGGAAAGGGCCTCAAATACCGTCAGGGCGCATCCCGCACCGGACATCTGGCTGGTGGAAGCAGAACTCTGCCCGCCGGAAGAAGTCTGTCCGCAGGAAGAGCCATCGCGACCATTGCCCATAACAAATCCCGTACCGGAAACGAACCCTGCTGGCAGCGTAAAATCCAGAATATGCATTAAAAAATAAGACCGGGCGTGCAGGTCCGGAACAATTATAAGGGGCTTTTCAACTGGAGCACGGAACGGCACTCCCGCCGCACACACGCCAGCAGAAGCCCCCGCGACATACCCGCATGCCCCGGCAGCAGCTTTCACCGCTCCACCCGCAGTCCCAGGAACATCTCGTGCACCCACCGCACCGCCGACACCACTTCGAACCCCGGACACATCTCCAGCCCCACGAGATGCCGCTTCTTCCCCTGCTGACACACCCCGTGTTACAACAGAACTCCGGGCTTCCTCCGTAAAATCCAGAAGACCGCCCCCATTTCCGTTTTTTGCCGGCGCACGGTACCAGGCCACCTCTTTTTCAAGAAGTGACGATGCTTTATCCGCAAGAGAAAATAAATATTCGTGTTCAGGAAGGTTTTCCGCCAGGGAAAGGTTCTTCAGCTGCAAGTAAAGCTCATTCAATGCAGAACCTACGAAATTACAAGATTTGCCGTTCCAATGGTAATTTTGTCACCAAGATTAAGGCGGACATACTTACCTTCAGGAATTTTCAGTCCGTTTACAAAAGTTCCGTTGGTGCTGTTTTCGTCCTTGATAAAATAAGCGTCCTTGATTTTCTGAATTACGGCATGATGACGGCTTGCAAGCTTATTATCAACCACAACGCTGTTGTCATATTCGCGGCCAATAGTGATTTTTGCCACAAGCTCGATTTTCTGCTTGTTAAACATAAGATAACTGGCCGGTTTTGACTCCGCTATCTGATCCAAATGTCGCCCAACTGGGCTGTCCGTTACAATTGTCTGATTTTCCATTCTTTAATTATACAACCCGAATGCCCGATTGACTAGTTTTTTATTTAGGCGGGAAGGCATCCACCTACGCCTGTTCCAGCCCCCGCCAGAGGCTCGGTGCTCCGCTTCACCAGACTTCCTTCGTCAGTCTGGTTCCGCTCCGCACTGCTCCTTCCAGTCGCAGGCTTCCATAGGCGCCCGCAAAACCTTTCCTTCAAGTCCGCAGCTTCACCAAAGCTCCAGTGGCGGCACTGGAACACAAAAAAAAAGTCCGGAAAGCGCAGTTCCGGACTTTTATTATCTAGCAGCGGCAAAAGTGCCGCCTGGCTTTCATAACTTTCAGTTCAAGTTTACTGAACGATGTCGCCATCATCAAAAGGATCGCCGCATTCAGGACAGAACTTCGGAGGTTTAGTTCCCTTCGGTGGTTCCCAGCCGCACTTGTCGCACTTGTACTGAGGAACGCCGGCAGGTTTCTTTGCACCACATTCTGCGCAGAATTTACCTTTGTTCTGTGCACCACAAGAGCAGGTCCAGAAGCCTTCTTCAGCCGGCTTTGGTTTTCCACATTCAGGACAGAACTTGCCTGTTGCAGTTGCACCGCAGGCACATTTCCAGCCACCTGCTGCTGCACCAGAAGCACCGCCAGCGGCTCCACCTGCAGCACCTGCGTTAGCCGAAGCATTCTGTGCGTTCTGAGCGCCCATTGCGTAAAGGTTCTGAGCATTGAATCCGCCGGCCTGACCAGCCATATTCATACCCATAAATGCCATTGCGCTTCCTGCACCCTGGTTTGAAGCAGCTGCCTTCATAGCTTCTGCCTGTGCTCCAACAAGGTAAGCTGCACCCATAGTAGGATCGCGGAATGCAGCAGTCTTCTGAAGCTCTTTGAGCATCTTCTCGTCTTCTTCAGTTGCGCTGATAGAAGCAACACCCACACGTACGATTTCGATACCGCGGTATTCAGTCCACTGTTCAGTAAGAACTTCCTTCAAAGCCTGAGCAAGCTCAAGTGTGTGTCCCGGAACCTGTGAGTAGCGAACACCCTGAGCACTGATTTTTGCAAATGCAGGCTGAAGAGCACCAAGGAATTCGCTCTTCAACTGGCCTTCAAGCTCTTCACGAGTGTATTCACCAGTTACGTTTCCACAAACGTTCTTGTAGAACAAAAGCGGATCTGCAAGCTTCCAGCTGTAATCACCGAAACAGCGTACAGAAACGTCGATATCGATTCCTGCTCTTTCATCAACAACGCGGAACGGAACAGCCTGAGGTGTACCGAACTTGTTGCCAATCATTTCCTTTGTATTCAAATAATAAACGCGCTGATCCTTTGGAGCTTCTCCACCGAATGTGAAACGCTTTCCAAAGTTCTTAAAGCTGTTTAAAAGGCCTTTTCCAAAGTTTCCGGCAAAAATAGAAGGTTCTGTTGAAGCATCAAATTTGTATTCACCTGCTTCTGCACAAATATCAACTACTTTTCCCTGTTCAACGATGATCATACACTGTCCTTCAGCAACAGCGATGATTGAACCCTGAGTAATGATGTTTTCATCACCCTTTGTATTGCTTGAACGGCCGGAAACCTTTTTCTTTCCGCGAACAGCAATTACATTTGCAGGAAGAGCATCACAATAGAAATACTCTTTCCACTGGTCTGCAAGTACTCCACCAGCAGCACCACCAAGTGCTTTTATTAAGCCCATAGTATCCTCCACTATTTATTTTTCATTTTTATTTTAAAAGCAAACTTAAAAAACAAAAAAAGATTTAAGGTTACTTAAATTTACAAAAAATTCAGTAAAAATGCAGAATTGCAGAATCGCTGAAACCAAATCCCCGAAGTCCACAGTCACTTCATTATACTAAATTTTTTTAATAATAATCAGTGTCACATCGTCTTTCTGAGCAGATTTTCCCTGAAAAAGCCGCACTTCTTCAGAAATAAAATTAACCTGATCCTTTGCCTGAAGAGAAACGTATTTTTTTACGCAATCCATAAATCTCTCTCGTCCAAACTCCTGTCCTTCAGAATTTACAGCATCGATTATACCGTCGGAATAGAAAATCATTTCATCTCCCCGGGAAAAATCAAAGCTTTCAACCTGATATTTTGTAGGAAAATCCCTTAAACCGATAACACCGTACCTTTCCTCCGGCGATTCGATAAAAAGCTCAATATTGTCGTCGCCCTTTGTGTACACAAGTGGAAGCGGATGACCGGCATTTACAAATTCAAGTGTATTGTCCTTCACCCTTGAAAGAATTCCGGTAAGATAATTTTCAACATTACCCTTTGCTTCAATTACCCGGTCGTTAATCTCATACATTACCTTATCAAGACTGCGTCCGGAATTCTTGTAAAATTCCTGCTCGATGATATTTTTTACAAGCATGGTTAAAAGTCCGGAAGAAATACCGTGCCCCGAAACATCGAAAATTCCAAGACCGTCCAGAATGGTGTCCCGCTTGTAAAAGGCAAACAAGTCACCGGAAACCCCGGCCATTGCCCTGTTGTAATAGCCCACTTCCCAGCCATTAATATCGGAAACATCACAAGTGTAGAAGTTTTTCTGAATGTCTGCCGCAATATCAATTTCCTTGGAAAGGTTTGCGTTCAGGGCGGCCATTTTTTCCCGCTGAAGGAAAAGCTCCCGGGTATTCACCCATTTGTACACAACCATCGTGTGAAGAATTGCAAAATACACCAGAATGTTGGAAGCGCACACAATTCCAATCTGTTCGATTTCGATTATGAAGATTACAATGATAAAAGGCAGATGAATCAGATCAAAAAGGTTAGGATAAATATGAACAAAAAGACCGGTTAGAATTCCTTCGCAGGCAAGAAGAACAAAGCCGTTGTAATGACTGAAAATCACGCCGTCGGGCCAGAAGTTCATGATAAAACACACCTGCATGCCAATCATACCAAAACAGACAGGAAGGTTTTTTAGTCTGTGGTCAATCGCCACCTGCTTTCGCAAAAGAATCTGAGTCCATATAAAAACTACAAATGAGGTTATAAAGGCAATTCCATAATAGGCAAAATGAGGCGCTTTCCCGGTAAAATCCCCTTCCGCCCTCACGATTGCAAAAATAATATTTGCCAGCCCCAGAATCCATAAAATCAGAGAAACCAGTGACATATGGGAAAGATTTTCATCCGAGATTTCTTCCAGAAACCGGTCCGGCATATAATAGTGCTCAAAATGCCTTTTCCTGATTCCTGAAACACTAAAGTCCATCAAGCCTTCTTCCCCCAAAAATACATATATTAAATTATACAGGAGAATTTGAAGTTCTGCATTAAAAAAATTGTCCGGCGCACTGCGATGAATTCACTGCCTGGGCAGACCCACCACACCCCCGCAAAGAGCCCTCCGCTATCAATCCTCTACCAGATTTTAACCCCGTAGCTCACCGCAAAATCAAAGCGTGTAAAAGAAAAGGCCGTGTCATCCAGCCCCATCAGCAGGTCGCTCATAACCGCTTCCGCATTAAAATTCAGGCTGTTTTCCCCGATAATCCTTACGCCGGCACCAAGCCCGAACTTCCAGACATTAATATTCCACTGACTTTTCAGCAATTCCTGCAGGCTTTCCCAAAATCTTTCCACAGACTCAAACTCCAGCTTCGGAAGCATCCAGCTTTCCTGCTTCATATCGTACCAGGAACCGCCCTCCTTTCCGTGATGGTGGTCCTGTGAGTGCACCAGAACCCAGGGCGCAAAACCAATATTTCCGTTAATACTGAAGCGTGAAAAATTAAGGTCAAACCCCGTATCCACAAAAACCGCCTTTATCGTATTAAACAAATCGATTCCATAGGTTTTCTTCTTAAAGAAAACCGCCTGATCACTGTTCCAGGGAACATTTTCATCAAGCTCGGTATATCTCGTGGTTCCCTTCCACACATCCCCGTGGCCCGCACACAGCTTTGAATAGTACTGCACAAAGGAAAGGCGGGAGCTCACCGTAAAATGCTCTTTCACCGGAAGACAAAGCTTCATTCCGGCCGTAAAATCGTAGCCAAAAGGCGTCTCCACCTCGTGAACCGAAAGGGAGGTTTTCATTCCCGGAGTTTGCCAGTCGCTGTCGTACATGGTTCCGCAGCTTCCGTACAGCGCCCCATCATCTTCTCCCGAAGAATTTGGAATGTTAAAAAGGCAGGAGCCCTCAAAGGAAAGACGCACCAGACTAAAATCAATCTCCAGCGCCCCGCCGAACCCCAGCTTCAGAATATTGTCGCACCTCCAGTCCAGGCGGCTTATCAGCCGTTTAGATTTATCCCAAATCGAGCCGTACCCGTAAAGATAATCGCTGAAATAACTGCTGGATAGCCCCAGCCGCGGCTCCAGAACAAAAGAAACCGTCGGAAGAGAAAAAGCCGGCACCACACCCCTGCTTGAAGCACCGCCACCACCAACAGTGGTATCTCCAACGCCCCGGGCAGTCTCGCCGCACTGGTTCGCCCCTCCAGAAACCACACCGCCGGCACTTGTAAACTCCCCGCCCTCCTGCGTACACTCGCCTTCACCAAAAATATGAGAATCTTCCGCATGTACAGACAGCGCGCTCAAAGAAAAACAAAAAAACAGCGCCGTCAGCAACCTTTTTTTCATCCCCATAATTTTATAGAAGAACATAAAGTCGCGCAATAATTGTAAATAAAGTCCCGCAATAATTGAAAATAATTGAATTTCTACGCCATCTTCTATTATAATGAAGAAAAATTACAAAGGAGTCCGAATTATGGAAAAACTCAAAATTCTTTTAGCCAAAGGCCGCATTTACGAATCTGTTTACGAACTTTTAAACGATGTAGGCATTTCCATTCATCTTCCGGACAGAACATATTTTCCGACCACAAATCAGGATGATTTAGCTTTCCAGGTTGTAAAACCACAGATTACAAGCGCACTTCTTGCTCAGAATAAAGCCGATGTTGGTTTTTCCGGCAAAGACTGGGTTTACGAAAACGGCGTTCAGGATGATGTAGTAGAAATCATGGATCTGGGCTTTGACCCGGTTCGAATCGTTGCCGCAATTCCGGAAACAAAAGATTTCGACAAGCTTTTAAAGGGCAAGGTTACAATCGCCACAGAATACCAGGCATTGAGCAAAAACTGGATTGAAACCAAAAAAATCGACGGAACAATTTTCCGCACCTGGGGAACCAGCGAAGGCTTCGTTCAGGACAGCGATGAGGCTCTTGCTCAGATTCTTATCGACAACACCTCAACAGGTTCAAGCCTCAAGGCAAACCGACTTAAAATCGTGGACACACTGATGGAATCTTCCACCAGAATGTACGCTTCAAAGGAAGCAATGGCAGATCCGGCAAAAAAACAGAAAATCATGGAACTCAAAATGCTCTTTGAAGCAGTTCTTGCCGCACGAAGCCGCGTAATGCTTGAAATGAACGTTTCTAAAAAAGACTTCGACGCCCTCATCAAGGGAATTCCAAGCATGAAGAGCCCGACAGTTTCTCCGCTTTTCGGCGACGACGGCTACGCAGTTAAAATCGCCGTTAAAAAGAGCGAAGTTCCGACTCTCCTTCCAAAGCTTCAGTCTCTGGGAGCAACGGACATTCTTGAATACGAACTTAGAAAGGTAATGCTGTAGGCAGGAGGGGGAAGTCTCCCCCTCGTTCCAGCCTTATGTTAATATTTTAGTTTTTCGAAAGAAAAACTAAAGGAAGCCGTGCGACGCATAATTATTTAAGAAAATTAACAACGGCTTCCTCTACCCCTTCCAGCGGGGACACCCCGCAACGCCCCGATTTAGAGGTCGCTCAAACCGACGGCCTCACACAGGAGTATAAAAAAAATGCGAACTGCTACTGTAGAACGAAAAACTGGGGAAACACAGATTTCCCTCACACTGAATCTTGACGGAACCGGCAAGTGCGACGTAAAAAACCCGATTGGATTTTTCGACCACATGCTCAAAAGCTTCTGCAAGCACGGACTTTTCGACCTGAGCGGAGAACTCAAGGGCGACCTTGAAGTTGACCAGCACCACTTAATCGAAGATACAGGTATCGTTCTTGGACTTTGCTTTGCAAAAGCCCTGGGAGACTGTGCAGGAATCTACAGAACAGGAAACTTCCTTTATCCAATGGACGAGGCACTTCTTCAGGCGGCAGTTGATTTTGGCGGTCGCCCTTACTTAGTATGCAACGCCCAGCTTACAGGCATTCCGCTGGTTTCAATCGGTCAGGACGGAAAAGAATCCAGCTTCCAGACAGACTGTTTTGAAGATTTCTGGCAGGCCTTTGTAAACAGCGCCCAGTGTAACCTTCACTTAGACACAATCCGCGGCCGAAGCGACCACCACAAAATGGAAGGCCTTTTCAAAGCCGCTTCCCGCGCAATCCGTAACGCCGTAGAAATCGACCCAAGAAGAAACGGCGCCATTCCAAGCACAAAAGGAACTATAGGAAGCTAAGGCAGCTGTTCTCTCAAAAAAAATCGCGCGGGTCAAAACACCGCGCAATTTTGACCCGCAGAACGCGACCGGTAGCCAATTTTGAAGTAGGATTTATAAAACTCGAAGTTAGCGCTAAATCGTCAAAGAGCCGTTATCCAGAATAGTATTCATGGTTCCGTCTTCGTACAGAAGCGAAATAGTCGGGTTCCGCACAATTCCGTCCAGATGAATCAGGCTCGGAGCATCGTTATCGTAATTTTCTCCGATTGCAAAATGGCAGGTTGTAAACGCCTTTTCGTCTTCCAGCATATTTCCCGTAATACGCGCAGAAGGATTTAACCCGATTCCAAGTTCCCCGATATTCCGTGCGTTCTTTTTATACACGGCTCCCATACCTTCAGGAAGCTTTCCTTCTTTTTCGTTGATAAAGGAGCGGAGTTCTGCCTCAGTAATGGTTTTTATAAGGCGGCGCGCCTCGCTTCCACCGGTAATTTCACTTACATAGCCATCCTGCACCTTGCAGGTAATGGGTGTTTCAAGAAGGGCATCCCCGTCAGAAAAGGTCATGGAACCGTCAAATACAATAGTTCCCTGACAGCCGGTTCCTTCACCGTCCCCCACAAGCGGACTTATAAAAACTTCGCCCGCCGGAATATTTCCGCCGTTTCCCGGCTTTGAAAAATCCCCGTCATCGTACATCAGGGCACGACCCTTCACCGGAACAGAAATATTGGTTCCTCCCGGTGAAGTTACGGTAACGCTCACAACATTCTTAAAAAGCTCCCCAAGGCGCTTACAGCGTTTTTTCAGCTCGTCGTAATCAATGTTTACGGTTCTTTCGAACATATCCTGGGTGATTCCGGGGGTCCACACCGCACGCATGGATTTTTTTCCTTCAAGAAGATAATCAAAAATGTGATTGTATTTCTGTCCGTCCTCAGCAATCAGCGGATGAGCCGCAGACTCAGGGTCTTTTCCAAGCTTGTTTTCAGAAATTGAAAAGCATACATCCGGATTTGTTTTAATTGCAGCAAGCACTTCCGGCTCTGCATTATCAAAGGAAGTTTTTGTACACTGATAAATCAGAACGGTTTTTGCACCTGCCTCCATGGAAGAAGCGTACAAATCCTGAGCAATTGCTGCCGTTCCCGGATTTGCGATAATCAAAACCCGTTCATTCTTTTTAATTTTACAAACATTCTCTACAATATTTTCTGCAGAGTTAATTTCCTTTTTCATTTCCCCTCCATATTAGTTCCGGACTGCCACATAAGCCTCATACATTACTAAATCCGCTAGCTCTTCTGATATGCGGCACGAATCTGGTCAGCAAAAAGCTTGTTCTGGTCGTGGCGCTCTTCCACAGAAAACTGTGGCTTTCCGTCATCCGGGTTGATGCGGTAAATGTGCATCGGCGGTGTTGAATAAGCAGGGCTGTCAGGATTATTGATCCACCAGTCCAGAACACTGATTACACAGAGCGTATATTTCAAAAGATTGGCATTTGTTGCAGTTGTATTGGCGGTTTTGTTCTGGGCACCAAGCATTACATCCAGACGCTTTGAAACTTCGTTCGGAATGTCAAACTTGTAGTGCTCCCACGGATTTTCAAGGAAGGAAACATCTCCCTTTGCAACCGCAAGATGATCGCACTGAGTTACTACCTGAGTCAGATACTGTCGGGCAAAATCTGTACGATGGAAAAGCGGGCGAACCTTTGCTTCATCAGCAGGATGCTCCAGAAGCAGCTTTTCAAACTTGAAGTTCGGCAAAAAGTGGTAGGTTGTCTGCCACAAAAGTGAAGAAAGAAGCTTCTTTCCAAACTGAGTATTTTCAAAATCCGCCTGAGAATAAACCTGATTTACAAGATTGTTCAACGGCTCGCAGTAAAGCTGCTCAAACAGTTCTTCACGGTAATTAATCCAGTCATCCATGACCGCGCTGATTGAATCAGCACCCTTCTTATCTTCCTCGGCGGTTTTCTTGAACTTGATGTTTCGGCAGCCCCGAAGCAGGTCTTCAATAATGCGCAGAAGAACCATGGTAACCTGAAGTGGATTTTCCGGACTCAGACAGTTAAAACCGTCGGCAAATTTATAAAGAGGCTGGAAATACGGATACATATCCGGATGAGTTTCAAGCTTGTCAAAACCGGCCTGTGGGAAGAAATTATTCAAAATCGAAAGACCGCTGTTTACAAGACCGTCCTTTACGCCTTTTGTTATTACGGCAGGCTTCTTTGCAGCCTCAGTCTTTTTCTCTTCCTCAGCTGCCTGAGGTTTCTCCTGAAGCAAAAGGTCGTACTTGTGAAGTCCGCAGAATTTTAAAATATCTGCAACCTTTGCCTTAAAAAATGCCGGATATTCTTCATAGGTGTTGGAGCACATGCGCATAAGAAGCGGGTACATTTTTCGGATAATTTCGTTCTGAATGTACAGCCACTGAGTAATGGCCTCTTTTGCAAGCCCCGAAATTTTTTCCTTCGGTGAATCCGGATAAGCTGATTCATCAGCAAAGATTTCCTTGATAAGATGCGGAATTTTTGTTTCACCGTAGTAATAAACCTGAATCAGAAGACGGTAAACAGCCCGTGTATAAGGAATCAAATCTGCGGTTACATAAGGCTGCGGAAGATTCTGAAGATCCACATGTGCCAGCTTGATGCTCTGCATTGTCCAGCCGGCAACCATTCTGAGGAATTTGAACTTTGCTTCAGTTCCGTTGGCAATTTTTGCCTTATAGCTTGCCGGTGCCATCTGAATCATGGTTTTGATAACGGTAATAAAGCCCTGAAGATTTTCAATGTGCATCTTCATGGTATAAGTTACGAACTCCGTAATAAGCTGCTCGTGGCCGTTATTCTGAAAGTACTTTATGAAGTTAAAAAATCCGTAGTTCGGTTTAATTCCGTATTCAGCGGACATCATCAGCTTGTCAATCTGAGTCGCAAGCTTCTGTGAAATTACCGGAAGCTCTTCCTGATGCTTTCTGCCCTTTGAAGAAGTTCCTGATGAATCAGAGCCGGAAGAACCCGATGAACCGCCGGCACTTGCGCCAGAACCTGAACCGCCGGCACCCGCAGAACGGACAATTTTTCCGGTTCCTTTTTTTGAATTTCCGGAAAAATCCTGAGTACGCTCGTACATTACTTCTCCGCCCAATACCTTGGACATTTTCATTGCTTCTGCAGCGTCAATATTGCCGATTGCCTTTCGGGTTTTTTCCAAAGTACCTGGAGCCCAATCAGCCTGTTTTGGTCTTACGTCATCCATCTCTTATCCCCCGAAATTAATTTCAATTACAACCTGAGCATGCTCTTTTTAACAATGCCAGGACAATTCTTAAGCGTTATTTTCTCTCCGTCTTTGGACATTAAAATTCCTTCAAAATTTCCAAAAATTGTTTTTTCCATGTTGCGCATAACAATGATATTTACCGTCCGGGAAGTACCAGTTACCGGGAAAAAACAAAGGTCAACCATATTCTCAGTATCCTGAATTACCCACTTTCCGTTTATTCCAAAAGGATGGGTAATTTTTACAGGCGGCATGGCGGTAATCTGTCCGTTCACCGAAAGCATATTGTCGTTGTAAGTATCGTCGTCTATGGAATCCTGATTTGTATTCGAAAAGGTGAAGGAAACCCGCTTTTCTTCATTCTGAAAAAGTCCGAACATAATTTCGTTGGTTGAATGAACCTTCAGATAGGTTCTGTTTATCAGAAGAAGTCCAAGACCTTTAGCTTCCGGAAGGCAGGTAATCTGTTTTCTGTGTCGCGCACTTCCAACTCCGCCCTGAATTTCCAGCGGAAGAATCCAGGTTGCGCTGCATCTCTGGGTAGTAGGCGCCGGATTTACAAACAGAACTCCGTCAGTTTCGCCACCTTTTGAATCTTCAATATCAAAGGGTGAATGAAATTTTCCCTTGAAGGCCGGACGGAACTTGTCTCCGCGAACCACAAAGGAAAGCTTTACCACCTTGTGCTTGCGGCTCCAGGAAATCTTAATGTATCTGCTTTTAGAAAAGCTGGTGCAGGCCGCTTCCTTTGTATCCGTAGGAACAAAACGTTTTCTTGGCCCCATAAAAGTGTGGTAGGAATATTTCTGATTTGTTTCCCGGTTCCAGAGAGTTACTTCTGCAAGTCCGAATGCCTTGTCGTCAAAAAATTCTATAATGCCGGCAAATTTTTCATAACAGAACGAGTAATATATCTTGCTTTTTATCCTGAAATTCGAAAAAACACTGCCAATAGGAACACCGGCAAAAGGGGCACGCACTCCCCGAATATCCAGTTTATCCGTTACACCCTTGTACGAGCCAAAATGTATTTTTCCGTTGTGAACTATTTTTTCAGGAATTTTATTTAATGGTCTTGAATACACAAAAAGCCCCGAAATCTATCGCCTTAAAAAATCGAAAACTCCCCGCACATCGGCAACAGATATATTATTAGTCATTATATCCCAAAAATACTAAATTTTCAAATAACTTTACTCATGAAATCCCTGTAATTTTTTCCTTGAGAATTCGGCAAAACGGATTTAAACTGTTTCGAAAGGGATGGGAATCTCTGAGTTGCCGGATTTTACCGATACGGCATTTTTTATGGAACACAATTTGGGAGCAGCGTATGAGTATCACACTTTTTTCTTTAGGTGCAGCAGAGGAAGTCACCGGTTCAAAGCATGTGCTTGAAGTAAACGGCAAGCAGATTATGATTGACTGCGGGGCATTTCAAGGCTCGCGAAAAATTTCAGACGAAAAAAACAGAAATTTCGAATTTGAAGCAGACAAGCTTGAAAGCGTAGTTTTGACTCACGGGCATTATGACCACTGCGGACTTTTGCCGGTTCTGACAAAACGCGGATTTAATGGAAATATCTTTGCAACTCCGGCCACCCGCGACATTGCTAACCTGGTAATGATGGATAGCGCGCGGATTCAGGCCCGGGACGCTGAATTCCTTGGCAAACAGGCTCACAAGAAGGGTGAAAAATTTACCTGGCGGCCGATCTTCGACGAAGACGACGTTGTAAAATGCGCAAACCAGATTGTTTCTCTTTCCTATAACCGTGAAATGTACATCGCCCCGAATGTAAAGCTGGAATTTTACGATGCAGGGCACATTTTAGGCTCGGCTTTTGCTCTTTTAACAATTACCGACGAAGGAAAAGAAACCCGTATTCTTTTTACCGGAGATATCGGCCGCAAAGAAAAACCGATTATCCGAAAACCGGCGGTTAATATGCCGGCTCCGGACTACATCGTTATGGAAAGTACCTATGGCGACCGCCTTCACGAAAATAAGGAATTTGCCATGAAGGAGCTTGAAAAGGTTGTCCGGGACACCTGCTCAAAAAAAGGAAAAATCATTATTCCTTCATTTGCAATCGAGCGTGTTCAGGAGCTTGTTTTCTACCTGCACCTTCTTACCGACAAAAAGAAAATTCCTGTTGTACCAATCTATGTTGATTCCCCGATGGCTGCCAACGCAACCAGCGTTTTCCGAGTACATCCGGAATGTTACGATGAATCCGTAAACGAAGCCTTCCTGAAGCACCACAAAAATCCTTTCGGATTCTCTTCGCTGAAATACACAACCAGCGTTGATGAATCAAAGGCACTGAACGAAATGGACGGCCCGATGATTATCATCAGCGCGGACGGTATGTGCGAAGCCGGCCGGGTATTGTACCATCTTGCCAATGAAATCGGCAACGAACGGAATACAATTCTTATCGTTGGCTATATGGCGGAAAATACTCTGGGCCGCCGTATTCGCGACGGTGAAAAAGAAGTTAAAATTCTTGGGGATATGTATCAGGTTAAGGCACGGGTTCAGACAATCAACGCCTTCAGTGCCCATGCGGACTACGAGGAAATGACCAACTGGCTCAAAGAAATCGATACAAGCCGGCTTAAAAATATCTTCCTGGTTCACGGTGAAACTGAGGCCCAGACCTTCTTTACTGAACACCTGAAAAAGAGCGGCTTCCCGAATGTTTCCGTTACAAAATACGACGAAACCTACGAGTTATAGTTTTAAAAAAACAGGCCGAATATCGAGTATTATAATACCAGCTCCAAAATTGGCTCTCAGCGGGAACCTTGTTTGAAAAACGGCAGTACCGCTTACGCCAATTTTGAACTAGTTTAGCATACTCGACATTCGGCCAATTATTTTACACGGCAGTTTCTATTTGTGCCGCTACTTGCTGTCTGCAACCCAGACGCCATCCCACTTCTCCGGCGGGTTCTGGATAAGCATATTACAGCGTTCGATATATTTTCTGGCAGGCGCATCGTACTTTTCAATCTTAGAGAAAAGCGTAATGGCTTCCTTGAACTGGCCTGCATAAAAGCGTTTTAATCCCATATCAAAAACCTTCAGAACTGCTTCCTTCTTTCGGTAATTCTGCTCAAGGTATGGCTCATAAACCGTAACAGCCTTTTCCTTTCCTACAACCCGAACCCGGGCCAGTTCCCGCCACTTGTAGCGGTTTCCGGCATCTTCAACCGCTTTTTTTGTATTTTCAGAACACATGGTGTAAGTTCCAAACTGCTTGTTAATTCCTTCAAGGCGGGCCGCAAGATTTACCGAGTCCCCGAACATGGTGTAGTCAAAACGCTGGTCAGAGCCCATGTTTCCAACTACCGCCTCTCCTGTATTAAGACCGATTCGCGTCCACAGCGGACGGCCGACCTTTGCCGAAAACTCTGCACTAAGCTCTTCCAGCCGTTTCTGACAGGTAAGAGCCGCCATAAGGGCACATTCTGCGTGGGCAGAAATTTCCGTCGGCGCATTCCAGAAGGCAATAATGGCATCACCTTCATACTTATCGATCGTACCACCGGAGCCCAGGATAATATTTGTCATTTCAGTCAGATATTTGTTCAAAAGGTCAGTAAGCTGAGTTGGATTTAATTTTTCTGAAATCGAAGTAAATCCCTGAATATCAGAGAAGAAAATCGAAATTTCACGCTTTTCACCACCAAGACGAAGTTTTTCCGGATGCTGGATAAGCCTGTCGATTACGCTTGGGCTCAAATACTGCGAAAATGCCGACTTGATAAAGCGCTTCTGCTTTCCTTCCGACGCATAGTTTACAAAAATCGTGATAAAGAACGAAACCACAAAGCAGAAAAGCGGCGCAATAATCGGAACAGAAATATTCAGAAGGAAAATTCCCCAGGCAATTCCCAGAATCAGAAGAATTCCCGCCGTAAAGAACGAAATAATCTTCAGGTTCTTAAAACGCAGGCTTCCCTTTTCAGCATAGTAAACCGAGAAGGACGCAATAATGGTCCAAATAAAACCGTACAGAACGAAGAACCAGACAGGCAAAGTTTTTACAAAATCGCCGGAAATAATATTGTCCAGCATTGTCACATGAACTCCCGCGCCAGGATAAACCTGAGAAACCGGAGTTGAACAGATATCGTAAAGACCAGGTGCATAGAAAATAAAGAAGACCGAAGCCCCTTCAAAATCCGACGGAACCAGCTCAGCTTCCTTTCCTTCCTTATACAAACGCCAGCTTTTGATAATTTCATAGGCACTGTAAGGGTAGTAGCGCTTTATATCGCCCTTGTAACGCAGAAGAACCGTACCGTCCCGTGAAACAGGAAGCTCGCTCTTCAGATAGGAAAGCAGATCCTCAGAAGCAACATAGCCCTCCGGATTTTCGTCGTACCCGCCGGCAGCAGCAATGCCCCCGGCTCCAAGCTCAGTTTCCTCAGCTTCTCCTTCATCATCCGGCGAAACATCCGAATTTCCGCCGGCAAGAAGAAGTGGTGCAACTCCCAGCGCCGGATATTCCTTTCCGTCAAGAACATAGGAAAGCCGTGCCCGGCGGATTACATCGTCTGAATCCTTGGCACTGGTAATATTTCCCAGAAGAGCTGCCGAGTTTTTAATGCAGTCAATCGGGAAAAGGGGCTGATTATCGTCCGAAACAAACATTGTGTGAATTACACGGCCATAATCTGCACAGGCTTTTGCAAAAATTTCATCATCCTCAGGACCGTAAACAGAAGGTTCAGTGTAAAAAACATCAAAAGTAACACTGGAAGCCTTTCCTTCCTTCATAAAATCTACGATTTCGGCATAAGCAGAGCGCGGCCACGGCCAGCCCCAGTTAAAATCCGAAAGAGCCTTGTTAATACTGTCCTGGTCAATTCCAATCACGCAGATATCATCACAGGGCGTCGTAAACGCTGAAGTTGAACGGATCCGCTTATCGTAGGTTTTATTTTCCAGAAAAGAAAAAACCCCGGTAAAATTCAAAATCATTCCCGCCAGAAAAACCGAAAGGGAAATCACAAGATAGCGTATAAAAATTTTAGTTTTAGAAGTCATTTTTCAATCCTTTTAACGCTTATTCTGAGCAAATCGTTCTTTTCTTGCACTCTGAGTCTTGCAAACCGGATACTTAGAATACAGTTTTGCCAGTTTTTTCATACGGGCTTCCGGCTTAGGGTGAGTTTTTGCAAAGCCCTTCTTTGAAGCACTGCCGGCCTTTAGCATTTTAAGCATGCTCTCCATGGCTTTCGGGTCGTATCCTGCCGCAGAAAGCAGATAAAGGGCATTTTTATCTGCCGCAAATTCCTGGTTCTTGGAAAATCCGGAATCTACCATTTTAGAAATAATGTCTCCAACCGTGTCATCAAGAGCACCAACCAGCTCAGTGGTCTGCTTATCGCCATCCATATAAACAACAGCAGCCGCACCTGCAGTCTGAAGGATTGCGTTTGTAGCCCGACTGGATTTTATGGCAGTAATACTGTGCTTTAACTGAATATGAGAAATTTCGTGAGCCAGAACAGCCGCAATCTGATCCTCTGAAGAAGCTCTGGAAATAAGACCGCGGGTAACAAGAATATGCCCTCCGGAAGTGGCAAAGGCGTTCATCTCAGAGGATTTCAGAATACCAACATGGTAACCCTTAAACGAAGATGTTACTTCAGAATTGATAACCAGAGTCTGACAAATCAAATTCAGATATTTTTCAAGAGCCGCATCGGAATAGTAGCCGTAACGGGCAATAATATTTCCTGCAACTGCCCGCCCGATATAATATTCCTGGTCAGGAGTAATTGCTTCCGCCGCTTTTCCAAGGGCTTCCGAGCTTGCAGAAATAGATTTTGCAACATTCTGATTGATTAAACCGGTTTCGCCGGCAATATTGGCTGCCGCACTGGTAACATTTGCAAGGGTCGTACAGGAAGAAAGCCCCGTCAGCACCGCACCAAAGGTAAACAAAGCCAGCAGCGCTCCTATTGCAGCCGAATTAGATTTATTCAAGATATTTCCGCTCATTTTAAGCCTCATTTTGCCTTTCATCTTTAACATCATTTTGAACCTCCGTTCAGTTTTCCGCCGTCAATAAAGTTCAAAAGTTCAGAATCTGAAACAATAGAGCTTTCAATTCTGTCCACGGAAGCGTAGTCCGCAGAAGATGTTTTTCGATATTTCTTTTCAATTTCTGCCGAAAATCCTTTACCGGCAAGGGCAAGTTCATCAGTTGAAGCCTTAAAATCCGACTTCTTGATTTTCTTTTTTGTAAGGCTGCTCAAAGCAATCCAGCCCCGCTTGTTTCCGTCCGCTAAAACCGCTTCTGCCCATTTTCCGTTTGTGTTTACAACCCTCACAGACTGCCCGTAGGTTAGTTCAGCCACCGTAGCAGAAAAAAATGATTTTTTCTCCTTAAAAGTCGCATTCTGAACCGCAACATACATCACCACACTCTTACTAGCCGCTTTAGTTGCCGCAAAAGAAAAAAACGGAAGAGCGCACAGTAAAAATAGAACAAAATACTTTTTCATAAAACCTCACTTTTATAGCCGGAAACCAGCCAAAATATCTAAAATCCACCGGAATCACTCAAAAATGCCCGAACCCGACAATTTCTAGAAAAAACACTTAAAATTCCTTCTTCAAGCCCGGAATTTCTTTTTTCCAGACCTCTGCCATAAAATGATATCCCTCCTGATTCGGATGAATACCGTCCAGACACATCAAATCCCGCCACTTTGGATTAGAAAGCAGCGCAAGCCGCATATCCACCAGCTGTACATTCAGGCGATGTGCCAGTGCAATCAGATGAAAATTGTAAATCTCGTGATTGTGATAAAGAACATCCGCCTGAGCGCCGGTAAATTTTTCCACCGCAGCCCTGTCGTAACTTGAACAGATATGCTCATACCACCTGTCCTGAACAAGAGCCGGCATAGTCATCATCACCGGAGTAATTTTATTCTCGCGGCAGGCTTTTATCATATTTTCAAAAATTTCAAGAAACTCAGAAAGAGGAACCCGGGGGTCGTGAGGCGCTTCCGGATCTGCACAGACTACCGACCAGTCATAATCGCAGTCATTTCCTCCGGATTCAAGAATTGCAATATCGCCGACCACGCCTTTTTCAATATCTCTCGCCAGTTTCCGCTGGCTTTTAGTAACAATATTTCCAAAAACACTCTGATTATTCAGTTCAAAACCCAGCGCCTTCTGTGCCAGCGCCATAGAATTATCTTCGATTATGTCAAACAGATGTCCCGATTCCAGCCCCGTAACAGCTCCTTTCAAAATCGAGTCACCATACACACTTATTTTTTGAATATTACTTTCCATAATAACCATTTTATAATCGAACAGGGCTTGCGTCAAATTTTTTAGAGCATTGGCATTGTCGTGTCATCCCGTCGCAAATCAGGGCGCATCCGGCTCACCTTCGCTTCGCTCCGGCTCGCCGGTCGGGTGTTCCGCACTTCGCTATCCGCTCACCCTCCTCGTTCGCAAACTCACTGCGGTGGGCTGCTTCGCAGGTGCTCCATACCCTTGCGCAATAAAAATGGGCCGCCCAATAAGCTCAATGACCTTAAAATCACCAAGCCTACAGAACAGCCCATTTTTACAAGCTTTATTTCCTGTTTTTTACGCCGCTTTATTCGCCAAGCTTTCCAGATTCAGCTGCTCCCGGCAAGCCAATGTCGTTTCTGTGGAAAGCACCGTCAAACTGAACACCCGCAATTGCAGTGTAAGCATTTGCCCAGGCTTCCTTAAAAGTTGCACCAAAGGCACTGCAGGCAAGAACGCGTCCACCGCTGGTTACAAGGCTTTCATCCTTTGAACGGCGGTCCTTAATCGCGCCGGCAATAAAAATCTTTGCTCCGCTGTCAGAAATCAGTTTTTCATCCAGGGTAATTTTCTTTCCCTTTGGATAACTTGCAGGATAACCGCCACTTACAACAACCGGCGCAACCTGGAAGCCCTTCTTCCAGCTGAAAGTAAAATCGGTCAATTTTCCTTCAACAATGGCGCTGCACATATCAACAAAATCAAAGTCCATAAGTGGAAGAACGACCTGAGTTTCAGGGTCGCCAAGGCGAACATTGTACTCAAGAAGCTTTGGACCGTCCTTTGTAAGCATTACGCCAAAGAACAAAAATCCGCGGTAATCAAATTTTTCTGCAATCAAGCCTTTGAGTGTCGGTTCAAGACAGTCCTTTTTGAACTGCTCCATCATCTGGTCAGTTACGTCTTCAAGAGGACAAACAGCACCCATTCCACCGGTATTCGGTCCCTTTGCACCGTCCATCAATCTCTTGTGGTCACGGGCAGGCAGGAACGGAACGATTGTTGCCTTTCCGTTTGCCGCAGTTTCAGCTGTTACAGAAACTGCCGAAAGAACAGAAATTTCAACGCCTTCAAGATAATCTTCAATTACAAGCTTCTGACCAGCTTTTCCAACGCGACCGCTTTCCATCAGGTCTGTAATGGCTTCAAGAGCTTCTTTTTCTGTTGCGGCAACTACAACGCCTTTTCCAGCTGCAAGACCATCTGCCTTAATTACGATTGGCGCACCGTGCTCTTTAACATATTTTGTTGCCGCTGCCTTGTCTGTAAATGTACGGCTTTTTGCACATGCAACGCCGTATTTTTCCATGAATTCTTTTGACAAATCTTTGCTGGCTTCAAGCTGAGCCGCAGCCTTTTTTGGACCTACGCAAGGAATTCCTGCATTCCAAAATTCATCTGCAAGACCTTCTGCAAGAGGATCCTCCGGCCCGATAACTGCCAGCGTACAATTTTCGTGCCGTGCAATCTGAACATAAGGATTTTCGCCATCCTTAATCCAGTCACACTCTTTAATTTCAATATTCTTACACTTTGATTCAGTTGCAGTTCCACCGTTTCCTGGAACGCAAATTACATTTTCAACCTTTGAGCTCTGTGCAATTTTCCATGCAATAGTATGCTCACGACCACCGTTTCCAACAACAATAACATTCATACAGTTATTTTACTGAAATTCGCCTCTGTCTACAATATACAAGAACAAATGCTGAGTTTTATATAATTCGTAGTACAAAATTGGCTACCGGTCGCCCTATACCTTGAACAGGTCTACCTGTTCGCCGATCTTTTCGATTGAGGTGCGGACTTCACGGGAAATGTCACTGAGGGTTGTACCGGTCTCGTTGATTTTTCGTGTTCCGATAGAAATTTCGTCCATTCCCTGCTTAATGCTTGCCGACGCATCCTGAAGCTTCTTGATTTCCAGAAGAATTGCCTTATTTCCTTCCGACATTTCAACAGAAGCAGTTTTTACCTCTGAAGTACTGTCGTTCATATTATTCAAGGCCTGAGTAATCTGTTTTGAACCTTCGTTCTGCTCTTCCATAGCAGCTTTTACCTGCTGAACAAGCAGATTTGTAGACTGAACATCGCTTGAAATTTCATCAAAGGCTTTTCCCGCAAGCTCAGAAGCTGAAACGATATCCGTAATAGTCTGTATAATCGTATTCAGCTGTTCACCGATTCTGTTGGACTGTGAAGTTGAGTTTTCAGAAAGTTTTCGGATTTCATCTGCAACAACCGCAAAGCCCTTTCCGGCCTCACCTGCATGAGCCGCTTCAATTGCCGCGTTCATAGCAAGAAGGTTCGTCTGATTTGCAATATTTGAAATAACAACGTTTGCATCCTGCAGCGTCTTAGATTCTTCCTGAATTTCCTTCAAAAGACCATTTACATCAGTCTGCTTTTTTACACCATCCTGAGCATTGGTTTCAAGGCGAACAAAGGAATTCGCCATTTTTTCCATAGAAGAACTTACTGCATTGATGTTTCCAATCATTTCTTCTACGGCACTTGCCGCCTGAGATACGCTCTCCGCCTGAGAAGTAATCATATTGTTCAGGGATTCAATATTTGACGCAATCTGATTAACAGCTCCCGCCGTTTCGTTTACACTGTTTGTCTGGGCGCCGATATTTGCATTCATGCTTTCAATATTTGCACTAATCTGCGTAATGGAAGTCGTGGTTTCCTGAGTAGAATAATCAAGGGATTCACCGGAACGCACCAGTTCATTCTTGGTATTCTTCAGTTCCGCCATAATTTCCTGAAGCTTCTGGGAGAACTGATTAAAACTGCTTACAACCGAGGTAATTTCATTTTCAACCTTAGCGTTCTGGCCAACATTAATACGCTTTGTAAGATCCGCATTTCCACTTGCAATATCACTGATTGTTTCTTTTACCACATTGAGCGGTTTCAGGAAAACATACAGAATAAATGCAACTGCCGACATTATAATAATTCCTACGATACATCCGGTTATGGTCAACAAAATACGCAGCGAAGCACCAGTTTCGTGAATCTGGCTTCCGTCAATCATAAGCATAAAGCCCCACGGAGTATCTTTTACAGTATTTGAAGTAAGATATACTTTTTCGCCCTGGTGGTTGCGAACCCAATATGAAATTGCTCTTCCGGAAGCAATCTTTCTCTGAAGCTCACCCATATCAATATTTGAACTGATGTAATCCAGCTCTTCCTGAACGCTGTCCTTGTCGCCGCTGGTTGTAATAACTTTTCCGTCATCAGTTACAAGAACCGCAACACCTGTTTTTCCCAGATGAATTCCTTCCAGAAGCTTGTTAATGGAATGCATTTCCATTACGGCACAGAAGAATCCGATTGTCCGGCCATTTCGCTTTGCTGCACGGCAAACATGAATTACGGTTTTTCCAGTGGTTTTTGAAGTAACCGGATTATCCACGGTTATCTCCATTCCTTTTTCCATTATGTCCTTAAAATATGAACGCTCTAATACATTTGTCTGTGAATTTTTGTCACTGTAAAAGTCACCCTTTTCATCAACATAGGCAACATAGTCAAAGCCTGAATAGCGGATTCCTGCATGTTTTTTGAGCCAGGCAACAATTTCTTCCGTTGAACCAGTCTGAACAACATCTGCCGTTGTATAAACATACAGAAGTCCAAAAAACTCTTCCATTTTTGTTGAAATAAGTTCGGTATATGCCTTTGATATTTCAGCACAGTCATCCTGATAACTTTTTGTGGTCTTTGCATTTGTTCTTTCTGCCAGAAAAGTAATTTGACTTACATTCAGAACCACAAATATTGAAATTACGATACTCGAAATAATTACAGCCAGTTTTCTCTGCTTCCGTTTTGCTCCCATAGATGAACTACAGCCCCTTTTTTTCTATAATTTTGTGTACCTTCCATTATAAACCCATTTTTTTTTCTGTAAAGTTTTAAATAATTTAAATAATTAAAATGAAAATCAAATAGAGAATTCAAAAAAATGAAAAATTTAAATATTTTTTTGATTTTTTTCTTGCTTTATTCTGAATGTGTGGTATAAAGGAGTTGTGGAGCGAGAGGTATTGGATTCCCCTTGTGAAACATGATCAGGAGGCATTAATGGAGCCGATTGAATTATAAAGCCTGATCGAGGCTATAAACCGATAGGCAAAAACCTATCTGCGGTTTAAAGCAGAACACCATTATGCGTGCAAGCCAAACTCATTGCGAGGAACCTTGCACATACAGGCCGGCGAAATAGCCGGCTTTTTTTTGCTTTTTAGAATAAATCCGGGATTAATAAATGCTGCTTCAAAACAAGTGCGAGCGTTGAATCAATCTGTTATTGAATCCGGCATTTTATTCAACATAAGTTGGAAGCATCTGAATATCGATATCAACCTTTCTGCCGAAGCGGAAACCCGGAACCCGCGCCCATTCACCACCATACTGCCAGAATTCAAAGTGGTACGGGGTATGAGGAATTTTATGGTAATCCGCATACCAGATTTTGTATTCCTTCAGCTGGGAGAGATCAAAAAACTCTGCCTCCCAGACAATATTGCTGTAAAGCATAGGTTCATAACCCGCTTCTTTTATTCGTTCACAGAAAACAATGGCATTCTTAGTAAACTGTTCTCCGGAAATATCGTCGGTTCGGGCTTCTTCCCATGGAATGCTTTCCGGATCAAAAACAACCGGCAGCCTTATTGGATAGCCGTGAAGCTCTTCAATCACAAGATTTGCTTCTTCCAGGGCTTCTTCCTCATTAATTGCCTGACTAAAAACATAAACACCGATTTCAAAGCCTTCTTTTATGGCACCCTTCATGTTTTCGTGAAAATGCTCGTCCACATGAAGAATACCTGACTGATACCCGCGCCAGCCGATTCTAAAAATAATAAAATCAAAGCCCGCATTACGAACCTTTTTCCAGTTAATCTTCTTTCCATCGTGACGCGAAATGTCCAGTCCCAGCCGGTAGGTATACCGCGGGTCACCGTCGTAAGTCATCCGAATTCCCTTCCGCTTAAAAAGGTAGCGGTCATACTGAATTTTCTGAACATCTTCTTTTACAGGAACAGTAACCCTGTTTCCCCGATAGCGATAGGAAATTTCCCCGTTATCAAAATCATCAGAAGGAACCGTTTTACAGGAAATAAAAAAAAGAGGCAAAATTACAAAGCAAATTAAGAGCGCAGAAAGCCGGATTTTATTATTCAATTAAGCACATCCATTAAGTATTCAGATTGATTCAAAATGCCAGACTCTACAGCCGTAATCCGGATTTTGAAATTCATAATTTATTATCGGATGTTTTTCGATTCAACTTTTATAAATTCACTCTCCACCTAAAATATTCCGCCCCTGATTATTCATAATTTTCAGTTTTTTTGCAGTTTCCGTTTACTATTTCAAAAAACGCACTACAATAATATACAGATGTGACCGCGGATAAAATATATTCTGTTCGCCACAACCATTTCTTTTCAAAAATTGATTTTATGGGAGGCTGTATGCCAGAGCCACAGACAACTACCAGCACAACCGTCGAGCCAGAAATGATCTCCGTTGCATGTCCCCAGTGTTCAGAAAAAACTTTTTCCTTCAGTTCCAACATCCTCCGCGGAACCCGCTCAATAATTTTTTCCTGTACAGGCTGCGGAGCAAGCGTAAACATCTCCCGAACAGACAAAAGCCGGGATATTCTGGTTTTTGTAGAATAAGTTTTGCCTCATAAATCAAAATCCCACAAGTCTTAAATAACGGTACAGCGTGCCTTTTGCAATTTTCAGTTCATCTGCTACCGAGGGAATACTCTTCCCGTTTTTCAATTGATTCAGGATAAAATTGTGGTTTTGAAGGCAGATACGATTCAGTGATTTATTCTTTGAACCGGTTTTTCGACCCAGCTGAACACCATTTGCCTTTCTTAGCTGCAATGCCTCTTTAGTACGCTGACTTATCAGATTCCGCTCAATTTCTGCACTAAGTCCAAAAGCAAATGCAAGCACCTTACTCTGAATGTCATCCTGCAGCCTGTAATTGTCTTTAATCGTCCAGACTTTTACATTTTTTTCCATACAGATATGAAGAATTTCCATAATCATAAAAAGATTTCTTCCCAATCTGGAAAGTTCTGAACATATTATTAGGTCTCCGGGAACCAGATGCTGAAGAAGTTCACCAAGCTTTCTTTTATCATAATTTTTTGTTCCGCTAATTGTCTCCTCAATCCAGCCATCAACCTTGATAGAATTTCGCTTACAAAATTCAGTAATTTCGTAGCGCTGATTTTCTACCGTTTGCTTGTTACATGATACCCGGATATAGCCATAGGTCATAATTACCTCCTGAGAGAAGCAGCTGCGCTGCTTCCTGATAGATTGTAAGCCGTTAAGAAAATTGCGGAAGCAATTTTTAGGCTTTCCACCATAAATGGTCGCTTGTTGAGACGACCTGCAAATAAAAAAAAATATCATAGCGTTCTGATAAAACCAACGTTTGATTTGAACGCGACTGCACGGGAGTTGCAGTAAAATTTGC
>CAMHMJ010000015.1 GCA_946186185.1 uncultured Treponema sp. | reverse complement strand
AAACAAACAAAACTCCAAGCTTAAAAGAATCAGAGTTGATGCCTTTGCCCGTGTTCGATAATTTTTCATCAGACTCTTCTTCAGCAACTCCAGCTTTCTTTCTAGCTTCAGCTGCCTTAATCATTTCATGAGCTTTGTTTATCGAAATGCTTCCGTTTTGAATCTTCTCCAGAAGTGAAGCATCCGCCTTCTTTGCAATCTCGCGCATCTTGCAAACCTGACGTGCCGATTTATTAAGCTGACGGCCAATTGCCTCATCAGAAGACCCTTGCGCATTAGGATTTGAACGTCTGATTTCATCGAGCTTTAAGAAGGCAGCAAAATATTCGCCGTCAGTCAATCGTCGCGAGTTCAACTGCATCTTATACTCATACTCAATAGTTTCATCACGGCTATCAAACTTCTTGATGATTACAGGAACCTTTTCGAGTCCCGCTTTCTTTGCCGCCATAAAACGCGAATGTCCATCGACAATAATATAAGCCTCAGTTACGATAATCGGCCTGGACTTATCAAATCCATTTGTCCGCATATCATTTGCAATTTCAGCAACCTTATCATTTTCCTGCTGGAATACATTCTTGAAGTCCCTGTCAAAACGAAGCTGTGAAACTTCTACCATCTTAATTTTTGCATTGTCTTTATCGTTAGCCTTTTTTGTCGTATTTCCAAATAATCTCATATCTAAATCTCCATAAATCTACATGTTTGCAACCATTTTGAAATTCTTGATTTCTACAGGTTCATTTGTGCTTTCATTTTTGAAAACTTCCTTGATGGCTTCCTTTGCGATTGCCAGTGTCTTTTCCTGCTCAAGGTGCTTTCCGTAATGGTCCAGCATTGCAGTTGTTTTGTGACCGCTTAATGCCATTACAACACGCTTATCCGGAATAACATCAAGCATACGAGAACAGAAGAAGTGTCTCCAGGAATGGAAGCAGATTTCTTTTGGATTTGGATATTTCATAAGAGTCAAAGCTCTTTTAAGATATTTATTCCACTGTTTTGAACATGCAGGTTTTGTCGGATCCATACCAAAGAAGATGAAACTTTCATCACCATCAAAATACGGATTCATCTGTGCCTGAATCATAAGCTCTTCTCTAAGTTCATCAGAAATAGGAATTGGAATATCTCGTTCTTCGCCATTCTTACAGCTTTTCAATCCCATGTATTTACACCAGGAACTTCCGACGTGGATGCCGTCCGGCTGAATATCTTTTACGCGAAGGGCCGCAATTTCTCCGGCACGCATGCCTGTGTGCATAGCAACTCTGTTTGCAACTCTTGCTGCATCATTATCCCAGTAGTCGCCGTGGAAAAGATTCTCTGCTTCATCCATTGTCAGAATATGTCTTTCCTGAGATTTTGTAGTCTTTCTACGAAGACCTTCATAACAGATGTTTTCGGTGTATCCTTCATTGAAGGCCCATTTAAGAGGGATTGTGATTGAATCAATAATTCCGTTAATTGTCTTTGGAGCAAGACTCTGAATTCTTTTTTCTGCCAGAACAGATTTCAAATCATCCTTTGTGATTTCTCCAATGTACTTTCCTTTGAGGGCAGGGAGCCAGTAAAGGCGGACCCGGCTTTCGCAGGTTTTGCAGTAAGACATGGAAATGATTTTTCCTGTTTCTGCAGCCATTGATTTTACATAAGGGGATTCTTCGTAGTTCCAGAAGGTTTCAAGAATATCATCAATCAGGATGCTTTCTTTTGTTTTTGGACGGATAGCAGAGATGATGATTTTTCTGTCCTTAAGAATCTTGATGATTTTGCAGATATCTTCTTCTTCAAAATCATAAGTTTTTAGATTGTTGAATAAAGCAAGCTTGTCCATATTCAACTTGCTTTCGGATGGTTTTGCACTGTTGATTCGTTCAGGAATATTGCCGTTTACAAGCCATTCCATTGCAATCTTTTCTGCTTCTTTTCGATTGGAAGTTCCAGTGCTTTTTTGGAAGGTTCGTCCTCCGTCAGGAAGGGCGAATTGAACGTAGATGTTTCCACCAGCTCGTTTGGTAGAAAAAGTAAAAGGCTTAGCCATAGAAAACCTCACTTAAGACCTTTTACAGCGGTTGCATAAAACCGTTGCATAAAATCAGTATGTTTTCTACGCCAAGCCTTACTAATTGGGATTGGTAGTAGCGCTAACTCTATATAACATATAGACTTAGCAGTATAGCGGGGGCAGGACTCGAACCTGCGGCCTCCGGGTTATGAGCCCGACGAGCTGCCAACTGCTCTACCCCGCGTCGTATTCTTGCGTATAGTATAGCACTTTTTACTTTTTGTCAATAGAAAATATTGCAATTTTACTTATTCTTTCCATTAGAGTGTTTCGACTTTTCTTTTTAAAACAAAAAAACATTCTTTTCAGTTCAAGATCTGGTCCAATCTATAAATTCCTGGTAAGCTGCAAGTATGCGCAATCTTGATTCAGAACAACTTCTACAAAGCTTACAGACGGGTTTTATTTCTAAAACTCATCATTCAATTAACGAATTAACGCCTACTCTTTTAGTAAACAATTACCATAAAGAAAAGAAAATACTTTCTTCTCTCGAAGAAGAACTTAGTTCCTGCGAAGCCTTTGATTTTTCAGTTGCTTTTATAAATAACGACGGACTTGCAGCGATAAAACAAACTCTAGACGAACTTTCTCAGTACAGTCAGAAATATCCCGAAAAAGCTGTCAAAGGCAGAATTCTTACAACAAATTATCTAAATTTCACTCAACCATCAGCTCTCCGCGAATTATTGCAATTTCCTAATATAGAAGTTCGCGCCTATACAAAAGGCGGATTTCATCCAAAAGGATATATTTTCAGACAGAGTAATTATTATTCTATGATTATCGGAAGTGCAAATCTTACAGCCTCTGCCCTTACAATGAATCAAGAATGGAGCGTAAAATTTCTTTCTTGCACTGACGGACAAATTGTATATACCGTGCGCGAAGAATTTGAACAGGTCTGGTCAGACTCAGATAGAGTTGATGAAAACTGGCTATCACAGTACGAATCAAAATACGATAAAAAGCGTCTCGCTCTTAAACTTGTAAATAAGCAGATTAAAGAATTAAAAAAGCAAAAAGGAGGGGAAGGACTTCCCCTCGCTCACACTTCGTTGCTCGCTACCCCTTCCAGCGGGGACACCCCTGCGATGTTTGCGGAGCAAACTCGGTTACAACGCCCCGATATCTTTTTCAATGATGAAGAAGAACAAACCGAAATCGTACCAAATTCCATGCAGGAAGAAGCCATGGTCGCCCTTCACAATCTACGGGAACATAAACAAAACCGAGCTCTTTTAATCGCGGCAACCGGAACTGGTAAAACCTTTCTTTCAATTTTTGACGTAAAACAGGTGAAGCCAAAAAAAGTTCTATACGTTGCTCACCGCGACATGATTCTTGATAAATCAGAAAAGAGCTTTAAGAATGTTCTTCCAGATATTAAAACAGGTTTCTTAAACGGCTCGCAAAAAGACTTATCCGCCGATTATCTATTCGCGTCAGTATTTACTCTGGCAAAAGAAGATACCTTAAAACTTTTCAAAAAAGACGAATTTGATTACATCATTGTAGACGAAGTTCATCACGCAGGTTCCGAAAGTTACAAAAAAGTTATCGATTATTTTACCCCAAAATTCCTTCTGGGATTAACCGCAACCCCGGAATGAACAGACCGCTTTGACATTTTTGCAATGTTCCACAATAACATCGCATACGAAATCCGCCTTCAAAAAGCAATGGAAGAAGATTTGCTCTGTCCTTTCCATTATTATGGACTTTCTGATTTAACTGTAAACGGAGAATTTATTGATGATAAATCAGATTTTTCAAAATTAGTCTGTGATGAACGAATTAAACACATCGAACGCTCAATTAATCTTTACAGAAACTTTGACTATCCGGTTAAAGGATTGATATTCTGCAGTCGCGTAGAAGAAGCAAAAGAACTTTCACAAAAGCTCAATAAAGACGGTTACTTCACCAAATATCTAACCGGCGACAATTCTGATGCAGAACGAGAACGCGTTATTCAGGAGTTAGAGTCTGATGAAAATCCTCTTCAATATATAATCAGCGTTGATATATTTAATGAAGGGGTTGATATTCCTTCTGTTAATCAGGTTGTAATGCTTAGACCGACACAGTCAGCAATCATCTTTGTCCAGCAGCTTGGCCGCGGCTTACGCAAATCAAATGGCAAAACCTATGTTTCTGTAATAGATTTTATAGGAAACTACGAAAACAATTTCTTTATTCCGATTGCTCTTTATGGAGATAATTCTTACAACAAAGATAATCTTAGAAGAGCTCTCTCCAGCGGTTCTGCTAGTATTCCTGGCACTAGTACTATTCAAATAAATGAAATTTCACGTCAAAAAATATATGAAGCCATTAATAAGTCTTCATTTACAAGTGTAGCGTTGAGAAGAAAGGAATATGAATTCTTAAAAAAGAAACTAGGAAGAATTCCTTCAATGATGGATTTTGTTAATAATAATTCTATGGATCCTAAAAATATAATGTTTAAATATGTAAAAAAATCTGAAGGTATGGATTTTACGTTTGATCAAACATATTATGAATTTGTTTGTAAAATGGAAAATTTAACCAATGATTTTAATTCTGAAGAAATGAAATGCCTTACATTTATTTCTAAAGAATTATCAAATGGAATTCGATTACATGAAATTCTTTTGTTAAAGGAAATAATTAATAATTCAACCATAGATTTAGTTGAATATAAAAATAAACTACAACAAAATAAAATATTAATTACCGAAAATGATTTGCAGAGTTGTTTGAATATATTAAATGGATATTTTTATGTGAAAGCTGAAGTAAAAGGTGGCCCCAAAAAGCGTATCTATTCAAATTTTGATTACGTAATATATGACGGAAATAAATATTCCATCTCAAATGATTTTTCAAAATTATTAGGTAATTCAAAATTGAAAAAAGCAATCCTAGATGTTATTGATTATGGGATTTTTACATGGACAAAACATTATTCAAAAGATATTGGTAATGACAATATGGTTCTGTATGAAAAATATACTCGAAAAGATGTATGCCGACTTCTAAACTGGAAATTCGACTGTTCCTCAACAATTTATGGGTATAAAACCGAAACTTCAACTGCAGAATATACCTGTCCGATATTTGTAACTTACGAAAAATCTTCTGACATTTCAGAAACGACAAAATATGACGATGTTTTTATTGACAATACCCGCTTTAGCTGGATGAGCCGGAGCCGAAGAAATTCTAAATCTGATGAAGTTGCAGCCTTAATTGCTCAGCCTCAGAATAATATTAAGATAATGCTCTTTGTAAAAAAGAATGACGGTGAAGGATCAGACTTTTATTATATGGGCAAAATGAAATATAATTCTTTTGAAGACACAACTATGAAAGATAGAGACGGAACTAATGTTTCTGTTGTAAACATTCAGTTTGACATGGAAAATCCTGTTCCGCAAAATTTGTATAATTATTTGGAGTCTGCATAATATGAAACAAATCCTCGTCAGTGGAGCCATCATCCTCCGCACAAACCCCACAACCGGGAAAAAAGAAATCTTTGCAACTCAGCGCGGCTATGGTGAACTTAAAGACGGCTGGGAAATTCCTGGAGGAAAGCTTGAGCCGGGAGAATCGCCAGAACAATGCATTGTTAGGGAAATCCGGGAAGAGCTTGCAACTGAAATCCGCACAGAAAGAATCCTGGACACAATCGAATACGACTACCCGGCCTTTCACCTTACAATGCACTGCATTTTGTGCACCATTGTTTCCGGCGACCTGCAATTACTGGAGCACGAGGCAGCACGCTGGCTTTCAAAGGAAACACTCCGCTCGGTGGACTGGCTTCCGGCCGACAGGCTGATTTTAGACAAAATAGAAGAGCTCCTGGACTAAGTGAAAACCGGACAGCGGTATTTACTTATTGTAAAACCAGTTTCTTGCTGCTCCCGCAAATTTCACTTGTAATCTTCATTCGCCGCTCCCATTATCTCTCATTATCTTCTGTTATCTGTTTGTGTATTCCTTGTTTTGTATTCCTTGTTTTGTCACGATAAATTTGACCGCTCATATTTTCAGGTTTATAATTAGTTATTCGATCTGAAATACAGTGAGGTTAGATTTTATGAGTCAAATTAATTCAGAAACAGCAAAAAAAGTTAAAAAGACAAGTATGCTTCTACTCCTTATTTTGAGCATTGGCGGAACAATTGCTGCATTCAACTTTTTAGAGACGGTTGTTGTTGCACGGAGTGCTCGTATAGATATTGTTGAAGAAGATGCCGCGCATTTCACAGAGGTTCTGCGTGCTTATTCCCTCGCTATGGAAAATGATGTCTGGGGTTATGGCGTTCAGCTTGATTATTATGTAAATGCCGACGTAATGAAAACAGGAACTCTTCCTGAAATGGCTGCCTGGCTTCAGGCTCATGAAAGTGACCGTTCGGAAAACTTTGATTATATTATGCTTGCCGGTCCTGACGGTCTTTCGTACAACGATATCGGTTCCAGAACTGAAATTTCAAACCGAAGTTATTTCCGGGCAATCATGCATGAAGGAAAGGACTTCTTTGTTGATGACCCGGTAATTTCAAAAACAACTGGAAAAGCTGTAGTTCACATTACACGGGCCATCAAGCGTAACGGAAAAAATATTGCAATGCTTGCGGGTGTTGTAGATGTTGAAGATTTGGTTGAAGAATTCTCACAAATCAGAATTGGAGACGCCGGTTATGCCTGGATGCTTGCTTCCGACGGAACTGTAATGTGTCACCCTCATTCAGAATTTGTTATGCAGAAAAACTTTATTACTGGCCTTTCTGCCGGTTTTGAAGCAATGTCTGATGTTGCCCGTTCCATGGTTTCCGGTGGTGAAGGAACTGCCTGGATAAAGAGCCCTGACGGAGGAACAGATTTCATCGTTTACGGCGGAGTAAAGGGAACAACCTGGGGACTTGCCCTTACAATTCCACAGGCTGAGATTTATAAATTGATCGTAAAAATCAGAACCCAGATGATTGTATTCGGTACAATCGTCGTAATTTTCTCAATCCTTGTAGGCGGACTTCTGCTCTACTTTACAATCAAGCCGCTTAATATCGTAAAAGACACCATCCAGGGAATTGCAACTGGTAACGCCGACTTAACAAAGCGTATTGAAGTAAAGACAAACAATGAAATTGGACAGGTTGTTCAGGGCTTCAATATGTTTGCCGCAAAGCTTCAGGAAATCATCAAGGATGTAAAAGATTCCAAGTCCGAATTGAGCGAAGCCGGTGAAGACATGAGTGCAAGTACTCAGGATACTTCAAGCGCAATCACACAGATTATTTCTAATATAGAAGAAGTTGGAAATCAGATTAATTCTCAGGCAGCCGGAGTTGAAGAAACCGCTGGTGCCGTAAACGAAATCGCTTCCAATATCGAATCTCTTGAGCGAATGATTGAAAACCAGAGTTCAGGAGTTGCTCAGGCATCTGCTGCAGTTGAAGAAATGATTGGAAACATTCAGTCCGTAAACAGTTCAGTTGATAAGATGGCAAGCTCCTTCAATTCCCTTAAAGAGAATGCTCAGCACGGATTCTCAAAGCAGCAGGATGTTAACGAACGAATTCAGCAGATTGAACAGCAGTCTTCTATGCTTCAGGAAGCCAACGCCGCTATTTCTGCCATTGCCGAACAGACAAACCTTCTTGCTATGAACGCTGCTATTGAGGCTGCTCATGCGGGAGATGCAGGTAAGGGCTTTGCGGTTGTTGCAGATGAAATCCGTAAGCTTTCAGAAACATCAACTATTCAGTCAAAGACAATCGGTGAACAGCTCAGCAATATTTCCGAATCAATCATGGGCGTAGTTACAGCTTCCAGTGAATCCAGCCGCGCCTTTGAAGCAGTAAGCGGTCAGCTTCAGTCTACCGACGAACTTGTAATCATGATTAAGTCTGCAATGGAAGAGCAGAACGAAGGTTCTAAGCAGATCAGCGAAGCCCTTCAGTCTATGAACAACAGCACCGTTGAAGTTCGTAATGCCAGCATCGAAATGGCAGAAGGAAATAAGGCAATCCTGGTTGAAATGAAGAACCTGCAGAACTCAGCCCTTGTAATGAAGGACAGCATGAGCCAGATGTCAGCAGGTGCCAGAAAAATCAACGAAACCGGCGTTGCCTTAAACGGAGTTGCAGAAAAGATTCAGGGCTCAATCGACAAAATCGGCGCCCAGATCGACCAGTTCAAGATCTAAAACTTATATTTCTTATTTATAAGAAAATTTATATAGCCATAATTTTGAATTGATTGATACATATTCAAAACTGGCGTAAGCGGGGTTTCTGCGTGAAAAACACTCAGCCACCGCGAAGCGGTACTGCCGTTTTTCACGCAGAGTTCCCGCTGAGAGCCAGTTTTGGAGATATAATTTTTTTTACTCAAAAGACAAGGCTATATAAAGTTTTCTTTAAGTTTGATAAAATGGCGTTATGATAAAAGCTGCATATCGAACCAGACAGCAGGAACTTCTAATCAGTTATCTTGAAGGCACTTGCGGAAAACATTTTACGGCAGAAGATGTTAAAAAACATTTTGAAGAGCAGAATATCGCTCTTGGTACAGCTACAATCTATCGCCAGCTTGAAAAACTCGTAGCAGAAGGAAAAATCCTTAAATATTTTGTGGACGAACATTCCGCTGCATGTTTTGAATATATAGGCGGCACCTGCCAGACCGACGAGCAGCATTTTCATCTTAAGTGCGAGTCATGCGGCACCCTTTTTCATCTTGAATGCGAAGAATTATCAGAAATTACAACCCACCTTTTTAAAGAACACGGCTTCGAATTAAACCCCTTCCGAACAGTTCTTTATGGTACCTGCAAAAACTGTAGAAAAAATTAGAAGTTGAATAACATATTAGAATAAAAATCAAAATTGGCGCGACCGGTAGCCAATTTTGATTTATATTTATATAACCATGGTATTCAACTTGTAAGATTTTTTTTTAAACCTTAAACTGGTTGATTTCTTCTCCAATTTTCTGAATAGAAATGTGAACCTTTGATGAGATTTCAGAAAGCTGCGAGCTGGTCTTATTCATGCTTTGTGCACCGGCAGACATCTCAGTCATACTTTCCTTGATAACCAGAGTTGTGTCCTGAAGGTTATGTATTTCCTTAAGAATCATTTCATTTCCCTGCTTCATTTCGTGGGAAGCAGTTCTAACTTCCGTTGTACTGTCGTTCATAATTCGAACGGAATCCAGAATCTGTTTTGAACCGGTATTCTGTTCTTCCATTGCAGAACGAATCTGATGTACAAGCTCATCGGTGTCTTCGATGAGGGTTGAAACCTGACTGAAGCTTTCCGAACTTTTTGCAGAAGCTTCAACAACCTGTGCAATGGTTTCTACGATGCTGGAAAGTTCTGTTCCAATTCGCTTGGACTGTTCAGAAGAGGTCTCTGGAAGCTTTCGGATTTCATCTGCTACTACGGCAAAGCCCTTTCCTGCTTCACCAGCGTGAGCCGCTTCGATTGCGGCGTTCATTGCAAGAAGGTTGGTCTGTTCAGCGATATTTGCAATTGCCAGGTTTGCATCCTGAAGTGACTGGGACTGGGTTGCAACCTCAGAAATCTGCTGGTCAACAAAATGCTGCTGTTCAATTCCGGTGCGGGAAGTGCTTTCCAGGTTCGAGAAGGAACGGGCCATTTTTTCAACCGAAGAATTAACGGAATCGATGTTTCCAATCATCTGTTCAACGGCAGAACTTGCACTTGCAACTCCGGAAGCCTGTTTTTCAATCATTGATTCAAGACTGTTGATATTTTCCGCAATCTGGGCAACGGCAGCAGAAGTCTGGGAAACCGCATTTACCTGAGAAGAAACCTGATTTCCAACGCTGTCGATATTTGAAAGAATTTCAGTAATTGAAGCCGAAGCATCCTGAACGCTTTCGATAAGCTCCCGTTCAACCTCGTTCAAATCAGACTCAGAGCCCTGAATTTCAGAAATGATGTTCTGAAGCTTTTTGATAAAGTTATTAAAGCCGTTTACAAGGCTTCCAACTTCATCGTGGGAAATAGCCTGAATTCGCTGGGTAAGGTCGGCATTTCCAGATGCAATATTGTTTATGGCCTTGTCTACATTGTGAATCGGTGTGGTCATGCGGTGGGCAATCACAATTGATATCAGACCAGAAACTACAACAGTAATCAAACCAATGATAATCGAAATAATCAGGTTTTTATAGATATCCTTAAAGAGCTCGGAACTCTTACCGATTGTAATCAGGAACCAGCCGGTTTCATCGTTGATTTTTGTTGAAGCCACATAGTAACCGCCGTTTGCGTGTGTATTAATGTAAGAACCGGTTAAAATGCTTGCCCTGTGACTTGAAAGCCCCGGAAAGTCTTCAAAAATCGTTTTGTTCAAAACCTTGTTAAAGTCGTCGTTGGTAAGATAATTTCCCTTCTGGTCGATTAAGGAAGGAATGTCCCCGTTCAGAAAGGCGGACAGCTTTTACAAGTTCATTCAGCTTGTCCAGAGTGATGTCCATTGCAAGAACGCCGGTAATTTCTCCATTTTCACGAACCGCATAGGAAATTGAAGTAACCAGCTGGCCCGTTGTCATATCGGTATACGGAGCACAAACGGCAACATCATTTGAGTTTGCCGCTGCCACATACCAGTCGCGGGAAGGCTTATCGTAGTCATCGTCCGGAACCCACTCGTCACTGGAATAAAATTTTCCGCCCTTGTTCATTGGAACCGGGTCAGTCCAGTAAAGGCAGAGATAAGTCGGATTGTCCTTGATTACTGAGTCAAAATCCGCAATTGCCTGATCCATGTTATAATCCGGTGTTTTTGTATACGGAACTGTACTTTTGATGATTGTTGCCGGTTTATCCAGAACAGAAAGAATTGAATCTCGGCTTGAAGAAAGAATTGTTTTTGCGTTTTCTTCCATGCTCTTTTTCATGGAAGCACTTTGTGTCTTAAGAACAGGCACACTGACCAGAATTGTAGTAAACAATGCAATTGCACTATAGCTGAAGACAAGTTTCGATTTAATTTTCATAAAAACCTCGGTTACAATATGCTGATAACTCTAAAACTTTCTTACAATTGTGAAACCATTGTGGAACGGTTTTTCTAAAAAAGCAAAATTTTTATATTTTTTATAGAAAGAATTTTTGAGAAAGAATATTTTTACAAATCTGAATACAGCGCTATAATTAAAAGATGAGTATTGCAGATATGGAGGTGATTTATGGCTAAGAATAAAAGCAGTGAAGTACTTAGTCAGGATGAAATTGACCAGCTTCTGGGTGCTATTTCAGGTGGCAGCAGTGCCCCTGATGACGAAAAATTTAAATCGATAAAAGACGAACGGAAAATTAAAATCTATGATTTTAAGCGGCCGGATAGATTTTCAAGAGAGCAGATACGGCAGATGTCGGATGTTTTTGAGGATGTTTGCCGTGTTCTTACCACTTATTTTTCCGCAAAAATGCGCAGCCTGATTCACTTTCATGTTGCAAGTGTGGACCAGCTTACCTTTGAGGAGTTTGTCCGCAGTATTCCAACTCCAACCTGTATGTGTTCGACTGACTGGCATGGTGAAAAGGCAGTAATCGAAATAGCCCCTGCCATAACGAACGAATTTTTGTTTGCTCAGTATGTAGAAAAACTCGACTATGTGACGCCACTTCTATGCGATGAGATTTCTGATTTGCCGGAAGACCAGCAGAATGAAATTTGCAATATAATCCGCTACGCTTTTAAGAGCAAAATTATTCATGACTTTACAGATTCTGAGCTCCTTTTTATGAAGGAATTTGTTTTCCGCCCGCTTTATAAGGAAATCAGAAAAAGCTTCAATGAAGTGCACAGAAAGCAGCAAAATGTTCTGTATATGCCGGGCTTTATGTCTGCTCCCGGAAAGCCGGAAAATGACGCTCAGATTAAAAACAAAAAAAATCCTCTGGGAAAGGCAAAAAAGCTGCATCTTGAAACCAATCCTCAGTTCATGCAGGTAGTTTCTCCCGGGGAAATGGTTATGCTTATAACCATTGAATGCAAGATTGGCGACGAAGAGGGCATGATGAATGTCTGTCTGCCGTATCCGTTTGTAAGGGGAGTTTTAATCAAGAGAGGTATTATCATGAGCAACGCAAAAAAGGAAAACGATTTTTCGCTGAATGTAGAACCGGGAAATTCTCAGGTCAGTCTTGGTCAGTTCAATATGCCGGAAGGGGCAAAGCTTGAAGAAGGAACTATAATTGAGCTGGATAAACTGGCCGGCGAGCCCGTAGACCTTATGGACAAAAAGACCGGTCGTGTTTTTGCCCGGGGCGAAGTTGTGGTAATCGATGAATCCTTTGGCGTCCGGGTAACCGAAGTTCTGTAGCCTTTCCTTATTTTTTTCGGGGGTTATCCGTGCAGAGTTCCCTGCTTTCAGTCTGGCTGGATGACGGCTAACAAAGGTGGCTGCCGTTTTTGTTTAACGAATGAAGATGCTGACAGTTTAAATTAAAGAAAACAGTTGACAAAATATATTGTATCAAATACAATTGAGTCAAATAAAGGTTAGACGGAGGTAATTATGTCAATTTATGATTTTAAGGTAACAAAGCGGGACGGAACTGAGGTTTCAATGTCGGAATTTAAGGGAAAGGTGCTTTTGATTGTGAACACTGCCACTGGCTGTGGTTTTACACCGCAGTATAAGGGCCTTGAAGAATTGTACCAGAAGTATCACGAAAAAGGCTTTGAGATTCTGGATTTTCCCTGCGATCAGTTCGGGCATCAGGCTCCTGGGGAAGACGAGGAAATTCACGAATTTTGCACGATGAAATATCACACAACTTTTGACCAGTTTAAGAAAATTGAAGTGAACGGTCAGAATCAGACGGAGCTTTTTGCGTTTTTGAAGGCCCAGAAGGGTTTTGAAGGATTTACCGGACTCAAGGGCGCCGTGATGAAGGCTGTGGCAGCAAAGATGGATCCGGACTACAAGAACAATCCGGATATCAAGTGGAATTTTACGAAATTTCTTGTTGACCGGGATGGAAATGTAAAAGAACGTTTTGAAAGTACGGTTGAGCCTGCTAAAATAGATGAGAAAGTTGCGGAACTGCTGTAGGATAATCTGTTAAAAATGGAAGGCCGGATTTTCGAAGAAAATGAATGCCGGCAGTTGCAGAATAATCTGTGTGGTTCTGCCCGGGTATAACAGTAATGGAGGCGTTTCGATGGATTCAAAATTTGATGTGATTATAATTGGCGCAGGTCCTGCGGGGATTTCTGCTTCTCTTTATGCTAAGCGGGCAAACCTGAAAGTGCTGGTTCTTTACCACGGTGAAAGCCAGCTTGAAAAAGCGCACCAGATTGAAAATTATTACGGTTTTGAAAACGGTATTACCGGGCAGGAACTTTACCGGTCGGGCATTCAGCAGGCAAAAAATCTTGGCGTTCAGGTCATTGACGCTGAAGTTACGAACATTCAGTATGGAGGAGATTTTTACAGCGTGACGGCTGGTGGGAATACCAGCCTGAGAGGAGGTGTGGAAGTTAGCACAGCAGAAACCAGCTCTGGCAGTGCGGAAATCGACGCGGCTGGCGCTTCAGAAGGAATTACTTCTGTCGAGTTTACGGCTTCCGCTGTTATAATTGCCACCGGAAATAAACGCCTCAGCCCGGATATTCCTGGAATCAAGGAACTGGAAGGGAAGGGCGTTTCCTACTGCGCAGTCTGTGACGGATTTTTTTACAGAAAGAAGGCGGTTTGCGTGATTGGAAATCAGCGTTACGCCTGGGAAGAAGCGATGCATTTAGCGAACATGGCTTCCAGTGTGACCATTTTGACTGACGGGAAGGATGCTGATGAACTGCGCCCTTTGTATGAGGCGGCAGGCGGTAACTGGTCGAAGGTGTCAGAGGAAAAGCTTTCTGCAGGCGGTTATTGTTCGGCAGGCGGTAACGGGTCGAAGCCCGCTGATTCCGGTGAAGAAACTTCGGAAAATCAGGTGCAGTCCGGTTCACCTGTCTCAAAAATCCGGATTGATACCAGAAAGATTTCAAAAATATGCTCTGCTAAGAACGAATCCGGTGAAGAGCGGGTTTGCGGCGTGCAGTTTGATGGTGAAGGTTCTTCCTGTGGAAGCGCGGCTGGCAGAGCGTTGTCGGCCGGTGCTGCATCTGGCGGCGTCCTGTTTGACGGCGAGAAAAGCTTGCCCGACAATATTATTCCCGTTGACGGTGTATTTGTTGCCCTGGGAAGTGCCGGGGGCGCTGATTTTGCAAAAAAACTGGGGCTTCAGCTTGAAGGAAACAGCATAAAAACCGATGAAAAGATGCAGACCGGTGCACCGGGGATTTTTGCCTGTGGAAATGTGAACGGCGGGCTTCTTCAGGTTTGCAAGGCTGTTTATGAGGGTGGCGTAGCAGGACTTTCTGCGGTAGAATATGTACGAAATCTAAAAAAATAAATGGGTAAATTCTGGGGTATGCAGTATGTCAAAGGAATTAAGTCGTGAAAAGGTAATTGTCCGCACAAGCGTTGTCGGGATTATTACAAATATTTTTCTTTCAGTCACAAAGGCAGTTGTCGGATTTTTTTCAAACTCCATTGCCATAATTTTGGACTCGCTGAACAATTTGAGCGATGCGCTTTCTTCCATTATAACTGTAATCGGTGCAAAACTTGCGTTAAAGCCGGCGGATAAAAAGCATCCTTTTGGCCACGGCAGAAGTGAATATCTTTCAGCCCTGATAATTTCCGTTATTATTTTGTATGCCGGTACAACTTCATTTATCGAATCTGTAAAAAAAATTATTACACCTAAAACGCCGGATTACAATTATGTATCTCTGGCACTTATTATTGTTGCGGTTTTTGTAAAAATCTTTCTTGGGCTCTATGTCAAAAGAACCGGAAAAAAAGTGAATTCTACTTCTCTGGTGGCTTCCGGTCAGGATGCCCTTATGGATTCAATTGTTTCTGCTTCCACTCTGGTAGCGGCTGTGATTTTTATAATTACTGGGAAATCTTTTGAGGCCTACATCGGTGTTCTTATTTCCTGCCTTATTATAAAAAGCGGTATTGAACTCGTTCTTGAAACCGTGAGCCAGATTCTTGGGGAGAGGATTGAATCTTCTCTTTCAAAAGAAATAAAGAAAACTGTCACTTCGATTGATCCGGAAATTTGCGGGGCTTATGACCTTATTTTGAATAATTACGGACCGAATACCTACTGGGGTTCCGTGCATATTGAGGTTCCGGGTTCCTGGGATGCCGTAAAAATTGACGGAATCACCCGAAAAATTCAGAACGAAGTATTTAATAACCACAATGTTGTTCTTACGGCGGTTGGTGTTTATTCCGTAAATTCTAAAAATTCCCAGGTTGCAAAGATGAGGGAAGAAATTGAGACGATTTCAAAAAAATATCCTGATATTCTGCAGCTTCACGGTTTTTATGTAGACAATGAAGCAAAACTGGTGCGAATGGATGTTGTAGTCGCCTTTGAGTGTAAAAACCGTCATGAATGCCTGCAGAATTTTCAGCAGGATATTTCGGCACTTTATCCGGACTACCAGTTTGGCCTTCAGCTTGATAACGACATGAGCGACTAGACTAAGTTATCAGCCTGAAATTATCTGTCGCCGGTTTATGCTCTGGCGCTATTTTATGTTCTGTCGCGGGTTCATATTCAGGGGGTTGTTATGGAAGATAAATTTGATTGTCTGAAGCTTGAAAATCAGCTTTGCTTTCCGCTTTATGCAGTTTCCAGAGAAATTCTAAAAAAATATATTCCCTTTTTAAAAGAACTGGATTTGACTTATACCCAGTACATCGTTCTGATGGTTCTGTGGGAAGAAAAAGAAGTTACCGTAGGTGATATAGGAAAAAAACTTTTTCTGGATACCGGAACTCTTTCGCCGCTTTTAAAATCCATGGAAAAGAAAAAGCTTCTGTGCCGAACCCGGGATAAAACTGATGAACGAATCGTAAAAATCGCCATTACTCAGGAAGGTGAGGCTCTTAAAGAAAAAGCAGTTGAAATTCCAGAAAAAATCGGAAGCTGTATTTCCCTTCCTCCTGAAGACGCAGCGGAACTGTATCGCATTTTGTATTCAATGCTAGAATAAGATTAATTATGATTTTGAAAATATTAAAAAAATTGGCGTAAGCGGGGTTCCAGGTTTGAAGGCACGACAAAGCGGAGCAAATGACAATGCTTGCATTGGCACTTGTGGAGCGACTCGTGACTACCCGTTAGGAAAAACATTCAGCCACCGCGAAGCGGTACTGCCGTTTTTCAAACCTGGGTTTCCGCTGAGAGCCAATTTTTTTTATTTACAGAATCAATTCAGCTCTTAATTGACAAATCCCGTCTTTAGTCTTAATATATGAATAGATGCTCATATATTGTATTTGAGGAGGCATTAATGGAAATTCAGGAAGCAATGCAGAATGAAGATATTCTTTTTGACCTTGCCGAATTGTATAAAATTTTTGGTGATTCAAGCCGGGTAAAAATTCTCTGCGCACTTCTTTCAAAAGAAATGGCCGTAAACGATATTGCGGATGCTCTTCAGATGACCCAGTCTGCGGTGAGTCATCAGCTGAGAATCCTGAAGGCGAACCGGCTTGTAAAATATCGCAGGGAAGGTAAGTCCCTGATTTACATGCTTGCCGACGAACACGTTTCGCAGATTCTGCAGCTTGGTGCAGAACATATCAAGGAGTTGAACTATGAGTGATAAAGATATAGAAGAAAAACTTGAAGAGTGCTGCTGTGAGCACGAACATACTGGCAGGCACGGGCACGATGAGCACCACGGGCACTCCCATAATACTGAGCACGAACATTGCCACCACGAACACCATGAGCATGGCAGGCACGGGCACGATGATGACGATTGCTGCTGTGAGCACGACCACCACGAGACTGCTTCCCACTTTGGCGATGATCTTGACTGCGGCTGCGGTCACTGCCACCATCACGGGCACGATGAGCACGATGCTGATCATGACCACGGGCAATCTCACTCTCACGGCCATGATGACGAAGAAGAAGAGGAAATGTCCCTCAAAAAAATCCTTGTTGCCTTCTGCTTCTTTGTACTGGGCCTTGTTTTTGAACATGTAAATTCTTCCCTTCTTCAGGGCTGGCTTCCGGCTTCAGCACCGGCTCTTCAGAATCTGGACGGTGTTCTTGCTTCGCTTGGGGGCCTTAATCAGACTCTGCATCTTGTGAGCATTGTCTTCTTTTTTGTTTCCTTTTTGCTTGTTGGAAAGGGCGTCGTTATCGGGGCTCTCAAAAATCTTGTAAAAGGCGCTGTTTTTGATGAACAGTTTCTGATGACTGTTGCTTCTCTTGGAGCAATTTTTATCGGTGAAATGCCTGAAGCTGTTGCGGTAATGCTTTTCTATCAGGTTGGGGAATGGTTCCAGGATTATGCCGTTGATAAATCCCGAAAATCCATAAAATCCCTTATGGAAATCCGGCCGGATAAGGCGGTTATTCTGAAGGACGGAAAAGAGATTTCCGTAAAGGCTGAAGAAGTTCAAATCGGTGATATTCTTGTGGTTCGTCCGGGAGAACGCATTCCTGTGGACGGCATCGTAATTTCCGGAAAATCCTTTGTGGATAATTCCGCTCTGACCGGTGAATCGGTTCCTCTTGAGGTTTTTGAAGGAAATCAGGTATACAGCGGGGCGGTAAATAAGGATGCCGTGATTCAGCTTCGTGCCGAAAAGAAAAGTGAAGACTCAGCGGCTTCCCGTATTCTTGAGCTGGTGGAAGAGTCTTCGTCAAAAAAGACAAAGGCTGAACGCTTTATCACCCGTTTTGCAAAGGTTTACACGCCTATTGTCTGTTCCCTTGCCGTAGCGGTGGCCCTTCTTCCTCCGCTGGTATTGAAGTTTTTCTTTCCTGAAACGTTCCTGATTTATGGCTGGTCCACCTGGATTAATCGTGCCCTAATTTTCCTTGTAGTTTCCTGTCCTTGTGCAATCGTGATTTCGGTTCCCCTTACATTTTTTGCAGGAATTGGTGCAAGCGGAAAACAGGGAATTCTGGTAAAGGGAAGTGCCGCCCTGGATTCACTTTCAAAGGTACGCACCGTTGTTTTTGACAAAACCGGCACCCTTACAAAAGGCGTTTTTGAAGTTACGTCCGTTCATCCGGTTCCGGGAAAAATTCAGGCGGATGAACTTGTAGCTCTGGCTGCTCATGCGGAAACCTATTCAAATCATCCGGTTTCAAAGTCCCTCAAAAAAGCACACGCAGAAGGTATTTCTTCGGAAGGAACGCCGGGAAAGAAGGAATGCTGTTCCCTTGTAAACATTTCCGATGCTCAGGAAATCAGCGGGCAGGGAATCAGGGTAAATCTGGACGGAAAAACCGTTCTTGCGGGCAATGAACGGCTCATGCAGAATAACGGCGTTTCCGGCTTTGAAAAATGCACAAAGGATGGCGGCGGAACGGTTGTTCATGTTGCAATCGACGGAGAATATTGCGGTCATATCGTAATCAGCGATGTTACAAAAGAGGATTCTGCTCTGGCTGTTCAGAAGCTTAAAAACTGCGGCGTAAAAAGAATCACGATGCTTACCGGCGACAAAGAAGAGGCCGCAAAAAAGACCGCAGAAGAGCTTGGAATTACAGACTATTTTGCAGAGCTTCTGCCGGAAGATAAGGTTCGGATTGTAGAAGAAATAATGGGCGGAGAAACGGTTGCCTTTGCCGGTGACGGAATTAACGATGCTCCGGTTCTTGCCCGGGTTGATGTGGGAATTGCCATGGGCGCCATCGGAACGGATGCCGCAATTGAAAGCGCCGATGTTGTTATTATGAACGACTCACCTGCCCTGATTGCCGGCGCTATTCTGAACGCAAAAAAGACGATTTCAATCGTAAAGCAGAATATTGCTGTCAGTCTTGGGGTAAAGATTCTGATTATGGTGCTTGGCGCTGCCGGAATTGCAAATATGTGGCTTGCCGTTTTTGGTGACACGGGAGTAGCCCTGATTGCGGTTCTGAACGCACTTCGCGCCTTGAAGTACAGGAAAAAGTAGCATAATGGCCAGGTGCCCCCTGGGATTCATTTACTCCGGTAATGACCGGTAGTAGTCTTCAATCTGCTGGCGGCAGGCGGTAAAGTAGGGATTCAGCTTTGGATCGAACTGGCTTCCCATTCCCTCTTCAATGATGAACCAGGCTTTTTCAAAGCTGAAAGCTTCCTTGTAGCAGCGCCGGCTTACAAGGGCGTCGTAAACATCGGCGATGGCCATAATGCGCGCTTCCAGCGGAATCTGTTCTCCGGAAATTCCCTTCGGGTAGCCGGAACCGTCAAAGCGTTCGTGGTGATAAAAGGCAACATTTTCCGTGAGCTTAAGAAAATCCTTGTCGTCAGTGGCTCCCAGAATATTTCTGATGATTTCTGCACCTTTTTCAGCATGGGTTTTCATCACGGAAAACTCTTCTTCCGTAAACTTGCCAGGTTTTCTTAGAATCGCATCATCAACCGCAATTTTTCCAAGATCGTGCATTGGAGCCGCTTTTATCAGGTCGTCGTAAAATTTCGGTGAAAGTCCCAGTTTGCTGTCCTTACGCATTTCGCAGGTCAAGATCTTTACAACTTCACTTGTCCGTTTAATGTGTCCGCCGGTGTTGTTGTCCCGGTTCTGAACCATTTCCGCCATTCCCATTACAAAGTCGGAAAGCAAATCCTGAATTCTGGCTGTTTTCAGATTAACTTCTTTTTCGAGGTCCAGATTGTAGTTGTTTATCAGGTGAATGTATTCCTGTTCCTTGGTGTTGTCTTCAATTCTGAGCTGGAAGCCCCGGGGAGCTTTATTTGAAATCAGAAAGTCCGCGGTGATTTTTAAGGTCTGTTTTTCGCCCTTCAGAAGAAGCTTAGTTGGCTTTGCGGTGGTTTCAAATTCACTTAAAAGCACATTGATTTTTTCAAAAAGCTCGCAGCTATTTTTTACCTTTTCATCAACATAGAGGGTGGAAAGCTCCGGAATAAAATTGATTGCCTGCTGGTTACAGCCCAGAAAATGGTGGGAAAAATCAAACCAGGCAATTCCGATTACGTTTCCGTATGAAATCGAACTGCTGACGATTAAATCCAGATCGTACAGATACAGGCGGCGCACAAGCAGCAAAAGACAAATCTGCAGAAGATTATAGGTAATCGGCAGAACATCAATGGCCTTGTTCAAAAAGCGGCCAATCAGGAAGGAAAGAATTACAATCATGTAGAGAAGCAGAAGAATGGTTGTGTTTTTTCGGGAATTGGTCTTGTTCCGCAGATTGAAAAGAAGGATTGTAAGTCCCAGCAAGAAAAATGTAAAAAGCATCAGATAGTATGCTTTGTGGGCTGGGCCATAAACCTTTTCCAGATAGGAAATTTCGTGGAATATTTTCAGTTCAACGGACTCGTATAGAAGCCCGATAGTTAGAGGTGAAAATGCAATCACATACAGGGCAACTATCAGAATGAAAAAAAACGAAAATACTAATACACGGTTAAACCTGATTTTGCAGAAAGAAAATATATATAGAAAGAAAACAAACTGAATGAAGAAATTCAGAAGGTACAGAAAGCCGTTTGCCAGAAGCGCTTCCCTGATGGAAGAGGCCTCTGCAAATTTTAAGTAGCACAGATTGATAAATGGAATCAGAAGAAAAATCTGAGAAATGTAGACGGAAATATTTTTTCCCCATTTAGCAATAAAGTGGCAGGTGAGAAGTAGTGATGAAACGAGCGCAATCTGATAATAAAGCAACATCTTTGTACAATTATACTCTCAAAAACTTCAGTTGTACATTTTTATTTTGAATTGCCTTGATTTTGAGTAAATTGTAAAATGAACTATGGCGTTTTCAATTTCATGGACAGATTATCCTGAACCGGCAGACAGTGATGAATATATGAAGGACTGTTTCCTTCAGCGGGTGCAGAAGGACGGGGAAACCGGCGAGTTTTCCTCTCTTTACAATTTTATTTCCGGGGACAATTACCCGGTTCTTCGCCTTCTGGAACGGGATTTTTCTGAAAAAATTGATTTTATCTACATTGATCCGCCCTACAATACGGGAAAAAAGTTTGTTTACAATGATTCCTTTTCTGGAGATTCAGCCCAGGACAGGCATTCAGTCTGGCTCAGTTTTATGAAGCGGCGTCTTGTCATTGCCAGAGAACTGCTTTCGGAAACGGGCTGCATTTTTATCGCAATCGGAAACGATGAACTTTATCATCTGAAGCTTCTGTGCGATATGATTTTTGGAGAAGAAAATTTTGTAAACGATTTTATGTGGCTCTGCGGAAAGGGAAAAAAGGATTCTCATTCCCGCACCCTTGAACAGTCAACCCTCTGTTATGCAAAAAATAAACGCCGGCTTGGGGAATTTGCCGAATTTCAGGAGACAGAGTGGGCTACAGTCAATCCTGATAATGATGAACGGGGACCCTGGTTTTCCGGAAGCATCAGTTTTTCTGAAAAACGGTCAAATCCTTCTCATCCGAACTATTTTGAAATCGTTTCTCCATCGGGCGTGCACTGGAAAAGACAGTGGCTTATCAGCCGTGAAAAAATGGACGAGCTTTTGCGGGAAAACAAGATTTACTGGGGGCCGGCTCCGGAATTCTCGAATGTGCCCCGCAGCAAGGTTTTTAACGGCCAGAAAACAAAGATAATTCCAAAAAATATTATCGACGGTGCAAATTGTAATGGCACAACGGGCGCTGAAGCAGCAATCGCTGGTACAATCAGCACCGGCTCCTCTCTTACGGGCAGTTTTCGCATCGGTACTACTCGGGATGCCCAGAATTACGTGGATAAGCTTTTGGGAATAAAAAACGCCTTTGACAATCCAAAGCCGGTGGGCCTCATCGAGCATCTGATAAGTATTACCGCAATGAAAGACGATATTACGGTTTTAGATTTTTTTGCCGGAAGTGGAACCACCATGGAAGCGGTGTACAGGCTGAATCAGCGGGACGGCGGAAAGCGAAGGTGCATTCTGGTTCAGAAGCCGGAAAAAATTGAAATTGAAGGGCACCCTTTTACAGATTTAAGCCAGCTCTGCCTTGAACGCTGCAAACGCGCCGGCCTCCCGGAATCCCAGCTGACTGAGTTCCAGCTGGTTCTCCCCTCCGAGTAAGCTTAAAGAGCGAATGCCGGGTTTGCAAATAATAACACAAATTGGCGTAAGCGGGGTTCCTGTTTTGAAAAACATTCAGCCACCGCGAAGCGGTACTGCCGTTTTTCAAAACAGGGTTCCCGCTGAGAGCCAATTTTGTATTTGAATTTATAAAACCCGTCATTTGTCTTTATTCCAGACTCAAATCGCAGACTGTTGCAGAGGTTGCCTTTACCAGGTCTTCCGGGGCTAAAATCAGCTGCTGGCCACGCACTCCTGCGGAAATACAGATTTTTTCGTTTTCAAGGGCGCTCTGGTCGATGAAGGTGCGGTACTGTTTCTTCATTCCCAGGGGAGAGCAGCCGCCGCGAACATAGCCGGTAAGCCCCAGAAGTTCATCCGGCTTTACGGAAGCAACTTCCTTTGCACCGCAGGCGTTTCTTGCTTTTTTGGGATTGATTTCCCCGGTGGCGTTCTGCAAAAATACGCAGATTTCCTTTGTGTCGGTTCGCATAACGATGGTTTTAAAGACCGTTTTCGGGTCAACTCCCAGTTTTTCTGCAGTTCGTGCTGCGGCTCCCAGTTCCAGTGTGTGTTCGCCGTCGTCATCATATTCTTTTGCTTCGTAGCTGATTTTTTTTGCGTCAAGAATGCGCATTGCATTTGTTTTTTTCATACTATGATTTTGCCTCCGCTCAAGACATTTTCAATATTTTGCAAGAAAAATCAAGAGTTGCGTTCCGCCAGGACAATCAGTTCTGTAAGACCGGCCCTGTGTGTACCAATTTGTAATTTTTTGCTACAATGAGGCTATGAAAACAATTATTCAGGATTTAAACGAAATCGTAATTGCCGGAGTAAAGGCTGCTTTCGGCACGGATTTGGACTCTTCAAAAGAATATGTAACTGAAACGAACAATGAAAATTTTGGCGACTATCAGTCGAATGTTTCGTTTTCACTTTCAAAATTGCTTCACAAGGCTCCTATGGAGATTGCCGGAGCTGTTCAGGCTTCAATTCAGGCGGCTCTTGATTCACGGAATGAGGGCAACCTTCTTACTAAAATGGAAGTTTTAAAGCCGGGCTTCATTAACTTTTTTATTTCAAAGGATTATCTCTGTTCAAAAATCAAGGAAGCTGATTCCGATGAAAAACTCGGCATTCCGAATGTTGGTGCAGGGGAAAAAATCATCGTAGACTATTCTTCACCTAATATCGCAAAGGAAATGCACGTTGGTCACCTTCGTTCAACCATTATCGGTGACTCAATTGTCCGAATGTACGACCTTTTGGGTTACGATGTTCTGCGCCAGAACCATATCGGTGACTGGGGAACTCAGTTTGGAATGCTGATTGAACACCTTATCGACACCGGCTGGAAGGATTCGACTGAACACACAATCAGCGACCTGAATGCGCTTTACAAGGAATCAAAGGTGAAATTCGATTCTGACCCGGATTTTGCGGAAAGAAGCCACCAGCGGGTTGTAAAAATCCAGAGCGGCGACCAGGAATCCATCGATTTGTGGAAGGCCCTGACAGATGAATCTAAAAAGCATTTTGGCTGGATGTACCAGCGCATGGGCGTTCTTTTGAATGACGGCGACTACTGCGGCGAAAGCTTTTACAACGACAAATTGAATGCAGTTGCAGACAAGCTTCTTGAGGAAGGAAAGGCAAAGATAAGTAACGGTGCCGTTTGTCTTTTTCCGACGGGCTTCCAGGGACGGGACGGGGAACCGGTACCTCTTATCCTGAAGAAGAGTGACGGTGGTTTTGGCTACGACGCAACCGATGTTACAGCCCTTGAGTATCGTGCTCACACTCTGAATGCAAAGAAAATCGTGTATGTTACGGATACACGCCAGAAAATGCACTTTTCCATGCTTTTCCAGGCTGCCCGGGATGTTCAGCTTTGTGATGACAGCGTAGAGCTTACACACGTTTCCTTCGGTTCGGTTCTTGGACAGGACGGAAAGCCTTTTAAAACACGAAGCGGTGAAACCGTTACCCTTTCAAGCCTTCTGGATGAAGCAGAAGAGCGTGCAAAGGAAATTATTCTTGCAAAAAATCCTGAAGCAAGCGGCGAAAGTTTAAAGCAGCTCAGCCACGATATCGGTATCAGTGCAATCAAGTATGCAGACCTTTCCTGCGACCGAATCAAGGATTACGTTTTTAACTGGGAACGAATGCTTGCCTTTGACGGAAATACTGCTCCATACATTCAGAATGCTTATGTTCGCTGCCGCGCCCTGGTTGCAAAGGGTGAAGGACAGGGAAAGAAGCCGGTATTCCACCTTCTTTCCAACGATGATGAAATGCGTCTTGCAAAAAAATGTATGGCATTGTCTCAGGTGATTCTTCAGGCGGCCAAAGCATATGAGCCACACAGAATCTGTACATATCTGTACGATCTGGCTTCCAGCTATCACGCCTTCTACGAAAGAAATCCAGTTCTTTCTGAACCGGACCAGAACATTCTTGAATCCCGCCTTGCACTTTCCGCCCTGGTTGCAAAGGTTCTCGCAAAGGGAATGTACGTGCTCGGCGTAAGCGTTATAGAAAAGATGTAAGTTTAAATTTCAAGTTTTATTAGTTCATTCAAAACTGGCTCTCAGCGGGAGCCAGTTTTTTTTCTGAAGCCGAAACATTCTTGCAAGCACTCTTTCCGCATTAGCAGAAGGAGTAAAAAAATTGGCGGTAGGGTAGCGAAATGCGGGCAAAAAAACTATCTATCGGCCTTTATAAAGCGTTTTTCCAGTCTTGCAAAAAGCTTTGTAAGTCCCAGTGTAAGGCACAGGTAGATTACTGCGCAGGATAAAAGCGGAATCCAGGCGTTGTAGGTTGCGTTGCGGATGTTGTCGCAGGCTTTCTGCAAATCAACAACGGCGATAAAACTTGCAACTGAGGTTTCCTTGATAAGTGTGATGAATTCGCTGGTGTAGGTAGGTAGAGATGTTCTTATGGCCTGGGGAAGAATGATTTTGATTAAGGTCTGTGACCAGGAAAGTCCCAGTGAGCGGCCGGCTTCGTTCTGACCCTTGTCTACGCCCTGAATGCCGGCGCGGAAAATCTCCGTACAGTAGGCACCGGAGTTAATTCCGAAGGCGATGATAGCAACAAGAACGGCGTTTGTCATTCCCATCGGGGAAAAAACTACAAAGTAGAAAATCATAAGCTGGGTTGCCATTGGAACACCGCGGATTACAGTTGTGTAAATTTCGGCAATTGTCTTGAGAACCCGGCTTTTTGAAATCTTAAAAAGTGCGAAAATGCAGCCCAGAATTGAACCAATGAGTACAGCGCACACGGCGATAAGAAGTGTAGTTCCAAGTCCCTGAGGAATAAGAAGCCATCTTCCTTTTGCAATCATTGTGTTGTAAAAACTGTTCCACATATTCACACCTTTTTAATTTCCGCGCCACCAGCTGCATCTGCAGTCTGTTTTTTTCAGCGTTTTGGCGCGGATAAAACATTTATTTTCTGATTACGATTACCTGATTTGTCTTGTAATATGGTTCAGAGAAATCAACATTCTGTCTTCTTTCGTCTGTTGCAGTCATGCCGGCAGCGATGAAGTCGATTGAACCAGCCTGCAATGCAGCGATAAGACCGTCAAAGCTCATGTCGATGATCTGAAGCTTCTTTCCATAGTCGCGGGCAATCATGCGGCTCATTGTTGCATCGAAACCAACAACTTCTGAACCTTCAACATATTCAAATGGAGGGAAAGCTGCGTTTGTTCCCATTTTTACAACTTCCTTTGAGTCGATGAGTTCAACTTCAGGAATGTTGATTTTTCCGTCAACAGGCATGAATGCTTCGATGAGCTTTTCGTAGGTTCCTTCAGCCTTGATTTTTGCAATTGTCTTGTTTACTGAGTCAAGAAGTTCTGAGTTTCCCTTCTTTACGGCGATTGCATATTCTTCAGCGGCAAACTGGTCGTTTACGATTGTAAGGTCTGGGTTTCTTTTTACGATTTCTTTTGCAGGAAGTTCATCAAGAACAACTGCGTCGATTGCACCATTTTTGAGGGCGAGGGCAGCGTCGATTCCAGTCTTAAAAGATTTGATTGATTTTGCGCCGGATTCGTCCTGAACGTACATTTCTCCGGTAGTTCCAGCCTGGCAGCCTACAACTTTACCAGCAAGATCTGCTGCTGAATTGATTTCTACCTGTGCTTTTTTTGAACAGCCGGCAGATACAAGTGCCAGAGCGGCAATAAAAATTCCAATGCTTTTCTTCATTTTCAACTCCTATGAAAGTTCATCATACCATATTTAAATGTTTTTGAGAATTGCTTTTTTTGACGGCAGAATTTTCTGGTAGTATAATGGAAGAAGAATTCACATGGAAAATTCGAGGTTACTATGAAAAATCCCTTCTGCCTTCATTTTGAAAACAAGGATGAAGAAAAAAAATACAAGCTTGAATGTACGGCCGTTGACTGCCGCCGTGTGTTCAGCTATGTAACCATAATTGCGGCATTCGAGCTTTTTCTTCTGATCTACGATGCGCTTCACAAGGATTCAACCTATTCCAATGTTCAGTGGGCCTACGTGATTTTGAACAGCGTTATGGCTTTTTTTTCAGTCCTTCTGGTGGGAATTACTGCCTGGGCAAACAAAAAAATTGAGGAGCGGTACAGGATTTTCCAGTTTAATCTGGCGTTGTACTCCGTGATTATTCTTATCTGCGGAACCCTTGATGCGGTTACCGGAACTATTTCCAGCGGCCGTGAAAACCTGACAATGTTCTTTATCTGTCTGATGCTGGTTTCCAGTGTTTTTTACGTGAAATCCCTGCTGGTTCTTATGGTTTCCCTTTCACTTTTTATCGGCTTTGAGCTTTTTACTCATTTGACCCATTTTTCCGGACATCATACCTACGCGCCGTACCCGATTTTTATTATTTTTATTACCAATACGGTTTCCTTTGTCCGGGCAAGTCAGATGAAGGATTCCATTCACAAAACCCTTGAAATTATAAAGCTGCATGAGCAGGCGGAGCATGAAAACCAGCTGAAATCCCAGTTTCTGGCGAATATGAGCCACGAAATCCGTACGCCGATGAATGCCATTGTGGGAATGAGCGAGCTTGCCCTGGACTTTAACCTGAATGACAGCGAAAAAAACGTGATTCAGCAGATACGTTCCTCCGGAATCAATCTGGTTGGAATCATAAACGACATTCTGGATTTTTCAAAAATTGAGTCCGGAAAAATGGAAATTATTCCTGTGGATTACGACCTTGTTAAAATGCTGAACGAAATTTCCAATGTGTGCCTGGTCCGGCTAAAAAATAAGCCCGTTGACCTGATTCTGGAAATTGAAGAAGACCTGCCCTGCATTTTTCACGGCGACGATATGAGAATCAGGCAGATTTTGATAAATCTTGCGGGAAATTCAGCAAAATTTACGGAAAAGGGCTTTGTAAAAATCAGGGTGGAAAAACTGAAGGAAATGGATGACCGGCTTTTGCCTGAAAATTCTGAACCTGAACTGGACTGGCTTAGAATCAGCGTGATTGATTCCGGGGTTGGAATCCGCCAGGAGGATTTGAACCGGCTTTTTGGTGCTTTCCAGCAGGTTGATATGAAAATGAACCGTACCAAAGGCGGAACGGGACTGGGACTTTCAATTTCTAAAAACCTGATGAAGCTGATGGGCGGCTCCATATATGTTACCTCGGAATACGGAAAAGGCTCCTGCTTCTATATCGATTTACCGCAGAAAATTGTGGATTCCACAAGCTGTTCAAAAAAATACAAGGCGCTGTTTGACGCGGCGGAGCGCAGCCCGGAAAATCAAAAGCTTGCAGAAATTCCGGTTGTTTCACTTTTGAACCGCCCTGAGTTTGCAAGTCTGTTTGTGGAAAAATCTGAGACCGTAATGTTCAAGGCGCCTAGGGCAAAAATTCTTGTTGTTGATGACAGCGATGTAAACCTTCAGGTTGCTCAGGGACTTCTGAAAAAGTTTGGTGTCGTTCCGGAGCTTGCCACAAGCGGTTATGAAGCCCTGGAATTAATTCAGAAAAACGACTACCACATCATTTTTATGGATCACCAGATGCCGGGAATGGACGGGGTTGAAACTCTGGAAAAAATCCGGGTGATGGAAACGGAAGCCAGTGAATGCAATGATAACGGCGAGAGAATTAGTGACCGGAATGACCCTGCCGGGGCGCCGGGACCTGCTTCAAAAGCAAAGAAGCACAGGATTGTGGTTGCCCTCAGTGCCAATGCCATAAACGGAGCCCGGGAAATGTTCCTTTCAAAAGGATTTGACGATTTTATTGCAAAGCCGGTTCAGGGAAAGGATTTTGCTTCTTGTTTGGCGGAGTGGCTTCCTCTCAACCTTCTTGAAAAATTCGGTGTTGAAGATGACTTTGACGGTCTTATTCCGAGCGGCTTTCCTTCTTGGGATGAAAACAGGCTCGCTCTCGTCGACGCGGTCAAAAATTCTGGCGGTATAGAAAATTATCTGAAAACCGCAAAAACTTTCTATTTATCTATCGAACGAAATTCGAACATGCTCGGCGATTGCTTGATAAAGGAAGATATAAAGAATTTTACGATTCACGTTCATGCGCTTAAAAGTGCGGCGCGAATTATCGGTGCTCTGGAGCTTTCGAAGAAGGCTGAAAATCTTGAAGACCTCGGAAAGAAGTATCAACAAGCCGTTGAAGCAGGCGACGCTGACGAAATGAAGAGAACCAGCAGAGATATTCACGAACGGTCGACTTCAATGATTGCGCTGTACACTTCTTATATGAAGGATTTGCGTGCCATGGTTGAATTTGACGAGTCTGGGGAGAAGGGCGTTGATAATGCAAAGCTCTTTGGAATTCACATTGAAAACATAATTTACGCTTCTGAAAAAAGCGACCTTCCTCTTGTTGAAGATGAGTTTGAAGCGTTGCGGTCTATGTCCGCTCCAAAAGAGGTGCTTCCTTTGGTTCAGAAACTTGAAGTTGCAATCAACGACATCGAGTTTGAAACGATTGTTTCGATTTGTAAGGAGATTCAGTCGAAGCTCGAAAGTTAACGAGTTGTGGAGTGATTTTTTATAACAATTTTTTTAATTTTTCGAAATTTCCTCTTGAAAAAATCCTATAATTTACCCGAAAACTTAAAGAATGGAGATTTCTATGAAACGATGTATACGAAAAGCGGCACAGAAAACCAGAGCGATTCTATAAGCGATGCCTGGTGGCGCGAAAGTTCCTTCTATCATATTTGGGTAAAAGCGTTTGCAGATTCCGACGGCGATGGCTGCGGCGACTTTAAAGGAATTGAAAATAAGCTTTCTTATATTCAGGACACTTTGGGCTGCGACGCAATCTGGCTCAGTCCGATTTTCGATTGTTCTGGAAAGGGAAAGAGCGAAACTTACAATATGCACGGCTACGACACCACCGATTATTACACCGTGAACAGTTATTTCGGAACGGAAGCAGATTTGACTTCCCTCATCGAAGCGTGTCACGACCGCGGAATCAAAATCATCTTCGATTTTGTTCCGAATCATACTTCAAAAAATCATCAGTGGTTCAAGGATTCAGTTAACAAGGTAAACGGAAAGACCGACTGGTATCTTTGGAGCGACACCGACAAGGGCTGGGATCCAATGTATTCGGGAAAATCCCGCTGGGTAAAAAATACAACACGAAATCAGTATTATTACGGCGCGTTCGACAGCGGAATGCCAGATTTGAACTACAACAATTCCGAAGTTCGCGCAGAAATGAAGAACGTTGTAAAATACTGGCTTGATAAAGGTTTCGACGGACTCAGAATCGACGCGGTTCGATATCTTATGGAAACTGAAAGCGCCCAGACAGATGTAAGCGGAACTCACGAATGGTTCAAAGAGCTTCGCGCGGACGTTTTGGACACTTACGAAAGTCCAAAGTTCATGGTTTGTGAAGCTTGGGTTGAAGGAAACCGAAACACGTTGAACAAATATTTTGGAGACGGTGCCGAATTCAATATGGTTTTCGATTTTGATGCAGGTAGACCTTGTATCACTTCGGCAGAAAATGGAACGGATTCCTTGGGTAGCACTTTGAGAGCGAACTATAACGATTCTTGTACTTACGGCGTTTTCCTTGGAAACCACGACGAATATGCTGGTCGCTTTGGAACAACGTTCGGTCAGGATTGGAAGAAAATCAATCTTTCCACCGCTCTTTCACTTTTGCGCCCGACAGTTCCTTTCATCTATTATGGAAACGAACTCGGTATGCCTGAGCTTTCATTGAGCGGCGATATTCGACTCCGCGGAAACTACGACTGGTCGCTCGAGGCCGCTGAAGAGGCGGACGAAACTTCTCCGCTTTCAGTGAACAAACTTTTGCTTTCACTTAGAAAAAGTCATGCAAAAACTTTTGCAAACGGAAGCGTAACAAAACTGACCGCAGGAACAACTGGAACTATCGGCTACGTGATTTCGGGAACGGACGGAGACTTCCTCTGCGTTTACAACCTTTCTTCATCATCGATTGCAAGCGCAACTTTCACTGGAAATGCAGTTTCTGGCGTGTCTGAAAGTTCTTGTATTATCGGCGACACGGACGCTCCTTCACTTGCGTTCTCTTCAAACTCTGTTACTGTAAAAAATATCGCGCCATGCACATTCCGAGTTTACAAGCTTGGAACAAGTTCCGAAGAAAACCTCTACGACACGGAAACATATTCTGAAGGCGAAACTTACGCAGGCCTTACACATTCTGATACAATGTACATCCGCGGCTCGATGAACTCTTGGGGCTCAACACAGATGACCGGCGAGATTTCAACAGGCTCTTACATCTGGAGCACAACGGCCTATCTTGAAGAAGGAACTGCTGAGTTCAAGTTTGCGGTAGACGGCTCTGACTGGACAAAAACAAACTGGGGCCTGGATTCAGGAAACAAAGTGAAAACTGGCACTGACGCTAACATCAGTTTTACCGTAAGCGAATCAGGACTTTACGTGATTTCGTTCAACGAAACTTCTTTGACATATTCGGTTAGCGAATACCAGCCTTTGTACAGTTCAATGTACATTCGAGGTTCAATGAACAGCTGGGGCGGCACAGAAATGACCGGTCACGGGACAGAGGACGGCTACGTTTGGTCTGTAACCTTAACTTTGAGCGCGGGAACCTACAACTTCAAGTTTGCAACCAGCGCAACAAACTGGAACACTAACTGGGGCGCAGGTTCAACCAGTGGTGAAGGAATCGCCCTCGTATCTGAAGGCGGCAACATTACCTTCAAAGCCACAGCTGACGGCTCATACACCTTCAGCTTCAACGAAAATACAAAAACTTATTCGGTAGAATAGAAAAATCGACGCGGTGGTTTCGATACGGGCTTGCCCTACTCAACCACCGCGGACGGCTTTTTACAAGTTGAAGAACTTTTCCACGTGTTCAAGATAGTTCGGGTTTTCGTCGTAGACGGCGTGGCTTGCGTTTTCAAAAATGAAGGTGGAACAGTTCGACTTTTCCAGGTTTATCTTTTCTTCAATTAATAGGCTTCCTTCTTTTCCAAAGACTTTGTCGTTGTCCGCACCGAGCGCTAATACTGGGCAGGTAATTTTTCCGATGAGCGAAGAAATGTCAAAGTTGATCGCCGCTTCTGTGAAAATCGAAAAGGTTTCGAGGTCGGCTTTGGTTGTGTCGCTCATGGCGTTCAAAATCGGCTCTTTGTATTTCTGGTAGAACGAAGGGCTGTAAACGTTTGAGGCAAAACTTTCGCCTAATTCCTGCAATTTGTTTTGGCGCGAAAGTTCCGTCCATTTTGTAAAAAGTTCTTTTGAGTTTCCGTTTGCCATGCACGAAGTCGAGCCGAGAACAAGTTTTTTTACCGACTCAGGCGATTTTACTGCGATAAGCTGAGCTAAAAATCCGCCTGCCGAAATCCCAATTGTGTAGCAGTCTTTAAGTCCTAGTTCCTTGATGGCGAAAATTGTGTCGTCGGCAAGGTTTTGAAAATCGTAGCCTTTTTGTGGCGAAAGAGTTCTATCTATAAAATAAATCGTGTAATCATTTAGAAATCGCGCGTACTGATTTTTTACGGCTGGCGCAAGAGGAATCAGGCTTTTGGTGTACAAGCCCGGAAGCAGAACGAGCGGCTTTTCCCCGTTCCCGAATTTCGCGTAAGGTATAACTGATGTGGAAGTTTTTATGGTTGAAGTGAAAATTTCGTCGTTCATTCTGTTATTATCGCACCTTTTTGTTAAAATTGCAAAGTTTCCAAATATTCAACAATAACTTGCGATTATTTCAGTTTACGCAACAATGATTTAACGGTAAAATAAACCATGAAAATAAAAGAGGGCTAGGGTATGGAGCGGCGCCAGAGGCGTTCCGAAGTGGCGGTGGTTGAGCAGGGAGGTAGTTCGCAGTGCGAACGGACGACCGTGTCGAAACCACCAGAACGGAGGAATGAGCGTAGCGGAACCGCGGAACACCCGACCTGAGCGAAGCGAAGGTAGCCCCCAAAAAAGAGGTTTTATAAAATGGGAAACAACTATTTTAATTCAATTCCATGGCGTGAAGCACGCCTTCAGTTGGGTCATTGCCGCTCTATGAGCAAGGACGAGTTTGCAGACGGCGTAAAGGCTCTTAAAGGATTGAAAATTGTTATCGTTGGTTGTGGTGCTCAGGGTTTGAACCAGGGTATGTGTCTTCGCGACAGTGGTCTTGATGTATCTTACGCACTCCGCGAATCTGCTATCACAGAAAAAAGACAGTCTTGGAAAAACGCTACAGAAAACGGATTCAAAGTAGGTACTTATGCAGAAATGATTCCAACTGCTGACCTTGTTGGTAACCTTACTCCGGATAAGCAGCACACTCCTGTTATTAACGAAGTTCAGAAATTGATGAAGAAAGGCGCAGCTCTCTGGTACAGCCACGGATTCAATATGATCGAAGAAGGAATGCAGATCCGCAAGGACATCACAGTTATCATGTGTGCTCCAAAAGGACCTGGTACAGAAGTTTATCACGAATTTGCCCGCGGATTTGGTGTACCTGATCTTATCGCCGTTCACCCTGAAAACGATCCTGAAGGAAAGGGATGGGCTATGGCTAAGGCTCTTGCTGTTGGTATGGGCGGAAGCAAAGCTGGTGTTCTTGAATCTTCTTTCGTTGCAGAAGTTAAGTCTGACCTTATGGGTGAACAGACAATCCTCTGCGGTATGCTCCAGGCTGGTACAATCTGTTGTTACAACAAGATGGTTGCTGACGGAATGGATCCTGAATGGGTAACTAAGTTCCTTATGCACGGCTGGAACGTAATTTGTGAAGCTCTTAAGTTTGGTGGAATCACAGGTATGATGGACCGCCTTTCTAACCCAGCTAAGATTAAGGCAAACGCTCTTTCTAAAGAAATCAAGACTTTGCTTGCTCCACTTTATCAGAAGCACATGGATGACATCATCAGCGGTGAATTCTCAAGCACAATGATGAAAGACTGGGCTAACAAAGACGCTAATCTTCTTGCATGGCGTGAAGCAACTGGAAAACTTCCATTTGAAAGCCAGAAAGAATCTTCAGCTGAAATCAGCGAACAGGAATACTTCGATAAGGGTATCTTGATGGTTGCTATGGTAAAAGCTGGCTGCGAACTTGCATTCGAAACAATGGTTGATGCAGGAATCAAACCTGAATCAGCTTACTACGAATCACTCCATGAAGTTCCACTCATCGCAAACCTCATCGACAGAAAGCGCCTCTACGAAATGAACCGCGTTATTTCTGATACTGCTGAATACGGATGCTACCTGTTCGCTAACGTTGCAGCTCCAATGATGGAAAAAGACCTTATGCCAAAGGTAACAACAGAAGTTATCGGAAAGGGCTTGAACGTTAAGGACAACAGCGTAAACAACGCAGAACTTGTTGCCGTAAACGCTGAGATTCGCGAACACCCAATCGAGGTTGTTGGAAGAAAATTGCGTGCGTATATGACAGCTATGAAGCCACTTATCTAAGGTGGATAATGCGTCGAGTTTTGGCCGTGAAACGGACGAAACTCGTTAGGTTGCCGTCAGGCAACCGGCTATGACAGCTATGAAACCGTTAATTTAATTTTGCTTACGCAAAATTAAATTAACTTACGAGTTTTTACTTCGGCGCATAAGCGCGCGCCGATTTTTGCTTCGCAAAAAGCGTAAAAACTCGCGGTCGAAAATTAAGTAGATGTATATTTAGGAGGGAAAAGCCTTTCCCTCGCTTCAAAAGAAATAGCGCCGTGGTTTCCACGGCGCTATTTCTTTTTCCGCTACCCTTTCTCCTAAGGGGGGCCGCTCAGCGGCCCCCCTTAAAAACCCCCGATGAATGAGTTGATTATAAAATTAACTTGACAACTTGACAAGTTACGCTTATTTTATATTTATGAAGCAAATGACAGTTGGTGAATTTAAAGCGCAGTTTTCCTCAGTTTTGGAACAGGTTATGGACGGTGAAGAAGTACAGATTTTGTACGGACGTGCAAAAAAGCCTGTGGCAACACTTACTCAGATTGAGGAGAAAAAGAAGAAAAGACGTATTCCGGGTTTGTATAAAGATTTTGGTCCTTATTGGGAAGATGAAAGTTTTCGCTTAACTCCTGAATGGCTTTTTGATGATATGGATGATTTACTTTAGGAGACCGAAATGAATTGTTTAATAGATACTCATGTATTTATTTGGTTTATAATGGAACCGGAAAAAATGTCGAAAAAAGCTTTGGATATTATAGAAGATGGGGAAAATAATATTTATATAAGTCCAATCAGTTTTTGGGAAATTGCTATAAAAAATCAGTCTAAAAAACTTGATTTGGGAAGAATACACGTTTTGCACTTACCAAATATAGCTGAACAATATGATTTCTCAATCCTAACACCCACACCTTATGATTATGTAAGCATTTCTCAGATTCCTATGAAGGAAAATCATCACGACCCATTTGACAGAATGCTGATTCAGCAGGCAATCCGAAACGACCTCGTTTTAATAAGTAAGGACGAAAAATTCCGGCAATATGAGGAGAATGGGTTGCAGTTGATGTGGTAGACATTTTTGCAATAAAAAAATGTAGTTATAAAGGATTAAGTACAACTATGACTGAAATCAGACCTGTTTCAGACTTAAGAAATATGTTCTCAGAAATTGAATCTAAACTTGATGAAGCAGATTTGCAGGCAAAGACAGATTCGATTCGTTATACTTATGAAGAAGTATTCTCATCTGTCAGAGAGCAGTTTGAGAATAGGATAAGTAATGGAAGTTCGAAGAATTCATCCATCCGGACGTAATGAAGAAAATTTTTTGTAGTTTTTTATGATTGTCTTTGTCGGTCTTAATGGCAGTGGAAAAAGACAGTTACGACGGTCGAAATTACAAAATGTAGTAATTCGTCAGACGCAACTGACGAATTTAATAGTTTTAAGAAATCGGTAATCGGAATTACCGAATTTAAATTTGGACTGTAAAACTGTAGGAATTATATTTTTTCAAAGGATTCTGAAATAATGGGGTACTGAGATTTTTTTAACGACTCCTACCCCCTCTCCCCAATAAACTCCACCAGATGTTCCGTAAGGTCGCCGTTTTTCAACAAATCCCTTGAAAACGCTGTAAACCCCGAACAAAGCGCATCGTATGCCATAAGAAAATCCGTTAAATAGCGCTCCAATTCATCAGCGGCGCTGTCAGTTGTATTGTAGGTAACCCAGCAATTTTGAATTATCTGGAAACTTTCTGGGGTGAAATAAGGGCGGAGTTTTTCAAGCAGGGCGTTTACCTTAACCAGCTGGTATTCCTCGGTTTGGGGGTAGGCGTGCCAGATGAAGGGGACGCCACACAGGCAGGCGCGGCTAAGGCTGTCTTCCCCGCGGATAAAAAGCAGGGGCGTTTTTGTCAAAAGTGCGTCCCATTCGGTTTGCGGAAGGAAGGGCAGGGGCGAGAGGTGGAACACCCCTTGAGAAACATTTTCCTGAGGGGCTGACGCTTTTTCCGACTGCAAGTCGATATTTTTAACAGGCGCTGCCGTGCTCACTTTTGATGAGACAATATTCTGCGAACTTTCTTCCTTCTCCCACGCTGTTTTAAAAGATTCAAATCCTGCGCCTTTTGCAAGGAGCACCTTTAATTTTCCGTCACATCGCTCAAGGTTGAATTTTTGAAGCGCGCGGACGGCAGGAGTCCAGTCCCGGGGATAGCTGAAAAATATGGCGGTGAAGGGACTTTTCTGTGAGGATGTGATTGCTGTCGATCTAGAGTTCGTGGCTGCGGTGTAAGCAGGTCGCGACTCGGAGGAACTTTCCTCCAGCGCCCTTATAAACGGTTCGTCCAGAATCAGGCCTCCGGTTTTATCTGTAAAGCCTGGCATAAAATTCACTTTCTGGACCCGGGCGCTTCGGGTGAGGCTTTGGAGCTTGTGGAAGGTTTCGGCGTAGTCTTCGGCGGTCAGGTAGTCCAGCATGATGATGTGCACAATTTCCGGAACTTTTTCCGTGAAAAGCAGGGTTTCAAGCCACTCCGGTCGGCCGCACTGAAAACATTCTACTATTATATGAGGTTGATTTTTTCTGAAGGCTTTAAGACAGGTGTCGTCGGCATTCCAGTTGTAGATTTCCCAGCCGTTTTCAGGCTCAACCTGGAAATCTTTTGTGGGGTCAACGGTGGGACACAGAAGATGGAAGGATTCCAGATTGTCAGCGATAATTCTGAGCTTGAGGGGCAGTGCCTTTGGTCCCCCGATTCTCTTAAAATAGTCCGTCAGCGAGCGGGCAAGGCGGTAAACCACCCCGATGTCGCCAAAATTGTCTACAACTTTACAAAGCAGCGTGATGTCGGTTTTGTTTGCGTCGGTCATTATTTGTCACCATTGATAATCTGAACCCAGGAGCGGCTGTCTTTTTTTGCCGGATTCAGTCCCAGACGGCGTACAAGGTTTTCAAGCTGTGCGCGGATGAACTCCGGCTGGGCATCGTTTTCGGTGTATTCGATTTCAAGATAGGTGAGTTCCGAATTGATGATTTCCAGTTCCAGATGGAAGGAAAGCTGCTCGACTTCCTGGTTGCACTCCGATTTGTCTAGGCCAACTTCTGACGGGGCGGCGTCCCTTGCAGAACAATCGTTATCTGAAAGCGGCGTACCTTGAAAGACCGTGCAGTGACTGCTGAAGGCGATTTTCTCTTTTCTGAACCAGCACTCAAATCCGGTTTTTGCAAAAAACGAGCGGAGAACCTCAGCGTCCTCAACCGCTGTTTCTTCCTCATTGTTGAATTCCACGCCGTTTCTGATATCTTTTGTTTTTATTGTAAAAAATGCGGAGGCCTGGTGGGAGTTCGGGCTGTCGTTAGAACGCTCTTCCAGATTACCTGATTGTTTGCGTTCAGTGCCAGCGGCCGTCTTCTGAGAGGGAAGGACGTCTTTCTGTTCGAAAATCCATTTTTTAATCTCCTGATAACTTGAAAAATCCGGGAAGCTTTCGAGCGCGCTGTTATTTTTTTCGCCCAGACCAGTTTTTTCAGAGGGGGTACAATTTTCCCCAAAAAGCCCCCTGTTCTCTTCCGTGCGAATCCGGATTACCCGGGGCTCTTTTTTCAAGCGTTCTTCATGAGTTTTGTACTGCGAGTAGTATTCGTCGCTCTTAAAAAGCAGTTCCGGAAAAGTGAAGTGAAGGTCGGTTCCCGAAGTTCCCGCTTTCGCTCCAGTACATGCACCATCCGCAACGCCAGAATCATCGCAAGCCTTGCCTTCCCCCACATTCTTCGAACCATCACAGATAGTATTAAAAATCCTAAGAAATTCGTTTTCAGTTACCGGAATTTTAAGTTCAATTTCGCATCCCATGGGAGTAGTATAGCGGTTTTTGCAGTGGTAAGAAAGTGGGCGACCGTCAGTATGTACCGACAGTGCGGGAACGGTAGCAGTGATAAATCAGTTTTCACGCTCAGAATATTTTTTACAGGGCGTTCCCGCCACAGCCTTCAGCTGCGGCGGTCGCTATGTTCCAGGTTCCGCTTTCGCTCCAGCCTCCTCAGTTCAGTCGCTCCGCTCCTTACCTTGCGGTGGCCGCTTCGCGCCTTTCACAGCGCTAACGCAGGGGAAAGGTGTGTGAAAGCTCTAGTTGCCGCTACTCACAGCAGAGCGAACCAGACGGAAGCCGATGCTATTTGAACGACCATACTGATTCCAGCAATTTCTGAAGGTAACTGGTAAATTATACTCTATGCCTAACCTGTCTCCTCCGCGAAAGACGCGTTCTGCACCTGATGATGGGCCTGTTGGATTTGATGTACTTTCAGAGCTGTAGCTAGTCTTCCAATCCCAGCACCATTCATGAACGTTTCCAGTCATATCGTATAAATCCAGCTCATTCTTATTCTTTGTTCCCACTTCGTGAGTTGTGTTTCCACTGTTAGTTGAATACCAGGCGACCTCTCCAACAGAGTTACTTCCACTATAGGTGTATCCATTAGATTTTTTACCACCTCTTGCGGCGTATTCCCATTCGGCTTCTGTTGGTAAGCGATAGCCGTCTGCGCTAAAGTCGCAGGTAGCAGAATCCCAAACAGTGTCTGCCGTTGTGTAACTGCAGCAGTATTTTCCATTACTTTCTTTTATTCCTGGCCAGTTTTTTGGATCTGTTTCTCCATTCATTGTATAGCAAGGAGTAAGTCCTTCTTTCATGCTTTTTAAGTTGCAGTAAACTAAAGCATCGTACCAGCTTACATTATAAGCAGGGTAGTCTCTGCCCAGTCCATATGAAGCATTCGGTGATGAGGACTCGTAACAGCATAATTCCTCATATCGTCCTTGTGTAAGTTCATAGGGACTTATATAGAAATCGCTTAATGTTACGCTGTGAGCAGGAGCAGCATCGTCATTGTCAGTATTCACTCCCATCTGGAAGGTACCGCCTTTTACAAGAACAAAATTGTCATTAAAAGTCCACTTTGCAGTAAGCTCCAGATTTGATTCAACCACATAGCCTGCTTCAATCTTGGTATTTCCATCATACCAGCCTTCAAAATCATAGTTTTCGTAAGTTAGCTCCGGTAAATCCTCTGCGGTAAGTGTGCAGCCTTTTGGAAATCTGGTAGAATTCGGTGCTGTTCCGTGTGAAGTTGAATAAGTTACGGAATATTGAAGTATTCGTTCTTTGCTGGAACGAACCAGTCGGAAACCGACGTTACGGTTGCGATCATACGGCAGGCGGCTGCTTCTAAGAGCAACACGCAGGTAAGACGCCTCATTTTCCCAGCAACCGCCGCGTACGACGTGGTAGGAGCCCGAGGTTGCTCCTGTTGGATCTGTGACTGCTTTTGAGCTGTAATCAGCGTACCAGTCCCAGCACCATTCATATAAGTTTCCGCTCATATCATACAAATCAAGTTCGTTTCTGGATTTTTTACCTACTGGATGGGCGGTGTTTTCTATGTTATCTGCGTACCAGCCTGCTTTACCAGCATCGTTGCTTCCGCTGTAGATGTAGTTCTGAGTTTTGAATCCGCCCTTTGCAGCATATTCCCATTCTGCCTCTGTTGGTAATCGGTAGCCGTTTGCGCTGAAGTCGCAGGTTACAGAGTCCCAAATGCTGTTCGAGGTTGTGTAACTGCAATAGTATTTTCCATCGCCTGACGTGGAAATTCCATTCCAGCCTTTACTAATTCCCGGCCAGTCATTTGGATCTGTTGAACCAGAAATCGTATAGCAAGGTGTAAGATCGTTGGCCATACTTTTTAAGTTACAGTAAACTAAAGCGTCGTACCAGCTTACATAATAAGCGGCGTAATTATTGCCGTCACCGTAAGCCTTTGGAGCTGGAGAACTGGAAGTATAGCAGCATAATTTTTCATATTCACCCTGAGTAACTTCGTATGGACTTATATAAAAATCGCTTAAGTTTACGCCATGTGTAGGCATTGTATATTTTCCGTCAGAGCTATATCCCATTAAGAATGAGCCCCTCTCGACAAAAACAAACCCGTCATCAATGCCTTCTTCCCATTTAGCGGTAAGAGTAATTGTTTTGTTGATGACTGTTCCTGCAATAATCTTTGTGTCATCAATGAACCAGCCCTTGAAGGTAAAGCCTTTTTCCTTCAAATCTGGTAAGTCGTTTGCGGTAAGAATAGTTCCTGCTTCAAGAATTTTTGTTTCAGGAATATCGCTTAATGCCTTGTCTGAACTGTATGTAATTTTACAAGCCACTGCCCATTTTGCAGTAAGGGTAATGTCTCCCTGAATTACATAAACGCCGGCTTCTGCTTTTTGGCCATCGCCGGTTCCAGATGAAGTTTCATACCAGCCCTTGAAAAGCCAGCCTTCTTCGGAAAGGGAAGGAAGCTCTTCTTCATTAAAGGTGGAAGTTTTGCCTTTTATAATGCCTGCTGTCAGGGTGGAAGGCAGAGTTCCATGCTCGCTTGTATAAGTAACTTTGCACTCTTTAAGCCATTTTGCGTAAAGGATGATTTCCCCAGTAGTTCCTTTATCAATAGAAGAAACTGCATCTCCGCTAAGACTGCTGTTTTTATACCAGCCCATAAAAGCATAGCCCTGGCGGGTTGCAGGCTTTAGGGAAAAAGTCTCTTCAATTGTGTAAGTTTCCGGGTTTTCAGAAGAGTTCTTTGCTTCATCTTCGCTGCCAGCTTCTCCGCCGTTTAGAACATAATTAATTTTGTAGGATTTTGCATTCCACTTTGCGTAAAGCTTTAAGTTTCCTGTTTTTCCGCCTGCGATTTTTGTAACCGGGTCTCCGCTGAAGTCAGATGAAAGATACCAGTTTTTAAAATCATAGCCAGTGCGGCTTGGTGCTTTCAATGTAATTTCTGAAGAATTGATTGTGTATGAAGCCGGGTTTGAAGAATCATTTTTTGCTTCATCCACGCTTCCGGCTGCTCCGCCGTTTAAAACATATTCTACGCTGTAATCGGCGACTTTCCATTTTGCAGTGAGGGTTTTCTCCTCATTACTGCTGTAAATATTGGTGGTATCGGCAGTAACAAGGCTGTACCCGTCGTACCAGCCCAGAAATTCCATTCCTTCAGCTTCTGGTACCGGCATTTTTGAAGAAGGAATTGCAGTTCCCCAGTAAACCAGAATACTTTCCGGCACCGTTCCGTATTCGCTTTCAAAGTTTACCCGGATAAAGCCGTGATTGTATGGATCAGGAGGGTAGATTTCGTCGCTGTCGGCGCTGATGGTGTAGTAGTCGATGTCGCCGGAGGCAAGATAGGCGATGAATTCGTTTTCTGCGTAAAATTCGTCTTGTTCGGAGTCATTTGGTTCTCCGTGTTTTTTCCATTCATTCCGAACTGAAACTTCTGTGTTAAGGTTTATTTCTTTTTCGGTGCTCTTACCAGGAACTACTGAGTAGTACATTTCCGTTCCCTCGTCTGCGTTTTGTGCAGTTTCTGCGCCGCTGAACACCATTTTGTACTTTTCATCTTTTCCGAAGGTTGGAACAAGAAGAATCATACTTGAGTTATTGTCTATAGAAAAATACTGGTTGTTTCCGTCCGGGTAGATGACAAATCCGTTTAATTTTGAAGTAGAATTTTTTGAAGGACTTTTAGTTGCAACCGTAATTGGAATAAGTCCCCTGTAAAATCTGAGAGGAACATAGTCTTCCCAGACTTCGTCGGTAATATTTGTGATTCTGATGTTTAATCCGGTGTTTATAAAAGGCTCGTTCTGCGGCATATCGCCGAATTCAATTTCAAGGTTAATTTTCTGATAGGCTTTCGGGGCAATAGTCTGAAGGTCAAGTCCGTATTCAAGATTGTCCTCCGAATATATTTTTAAACGTGGATCTGCAGGAATAATTTCTATTGAGGAAGATTTACATTCAACATTGCTTATGTTTGTGATTGTCAGCTCCATCTCATATCGGGTCGCATTGTTTCCGTATAGGTAACCATTATCTTTATTCGATACATATCCGCTGATTTTTAAGTTGTACTGGTCTTTATCAACAAGGGCTACGGTTCCCATGTAATCGCCTTTGTTGGAAACGATAATATCAGGAATCGTGATAAGGCTTCCGGTTCCGTCGTTCAGGTCAAGGGTTACGGTCTGTACGTCGTTGATTGTCGGCGCCTTCAGCTTCAAAAGACCTTCCGCGTCACTTTCGCCTTCGCTCTTAAAGCTTTCATAATTCTTTGATTTTCCGACTCCTTTAAGTCCTTTTACGCCGGAAGAAACTGCGCGGCTGTTTGTAAAACCTACGATTTTCAGGCTGTAGTCAAGATCGGAGCCGCCGTTTCGGAAATAGGGAATGTTTCCGTTTATGATTACGCTGTCACTTGCCTTTGTAAAGGTTCCCAGGGTTTCATAGGTGACAGAGTCGCTGCTTTCTGCCTTCAGAGGATAGCTGTCGTAGTCGTATGTTAAATATTTTTCACCGATTTTATAGGTTCTTCCGTTATCCATTCGAACCCAGGTACCCCAGAAAAAGCTGTCGGCAATCAGGGTCGGTTCAGCGGGGGGTGTCTTTCCTGAGCCCGGGTCGTTTGTGCCGGGGTTATCAGGATTATTGGGATTGTCCGGATTTTCAGGCTGCTCTTTGTTCGGTTCTGTTGTGTCGGAACTTCCGGCATCAACCTGACAGCCGGTTACATTAAATAGTAATGAAGATAAAAATAAGACTGAAAAAGCTTTTGTAATTTTTTTTAATAATTTCATACAATCCTCCGGAATATCCCGATTAAAGATTAATAAAGACAAAATGGAAAAATCAGATGAGCACATTTTTTTGCCAACGAGTAGTATACCACAATTTTGGCGGTTTGTAGATATGTGGATTTTATACTTGAGCACTCACAGTTCTTCATATATAATACGCGCCTAGGAGGAACCGCTATGAAGAAATTTTTTGCTTTGGCGTTTTTCTTGGTTTCCATGAGCGTATCTTTTGCTCAGGGAAAGAACCGGCTTACTTTTTCCTCAACTGATATTTCTGGTGCAGCAATTACGGATTCAATTTTTTCAAATAATAAGCTTACAATGGTGAATGTTTGGGGAACCTTCTGTCCGCCTTGTATTCGGGAAATGCCTGATCTGGCAAAGCTCAGTGAAGAATTCAACGGAAAGGATGTTCAGATAATCGGAATTCCGGTGGATGTTGTGGACAGAAGCGGTAATGTAATTCCGAAAATCAAAAATGACGCCATCAAAATCATCGAAAAGACCAGCGCATATTACACTCACATTATCCCTTCAAAAGAGATGAACAGCGGCTTTTTGAAGAACGTGCAGGCCGTTCCAACCACCTATTTTGTGGATTCTCAGGGAAATTTCGTGGGTCTTCCGTATCTCGGCGCAAAAAGCTATCAGGAATGGAAGAAAATTATTGAAAATGCTCTGAACTCGCTGTAGGCAAGGAACCCTGAATAGCCCGACGGCGTCAGCCGGTGCCGCCGTATCGAAAATAAAAAAAGAGAGGTTTTTATGAAAAAAATATTAGTAATCAGTTCCTGTGCACTTCTTATGCTGACTTCCTTTGGATGCAAACAGAAAGTTGGAAGTACAGTAAAAAAGGAAGTTACCTTTCAGGGCAAAACCGAAACAGTTAAATTCGTGTACAGGGATTTTGAACTGTACGATTATAACCAATACGGAGATTTAATCCGTGAACAGACTGCGGGAGAAATCAACCAATACGGTCTGGAGGATAAAATCGTAAAGCACACGGATTTGTATACAGGTGATATAACGCGCTATAAGTATGACGAAAATGGAAATGTTATTCGGGAAGTAACGACGGATAAAAAGTCGAAAAAAGTAAAGGTTGAAAAAACATATCTTTACGATGAAAAATCAAATTTGCTTAATGTAACCAGAACAGAAATTTATTCTGAGGGAACTTATGTCAGTGAACAGAATTATTTATACGATTCCCAGGGAAATAACATCTACGAGCGGGATGTACAGATAGCTGTAAATATGTGCTGGATAACGGAAACCAGAAAAAAATATGATGCATCTGGAAATTTGACTTACGAAAAGTTTTCAAAATTGCCTGGCATGAATTATGAAGGGGACTCGTACCTGACAACAAAAGGTTCTTATGATAATGGTTATGAAAAATGGTATAACGCAGGACAAATAGCCCGTGAAAAGTACGATTCTGGTTATGAAGTGCGGTATGATTCCCATGGAAATACAATTTACGAAAAATCTGCTGATGGTGAAGAAACAAGAAACGAATATGAATATGATTCACATGGAAATATAATTAATAGTAAAGATTATAACAGTGAGCAGTTGAAATCATATGAATATTATCCTGACGGAAAAATAAAAACGGAATATACTTCTGCAAAAATTTCTGATTATGGCTCGGGAACATCAATCATTCATTATGATGAAAACGGAAATATAATTCATGCAATTTACATGAACGGCGAAAGCTGGAATGAATATGATGACCGCGGAAATCTTATTCATTCAAAGACAGTGTACAATGGTGATGGAATAATAGAAACTCTGATTGAATATGAATATCTTCCGGATGGAAAAGTGAAATCTAAAAAAACATTTACAAGAAATACATCAATTTAAAATAAACCCGAAAAATCATAAAAGGGGCTGTTCAATAAATTCACTGGCTGCGGTCATTGAATTTTTTGCAGCCCCATTTTTTTGTGGGCTCATTTTTTTTGAAAAAAAATTTGCCGATTGCCTCAAAAAATTAGTATATTTAACTAAAATAAAATTTTCGCTGATTGAGAGGCATTAATAAATGGCAAAACACGAATTTCAGACTGAAGTAAACCAGCTTTTGCAACTTTTAATTCATTCTTTGTACTCTAACAAGGACATTTTCCTTCGGGAAATCGTTAGTAACGGTTCGGATGCGCTGGACAAATTAAAATATCTTACAGTTTCCGACGAGGCTTACAAAAATATCAAGTTTGAACCACGCCTGGACATTTCTTTTGATGACAAAGCCGGCGTTCTTGTAGTTCAGGATACTGGTATCGGTATGACTGACGAAGATTTGCAGAACAACCTTGGTATAATCGCCCGCTCCGGAACAAAAGCTTTCCTTTCAAAACTCACTGCTGAAGCAACAAAAGACAGCAATTTAATCGGTCAGTTCGGTGTTGGTTTCTACTCTGCATTCATGGCTGCAAAAAAAATCGATGTTTACACACGAAAAGCAGCTGCTGACGGAAAAATCTGGCACTGGGCAAGCGACGGCACAAACTCATACGATTTGGACGAAGTTGCCGCAGATTCAGAAGAGGCTAAAAAATACGGTTTTGACGACGCTTCAAAGAGCGGTTCTGCAATCGTAATGACATTGAACGATGAAAGTAAAGAATACGCTTCAAGATGGAAGATTGAAGAGCTCATCAAAAAGTACAGCGACCACATCGCTTTCCCGATTTACCTTCACTATGAAAAGAAGGACTATGACGACAAGGGAAATGTAAAATCTACAGAAAACAAGGTAGATCAGGTAAACAGCGCTTCTGCACTCTGGAAAAAATCTAAGAGTGAGCTTAAGGAAGCTGACTACAACGAATTCTACAAGACAATCGGCCACGACGGACAGGATCCGCTTCACTATGTTCATACTCACGCAGAAGGAACTCAGGAATACACAACTTTGTTCTATGTTCCACAGACAGCTCCTTTCGACATGTATCAGGCTGACTACAAGAGCGGTGTAAAGCTTTATGTAAAACGCGTTTTCATCACAGATGACGACCGTGAACTTTTGCCTGCATACCTCCGCTTTGTTCGCGGTGTAATCGATTCAGAAGATTTGCCGTTGAATGTAAGCCGTGAAATCTTGCAGCAGAACAGAATCCTTGAAAACATTAAATCTGCCAGCGTTAAAAAACTCCTCAGCGAGTTCAAGAAAATGGGCGAAGCAGCAGACAAGGCTAAAAAGGTTGAAGAAAGTGCCCGTTCTGAAGACGACAAAAAGGCAATTGAGAAGTGGAACGACTTTGTAAAGAACTACAACCGCCCGATGAAGGAAGGCCTGTATTCAGATTATGCAAACCGCGACGAAATTGCAGAAATCGTTCGCTTTAAGTCTACTGATGCAAGTGGAACTGGTGAGGGAAATTACACAAGTTTTGCTGATTATGCAAGCCGCATGAAGCCAGAGCAGAAGGCAATCTACTACATTACCGGAAGCGATGAAAAGAACATGAGGGCAAACCCGCTTCTTAAGGCTTATGTAAACAAGGGCTTTGAAGTTCTCATTCTTGACGACGACATCGATGAAATTGTAATCGGCGGCTACGGAAAATACAAGGACTGGGAGCTGAAGGCTGTAAACCGCAGCGGAAGCGACGAAGATCTTGGAGTAGACAAGGAAGAGGCTAAGAAGAAGGAAGCGGAATTCAAGCCGGTTACAGAAAAGCTCCAGAAGGCTCTGGGCGAAAAAGTTAAGGAAGTTCGCCTGAGCAAGACTTTGAGCGGTGAAAACCCGTCTTGTATTGTGGTTGACGAAAACGACCCGAGCTACCAGATGATTCAGATGATGAAGGCAATGGGACAGCCTGGACCGGATTTGAAGCCAATCCTTGAAGTAAACGGCGACCACCCGATTATTGCCCGTGTAAAGGATACAAGCGACGACGCTGTGATTGCAGATGTTGCAGAAGTTTTGCTTGACCAGGCACTTTTGATTGCCGGTGTTGAGCTTAAGGAACCGAGCAAGTTTGTGGCTAGTTTGAATAATTTGCTTTCAAAATAGCAAATTGAATTATTAAGGCGGTGATTTTGTTGTGCGCTGTTTGAAGTGCATGGCAAAATTACCGCTTTTTCTATCCCTCAAAATCCTTGTTCAGTTTTTTGAACTTTTCCCACACTTCAAGTGCCAGCTTTACTGCATCTCCGTAATCTTCGTGGAGCACGGCCTTTCCGTTGGCATTCCGAAGCTTGTACTTTCCGTCCTTTGTATGCTCAATCATCGGAACATGCTCATGGTCGCAGACGCTGTACCACTTTCCGTCAATCTGTTCTTTATGCCACTTAAAATTGTTTTTCATATTATTCTCCGATTAAAATATAGCACGCCGTAAAAATTTTACAAATACGCGGCGTGCGCTATTATATTAACCAGAAATTTTTGAGAGGTGCTCTATGAACTATTTCGATTTTGTGCGGTCTCATAATCCTGCAGATTTGCTGAAGGTTCTTGAAAAGGAAAGTTCTCATACGATTTTTGTTGTTCTTTCCTGCCTTGAGCCGGGGAAGGCGGCAGTGCTTTTGCAGAATCTGCCTCAAGAACGCTTCCGGGAGGTTGCAGTTCTGATTTCCCGGGGTGAACATCTTCCAGATTCCGTAATTAAGGCAATTTCTGAGGATATCCAAAAGAAACTTTTGGAATACGAAGAAAAGCAGGAGATTTTTGCTTCGTCCGTGGCTCTGGGCGGGGCTGCAAGAATGGCGGAAATCATAAACCTGATGGACAGAAAGGACGGGGAACAGCTCCTTGAATATTTTGAAAAGAACAACACGGAAATCTATACAAGAGTAAACCGCTACATGCTGGGTATTGAAGACCTTGTGAAGTTTGATGACCGGGCGGTTCAGAAAATAATTTACAATGTGGATGCAAAAGACCTGGCCTTTGCGCTAAAGAATTCCTCAGATGAATTGAAGGAAAAAATCATCAAAAATATGTCTAAGAACGCCGCAAAATATCTGAAGGAAAATCTAGAACTGACAGGCTCCCTGAAGGAAAAAGATGTGGATGAATACCGGAAGAAAATTATTGCAAAGATTAAGCGTCTTGAAGACTGCGGTGAACTGGTGATTCCGTATTAAAAAAAACGCTGCTTTTTTTTTCCCTCTTTTCATTGACATTTTTTTTTCAAAGTGATATAACGGAAACATCAAACGACAACGAGGTCGCAGAAGTAGTACTTTTGCGACCTTTTTGTTTTAACCGGCAGTTTTTGCGGAATCGGGGCTGTTCAGGCTCGGAGAAAGCGGTTGTCGGTGACAAGTAAACTATAAATCAGCAAAGGCGCTGCATTTACTTACCGGAGGACGCTCTGTGTAGGGGAAGGCAGCGCTTTTTGTTTTTGAGAGGAAACTATGGACGAAGTTACATCAATTTTTGGTGAAAACGTTTTTAATGAAACGGTTATGAAAGCTCGGCTGCCTAAGGAAACTTACAAACAGCTGATGAAAACAATCGAAGGCGGCGAAAAACTTGATCCTTCAGTTGCAACTGTTGTAGCAAACGCAATGAAGGACTGGGCCGTAGAAAAGGGTGCTACCCACTACACTCACTGGTTCCAGCCTTTGACAGGAATTACAGCAGAAAAACACGACAGCTTTATCACTCCGGTAGACGGTGGAAAAGTTATCATGGAATTCAGCGGAAAAGAACTTGTTCAGGGTGAACCGGATGCTTCTTCCTTCCCAAGCGGCGGAATCCGTGCAACTTTCGAAGCCCGCGGTTACACAGCATGGGATCCGACATCTTATGCATTTATCAAGGACGGAACACTCTGCATTCCAACTGCTTTCTGTTCTTATACAGGTGAAGCTCTTGATAAAAAAACTCCATTGCTCCGCTCAATGCAGGCAATTTCAAAACAGGCTGTCCGGGTTTTGAAGCTTTTTGAAGGAAACGAAGCTGTTACAAGCGTAAAAACAACTGTAGGACCGGAACAGGAATACTTCCTTGTTGACAAATCAGTTTACGACAAGCGCGAAGACCTTATTTACACAGGACGCACATTGTTCGGTGCAAAAGCTCCAAAAGGTCAGGAACTTGAAGATCACTACTTTGGTATGATTAAACCTCGCGTTCAGGCATTTATGAAAGATTTGAACAAGGAACTCTGGAAACTTGGAATCCTTGCTAAAACTGAACACAACGAAGTTGCTCCTGCTCAGCACGAGCTTGCTCCAATCTTCAGCACAACAAACATTGCCTGCGACCACAACCAGCTTACAATGGAATTGATGAGAAAAACTGCTGCTAAACACGGAATGGTTTGTCTTCTCCACGAAAAACCATTTGCCGGCGTAAACGGAAGCGGTAAACACAACAACTGGTCAATTTCTACAAATACAGGAAAGAACCTTTTGGATCCAGGAGCAACTCCAGACCAGAACGCTCAGTTCCTTTTGTTCCTCTGCGCAATTATCAAAGCAGTAGACGAATATCAGGATTTGCTCCGCATTTCAGTTGCATCTGCAGGAAACGATCACCGTCTTGGAGCTAACGAGGCGCCGCCGGCAATCATCTCAATCTTCCTGGGAGATGAACTTTCTGCAATTCTTGATTCTATCGAAAAAGGCGTTCCATACGGAAAGCATGAAAAAGAAAAGATGAAGATTGGTGTAACCGTTCTTCCAGAATTCAACAAGGATACAACTGACCGAAACCGAACAAGTCCGTTTGCCTTTACAGGAAACAAGTTCGAGTTCCGTATGCTTGGTTCAAACGAATCAATTGCCTGCGCAAACGTATTCCTCAATACTGTTGTTGCAGAAGAACTCAGTCAGTTTGCAGACCAGCTTGAAAAAGCAAGTGACTTCAAGGGAGCTCTCCATGACCTTATCTTGAAGACAATCAAAGAGCACAAACGAATCATTTTCAACGGAAACGGATACGATGATTCATGGGTAAAAGAAGCTGAAAAGCGCGGACTTTATAACCTGAAGTCTACTCCTGAAGCTCTTCCACACATCCTTGATGAAAAGAACGTAAAAGTATTCGAAAAGTTCGGTGTATATTCAAAGGTTGAGCTTGAAAGCCGCTACGAAATTCACAACGAAAACTATTCAAAAATCATCAATATTGAAGCTGAAACAATGCTTGAAATGTCAAAGAAAGACATTCTTCCTGCAGCAAGCAAGTACGCAACAAAACTTGCAGAAACAATCGGCCTTAAAAAAGCTGCATGCGCAGAAGCTGACACAACTTACGAAAGCGAAATGCTCAAGAAGGTTTCAAGCCTTACCGGTGCAATTTACGCTAAGACAAGTGCTCTTGAAAGCGCAGTAACTGAAGCTAAAAAGGTTGAAGCTGCAGGCGATTCTGGAAAAACCGCAATGTTCTTCCGCGAAAAAGTATTTGCTGCAATGGGCGAACTTCGTGCAGTTGCAGACGAGCTTGAAGTTGTAACTCCAAAAGAGTTGTGGCCATTCCCAAGCTACGGCGATTTGCTTTACAGCGTAAGATAGGTTAGGGTTCCCGTTTGAAGAATACTCGGCCACCGCGAAACGGTACTGCCATTTTTTAAACGGGGTTCCCGCCGGGAGCCAATAAATCAGGCGTTTTGTATAATTTTATACATCCTTGCTTCCCTGGAGGTGTCACCTCTGGGGAAGCTTTTTTTTTAAAAATTTACATTCTCCCAAACTGTGGTATAATTGGAACAGTATTGGTTTACGCGGATTGGTTTTGGGTGGTATTAATCAGCGTTTTTCGTTTCAGTCGTCAGGAGGAGTTTATGCCCATTCGTGCCAGAGATTTAATCGGAATTTCACCGCTTCGTTCAGATGTTCAGGCAATAATCGATTCTTCAAATATCAGGGCTGCAAGAGTTGGTACCTCTATTGTAATGCTTGTACAGATTATTTCTTTCGTCATTTCGTTTTTTTTCAATGTTCAGGACGGAGGAAAGCTTCTTTTATGGCGCAGAATCGGTTATGTAATCACTTTTATTTCCGCCCTTCAGTTTTTCATTTTTTCACTGGTTCAAAAAAATAATCCGGCAGATTTTTCAAGATTTGCCCTTGGTGTCAGCATGCTGGTTTTTCATATCTGTCTTTGTGTACTGGGAGTTTTTGTTTCAGTTCTGGACTTCATTGACCATGAACAGATTTTTGTATTTGTTACATTCCAGATGTTCATCGTAGGTCTTTTTATTCTGAAACCCTATATTGCTTTTATCCTTGTTACATTGTCATTTGGTTCCCTGTATTTTCTGATGCAGAAATATGCCGAAGTATCTGTTGCAACAAATCTTGGTTATCCGGCTCTGTATGTTTTTGTTCTGATGATCGGCGAAATCCAGTACTGGCGCTTCCTTAGAATTGCGCGGCACAATGTACAGAGTCATATTATGGCGGAACAGATGAAGATTATGAGTCTGTATGATCCCCTTACAAAATTGAAGAACCGCCTTGCCTTCAAGGAGGATTGTGAAAAGCGTCTTGATTCTTCTGTTGTTCTTATGATTTGTGATATCGACGATTTTAAAATTCATAATGACACCTTTGGTCATGAGCACGGTGACGATGTTCTTGAAAGCTTTGCCCGAAATCTGGTAAAGGTTTTTGGAACAGAATACTGCTACCGTTATGGCGGGGACGAATTCCTTGTGATGATGAACGGCGACAATCTTGAAATGTTTATCAACAAGTTTGAAGAGTGCCGGCAGAATGTGGGCGATGCCTATCATTTCAGCGGAGGATATGTATATGGTTATCCGCGCATTCAGGAGGATTTTCAGCGCCTTATAAATCAGGCTGACAATAATCTGTATAAAGCCAAACAGAATGGAAAAAATCAGATTATCGGGGGCTAAAAAATTATGCGCAAACTAAATAATATTGCATATTTTGGAGAAAAAAATATATAATATGAACATGATTTTTTCTTTTAGCATTTTGTCGGCAGGGGCATTACTTTTATCAGCTCTTTCAATGCCGTTGATTATAAAATTCTGTAAGACCTTCAGTTTGTATGATTCAGTGAATGCCAGAAAAATCCATTCCGGTAATATTCCTCGTCTGGGGGGAATTGGAATTCTTCTTTCCTTCTTTATCTGTGTAACTGTCGGTTTTTTTATTGACAGCAATTTTTCACTGATGAGCGCCTTGCCGCTTTTGATTGCAGCAGTTTTGATTTTTGTTTTTGGCGTTATCGATGACATCGTTGAAATGCGGGCGATTTTTAAGCTTGCCGTACAGCTTATTGCCTGTGGTATTGTTGTTATGAACGACTTCCGATTCCGGCAGATTTTCGGCTGGATAATGCCGTACCCGATTTCCCTTATGCTGACTTTTGGCTGGATTCTGGGAATTATCAATGCCTATAACCTGATTGACGGAATGGACGGTCTTTGCGGAACCCTGAGTCTTACGGCTCTTCTGACCATGGGCTTTGTTCTTCGTCAGACATTCCTTGAGGGTGCGGCAGTCTGCTTTATTCTGGCGGCCGCAATTGTAGGATTTTTGATTTTTAACTGGCCGGCTCCCAATGCTAAGATTTTTATGGGTGACGGCGGAAGCCAGTGTCTGGGATTTTTGATTTCGGTAATTCCACTTTACAGTCTGAACGACCATCTTGAATTCAATAAGCTTTTAATGATGCTTGTAATTGTTTCATTCCCGATGATGGATACTATTGCGGCAATCTGGCGGCGCATCCGTGACCACAGACCGATTATGAGCCCGGATAAGAGTCACCTTCATCACAAGCTTTTGAATCTTGGTTTTACAAAGGTTCAGGCCCTTTCAATGGTAATCGGAATTCAGACCCTTATCTGTATGACAGTTGTTCTTTCTACTTTCCTTGATAAGATTAAGGCTTCAGTTCTTCTTGCGGTTGCCTATGTATTTATGATTGGATTTTTCAGCGTAATTCATTTTACAAACCGGGCAGTATTAAAGAAGATTCGTGAAAACACTGAATTTATGCCGGTTGAGCAGGCTATCAAAACTGAATCTGAATTGAACGGCGATGAAACAAAAAGATCTAAGAAGTCTGACGGACAGTAAAACAGTAAAATTGAACAATTCTTTTGAATACATTTTTTTTGATTTAGACGGAACTCTAACCGACAGCCAGGAAGGAATCGTTAATTCTCTGCGTCTTGGTCTTGAGGCGGTTGGTATTCATAAAACCGATGCTGAATTAAGGGCTTTTATAGGTCCTCCTCTTTATTCAATCTTCAAGTATTCTTTTAGGCTTAATGACGAACAGACCGAAACTGCGGTCAAAGCCTTCAGGGCGCATTTTTCTTCTAAGGGTATTTTTGAAAACCGCCTGTACGACGGCATAGGGGATTTGCTGAAAAAGCTTCGTGAAAACGGCAGGCATCTGGTTATTGCAACCAGTAAACCTGAGGTTTTTGCCATTCGAATTCTGGAGCATTTTGAAATTGCAGAATATTTTGATTTTATCTGCGGAAGTACAATGGATGAAAAAAGAACTGCAAAATCAGAGGTGCTTGCATACGCCCTGAAAAAATGCGGATTTACCAGTGATGAAGACATTCGCTCTCAGGTGCTTATGGTTGGTGACAGGTTCACGGATGTTCTTGGTGCCCGGGAGTTTGGAATAAAGACCTGTTATGTTCTGTACGGCTACGGAAATAAAGCGGAAGCCGAAGAATGCGGAGCGGATTATATTGTAGACAGCGTAAATGCGCTTGGAGATTTTTTGATATGAGGAAACTTTATTTAATTTTAGCGGCTCTTTCAAATATCTATTTTGTTGCGCTTCAGGTTGCAAGTCCGGGGACCTTCTGGGGAACGGTTTTTGGATACAATATCATCTGGTTTTTACTTTCCATCGCCCTGATTGCCCTGTATTTTATGGACAGATACAAGGTGTGGAGCAAGGTTTCTGATAATCTGAAGAACGCCTTTTTCGGTATTTCCCTTTTTCTGATAATTATTTCTTCTATTAATTTGATTTTTATTGTTCATCCGAATCTTGCTCAGAAAGAGGAACAGGTGGATTACGTAATTGTTCTGGGGGGCGGAATTACAAAGGACGCTGAGCTTACGGATTCCATAAAGAACCGGCTTTCGGTTGCGGCGGAGTATCTTAAAAAGAATCCGGATGCAATTGCAGTTGTAACCGGCGGAAAAGGACCTTTTTCTCCATGCCCGGAAGCGGATGTGCTAAAGCCCTATCTTGAATCTCTGGGAATTGAAGGGGAACGGGTTCTGGCGGAAAACAAGGCAAAGGATACGATTCAGAATTTCCAGTTTTCGGCACGACTTCTGGCAGAAACCCAGAATAAGACTCTTGAAGAAATTTTAGAAAGTCCCGTTACGGTTGTTACCAGTGATTTTCATCTTGCCCGGGCAGAACGGCTTGCCAGAAGGCTGGGATATAAGGAAGTGTATGGTGTTGCTTCCCGTACGCCACCGCTTTTTATTTTGAGTGGTTACGGTCGTGAAATTTTGTGTTATATAAAATTAAATCTAAGAATTGTGTTTACGCGCCAGCCTTCAAAAATGGTTGAATAGAGTTTTGTGAGTTTTATGCCGTGAACCAGTCTTCCACGTGTAAGAATGCTTTTTTTTTCATGAATTCAAAATCTGCCGTGTTATGTGTAACAAGAACCATTCCGTTGGAAATTGCCGCAGCCCCAATCTGTGAATCGTAGTAAGAAAGCTTACTTCCGGCGGTTTCCGCACTTGCCTGCAGTTCTCCACAAATTTGAGCAGAAAATTCATCGTATGGGATGATTTCCATATTTTTTTTCAGATTATTAATAAAGTTCATTATATTGTTTTTCTTTTTTCCTTCAGGCATTCGTTTTACGCCTCTGTTTAATTCCTGCCATGTAATTGCAGAAATTGCACATAAATTATTTCTTGCTTTATAAAATTCAAGAACCTTTGGATTTGGATTTTCTTTTGAAAATTCCGATACGATATTGGTATCGAGCAAATAGATTTTTTTCATCATGTTTCTCCTTAAGTTAAAATCTGGTTATGCCCATGGATCTTTTGAATAATCAGGGCATTCACGGGATGGCGTAACGTCAAATCCTGTGTCGTCAAGCTCGTCTTTGTGTTTTTCTCTCCATTCGGTGAGCCAGTCTTTTTCTGATGAAGAAGCTTTTTCAAAGTCATCGTAGCTCACAATTACTGCCACCGGTTTGTCGTAGCGGGTGAGTTCAACAACTTCGCCTTCTTCCGCCATTTTGACAAGGGCGGAAAAATTGTTTCGCGCTTCATAAATTGATGTTCTGCACATAGAAACCTCCTTTGGAATTAGTACCCCATAATTCCGAGTTTTATAAATTCTACTTCAAAATTGGCTACCGGTCGCGTCCTGCGGGTCAAAACCGCACGCTAGCGCGCTAAACGCTGATTGTGGCAAAGGAACTCATTAGTTGCCGCTTGCGCGGCTGCCACAATCAGAGTTTTTTTGCCCGCATTTCGCTACCCTCCCGCCAATTTTGCATTACATTTGCAAACTTGAAGTTAGGTCTACTAAGATAAAGTTTAGCATGTGCAGATAAGATAGTCAACATAAATAATGTTGGCTAACAAATTTAATGGGATGGGGCAGTTTAAAGCGGCGGGTATGGAAGGGTTGCGAGCGCGGGCGCGAAGCAAGGCGAAGACCGAGCGTCAGCGGGCCCTGGAACACCCGTAGGTGGATGCCTTGCGCCCCGTGTGAATTTGATATAAAATTGATTCTATGGGTAGTGCGGTGCTTGGGGAGCTGCTGATTCTTTTTCTTCTTGTTTTGAATTGCAGCAGAATGTTTTTCTTAAAATACGGTAAAGTTGATTCTCTTACGATTCTTGCGCCTGTGTGCGTGATTCTTTCACTTCTTCAGATTTTTTCGTGGAATGCGGATTTTTTCTCCGTGACGCTGCTTGTAATTTCAATTTTTTGTTTTTTTGCCAATTTCAGGGCTCTTCTGCGTTTCTGTTCCGGGCTTTATGTTGACCATTACAGCGTTGCTTTTAAAACCGGTGCTTTTTTGATTCTTGTTTTGAGTCTTGCGGAAACAGCGCTTTTAATCTGGTTCTATCCAAAGGAAATTCAGAGCGAGCGGTACGATGTTTCTGTTGAAAAGATACGCGTCAGCGGAAATTTTACGGGTGGTTTTGAAGAATCCGGCTTATTTTCCAGGGGTTCTGGAACGATTTACAGATATGAACCGAAGAATCAAAAGAAGTTAAAACCGGAGACCATTATTCTGCTTTCTGACAAGCGTGCCGATTCCCGCTCTTATGTTCCGTATATGCAGATGCTGGCTAAGTCTGGGTATCGGGTATATACGGGAGATTTTTATTCCCGGGATTTGAAGTGGCTTCATTCGGCTCTGGATTTGAGATTTTTCAGACGGGTTGCCATGCTTTTTGAATATCAGAAAAATCCGGTTCAGTTCATGGCTCAGAAGGAATTCTATGCCTGGAATATGCGGAAGGAACTGGATGTTCTTTTAAAATATGTTCAGGAAGATTTGGCTGAGAAGCTGGTAGCCGGCGGGCAACTGAATGTCGGGCAGCAGGCGGATGAAACTCAGGTTTCAGGTTTTGAGACTTCACCGATTTTTGTTATCGGGGACTGGATGGCGGATGTTGCTCTGGACGATTTTATAAAGTCCCAGCCGGAAAATGTCCTTGGAATTCTTAAGCTTTCTGAAATACCTGAATATTCTACACCGGGCTTTGGTTTTATAAAGCACATCTTCCCCCTGGATGCCTGGCTTTTAGGTTTTGAACGAAACCGGGCTCCGGGACTGGAAGAAATCCAGGCTGTCACTGAAAAAACAGTAGAAATGCTGCCGGAGCATCCTGAGCTGGAAGAACAGGACGAACCGGAAGAAAGTGAGTCTGAGATGGACGGTTCGGATTTGGCGGAAAAGGAAGGTGAACAGGTGCAGAAGCAACAGGCCTCCGGGGATTCTTCGGCCAGTGAAGAAAAAACTGAGGCTTCCGGACAGTCAGCTCAATCGCAGAATACCAGACTTTCGAAGGGAGAAAAAAAATGACGCTTAAAGAACTGAATGAATATTTTAGAGGATTCCTGCAGCCTGAAAATTTTCCGGGAGACCCTTCCAGAAACGGAATACAGATTCAGAACAGCGAGCCGGAAAAAAAGGAAATTAAAAAGATTGCTTTTGCGGTGGATGCCTGTCTTGAAACTGTGGAAAGGGCTGCTAAAGAAGGTGCAGACATGCTTTTTGTTCACCACGGACTGTTCTGGGGCGGCTGTGAGCTTTTGACGGGCAGTTTTTACTCCCGTGTAAGCGCCTTTTTGAAGAACGATATTGCGCTTTATGCAATGCACCTTCCTCTGGATGCAAATAATCCCTGTGGAAACAATTACGGCCTTGCATCCCGAATCGGTCTTAAGAAACTGGAAGGCTTTGGAGAATGGAGGGGAATGATTATCGGAGTGAAAGGCGAGCTTGAAACGCCCCTTACGGTGGAGGAGCTTGCCGAAAAAACACTGAATTCCGGGGAAAAGCCACTTTGCGTGCTTCCCTTTGGAAAGGAAAAGATTAAAACCGTTGGAATTATAAGCGGCGGCGCTGACGAAGATGTGGGTCAGGCGGTGGAACAGGGGCTGGACGCCTATATTACCGGGGAGATTTCCCACCAGCTTTATCATTATGTAAAGGAAAGTAAAATCAACATGATTTCTGCCGGGCACTACCAGACGGAAACTGTTGGGGTTAATTTGGTAGCAAAAAAAGTACAGGAAGAACTGGGCATCCAGACGGTGTTCATTGATTTTCCGACTTATTTATAGAATTCAGGCCACCAGTGGCCTTATACAGGAGACTGAAAAAAATGAAAGATAATTCAAAATTGAGTGTAAAAATGCTTTTGCCTTTTGCGCTTTCCGTTCTTGTTATTGTGCTTGATCAGGTGACAAAGGCGCTGATTGTAAAGAATATTCCGCCTTTTACAATCGGGTACCAGTATATGGGTGATTTTTTGCGCATTGTTCATGTTTCAAATACGGGCGTTGCCTTCAGCATGGGTGATTCCATGCCCCTGGTTCTCAGAAGAATTTTGTTCGGAATTGTTCCCCTGGCAGTAATTGCCCTGGTAATCGTGGTTTACTTCAGAAATAAGGATTTTACCGGTGTTCAGCGCTGGGCAATCTGTGGAATAATCGGCGGCGGAATCGGAAATATCATCGACCGCTTTTTCCGTGCAGAAGGCGTAATCGATTTTATCGACGTGAAGTTTTACGGTATCTTCGGATTAAAGCGCTGGCCGACCTTCAATGTTGCCGACAGTGCGGTTGTTGTCTGCGGAATCATGCTGGTAATTTCATTTATCGTTGCGGTTATTAAAGGAAGAAAGCAGCCTGAAGCCGACGGAAATAAGCAGGGCGAATAGCTGACAGTGTGCTACCGAAAACTCGGCATTCTATCAGATAAGGAGACAAAACTATGGAAAAAATAGGAATCATCGGAGCAATGGAAACGGAAATCAAGCTGCTCCTTGAAAATATGAAAAATGCCGGCGGTAATGTAAAGGAAACTGCGGCCGGAAGCCTTACTTTTTATGAAGGCAAACTTAAAGGAAAAGATGTTGTAGTTGTAAGAAGCGGTGTTGGAAAGGTAAATGCGGCCTTGTGTGCACAGCGCCTTGCCCTTCAGTTTGGGGTTGACGCCGTTATTAATACCGGGATTGCAGGCGCCATGGGAAGCGGCCTTAAAATTTTCGATATGGTGGTTTCTACGGATGCCGTATATCACGATGTGGATGCAACCACCTGGGGCTACAAGCCGACTGAGATTCCGCAGATGCAGAGCAGTTGTTTTAAGGCTGACGAAAAACTGGTACAGGCTGCCCTTAAGGCCTTCGAAAAAGTAAACGCCGGAACAGGTAAAAAAATTATTGCCGGCCGGGTTGCTTCCGGAGACCAGTTTGTTGGGGACAAAAAATTAAAAGAGCATATTAAAGAAGTTTGTGCTCCTGCCTGCGTAGAAATGGAAGGGGCCGCAATTGCTCACGCCTGCTACCTGAACAAGGTTCCGTTTTTAATTCTGCGCTGCATGAGCGATATGGCGGACGAGGTTGCTGAATCAGCATATTCATTCAATGAGGATGAAGCTGCAGAGGAAAGCGCAAAAGTGATGCTCGAGCTTCTTGGAAATATTTAAGTTGAGTTACAATAGCCCGCGGGGCCGAATAAAGAGGTTAATATGGAAGTTATTCAGAGTTTTACAATTGATCATACACATTTAAAGCCGGGAATTTATGTTTCCCGCCTGGATAAAGGTTTTACCACCTATGATCTAAGAATCACGGAACCGAACAAGGAGCCGGCCGTTGCTCCTGGCGCAATGCACAGCCTGGAGCACCTTATGGCAACCTGGTTCCGCAATTCAAAGGCAAAGGAAGACGTTGTTTATGTAGGACCAATGGGCTGTCTTACCGGAATGTATATTATCATGACAGGAAAATATTCTGTTGAAGATATGCGCCGTCTGACAATTGAATGTCTTGAATGGATTTTAACGCAGAATGAAGTGCCTGCAACAACTCCGGAAACCTGCGGTAACTACCTTCTTCACGATTTACCGATGTGCAAGTGGGAAAGTGAACGCTATCTGGACAGACTTAAAAACGATTTCCATTGCGAATACACAAAGCTTCAGGTAAAGCTTGATGACGGAAAGGTTTTTGCAGACGCATAACTTTAAGCAGCTTGAAGTTTCTAAAAACAGGAAAGTTCAATTTTTCAGTTGAGTAACGATGGTGGTCTGAGGGCAGTAAAGGGTTAGATGAATATTCTTAATAAATTTAAAGAAACGATTATTTCCGTTCTGCCGGTAATGGCCATCGTGGTAGTTTTAGGCTTAACCGTGGCTCCTCTGGGCGGTTTGCTGCTTGTAAAATTTATAATCGGCGGAATTCTTTTGATAATCGGTCTGACCGCTTTTTTGATGGGCGTTGATATCGGAATTCAGCCTATTGGAGAACGAACCGGTGCCGCTCTGGTCAGCAAGCGAAATCTCTTCCTGCTTCTTGGAGTTTCCTTTGTAATCGGCTTTCTGGTTACCGTTGCCGAGCCGGATATTCAGGTCTTTGGCGATCAGATTCATTCAGTTTTTCTTGGGGTGCAGAAAGCAAAAATGGTCTACATGATTGCTTTTGGTGTAGGCCTCTTTATTGTTCTTGGACTTGTAAAGACTATGCTCCAGCTGAACATGAAAATTGTTCTGTTAATCTGCTACGCCCTTGTTTTTTTTCTTGCCTTTTTTACTCCAGATGAATTCCGTGGAGTTGCCTTTGATTCAGGGGGCGCCACCACCGGCCCCATGACGGTTCCTTTTATTCTGGCACTTGGTGTGGGTGTAAGCGCCGTTCGTTCCGGTTCCAAAAAATCCACCGACAACAGTGACGATTTTGGTCTTACGGGAATTACTTCCATTGGTCCTGTTGCGGCGGTTCTGATTTACGGAATCATTCTTGCTCACTCCGGGATAGATATGGTTCAGATTGCTACTTCTGATGCCGTTTCTGAATCTGCGGTTTATGATGCAGGCGCCCGTTCACTCCTGATTTTTTTTGAACTGATTCCCCATGTGGCAAAAGAGGCCTTTCTTTCAATTCTGCCTCTTGCAATTATGCTGGTTGTGTTTCAGTTTACACTTCTTCATTTGCCGCCTCGGCAGCTGGCACGAATGGCGGTGGGTCTTGTGTGGAGTTATCTTGGACTTTTGATTTTTCTGGTGGGCGTAAACGGCGGTTTTATGTCTGCCGGCCGTGAGCTTGGTTTTATTCTTGGACAAAAAGCGGCGGAGGGAAACGCCTTCTGGAAGTTCCTGATTATTTTTACGGGCTTTGTGCTTGGCGCCGTTGTCGTCTGTGCGGAGCCTGCTGTCTGGGTTTTGACGGAGCAGGTGGAAAATCTTTCCGGCGGTACAATCCGAAGAAAATTTCTGCTTGTGTTCCTGAGCGCGGGTTCTGCGGTGGCAATTGCCCTTACCATGTGGCGCTCTTTTTCCGGCTTCAGCCTGATGAAAATTCTTGTGCCGGGATATGCTCTTTCACTCCTTTTGATGATTTTTAGTCCACGGCTTTTTACGGCCATTGCCTTTGACTCAGGCGGTGTTGCTTCCGGGCCAATTACTTCAACCTTTGTGCTGAGCTTTACCCTTGGGGCAAGCGAGGCCTGCGGCGGACAGGGGGGCTCCTTTGGGGTAATCGCTCTTGTTGCCATGACGCCGCTTATTGCGGTTCAAATTTTGGGAATTATCTTTGAAATGAAAAACAGAAAGAACAGAAAAATGAGGGAGGAAAGCAGTGCAGGCGTACGATGAAATTGTAAGTATTGTGCCCCGGGGAAGCGGTGAACTTGTAACCGGCGCGGCAAAGGAAGCCGGGGCATTCGGCGGAACAATCCTGATGGGGCGTGGAACTGCCAGCAATTCAATTCTTCAGATTCTGGGATTTGGAGACAGCGCAAAGGATATCGTTCTGATAGTTTCTGAAAAAGAAAAGTCGGATGCAATCAGGGACGCAATCGTTTTTGCTTCGAAGGATAAAAAGCGGCCTTTCGGCGTTCTGTTCCGGCTGGAAACCTGCTCGTTTTATAAGTCCGGAAACTCGGAGCAGGCAGGGAATGCTGAGGATGGGGCTGAAGCAGACGGCTCAAAGGAGGAAAATATGAATGGAAACAATACACATAAACTTCTTACTGTAATCGTGAACCGTGGTTATGCGGATGACGCCATGGATGCGGCACGGAAGGCCGGTGCGGGCGGCGGAACCATTATCAATGCCCGGGGAACTGCCCGGGAAGGAGACGCAACCTTCTTTGGAATGGAAATCGTTCCGGAAAAAGACATGATTCTGATTGTTGCGGAAAATTCCAAGGTGAAAGGAATTATGGATGCCATAAAAAATCTTCCGTGCCTTTCAAAGCCGGGAAGCGGTGTTGCCTTTGCAAGTCCGGCAGCGGATTTTACGGTTTTAGGTAAGCCTAAAAATTAACAATCATCAACAAAAAAACTGGTTCGCAGCGGGAACCCAGTTTGACAAATGGCAGTACCGCTTTGGGATGGCTGAAGCCCGGGGTTATTCCGGCATCTTATCCGGGTATAAAATAAGAAGACCTGTGGGCTGGCGGACTGGCTCAGGCGGTATGTTGCAGGCCCACATCCGCACATCCGTCTGGAATTCTTCAAAATCGGAAGCAGCGTAGAGCATTTTTATATTTCTTTCCGGGAAGGCGTTTTTCAGGCTTTGGGTGTGGGCTTCTGCATTGTAGTTTCGTTTATACCATTCCGGAAAGCGGTTGATTTTCTGAGATTTTATCAGGTCGTAGCGCAGAAGTTCAAAGAGAAGCTCTGGGTCTGAAAGCAGGTTTTGTGGCTGAGTGCGTTGTTGTTCTGCACGGGATTCAGTTGTGCAATCAGCCCACAGTTCTACTTCTTCAAATAATTCTTCCCGGTGTTCTGCCAGAAATTCAAACCAGAAATCAATTTTGTGCTCGTTCAAAAGGGCGCAGTTTTTGCGGGTAAGCTGTGTCATCCGGCAGAAAAAGTTCCAGAAGCCCAGCCGGTTTTCAATCAGCTTCATGGAAAAGAAAAAGCGGCCGGAATTCCAGTAAATGTCGGTGAGTTTTTCCAGGTCTTTTAAGAACAGAATGTCAGCGTAGGAAAGGTAAGGCGTGCTTAAGGTTTCGTAGGGCGGGTTTTCCATCCACTGCCAGCCGTTTTCCTTTGAATATTCTTCCATCTGGGTTCCGTGGAGAACTTTTAAAAATCCCAGCTGCAGGGCATCCGGATGCATACTCATCACAAAGTCAAAGGAAGAGCCGAAGGACTTCAGGCCTTCAAATGGAAGGCCGGCAATCAGATCCAGGTGAGTATGGATTGTCCGGGGAATGCGCTGAATGTTGGCCTTTAATTTTTGAGTATCAGTGGAGCGGTTTACGGCAGCCAGGGTTTTTGGGTTTGCGCTCTGAACTCCGATTTCAAACTGCATGATTCCGGCCGGTACTTTCTGAAGAAAATCCAGCGCCTTCTGACTTAAAAATTCCGCTTCAATTTCAAAATGGAACATGGTAATTCCGTTGTGGTGCTGAAGGATGTATTCCCAGATTTTAAGGTAGCGCTCTTCCTGCAGGTTGTAGGTGCGGTCAACGAATTTTACAAGCTTAGTTTTGGCGTCTAAAAACCGCTGCAGGTCGGAAAAGACCCGTTCCAGGGGCATAAACCGCACCCGCTTGTCCAGGGAGGACATGCAGTAGGCGCAGGAAAAGGGGCAGCCCCGGCTGGATTCGTAGTAGTGAATTTTATTATCCGGCTCCTGAATTACAGGGTAAGGAAAAGGAAGTGAGGAAAGGTCGCAGATGAGGGGCCGCTCGCCGGTGAAGAAAAAAGGCTGGGGGAGAGCGGTGTCATCTGGTGTGCTTTTGAAGCCTCCTTCAACTGACTGACTATTGCTGAAGTTTGCGGCGCAGTTATTTTTCCGGTTTTCCGTTGAAGAGACGGCGGAAGTTTCATTTCTGAGCCAGAGTCCCGGGATTTTTCTGAAGTCAGGGGAAGCAAGGAGGGCATTTTGCAGGGTGCCGGCGGATTTACTATGGGAGTGGGCGTCTTTCGTAATTTTCCTGTACAGTTCCGCAATCTCTTTTACTTTTTCTTCACCTTCGCCGCTGATTACAAAGTCCAGTGCCGTGAGCTCTGAAAGCCAGCCCTTGGGATTAAAGCCCGCTTCCGGTCCTCCGCAGCCGATTACGCAGTCCGGAAGAACCTTCTTGATTTCCGGAATCAGCTTCTGAATGATTTCCGAGTTCCAGATGTAGGTGGAAAAAAGGAGAAGCTTGGGGGTCTGCTCTGCAATTCCCCGCAAAATATCGCTGAGGTTCTGGTTTATGGTCCATTCGCTGAAATTAATCAGTCCCGGTTCTTCCCGGGAACCGCAGTAAAGCGCAATGGTGCGTACGGCAATATTCGTATGATTGAAGCGGGCATTTACAGCGGCAAGAAGAATTTCAGGCATTATGGTTCTCCGGTCAGGTTTAAGGTTGAACAAAAGGCTCTGCGAGTGTTCTAAAAGAGTAGCACAAATGAAGGAAAAACTGTAGTTGGTAATTCTAAATCGTCTGAGATTTTCTTTACAATCCCATATTATGATTTATAATTTGAACTCATAGGAGCGGTTATGAATCAGAGATTTCACGTTCAGAATAAATTTACAAAAACCAATCACATTAGTATAAAAAAGATTTACGGTATTCCCGAAAAGGAAATTTTATGGATTTGTTTTTTTGCCGGAAATCAGTTTTCCCTTCCTTTAAGAAAGTGCGGTTTTGTTTTTACGGATAAGGCTTTGTACTATCAGTATCCGGTAAAAATGTTTGAAGCGGACGGAAATGAAGTTTCGCACAAAAAATGTGGTTTTCTTTCACTTAGAAATACAAAGATTGAAGAATGTTCTGTGATTACAGATGAAAATAAATATTCTGTTGTATTGAAAGTAAAGGAAATTCTGTGTGTTGACGGAAAGACGGAGACTGCAGAAGTACATTTACGGACTTACACTTTTGAGCTTTGTTCCAATGTATCTAACATTTCTCCGGAATTATGGCAGAAAAATGCTTCATTTCTTGAAAATGCGTTTAAGCTTTATTTTTCAGGGACACTCCAGACGGAATCTTTTGATGAGGATGACGAAAGTTATTCTGCACTGTTTACCATATTTGCAACTAAAGATTTAGCAGCGGAAACCTTTTTACAGTTGAAGGGCAAATTTTCCAGATTTATTGGAACTGTTAAAACTAAGGTAAGCGGGAAGAAATCTGAACTTAAGAAAGGGGTGAGAGTTTCAAAAGAACAGAAGGTTGAAAAAGAAAAAGCGAAGGCTGAAGCGGAAGAGCCAGAGCGTGTACAGACGGTTCAGAAAGAGGAAAACAAGCCGTCAAAAGTTAAGGGTGGTTTTGTAAAAATCGGGCATTTTTTCAGGCACCTATTTGATTTGTGTGCGGATTTGAGTTTTATGCTGTTTGTTTTGCTTTGCGTGAAACCGCAGATTCTTTCGCAAGAGTATGTTTTTACAGCATTTAAAGATATTTCAGAAAATCTAAAAATTTCACTTTTGATAAAAGCTGATTTTGCAGATGTTGATCCGGAAGTTTTATATCTGGCTGGTTTATATGCAATTATTATAGGAGCGTTTGCTCTTTTTACTAAAATTATAATAATTCTTTCCTGTAAGACGAGCAGAAAAATTGTATCATTTCTCCTGTTAGTCATTCTTGGTGCAACTACATTTTTGATTCCTGATAAATTCCTGATGTTTGTTATTCTTACTCCTTTGATTTTGCTGGCAATACAATATTCTATGGGCTTTGATTCTAAGGTTATAAAACTAAAGAGTTTGCTGCTTTTGATTTTTACAATCAGCGGATATATTGCAATCCATCTTATTCAAAATCCAAATCTCTGTAATCTTGTTGTCGATGTTTTCAGACTTAATGCTAACTGGTGGTAGAAAAAAAGAGTTTATAGCCGTAATATATCAATGTCGAAAATTTAATTAATTGAAATTTTGAATTACACAGGAGGCATGAAATTGAATGAAGTATACGATTTCATAAAAAAATGCGGGACTTATTATCTTGCTACGGTGGAAGAGGGGCAGCCTAGGGTGCGGCCTTTTGGGACGATTAATATTTTTGAGGGGAAGCTTTATATTCAGACGGGAAAGGTAAAACCGGTTTCTAAGCAGATCCAGAAAAATCCGAAGGTGGAGCTCTGTTGTTTTGACGGGGGAACGGGACGATGGCTCCGGCTGAGCGGAGAGCTTGTGCGGGACGACCGCCGGGAAGCAAAGGCGGACATGCTGGAGCATTATCCGGATTTGAAGAGAATGTATTCTGCGGATGACGATAATACGGAAGTTTTGTATTTTAAGGACGCAACTGCAACCATTGCAAGTTTCACTGCGGCTCCGAAAGTGGTGAAGTTTTAAGTGAGGGTGAAAGCGTCTGAGCCTGAAAGAATTGCCCGGGCGCTGGTATGGAAGGGTGCCGGCCCTAAGCCGGCAGTGCAAAAAAAATCCTGATGGTTTCGATTTTAAGGAATCGTGGCCATCAGGATTTTTTTTTGTACCGAGCGGAATGAGCGAGCCCTGGAACACCAGTGGGAAGAGAGATCGCCCCCAGAAAAAAAAATGAGCTTTGATGGGTGAATGGGGTGTTTTGCTGTAAAACGGTTCCCGTGCGTTGGGAATGGTGATGCGGTATTTTGTTCAGGGGTGAAGGGGGGATGAGAAGTTCAGGAGGTTAGATATGGATTTGGCAATTATGTTTGGGTGTCTTTTTGCAATGTTTTTTTTGTGGCTTATAAAATGTGCTCTGGAGTTGTGATGGCTGGTGATAAGGAAAATTGAGTCCCTCAAAGGGGGGGCTTGCACAGGAGGTTTTATGGAATATTCGGAACAGTTTCTTGAGGAAAACTTTGATAAGTACATTTACAATCTTGCGACGACGAATTTTAACTGCTGGCGGAAAATGGAGTCGGAGCATTGCTCCCAGGCGGATTGCGAAAATTGCCCGGTTCGGGAGCAGTATCTTGCCTGCTATATGACCCTCCCGCCGGCGGTGCAGCTGATGGTGGATAATCAGACTCAGTATATGATTGACAGGTCCCCTTACCATCCCCGGCCGCCCAAAAAGCCAATCAGCAAGCAGAAATGGCATGAAATGAGCGATCTGGCAAAAGGTTATGTGGTTACGATGTGGATTCTGGGGCTGATAGCCGTGGGGTCTCTTGTGCATTTTCTGCTGGAAGAGGTGTTCTGGATTTTGTAGGGGGAGATGTGTGGTTTCCGAATGTGGAGGCGGAGTCGGCGAGAGGTTGATATGGATTGAGTTATGGCGGGAACTGTGCGTGGTTAGGGCAGATGAAGGTGGGCGGATGAACATTCGTTCCTCAGAGTCGAAATATTTTTTTATGAGGTGAGTTATGGTTAAGAAAGAAGTTGAGGTTTTAGTGCCTGGAATAAAGGATATTAATCTTATTGAAATCGGTGCAGAGCCTTGGAAATATGAAACGCCGATATACGCTGTTGGGAATAAGCTTATTTCCGTGTATTGCGAGAACATTCTTTATTTTATGACGGATGAAGCGGAGGCTTTGAAAACGGAACTGAAGAAATACGGACTTTTGCCGCCTGCTGCAGACCAGTATAGCCCAAACCCGGCTTTGAACCACGCAACGAGATTAAAGATGCTGGAACTGGGAGCAAAATGGTCGGTGACGAGGTATCATGGTGAGATAATTGTGAATTATTATACGAAAGAGGATGGTGCGTTTATTGCTAGGGGGGAGAAATGGGTGTAATTTTATTTTTTTTATGAAACCTAAATGTAGGGATTATTTTTATAACTGAAATATTTATTTCCATAAAATTTTAAAAACTATGGAAAATTATTTGTGACGGGCTGGGTTATGGCATATAATTGAAATATAAAAATTACAAAAAGGAGAGAGGTATGCTTAGAAAGAATGATCAGGTAAATTATTTTGTAAATCAGAATGAAACAACATTTAAGATATTGTATGTAAAGGTTGTAAAAGGGGAATCGTTAAATCCTGGATGGCATACTCCAATGCAGGTTATTACAACAGATAAAGGTGAATTTATAGATAATATGCCAGGTAACCAGTTTGGTTACTACAAAAAAGCAAATCCTGGTTGGGATTGGAATAAAGAGATTGGTAAGAATGTTTCTGAAACAAAAGTAATTTGGGATAAAGGGTTTTGCTGGTTAAATAAGAATTGAGTTTTTTAAACTAGAGTGTATCATATCAAAATATATGTAGGACAATTTCAAAATCAGAGGTGAGATATGACTAAGTCAGAAGAGGATTTGTTTCATGCAGTAAAAACTTCAAATTTAAGTGAAATACAACGGCTTGTTGAATCTGGTGCAGATGTAAATATAAAAGATTCTGTTGGTTGGACACCATTAATGTATGCAACAGAAAATGATGACAAAAAAATTGCTAAAAAGCTTTTGGAATTAGGTGCGTATTTAGATATAAGAAATGATGATGGAGAAACAGCCTTGATGCAGGCTGCATATAATAATTCAAAAAATGTAGGCAAATTGCTCGTATTAAAAGGCGCAAATTTAGAAAAGCGTGATATTTTTGGACGTACTGCGAATGATATTGCCTGTGAAATGTTTGGTGCAAAGAAAGGCGATTTTTTTAGTCCTAATCGATTATATATAAATATATTCATTGCTATAGAGAATAGTATTAATAGCATATTACCAGGAAATATTATAAGTACGGATAATATTCGTAAGTTTCTTAATAACAAAGGTTATGAAGATATTGAGTTAGATCATTTTTTGCAAAAAAAAACATACTTCTCAAAATTTTTAAATCATATAAAACACTTAAATCCTTATGAGGAAAAAGTATTTTTTGAAGACATTATTTATAATATGAATTTTTGCGAAGAAAAAACGGTTCGAGAATTTAATTTGTTACTAAAGCAGAAATACAAATATGAGTTAGAAAATGATAAAATAATTAATATATTAAGTGATTCTCAATTATTGCGTTATGATAAAAACACTAAAATATATAGGCGAATTCCAAGTGATGATGAAGTATTTATTTTTTTTGAAGAATTGTTCTCGGAAACGGGTACAGGTCCTATAATGTCGATATCTAAATTAAATGAATTATTTGAAGGAAAATTTCATTTTAAACTGAGTTTTGATGCATTGTATTACAAGATAAAACAGAATAAAAGAATTGATTATTTAACTAAAACTATCGTTAAAATTCCTACAGTAGATGAAGTTAATTCTTTTTTAAAAGATTTTTTAGCAGCACATAAAGAAAGGTATATAAAAAAACTATCATTCAGAGACGAATTTTATAAAAAATTTAATATAAATTTAGATTTTGATTATATAAAAAATGTCTGGTTAACTAATAATTTTCAAGACATTTCAATTTATGTATTTGATGATTGTTTTTTTATTGGGATCTCACAAAAACAATTAGAAGATTTTTATTATAGATTATTATCTTCGACAACAGAGCTTAAGTATATTTCATATTCGGAAATAAGAGAAAAAATTAGTCAAAAATTTAGAACCGAATACCGATTTGATGATTTTGTAAACTGTTATAAAACTATTTTAGTAGATGTTATAAATAAAAGAATGGAGTATAGTGATTTAATAATAAAACTTTTAGATGATGGTTCTCTTGTTATATATTCAAACACTTATATTTATGACGATATTGAAAATAAAATGTTGAATTTACCTGTTTGTTTTCAATCTCCTCAGGAACAGAAATATATTGCTTATTATGGATGTCTGAAAGAATACTTAGATGAAAGAGGTTTAGACTTTAGAGAGAAAAATAAGGATAAAGATTGCTATATTTTGACTATTAATAAAGAAAAAACAGATAGATTAAATGAGGAAGTTGCGAAATATTTGAGAATTTCTTTTTTGAGAAAAAAAATTGGATTGCTAATTTCTATAAAAGAGTTAAAAAATAATTTTGAAGAAAAATATGATTTGATAATAACGGATGATATTTTAACAAAATCAATTGACATTGCAAATAATGATTTGATAGATATTAGGATTATTAAATGTGATAATGAATATTTAAGATCAGATTTTAAGACTGTAATAGATGATGCTATTATTTCTGATGATAAACAAATATGTGTCATATGTGGAAAACCAATTTCTTTAAATTCAATTAAACAGCATATTTTAGATTTACATACTACGGATAAAGAAAATTGTTCAATTCTAACAGAAAAAGAAAATGGAGATTTTTATTGTCATCATTGTAATGAGATATTAAGATTGAGAGAGGTTAGTTATCACATTATAGTTCAACATATCAATTGTGATTGCTGGAATTTTTAATGAAAAGCAAAATAATTTATAAAAGATATTTTTTTATGTGTTATAGATAAAAGATTTTTTAGTTTATAATTTTCCCCCTCCGCGTGAGGGATTGTAGCACCGCCCTTGGGCGTTCCGAACGGAGTGAGGAATGGAGCGCGAAGGCGCGGAAGTGCGAAAAGCCCCCTCGTAAAAAAAATATTCGTTTTGACTAAGAATACTGTAACTCCTTAATATATAAAGAATTACAGTGTCAGATTGCTTACTAAATTATACCATAAAAAAAAGAAAATGGCATATTAAGTAAGCAGTTTAAGTAAAAAATAGTGACTTTGGGAAAAACATTTACAAAATCCTAATAATATTGTAAATTATTTATGCGTTCCTGTCTGCCCAGATAAGGACCTATATGAACAAACCTTATTTGTTGTTCAAAATGCGTAATTCGCCATACTGGTATGCGCAGATCAGACTTTCAGACGGAAGTCTTTCTAACAACAAAAGCACTGGAAAAGAATCCAAATCCGAGGCTGAAAAAGTCGTTATGGAATGGGTTGTAGCAGGTGCTATCCCTAAACGAGTTTCAAGAAAAGAAAAATCTGAAATCAAAACTTCTCTTGATACCCTTTCTATTTTGAATCAGCTTAAAACACATGATTTTTCTGATTCAGAAATCAATCAAATTATAAACATTCTCAAAGAACGCAACTACATCAAGTCCGCAATCCGTACTGAGACTAAAGCTGCGCGTGATGCAATGGAGTACCTTCTTGAGTTCTGGGATTATGACAAATCGCCATATATTCGGGAACTGCATCTTAGAGGCAAATCATTCCACAAGAAACATTCCAATAAAATGACCCGTATCATAATCAATTATTGGAAACCAATCATTGAAGGAAAACTTCTCGGAGAAATAACCCGTAACGACATCAACAAAATCTACGAAGTTGAATCAACTCAGAAACTTGCACCTAAATCCGTGAAATCAATTATTCATGCAATGACTGTTTCAATGAAATGGGCTTTTCTTCATGGGCTTACTGAAATCAACTGCTATGACGGAATCATCAAACCTTGTGAAAAATCTAAAGAAAGGGCAATCCTCACAATGGAAGAGACAAGAGCCCTTTTTGGTGCAAAATGGAAAAATGATGCGGCAAAACTTGCATGCCTTATTGCAAGCTACACAGGAATGCGTCAGGGAGAAATTGCGGCACTGAGAGCCCAGGACATCGGAGACGACAGAATCTATATCCGCCATTCATGGGGAAAATATGACGGCCTTAAGTCTCCAAAAAACGGAGATGAAAGAGAGATTTTAATTCCTCAGCAACTGCGCAATATGATAATACAGCAGTTAATGAAAAATCCATGGAAGCAGGATTTGTCGGCATATGTATTCTTCAGTAAGAA
>CAMHMJ010000014.1 GCA_946186185.1 uncultured Treponema sp. | reverse complement strand
GCAGAATCTTTTAACCGAAGCAAAAGAACTGATCCAGAAGCAGCTTGAAGAATGGAGAGGCTTAAAAACTTCGGAGAAGTTTTAATCAGGTTCCTGCTGGTAGCCAATTTTTGGTTGAATTTATAAAACCCGAAATTGTGGTTAAATAAAAAAAGGCTGACAAAAATCAGCCTTTTTTTATGCCTTTGCTTTCTATTATTTGAAATCTTTAGGGCGTCTTTCTACTCGCTTACACTTTGAGCATTCAGCGATATTCTTAAGTCTTCCGCCTTCATACATGGTTTTCATAACGATTTCACCACTGCAATCTGGACATATGAATTTCTGAGTAGCAATTGTAGTACGAGAGTTTTTACTTGCTCCGGCCATGGTCGTCCTCCATTCAAAGATTAATACGTATTAGACAAATATATTATTGATTTAAGCTATTTTTGTCAATGGAAGGAGAGTCTGTTTTACAATTTTTCAAGTAATATTTTTATTAATTATTTGTAAGCCCCTTGACTTAAAAGAGCTAATTTATTAATATCTAAAAAGTTAACTAATTTTTTTTGGGGGTCCCCTTTGGCAACTAAGAAAACATCTGCAGAAAAGCGTTATGCACAGAGCGAAGTAAGAAGACTTCACAACAAGGCTATCAAAAGCTCTTGCAAAACATATGCTAAACAGTTTGTAGAAGCTGTTCAGGCTAAAGATAAGGCTCTTGCTGAGACTAGACTTAAGACACTTGTAAGTGAACTTGATAGTGCTCGCAGCAAGGGAGTTCTTACAAGAAACGCTGTTTCACGCAAGAAGTCAAGAATGCAGAAGCTTTTTAATGTTAGTTTTGCAGAAGAAGCAAAATAATTTTAATTAAGGCTTTTGTCACAAATCCAGTCAGAAATCTGGCTGGATTTTTTTTTGTAATTCAGGGTTTTGAAGGGTAGTTCGAACAAGATGAAGGGCGGGACAGGAAGATGAATAAAAAGACAGAAGAAAAAAATACAGATAAAGTTACAAAAGATGAGCTCATCAGTGCAGTTTATTCCAGATGCAGCCTTCAAAAAAAAGATATCAGGACTGTTGTTGATTTATTTCTGGATGAACTGAAAACTTCTATTTCCCGGAAAAAAACAGTTGAGCTCCGTGGTTTCGGAACCTTTGAGCCCCGTGTCAGGAAAGCCCAGGAGCATGCCCGGAATCCAAGAACTGGGGAAATTGTTCAGGTTCAGGAAAGATATACTTCTTATTTTAAGCCTGGACAGGAAATTAAACAGGCTCTTCGTTCTGATTGCGGGTCAGAAACTGCCGGTTCCGTTCAGGATGATGAATAATTGAGGGTAACTAATGCCGAAATTAAAGCGTTTTTTTTATAAATATCAAAATGTTTTTCTTTTGCTGATTTCAGTTTTAATTTTTGCTCTTGAAAATCCCTTTTTGTCCTGGTTTACATTCACTCCTGTTTTATTTTTAGTAAGAAAGCTCAATTTTAAGTCCTCTCTTGTTTATGGAGGAATTTATGGAGTTCTCTGCTATACCTTTTATGCTCCCTGGCTTTTAAAATTCAGTATAGCATCCATGGTTCTAGTTGATATTCTTTATTTTTTTCTTTGCGCTGTTCTTTTTTTATTATTGTATTTTACCCTGAAACTAAAAAATCGATACAGGCCTCTGGTAATTTTGTCCGTTTTGATTTTTTACGAGTTTATTAAAACAAAAGGTTTTGCAGGTTTCGGCTATGGCTTAACCGGTTATACCCAGTGGAAAAATCTTTACATAATTCAGATTTCCGATATTGCAGGAGTTTTTGCAGTCTGCGCCCTTATGGATTTCTGTTCGGTTGTAGTGTATGAAGCACTTTCGGCAGCCTTTGCTGGAAAATTTTCTGCCCGGGAACTTGTATATATAATTATTTTCCAGATTATTTTTGTGCTGAATATTGTTTACGGATTTGTTCGTGTTTCAATGATTCAGGCCCGGGATGAAAAGCTTGAAAAGGTAAAAGTTGCGCTCATTCAGCACAATCCCGATACTTCAAAAACGGACTTTGCTTCTTATGAAGACTGGGTGAAAACTCTTACAGAAATGTCTGCCAGGGCGCTGGACGAAAAATCTGAAAATCCGGAAAGCCCTGAAAATAAAATCAGTCTTGTGGTCTGGCCTGAAACTGCCGTCATTCCTTCAATCAGGAAGAATCTGGGGGAGGGGGCAGGACAGGAACGAAAAATTCTTGTAAGGGAACTTCTTGGCTTCATAAAACATCAGAATGCATCATTTTTAATCGGAAACTTTGATAAGGATGGAGACAAGGATTATAACGCTGCCTTTTTCTTTGAAAATTATGAAAAAAACGCTCCCTGTGAAAAGCTTCCGGCTGAGGTAACTGCTTCTGACTTTTTTTCTACTGCAAAGTTCTACCGGAAAATCCATCTTGTTCCATTTTCCGAATGCCTGCCCTTTGGTATAAAATTCCCGCAGTATTCAGCCTATGCAGAAAAGAAAAATAATATGCTCTGGGAGAAGGGAACGGAACGAACCGTTTTTTGTCTAAAGGACTCCGGCTTAAAATTTGCATCTCCCATTTGCTTTGAAGATACTTTTGGTTTCGACTGCAGAAGATTTTATAAGGCGGGGGCCAGGGCGTTTATCAGCATTGGAAACGATGCCTGGTCAAAAAGCAGAAGGTGTCAGAGGCAGCATTTAAAGATGGCGGTGTTCAGAAGCGTAGAAAACCATGTTCCGACGGCAAGATGCTTTTCCAGCGGAGAAACCTGTATAATTTCTTCCACCGGAAAAATTGTAAAAAGAGCAGGGGCTTTTGAAGAGACTTATCTGACTGGTGAAATACCAGTCCTGCCCTAGAAGTAACTTTTAAAAATCTGCGGGATGTTTTTAAAAGCCCGTTTTCGAATGTATTTTATTCGCCTTTTATAAGGAAAAATTACTTTCGTTTTCGTTCAAGTTTTACGGATCTTGTTCCGTACCAGTTGCTCAAAACCTGTCCCGGGGAAAACTGAATCGTTACATATTTTTTATCTGCATTGTAGGCTGTCCAGTAAATCGGCATATTCTGAGTGCCGCTTTTAATCCAGTCTTTGATAAACTCTGCGTCGTTTTCTGAAATATCATCCAGCTGGTTAAAAATTTCTTCCTGGCAGAGCTTTGAGTATTCTTCGTAGGTGAGCCCGGTAAGGCTTTCTATAGTTTCAAATGTCTTGGTTTTCTTGTTATATACAATAGAAATTATATATTCGTCTTCGATTGTTGGTCCTGCAAAAATAAATTTTCTGATATTCAGGTTAACAAAGCTTCCGTTAGAAACGTCTTCAATTTCTGTTCTGTAGGTCATTGTGTAAGGCGAGTCCGGATTTACATTGATGCTTTTGTATTCATTAAAATCTTCGTCAATTGTCTTTCGGGCACGCTCTGTAACTTCCGGGTATTTTTTGTATACCGGATATTTTATGGTTGCTTCCAGACCGCTTTCTGAAATCTGATTTGTTTCAAGGCTGATTTTTTCTTTGCAGGAAATAAAAAATAGTGAGGATGTCAGTAAAAATACAATTATTTTCTTCATAGGTTTAAATATACTGTTATAAAAATCCACTTGTCAAGTAATGAAAATCTGAGTATAATAAAATATTCAATTTATTGAGGTGAATATGGATACTATTTTCCCATTGGAACAGCTTGCAAGTTTCTCTGATAATATTTATGAAATTACGGTTGCGGCTTCTCGTCGTGCATTCCAGATGTCAAAAATTGGGGATCCGGAAATTGAACGAAACTACGGAAAGTCAGTGTCGGTTGCGGCACGCCAGCTTTTCTGCAAGAAGGTAAACTACAGAATCGAAGATGCAACAAAACGGTAAAATACCTGTAATTGTCATCTTTGCTCCTACGGCAACGGGAAAGACTGCTCTAGCGCTGGATTTTTTTGGCACGGGCAGTCATTCTTTTTTTAAAGGCAAAGGTGAATTAATCAGTGCCGACAGCATGCAGGTTTACAAAAAACTTGATATCGGCACGGCAAAACCCACTGCAGACGAACGTTCTCTTCTTTTTCATCATCTTGTTGATGTTGTTGATTATAATACTCAGTTTACTGTTAATGATTTCGTTAAAAAAGCTGATGAACTTTGTGCGGATATTTATTCACGGGGGAAAATTCCTCTTGTTGTGGGTGGAACGGCTTTTTATATAAAGAATTTTCTTGTTGGTGAAGCCAAGACTCCTGAAAGTGACCCTGTTCTGCGGGAAAAACTGAAAAACAGGTGGGAAACAGAGGGGAAGGAAGCTCTTTACATGGAGTTAAAAACTGTAGATCCGGAAAGTGCTTCTAAAATCGATATAAATGATGAATTCCGGGTTGTTCGGGCTCTTGAGATATTTTACCTTACGGGAAAGGTTCGAAGCGAGTTTTCTCAAAGTGAGACTCTCCGGGAAAAATACGATTTTCTGACTTTTATCCTGGAGCGTGACAGAAAAGAACTTTACCAGCGGATTGAAGACCGGGTTGACCAGATGTTTTCAGACGGACTTGCCCGGGAAGTCTCTTCTCTTATCAGGGATGGTGCTGAAAGTGAAATGCCGGGAATGAAGGCAATCGGATACAGGGAATGGTTTAATTATCTTGATGAAAAATCTGATTCTCGTGGTGTCTCGGTTTTTGAAAATCCTGATGTAATCGAAAAGGTAAAGCGGGAAATTAAGCATTCTTCAAAAAAATATGCAAAAAAGCAGTATACGATTATGAAAAATATTCCCGGAGCCGTTTATGTTTCTATGGACAATAAGGATGATGCCTACAGCACGATTTATAAGCTCACCGGGGATTTTCTTAAAAAAATCGGGTTTTAGCTCTTGACCTTCCTTTCATATTATACGATAATACTTAAACTTTACTAGTAGAGGGGTGCCAACGTGCCTTGTGGAAAAAAACGAAAACGCCAGAAGATGGCAACTCATAAGCGTAAAAAGATGCTTAGAAGAAACAGACATAAGGCTAAATAAGTTTTAGCTTAAGTCTTAAAAAAAGACCGCAAAAAGTATTTACTTTAGCGGTCTTTTTTTATTTGAGGATGAAAATGAATGATTCATCCCGGAATAAAATTGAGTCAGGACTTTATGATAAGAGTCCCTTGACCAGAAGTATTAGTAGAGAAATAATGTAAAATGTGTTATGATTGCTTTTGAGAGTGTTGGGACTGCATTTTACAGTTTTCCTTATAAATCTAGTTGAACGGGTACTTATACGATACTTTCTAATATAAAATCTCCTGAAGATTTGAAAAATCTTTCAAGAAAACAGCTTCCTCAGCTTCAGTCAGAAATACGGAAAACCATTATTGATGTGGTGGGAGAAAACGGCGGACATCTTGCCAGCAATCTTGGAGTGGTTGAACTTACCGTTGCCCTTCACAGGGTATTTTCCAGCCCCAAGGATGCAATTATCTGGGATGTGAGCCACCAGTGCTATGCCCATAAGCTTTTAACCGGCCGCTATGAAGAATTTTCCACCCTAAGAAAGAAGAACGGTCTTTCAGGCTTTACAAAGAAAACGGAAAGTGCCCATGATTTTTTTGATAACGGACATTCCTCAACTTCAATTTCCCAGGGACTTGGGCTTATTACTGCCAGAAGGCTTCTTGGGGAGGAAGGAAAAGTAATCGTTGTAATCGGTGACGGCGCTTTAACCGGCGGACTTTCCTTTGAAGGCCTCTGTAATGCTTCCCAGAATGGAAAAAATCTGATTATTATTTTGAACGATAACCAGATGTCCATCGATAAAAATACGGGAGCTTTTTCAAGTTATTTGAGCCGCCTTACAATGACCAGCCACTATCAGAGCTTCCGGCGGGCGGTTGATACATTTGCAGAAAAAATACCGGGCCGCGGACTTTCAAAATTCATTTACAGATTCAAGAGAGGGTTAAAGGGGCTTTTCCTTTCCAATAATCTTTTTTCCGATTTCGGTTTTGAATATGTAGGACCTCTTGACGGACACGACGAAAAATCCCTGGAAAAAATATTCCGCCGGGTAAAAAATATGACAAATCCCGTTGTGGTTCATGTGGTTACAAAAAAGGGAAAGGGGTACAGTCCTGCGGAAGATCATCCGGAGCGTTTTCACGGAATCGGTCCTTTCTGCATCAGTGACGGTACGGTTGAAAAATTCGACACCCTGAGCTTTACGGAAAGCTTTTCAAATTCACTTTTAAAAATTGCTGAACAGAACAATAAAATAGTTGGAATTACAGCGGCTATGGCCAAGGGAACCGGTCTTGCTCCCTTTGAGCGGCACTTTCCGGAACGCTTTTTTGATGTGGGCATAAGCGAAGAGCATGCAGTAACATTTGCCGGAGGGCTTTCTAAGGGAGGGCTTATCCCGGTTGTCTGTATCTATTCTACCTTCATTCAGCGTTCCTTTGATCAGGTGGTTCACGATGTTTCCCTTCAGAAGGCACATGTGGTTCTTGTTTTAGACCGGGCGGGTGCCGTTCCGGGTGACGGAGAAACTCATCAGGGAATTTTCGATATTGCTCTTTTCAGGCCGGTACCTGACCTCCAGATTCTTTCTCCGGCAACAGCAAAGGACCTGGAAGTCTGCCTGAATTACGCGGTGAGCCTGAATACTTCGGTTGTAATCCGGTATCCTAAGATGTCCTGTCCTTCTGAACAGGAGCCTTTTTCCAGCCCGGTTGTGAAGGGGCAGGGAATTTTACTGAAATCCTCTGAGCTTTTCCCGTCTCTGGAGATTTTCCTTGAAAACGAACTTTCCGTTAAAAAAGTGCTTTTTGTGACAACCGGGGGAATGTATTCTGAAGTGGTTAAGGCTTCCCGGGCGCTTCTTATGGAAGATGTTTTAAGCGATATTTATACCCTCCGCTTTATTAAGCCACTTGATGAAAAGCATCTGGCGGATATTTTTGCTCATTATGACGGAATAATTTTTGTTGAAGACGGAATAAAAACGGGCGGGGTAAGCGAATATCTTTCTCTGGTCTGTGAAAAAAATCTGATACACAATTACGCGGTAAAAGCATTTCCTGAAGGTTTTTACAGTCAGGGAAGCCGGGAGGATGTTCTTGAAGAAGCCGGAATGTCCGTAAGCGACTTAAAAAATACCGCCCTGGAATTATTGAAATAGATAGATGGATGATGAGTTTGCAAAAGTAATACAAAATTCAACATTTGTCCATATAAATATAGGTGAAAAAATGCTGGAATTTAATCTTGCGTCAAAAAAAATAAAAACTGAAAGAAAAGCCTTTGTTATGGGGATTGTGAATACCACTCCGGACTCATTTTTTGAAGGAAGCAGAGGCGGTTTTGAGCGTGCGATGCAGCTTGTGGAAGAAGGCGCCGATATTATCGACTTAGGTGCCGAATCCACCCGGCCGGGAAGTGTCTATCCGGGAAGTGCCTATATCGATGAGAAGGAAGAGCTCCGCCGGCTCTTACCGGTTTTGAGGGCAATCAGGAAGGTGAGCGATGTGACAATTTCCATCGATACCCGTAAAAAAAATGTTATGCAGGCGGCTTTTGAGGAAGGAGCTGATATTCTGAACGATGTCTCTGCCATGGAAGATGACGAAAATATGGCTTCCTTTATCAGTGAAAAGAAAATTCCGGTAATCCTTATGCATTCAGTTCCTCTTTCTAAAATAAATTTAAGTGAAGGTGAAGTTTTTTCCGAGGTGAAGGATTATCTTCTTAAGCGGGCAGATTTTGCCCTTCAGTGCGGGATCGCTCCTGAAAAAATAATTTTAGATCCTGGTATCGGCTTTAAAAAAGAGCTTTCGGACAATGTTTCCCTTATCAAACATTGCGGTGAACTGGGGGACGGAAAGTACCAGGTGATGATGGCTCTTTCCAGAAAACGATGTATCGGTGAAATGACCGGACGCACCACTGAGGAACGGCTTAGCGGAACTCTGGCGGCAAATCTTGTGAGCGTAATCAAGGGCGCCACCTTTGTTCGCGTGCACGATGTAAAAGAAACAATAGATACTTTACAGATTTTGCAGTATACTATATAGAATGATTTTACCGGTTAAAGAATCTTGCCGGTAATAAAGGAAAAACTGTTGAAATCCGCTGAGACTTTACTGATTATTTATAGTTTTATTCGTCCGGTTTTAGACATCGGAATCCTTGCCTTTATTTTTTATAAGGCTTATCAGATTATCGCAAAATCAAACTCCCTTCAGATTATCAAGTCAGCCCTGATTATTGCCATTGCCTATGCTATGGCGGTTATCCTGAAGCTTGATACCCTTGTCTGGATTTTCAGTTCCATTGCGCCAATGCTCATTGTGGGTTTCGTAATTATTTTCCAGCCGGAAATCCGAAAAATGTTCTTGAAAATGGGCCAGACTCAGTGGTTTGCCTTTGGAAGCCGGTCCAAACATACCTATGTAGACTCCGTTCTTATTGCGGCAGAAATGCTTTCAAAGCAGAAGCGGGGAATGCTTGCGGTTTTTTTAAGGCATACAAAACTTGATGAGCAGATGCAAAGCGGTACAAAGCTGAATGCGGATATTTCTTCAAGCCTTCTTGTTACGATTTTTGGAATGGATACGCCCCTTCATGACGGCGCCTGTTTTATTCAGGGAGGAAAGCTGATTGCGGCAGGCTGCTTCCTTCCTCTGAGCGAACAGTACGATATAAAAAAGACCTTCGGTACCCGCCACAGGGCTGCCCTGGGAATTTCCGAGGTTTCAGATGCCGTAGTTCTTGTTGTTTCTGAAGAAAGCGGCGCCATGAGTCTTGCCTACGATTCTAAGCTCCATTACGATTTATCTTCAAAAGAAATTACAAAAATTCTAGAAAATCTTCTTGAAATTACACCTGAAGCTTACAATATGGAGGACACAATCGATGAACACAAAAAAATTGATTAATGCCTTCACTGACAATATTATCGCAAAGGTTGTGTGCCTTGTTGCCGCAATCCTTCTTTATATTCTTCATCAGGTTTCGGTACTTGAAAAGAAAACCTTTACGGTTCCCCTTGAAGTTTATTCTGACGGGCTTTACTCAAATCTGACCTCTGTTCCTCAGTTTGTAAAGGTGACGGTGCGGACAAAGGCAGATAATATAAATTCCGTTACTCCTAAGGAAATCAATGCTTCCCTCAATCTGAACAGCTTTACGGATGAAGGAACCTACAATGTTCCCGTTGCTCTTTCTCTTTCACAGTCCCTGATGCTTTTAGACCCGCTGGAGCTTCAGGTAAAGCCTGAGTTTATTACGGTAACCCTTGATGAAAAGGTTGAAAAATACGTTCCTGTCATTCCTTCCGTTTCTGGAGAGGTAAGCCACGGATATGTAATTAAGGCAATAGAAGTGGTTCCTTCAACTGTAAAAATTACGGGACCAAAAAAGGTCGTTGAAAAAACAAATTATATTTATTCAGAAAAAGTGAACGTTAAGGGAGCTGCCAAAGGCTTTTCCGTTAAGGTTCCACTTGATAATATTAACCGGCTTGTTACAGCCCACGAAGAAGAAAAGTTTAAGGTTACGGTTTCAATTACTCCGGCTCCAAGCGAGCAGTCCTTCAAGGGAATTGTGCCGGCTCTTATTCATCTGGACGAGAAATTTATTACATCCGGAAAAATTCCGCCAATGTCCTTTACTCTTGCAGGAACGGTGCCTGTAATGGAAAGCTTCAAGCTGGATTCTTCTTCTGTTTACATTGATTTGAGCGCCGTAAAGGCAGCCGGCCGGTATGAGCTTCCTGTACTTTTCAGTCTTCCGGCGGGTATTTCTGTCAAAGAAAAGAATTACGAGAATGTAACCCTGGAACTTTTACGAAATCCTGAGTTTATTGATGAAAATGCAGAAGCTGAAGGAGAGGGCGGTTCTGAAGAAAACCCGGAAGGTGCTCAGGACGAAGAGTTTGAGATAGATATACCGCTTACTGGAGCAGGCTCCGGTTCGGCTTCGGAAGCCGGTTCAGGTTCCGGGGTAAAGCGATGATTTACGGAATCGGCTGCGATATTACCAGAGTGTCCCGCTTTGAAAAATGGGTCAGTAACCCGGATATGCTGGAGCGATTTTTTAATCAGGAGGAACGTTCCGATAAAAAAAATCCTAAACAGCTATGTGAACATTACGCGGCCCGGTTTGCTGCAAAGGAAGCCTTTTCCAAAGCCCTTGGAACCGGCATCGTTTTTGATTTACGGGATGTGTATGTTGTAAAAAACAGTGAAGGAAAGCCTTCCTTAAACTTTTCTAAGGAAGTTTCCGACCTTTTATATAAAAGATGCGGAAATAATTCAGTTTTTTTATCCCTGAGCCACGAAAAAGAGTACGCTACAGCCTTTGTTGTGATAGAAAAACTATAATATTACTGGAGAAGAAAGCTTATGGTTTCTGGTGTAAAGAAGACTTCTGACAAAAAAAAGCCTGCAATTTCCTACTGGTCCAAGGAAAAGTGCAACTGTCCTGTCTGCAAAAAAGCCTTTGAAAAAGAAGTAATGCTCAGTGGAAACGGACGAATGATTGCCGGAGAACTTTCTGAGGATTTGCACAGAACCTTCGAGCCTTCCGCAAAATTCGGTCGCATCTATCCTCTGATTTATGATATTGGCGCCTGCCCGCACTGCTACACGGCACTTTTATGGGCTGATTTTAAGGACTTAAAAAAGCGGGAAGACCAGGACGTTTTGTTTGAAAAACGGGAAGAACGCAAAAAAATTGTAGAAAATATCTTTCCTCATTTTTCTTTGACACACGAGCGAAGTCTTTACGACGGCTGTGCCATGTATTATCTGGCACTTTTGACCTATAATCAGGTGAACCCGGATATGCTTCCAACAATGAAGTCCAGTTTTCTGACCCTTCGCCTTGCATGGCTTACCCGGGAGCTGGATGAAGCCGTTCCGGATCACAATTTTGGCTATCTTTCAGAGGTTTTCTACAGAAAAGCACTGTTTTTCTATCAGCAGGCGATTATTAACGAGACCAGCAAGGCTGAAAAAAGCTCAACTCTTGGAAACTTTGGTCCGGATATGGACAAAAATTATGGCTGGGACGGCGTTATCTATCTTGCCGGCCTTCTTGAGTACAAATATGGCCAGAAAGCCGATATTCAGCTGCGCTTAAAAAAATTATCTGAAGCAAAAACCGCCATTGCCCGCATTTTCGGTCTTGGAAAATCCTCTAAGGATAAGCCGGGGCCGCTTCTTGAAAAAGCCCGTGATTTATACGATTTGCTTTCAAAAGAAGTAAGCGATGATGACATCTAGGTGCCGGCGTAAAATATGAAAAATATTCTTCTTACAGTATCTTACGACGGAACGGATTTTACCGGCTGGCAGAGGCAGGATTTTGGGGAAACAAAGAACTTTTCCCGCACAGTTCAGGGTGAAATCGAAATTGCCCTTGAAAAAATGCTGAAAACTCCGGTTACACTTTACGGTTCCGGAAGAACCGATTCCGGAGTTCATGCGGTGGGGCAGAAGGCAAATTTTTATTCTCCCGTTGATACTATTCCTGAAAAAAATTATATCCGCGCCCTGAACTCCTTTCTTCCACCTGATATCCGGATTCTTGATTCTAAGGAAGTGGATGAAAACTTCAGTGCCCGAAAAAACGCAACCAGCAGAACCTACCGCTATTTTATTTCGGTTTCACCTTCTGTAAATGCAAGTATGAACCGTTTTTCCTGGAGCGTTCCCTATACACCGAATCTTGAAAATCTGAACCAGATGGCTTCCCTCTTAAAAGGCGAAATGGACTGTTCCTCCTTTGCCTCAAGCGGCGATGAAAGCGTAAGTCCCTGCCGCTACATAGACGAAGCCTTTTTCTTCTATGAAAAAAACTTTCCTTCCGGGGAGGACATGCTGGTTTTTCAGATAGAAGCCAACGCTTTTCTGTGGAAAATGGTCCGAACTCTTACGGGAACCCTCGTAATGCTGGATAAAGCCGGAAAAACTCAGGAAGATTTTAAGAGAATCATTGAAAGTCATTCCCGTTCAAAGGCGGGCATTACGGCGCCTCCCACCGGGCTCTTCCTCTACGAAATAAAATTCGACGGAATAAGACGCCATGCCTGAAGATGAACTGACCGGCCGGAATTTCGGCCGGCTGCTTTTACATTCTTAAAAATTATTGTGAGGGTGCAGAAAATGGCCTCGAGTACCTGGTGATTATTGTTTCCTACAAAATGCTTACCGGGTCTACATCGCATTCGATGTAAACTGCCTGAGAGTGGGTGTAACTGTAAATCAGGGTGCGGGCTGCATCCTGAAGCAGGGCAATATCAAGGCTTCGTAAGATAATCTGATATCTGTAATTTTTAGAGGTCATAAAAATCGGACATTCTGCCGGACCTAAAATATCACCTTTTTTTCCGATGATTTCCGAGGTGATTTTAAATGCTTCCCGGGCACTGCTTAAGGCCTTTTCCTGGCTTATGGAACGGAAAACCAGACGCACAAGCCTGCAATAAGGAGGGAATGTGAGCATTTTTCTCATTCCCAGTTCCCAGTTGTAGAATTCATCAATTTTTCCGTGTACCGAAAAATAAATCGGTTCCCGAAGGGGATTGTAAGTCTGGACAAGAACTTTGCCGTCCGGAAAAAAGCGTCCCGCTCTTCCTGAAACCTGGGTAATCAGGGCAAAGGTTCTTTCCGCTGCCCGGAAGTCCGGAAGATGGAGCCCCGTGTCTGCAGATATAACTCCCACAAGCTGGAGGTTAGGAAAGTTTAAGCCCTTGGCAACCATCTGGGTTCCAAGAAGAATATCGTATTCATGATTTTTAAAGGCATCAAGTTTTTCCTGAAGCTCGCCTTTTTTTGTAATTGAATCGGTGTCAATCCTGACAACCCTGGCTTCCGGAAATTTTGTACGGGTTTCTGCCTCTATGTATTCTGTTCCAAAGCCTGAGTAACCTATGTCCAGGGAAGAACACTGAGGGCAGCTTGAAGGCGGAACTGTCTGGTAGTTGCAGTAATGACATTTAAGCCGGTTTTCGTATTTGTGGTATGTCATTGAAACAGAACAGTTTTTGCATTTCAGTTCAAATCCGCAGGTGTTGCACTTAAAATAGTGTGTAAAGCCCCGTCGGTTCAGAAACAGAATGACCTGTTTTTTCTGATTAAGGGTATTTCGTATTTCGTTTTCAAGTTCTTTAGAGATTGAACCGTCCTGTCGTGTTTTGGAAAGATCTACGGCACGGATTTCCGGCATTTTTCCCCCGGCAAGACGCTTTGTAAGGGAATGTCGTACGAGTTTTCCTTCCTGCATCAGCTTCCAGGCTTCAACGCTTGGAGTTGCACTTCCCATAACAAGGGGGATTTTCAGGCGGGAAGCGCGGAACATTGCGGTCTGCCGTGCATGATACCGTGGAGTTTCCCCGGATTTATAGGAACCGTCGTGCTCTTCATCGATAATTATTAGTCCAAGGTTTGGAACCGGTGCAAAAACAGCGCTTCTTGCTCCGATTACGATTTTTGCTTCCCCGTGAAGGATTTTTTTCCATTCTGAAAGCTTCTGGCTTGGTGTAAGCATTGAGTGCAGGACTGCCGCCGTGTTTCCGAAGCGTTTTGTAACGTCTCTGGTAACCTGGGGAGTCAGGGAAATTTCCGGAACAAGGTAGATTACGCCTTTATTTTCCTTAATAAGATATTCTGCAATCTGAAGGAAGACCTCTGTTTTTCCGCTTCCGGTTTTTCCATACAGATAGTGGTAGACAGCCTTGTTTTGCTTTGAAGATTCTATTATCTGGTTTACTGCGTCCTGCTGTTCTTCAGAAAGAGTTTTAGCGCTCTGGTCAGAAAAATCTTCGGTAAAGGAAAAGCCCATGGCACTGGTTTCCCGCCGACCTTTTACCGGCACCATGGAAAAAATTGCCTCGCCGATAGCGCAGAGGTAATACTTTGAAATCCAGAATGCCGTATCAAAAAGTTCATCCGTAAAGACTCTTTCATCATCCAGCACTTTTTTTATGCTGCGGATTTTTTCGGCGCCCACAGGACAGTTTTCCGGAATCTTGTCATGAACCTTTACAATCATCCCCGTCAGATTCTGGTTTCCAAAGCGCACGTCACACCGTTTTCCCCGTTCAGGAACAATGTCCTTTTCCGTGGCTTTTGTTTCATCCCAGGAATATGTAAATAGAGAATTTAAGGGTGTTTTTAAGGCAATTTCAAGATACTTCAATATTTTTGTCCTGCAAAATATCAGTAAATCTAATTTCGAGTTTTATAAATTGTACTCCGAAATTGGCTAACGGTCGCGCCAATTTTGTAATATATTTGTAAACTCGAATTTTGGAATGATTATTTTTTCGTATACTCCGGGTAATTTTTTCTTAGCTCTGTTCCAAGAAATTTCAAATCTTCCCAGGCGGGCTTTTTATATTCCGGATTTCTTAAAAGGGCGCTGGGATGATAGGTTACAACCACCGGAATTTTATGGTATTCAAAAAGTTTTTGCCTGTACTGGGAAAGTGAAAATTCGTCTTTCAGACCAAAAATATCCCGGACAGAAACCTTCCCAAGAAGAAGAATGTATTTCGGTTTTAAAATCGTTATCTGGGCATCCAGAAAACTCCGGCAGGCGCTCATTTCTTCGCTCTGAGGATCCCGGTTTTTAGGCGGCCGGCATTTTACCGTATTTGCAATAAAGCAGTTTGCGTTTCTTGAAAGCCCGATGGCTGCCAGCATTTTATCCAGCAGTTCTCCTGCTTTTCCAACAAAAGGCCGTCCCGACAAATCCTCGTCTTCTCCCGGGGCTTCCCCGATTACAAGAACATGGGGCGTAAAAACGCCTTCTCCCGGAACCGCGTTTTTTCTTGTGGAGCTTAAAACGCAGTTTGAACAGCGCTGTATTTTTTCAGAAATTTCTGTGAGTTTCAATTTTGCAAAGGCCTCTGGAGACATTTCAGGTGCTGCCTGAACATTTTCCGGTGAATGAACAGTTTCAGATGTATGAAAAACAGTTTCCGGCACCGGCGTAGCAGCGTTTCCAGTCTGATTTTCCGCAGCTCTTCCGAATGTAGTGTCTTCAGATTTATCGTCTTCAAAAACAGGGCAGGAAGCAAAATTTTCTGTTGTATATCCGTTGATTTGTCCTGATGCTTTTTTTAAAAGATTGAACAAAATTTCTTTTTCTTCTTTTGTCATACGGTTTAGAATACCACATATCTTGTAATTCATTCAACAAACAATTAAAATTAAGTCATGCGAATTCGTAAGTTCTTTTTATCTCTGCTTTTGATATTTGTTTTTTCAGTTTCGAATATTTTTTCACAGAAGGCTGTAAATCCGGAAGACAGTTTTTATCAGGATGCCCTTAACTGGTACTTAAAAGGCTATGTTTCGTCTCTTCCTGTTATTAAACCCTATCCTGTAAATGTCATAACTTCCATTCTTGAAGAGGTAAAAAATTCTTCAGATGAGAAGGCTGCCGCTAAAGCAGAGGAATATCTTAAGGATTTTTCAAAGTCCTGGGGTTTTTCACTTTTCAGTAAGGCGGATATAAAATTAAAGCAGCTGGAAGACGGTGATTTAATTGTAGAAGAGGGTGAAGAGCAGAAAAAAATCAAAAAGTATCAGGACTACGAAATTGTAACCCTGGGTCTGAATTTATACGGTGATTATGCCTTTTCTGACCGGCTTTCAACTTCCCTGGATTTGGGCTTTCGGGCAAACGATAACTCAAATGATTTTGCTGATGTGCTTCCTTCCTATCTTGTTGAAAGTGAAAATTCCCGCATGAGTAACCTTTCTTTTTCAACCTCAAAGCTTGATATCAGATGTAATCCTAATGGAATTTTATATGTAGGTGACAAAAAGGCCTTTGGAAGCTTCGGCTTTTCCAAGTCTTCTTACGGTTTTTATGATGACGGAAGCAATGTTTTGAGTCAGGAAAGCTTTCCGGCTTTTAATTCTTCCTTTTCTTACTATGGAGACCACTTCCATTTTATTCAGTATTCCGCAATTCTGGCCGGACGGAACGAATATGATATCGATTTAAGCCGTTTTAACAAGTTTTTCTTTTTACGGACGGCCCGCTTTCCGTTCTTTGACGGGAAACTCATGCTTTCCTATTATGAATCTGCTGTTTCTGCCATCGATTTTGTACCGTTTCACTTAGTTCCTCTTCCAACTGCAGTTTTAAATACCTTTATTGACAAGGGTCAGAATGCCTTTGCAGGTTTTGGAATTAACATCAAACCGCTTCCATGCATTGTTCTAACCGGGGACGTTTATGTGGATGATATAAAGTTTGAAAAGCTTATAAAGCTGAAATTCAATGAATCTGCTGCACGGCTTGCTTTTAAATCCGGATTTATTTATTCACCCTATAATTCCATGTGCTCAAATATTCAGGCGGATTATACTCTTGTAACTCCATATACCTTTACTTCAGACTGCGAAAACGACGGTTTCAATGTCCGGGACTATACCAACTACACTCTGGGTATGGGTTCAAAGCTTCCGCCGAATTCCGACATGATTGAGTTAAAAGTAAATTTTGAGCCCATAAGCGGTCTTACACTTGGAACAAAAACCGCCTTTATGCGCCACGCAAATTCCTATGAAGATTTAACAGAAGATGAAGTAATTGCTTTATTTAATAGTGAAGATAACATTTCTCCTTCGGACGGAAGCATCCGTATGACGGAAAAAGAAACTGAAACCGCCGTGAATACAACGAATTTTCTTACCCAGGAACATGTGATGTATGTAATTCAGGCAGGCGTTAATGCGGGATACACCTTAAAAATCAAGAATCTGGTGTCCCTTGCTTTTTCCACCGAATACACCTTTGAATACATCCGTGGCGACGGCGTAAACCAGAATATATATCCGGGTTCTTACTCAACTGCGGAGGAAGTGCAGAGCGCACTGCGAATGTGGCGCCACTCCCTGCACGATTCCTTTAACCACTATTTTACCCTGGGACTGAAGCTGCAATACTAGGTTGTGAGAGCAAATTTTGAAGTAAATTCTTAAAATTCTATTCCGCCTTTATTTCCTTTCCGCAGAAAAAGTGCTTTACATCCCGCTTTTCAAAGGCTTCCTGAATAAGTGCATCAATATCCATTTCTTTGTAGATTCTTTCTGCGTCTTCAATGCGGCCTCGTAAAACCGGGTGCTTCGGTGAGAACAAAACGCAGCAGTCTTCGTATGGAAGAATTGATGTGTTGTAGGTGTCAATTAAAACTGCGTCCCGGATAATTTCTTCCTTGTCCATTCCGCAAAGTGGGCGTAAAAGGGGATATTCGGCGAAGTGCTCTGTTACGCTCATGTTTTCCAGAGTCTGGCTTGCAACCTGTCCTAAGCTTTCGCCGGTTATGATGCAGTCGGAATGAACCCTGTAGCAGAGCATATTTGCAACCTTCATCATGCAAACCCGGAGCATTAATGTTGACCATTCTTCCGGTGCTTTTTCCTTGATTTTCATCTGAACATCGGTAAATGGCACAATGTTCAAATAGGTTGTGATTGAATATCCTGAAAGCTTTGCGGCAAGCTCTTCAACCTTCTGCTGTGCTTCAATTGAAGTGTATGGGTATGAATGAAAATAGCAGCATTCGATTTTCATGCCGCGGCGAGCCATACGGTAACCTGCAACCGGTGAATCCAGTCCGCCGGAAAGCAGAAGAAGTCCTTTGTTTGAAGTTCCAACAGGAAGTCCCCGGAGAGCCTTTTTTGAATCTGAGTAAATGTATACCTTATCCCGCACTTCAACATAGAAAGTGATGTCAGGCTTGTGGACATCAACGTCCATTATATTTTCGTCGTAAACAAGCTTTGCGCCTTCGCAGGCAATTTCATAGGAATTAAGTGGAAATGTTTTATCCTGTCGTTTTGCTTCAATTTTAAAAGTCTTTTTGCCTTCCTGAACTGCCTGAAGAGCAAGAGTTTTTACGCATTCCTGAATGGCTTCAATATTTTTTTCAGTTGTTACGGTTTTTGCCCAGCCTGTAATTCCTAAAAGGTGGCTTAAGGCGTATTCTACGGCTTCTTCGTCCTTTTCTTCACAGGTGATGTAGAGGCGTCCTGCCCTCAGAGCGATTTTTGCTTCTGTGGATTTAAGATACTGCCGTGTATTGTTTAATAACTGGTTTTCGAAGGTTTTAATGTTAGAGCCTTTAAGGCTTAATTCGCCGATTTTTCCTAAAAATGTTGTCATAAGGGGATTTTAGCAGATTTTAAAAGAAATATGAAGTACAGGGAGGAGGTATGAAGTATGAGGTATGAGCAGGTCTTACGCATTATATATAAACTTAGTAATAAAAAAATGGGCTCTCAGCGGGAACCCTGTTTGAAAAACGGCAGTACCGCTTCGCGGTGGCTGAGTGTTTTTCAAACAGGAACCCCGCTTACGCCCATTTTTTTACTGATACACATATATAAAGCATCAGTCCTGTTCGTGTTTTTGTCCTGCCCGCAGCCTGTTTTTTTATCTCCCTGAATCTTTTCCGCGGGGGCCGAAATCTTTCTGGCGGTCTCGGACTTCCTGAATCTGCTGGTTTCCTTTTTCAAGGGCGTCTATCAGGTCCCAGTGGAAATCAAGATTTTCTTCCGGAAACGGAGAAGGGGGTAAGGGCTTTTTTCTGGAATTGGCTTCTTTTACAATCTGTAAGAGCCGTTCTTTTGAATCAGCGTCCACCTTTGTAAAATTTTCTTTTCCGATGGTAAGAATGTTTTCTTCCCTGGCATGAAGGGCTTCAAAGGGCAGCTTCTGGAACTTGTTTACATTTCGTATTCTTGCCGAACGGCCGGAGGTGCAGGAAAAGTTCTTTCCTCCGGTAAAAATGTGCTTTGAAACCGTAAATACATTTTCGCCGTCGGTAAAGCTGGCTTTTCCTTCACTGGAATATTCCATATCCGTCTGCCAGAAGCGGAGGCGGTAAATTGCCTGGGGCAGAATAAAATAACTGTAAATATTCTGTTTTTCTTTCTGCGGAGAAACCCGGATGTTTTCCTTTGAGTTTATCCCCTGCCAGTAGCCGTAAATGGAGTTTTCATCTTTATCAGATTTTTCAGTTCTGCCGTTTATTTCAAGTATTTCGGTTGTGAAAAGGGCTTCTGTCTGTATTTCAGGAATCTTAATTAAAAAATCCAGGTACATTCTGTCATTTAAAACACACACCGGAATCTGGCTGACCCTGGTTCCACCTTCATACACGCTTATTTCCCAGCAGCTTTCTGTATTCTGAATTTTTTCAAATTCGCAGGAAAGTTCCAGGGGATTTTTCGAGGTCGCTGCATTTCTGTCCCTGGTGGATTTTTCTTCAAAATCCTTTGTTTCTCCGGCCCGGTCGTAGTACCAGCGGTCGAATACCTTTAAAATGACTGAAAATTCCCCGTTTTTTCCGAAGAAAAGAATTCTGTCACTGCTTTCCCATATTCCGCAAAGCTCTTTCGGGGTTTCTGCCTGAGCCTGACTCTGAATCTGAGACATCTGTACCTGAGGGGTCTGAATCACAGCCTGAGCCACAGTCTGTGCCTTCAGCAAAAAAGCGGAAAGAACCAGTAAAACAGAAAGCATTATTTTCTTCATATTTAAATTATCGTTTGTTACCAGTAAATATGTAGAATATTTTGCTTATTTTCTATATAATGAATTAATTATTTATTTTTTTAGAGGATATATTGATGTATAAGCCGGTTGATCCAAAAGCAGATTTTCCTAAACAGGAAGAAGAAGTATTAAAATATTGGAAAGACAACAAGATTTTTGAAAAATCCCTTAGTCAGAGAGAAGGGGCAGAGGAATATGTTTTTTACGATGGTCCTCCGTTTGCAACAGGACTTCCTCACTTCGGACATTTTATTCCTTCAACAATTAAAGATATTATTCCGCGCTACCAGACAATGAAAGGAAAGAAGGTTGAGCGCCGTTTCGGATGGGACTGTCACGGTCTTCCTGTAGAAAACCTTATCGAAAAAGAGCTTGGAATTAACTCAAAGCATGAAATTGAAGAATTCGGAATCGATAAATTTAACGAAAAATGTAAGGCTTCGGTTTTAAAATACACTGCAGAATGGCGGCAGACCATTACCCGAATGGGACGATGGGTTGATTTTGACCATGACTACAAAACCATGAATCCGGACTATATGGAATCAATCTGGTGGGTTGCTAAATCTCTGTGGGATAAGGGCCTTATCTACGAAGGAAAATATATCCTTCCGTATTGTCCGCGCTGTGCAACAGTTCTTTCAACTCACGAGCTTGCCCAGGGGTACAAGGACGTTCAGGATCAGACCGTAACTGTTCGCTTTAAGGTTACAAAGGCTCCTGATGGCGTAAAAGATCCTGACATGACAAACGGCAAAACTTACTTTATTGCCTGGACAACAACTCCATGGACATTGCCTTCAAACCTTGGACTTTGTATGGGGCCTGAGGTTGATTACGTAAAAATTCTGGATAAAGAAAGCGGTGACTACTACATTTTCGCTGAAGCACGACTTCCGGCTTATTACAAAGATGCTGCCGCTTACGAAATAATCTACCGCGCAAAGGGAAAGGATTTTATCGGTGCTGAATACGAACCTCTTTTCCCGTATTTTGCTTCTCTCAAAGACCCTAAGGTTTGCGAAGAAGAATCAAAGCAGAAGTGTGTAAAGGGCGCATTCCGCATGTTCAATGCAGATTACGTTTCTACGGAAGACGGTACCGGTATCGTTCATATCGCTCCTGCCTTCGGTGAAGAAGACCACAAGGTTTTTGCAGGAAGCGGCGTTCCGGAAGTTGAACCGATTGACGCAGAATGTAAATTTACTAAGCAGATTTCGGAATATGAAGGCCGTTTTGTAAAGGATGCTGATAAAGATATTATCGCCCGCCTTAAAAATGAAGGAAAGCTTGTAAAGCGTGATACAGTTGTTCACTCATATCCTCACTGCTGGCGCTGTTCCAGCCCGCTTATTTACCGGGGAATCGGTTCCTGGTTCGTAAAGGTTCAGGATCACCATGAAGCACTTCTTCGTGCAAACAGCCAGATTAAATGGCAGCCTGCACATATCAAGGAAGGTCGTTTCGGTAAGTGGCTTGCAGGAAGCCGCGACTGGGCAGTAAGCCGAAACCGCTACTGGGGAAACCCTATCCCGATCTGGAGATGTGACGACCCTGAGTGTAAGAATACAATCTGTGTCGGAAGCCGCGAAGAATTGAAGAATTTGAGCGGAACATATCCTGAAGATTTACACAAGCAGTTTGTAGATAAAATTACCTTCACATGTCCAAAGTGTAAAAAAGGAACAATGAAGCGAATTCCTGAGGTTTTTGACTGCTGGTTTGAATCCGGCTCAATGCCTTATGCACAGCAGCACTATCCTTTTGAGAATAAAGAATATTTTGAAAGCCACTTTCCGGCAAACTTCATTTCTGAAGGTCTTGACCAGACCCGAGGATGGTTCTACACCCTTACAATTCTTGCAAGCCATCTTTTTGATAAGCCGGCTTTCCAGAACTGTATCGTAAACGGACTTGTTCTTGCTTCCGACGGCCGAAAGATGAGTAAGTCTCTCCGAAATTACACAGACCCTGTTGAAGCAATCAATAAGTTCGGTGCAGATGCCCTTCGCCTGTTCCTTATTCATTCAGCTGTTGTAAAGGCTGATGACCTTCGCTATTCAGATGAAGGCGTTCGGGATGTAATCAAAAATATCATTCTTCCATTGTGGAACAGTTACAGCTTCTTTGTAACTTATGCAAATATTGATAAGGTTCAGCCTAACGGACACCTTTTTGACGATAAGCTTCCTTCAAATCCACTGGATGCATGGCTTCTTTCAATTACACAGCGTCTGGTTCAGGATGTTACAAAAGGTCTTGATGACTACGATTTAAGCGGTGCCGTAGACCCGATTGTTTCATTCATTGATGAACTTAATAACTGGTATATCCGCAGAAGCCGCCGCCGTTTCTGGAAGAGCGAAAACGATTCTGACAAAAAAGAAGCATATGAAGCTCTCTACATTGCGTTAAAGACTTTCTGTCAGGTTGCTTCTCCGTTCATTCCTTTCATCACTGAAGAAATGTGGCAGAACCTCAAAACTTCTGACGATAAAGAATCTGTTCACCTTACAGACTATCCGGTTTACAACGAAAAATGGCACAACGAAGAGCTTGAATTCAAGATGGCAACTGTTCAGAAGGCAGTCAGCATGGGCCGCTCTTTGAGAAATACATTCAACCTTAAAAACCGCCAGCCTCTTGCTTCTGTTGCTCTTGTTACAAGAAACCAGAATGAAAAGCGTGTTCTTGCGGAAATGGAAGATTCTATCCGTGAAGAATTGAATGTTAAAAAGGTTGAATTCCATGACCGTGAAGACGAGCTTGTTGAATATAAGGCAAAGGCAAACTTCAAGGTGCTTGGAAAAGAGCTTGGTCCAAAAATGAAGGCAGCAGCCGGAATTATCCAGACTCTTACCAGCGAACAGATCCAGTCAATTCTTGAAGGAACAGCTCTTTCAATTGATGTAGACGGAACAAGCGTTGAACTTAATGAAGAAAAAGTAATCGTTGAACGCTTCGAAAAAGACGACCTTAAGGTTTTGAATGAAGGAACCCTTACTGTGGGTCTCGATTCTAAGATTACCGATGAGCTTAAAAAAGAAGGCTATGTTCGTGACCTTGTACGAGGCATTCAGAACCTCAGAAAAGAAAGCGGACTGAATGTAACTGATAGAATTAACCTTACTGTTTCCGGCGATGCAGAGCTTAAGGCAGCATACGAGATGTTTGAAAGCTTTGTTACCGGTGAAGTTTTAGCTTCTTCTTCAAAGTTTGCTTCTGCTGTAACAGGCGGAACTGAAGTTGAATCAGAAGACAGAAAATGGAGTATTTCTATTGAAAAAGCTTAATGCTGAAGGGAAAGGGGCTAAAAAAGCCTCTTTCTTTTTGTTTGTAAGTTTCTCTTTGCTGTGGTTCTGCGCAGGGTTGTTTGCTTCCTGTAAAACTGCTCCTGTGCAGTCAGTTTATGTGGATCCTCTTGAGCTTCTGGACAGTGAGTCATCCTTTTTCCTTTCGATTCCATATTCTGCAGATCCTCTCTTAATGACTACGATAATAGAGTCTAATATTCAGGATATCACTCATGAGAATGCAGAGAATGCAGCAAAACGAATTGATGTCGTTTACGCAGGCTTTATAAAAAGCCGGAAGAGTATGGAGCTTCAGCTTTCCGGAAAGGTTGATTTTCCAAAGCTTGTACAGTCCAAGGTTTTTACACGGAAAAACGGCTGGATTGAAAGCTCCGTTGAGTTCAAGAATAAGAACGAAATATCAGAAAAATACAGTATCTGGTCCAATAACGGTCTTGATTTGAGCCTTCCTGGAGAAAATCTTGTTGTCCTTGGCCGTGATACCAAGGGAATGGTTGAAAAATATCACGCAAAAGTGAACGATATTACACTGGAAGGGGAAACTGCTCTTATTGCCCCGGTAAAGGAATATCTTTCTTTTACGGATGAAGACAGGGTAGAACCAAAAATTAAGTTTTATGCCACCCGTCCCCAGAGTTTTCTTACAATGCTTACCGGAGCAAACCTTACTCTCCGTCTTTTGTATGTAAGAGGCAGTATGAAGGTGGATCCTAAGCTCAAAAAGCAGTATTTGATGGATCTGGAGTTTGAATTCAAGGATTCAAGAACGGTTCCTGCAGCCCGGGGGGCTCTTTCCGTTGCTTTTGGACTTACGGATTCAGATGTAACTCAGGAAACTCCGTGGCATCTTACGATTTCTAATATAAAGATTGACCGGGAGCAGCTTTATAAACTGCTTTTACTGATATAATTCTGGATAAATAAAAATAAGGAAGGTTTTTATGAAGGATGAGAAAATTATTTTAAAGGCTGAAGATTTAGACGGTTATCTTACTTCGGAAGATATGAAGGAACTTGATAGCCTTGATGTAATGTTCAAGGATACAATGCGGTATTTTGAGCCTAAAAACGAAGAGAAAATCATTGAAGGCTTCGATAAAATGGGTCATGAAATGCAGAAAATCTGTTCTCATCATCCGAACATTAAGGTTTATTCCTTTGAAACGGAAGAGGGTGCTCATGCAGAAGCAAGTCGTGTAATTTCAAAGCTTCGTGACGTAAAAACTGACCATCAGGAATTTATGTATTACAGCCAGAGAGCCTATGAAATGCTTTTCAGAATGGCATATACGGACAAGCACTCTGATAAAAAAGGACATATCATCGTTCAGACTCCTGTAACCTTTCCTGTTCAGAACTATGCAGTTCATAAAATTCCGGACATCGATCATAAAATTGAAAATACAGTTATGTGCGTAATGCTTCGTGGTGCGCTCCTTCCAAGCATGATTATTTCCAAGGAAATCGAGGAATATTCTTCCCACGGATACCTTACTCCATTTGCTCTTTTCAAAATCAGCCGAAATGACCAGAAGGGTGAGTCCGATATGGAATACATCCTTGATTTGAAAAAATCCTTCTTTGATTTAGAAAAGCTTGACGGAAAGGATCTTATTTTTGCAGATCCGATGAACGCCACCGGCGGTTCTCTTGTTACTGTTGTAAAATACCTTCAGTCTCAGGGTGTTCATCCAAAATCAATTACTTTCTTTAATACAATTTCCACCCTCAAAGGTTCAATCCGTGTAACAAGAGCCCTCGAAAACTGTACCTGCTATACCTTGTGGCTTGATCCTGTAATGAATGAAAAAGCATACATTATGCCGGGTCTTGGAGATGCAGGTGACCGTCTTAACGGAACTGACAAACACGATAATCCTCGCAATATGATTCAGCTGATTGCAGATTATGGTCACAATATTTCGTGCCTTTACCGAAGCCAGCTGTTTGAAATTGAACGCACCGTTCTTGGTTAGTTCTGGAGTAGATCTGGTATTATGCGTGTTTTTCTTTTGAAATCCCGGGACTTGAAGGCTAAACTGCACTGTCGGAATTATGCTTTTATCAGTGTTGTTCTGTCTGTGGTTTTGTCTATATTTCTTGCATCCTGTGCAACATCTCTTCATCTTCCGGTTCCCGGGGAAACTCAGGCCCGTCGTACAAGTATTTATAATGAATACATGACTATTGCTGATTCATACAGTGATCTTGGTAAGTACGACAAGGCCTGCACCTACTATGAGCAGGCTATGAAAAACCGCAAGCTTTACTGGACGGCTTCATACAAGCTTGCCCGCAATTATGCCCTTAACAAGCAGTACGAAAAATCCCTTTCTGTTTATAAGCTTTTGTTAGCCCGGGATAAGGATAATGTAAGCCTTAAAATGTCTTACGCCTATGTTCTTTCCATGAGCGGCGAGCTTGAAAAGGCCGAACAGGAATATCAGACTCTGGTTAATGAAAATCCTGATAATCAGGAGCTGCTTTCAAATTATATCACCATTCTTTTTGCCCTTGAAAAATACGAAAATGCGGAAGAAAATCTTCTGGTTTTGAAGGACAAGTTTAAGGATAACAAAAACATCAGCACCTTTGAGAAAAAACTGGAAGAGCACAATAAAAAGCTTGAAGAAGAGAGCGGGGACAAGGCAAAAGAAAACTAGACTGCTGCTATTTTGGGGCTTAAATTTTAAGCCAAACTTCGAGTTTTGAAGTAGAATTTTTATAATACTCGGAGTTTGTGTTTAATTTGTTTTTTATGCCTGATTTCTTAAGAATTCCCTGTATTTTTCAATATCAACATGGAAGGCTGTAATCTGATTTTCGCCGTCTTCAAAGGAATGCTTTAAGGCTTCCTCTGCTTCCTTTATCATTCGGCCTTCAGATACGATTCTGATTGAGCGGCTTGAAATTCCAATTCCACAAGGTAATGCAGCTTCGGTTGTTTCCTTCAAAACCCCAAGGATTTTTGAAAGAAGTGTCTGTGAATAGCTTTCTGCATTTTCAATGCTTGTATTTTTCTTAATAAGTGCAAATCCGTCTCTGCCATAATTGAAGACAAGGTTTCTGAATGGAACTTCAGAAAGTACAAGATTTGAGATTTTCTTACCACATTCACTTGAGAAATCCAGATTTGAAATCTGCGCAATAATGAGGGAGATATCCTGTTCTTCCGAGGCTGCACGAACAATCTCGCTTTCAAGACGGCTTTCCAGCTGGCTTTGATTGCTGAAGCCCGTAATACTTGAAAACAGGTCTGAAGCTTCGTTTGGAGTTGTTTCCGTTAACTCTGCTTCAGTAACAGGTGCCTGTGGAACTTTATATTCTTCTTTTTGTGTTTCTGCGTCTCTCGGAACTTCTGCTGCCGGAGCATCTGTACCTGAACCTGATGCTGAAGTATCTGGAGCAGCAGAATTTACTGATGTAACAGATACGGCAGGAGAAGCAGTGCTATCTGTTGTATGTACAGCGGCTTCACTGCTGTTTACAGGATTTCTGAAGCTTTCCTCCGGCTGTGAAAATACTTCCGGAACAGCTTCTTCCCTTAGTTCTACAGAACCAGAAGCTTCCAGGTTTTTGTCATAATTATTTTCATCAAAAAAAGCATTTTTTTCTTCAATATCGTCTTTTTTGCTTGAAAGCTGGTAATAGAAAATAAGTATGAATGAAAAAATGGTAGCAACAAGAATTGCGATAAATGTGAACCGTGCATAGTAAAAAATTACAGATGGGCGAAGCACGTAAAGTGCAAGATTTACTTCATAATCAGCGTTTTCCGTCTTGATTTTTTCAGAGTACATTTTTACAAGACTTGTTTCTTTTAAATTTTTTACAGAGGAATCCGGATATGAAAAGATAATTTTTCCGTTTCGTGTGATTAAAATTGCTTCATAATCGTTTTTGTTTTCGAAAAGATGATTAAAATTGGTTTTATCCCCGTTGATTTTTATGGTTTTTGTAACAAATTCACTTGTTTTTTTGGTTCTGATTTCCCCGTGGCTGTATTCATAAAAAACATTGTAACCGAAAAAAACAATGCAGAATAAAAAAATGATTGAAATTAAAACCGTGTAAATTGTGATACTCTTTCTTTTCATATTCAAATAGTATAACGTTTAATATCTTCTAAAGCAAGTTTCAAAGCAGTGCAGAGAGGAACTTTCTTAGACCTTTTTTCTGCGCAAAATGGAAGCAGGGCTGAAAAAAGGGGCTCAGAAAAAACTTCCGCCGGTATCACAGAAGGTTTTGAGTTTTCAGAAGACAGAAGTTTTTCCAGCGTCGCAATATTTAAGTTCAGTTTTTTTACGAATGAGTTATAGTCAAAATCTGCATTCATATCAGAAAGGGATAAAGGACTCTCTTCCTGTTCACCGGCTTTAATACATTTTCTTGTAATTATTCGTGCGCCATAAGTTTTTTCTTCAATCAAATTATGGGTAAAAAGATAATTTTCAAATGAGTTTTCATAGTTTGTAAGCATCTGTGTATGCTTAATGTTTTCTCTTTGTTCATTCAGATTTATAAAAGGTGACCTGAAGTAGAGCTTTGAATAAAGGTTTTCTGAGGAAAGGATTTTTGAAGAATTAGCGTTATAAAGCAAATCCAGATAAGTGCCCCGGGCGTAGCTTTTTCCCTTTGAATAGGAAAAATCTGCTCCAAGAACTAAAATTTTTGAAAAACCGGATTTGACTGCAAAATCCAGGGCCGAAATCGTAACTGTTCCGCTTCCGCTTTCAAGCTTTAAAAAGCAGTCCCTGTCATTTGTTTTTTCAGCATATATTGCAAGGGGGTGGCCGCTGCTTGAAAAAATAATGTTTTTATTAAAGCTTTGTATAAGGCGCACCGTTGAAGGATTTGCATTAAGATCAAAAACATATTGAGGAACCAGCTTTAATTTTTCCTTATCCATAAAATGACTGTGAGAAACGAACTGTCCGTCAATGGAAACGATTGTGTCAGGGATTATGCCTTTCTTAAAACATGGAGAAAGGGCTGTATCTGTGGATATGATAAAATATTCTGAACGGTTTTCAATAATTTTTTCAAGTTCTGTTTCGAGGGTTGGACCTGCTGCAAGAACCAGGGCTGTTTTTCCGGAGCTGTTTTTGATTTCTGCAAGGCTTTTCTCTGCCAGTGCAATGAAAGCAGTTTTTGACATTCCTGCAGTTTTGAGGTTTTTCATTATATTGTGCTGCCATAATTTTCCAAACCTGACTTGTGTTGAAAAATCAACGCTTATTTTTTCAATGGCGTTATGTATGATGCATCGGATTTCTTCGATTCTGTCACCATTTTCCTCTGTCCAGGGTCTGTACTCACAGACATAAAATGTGTCGTAAAGGGAAGGAATATACAGCTGAAGGAGGTCCGCTTCAAGATTCTGTAAATCGGTTATGAAAAGACCGGGGGTATCAATTATTTCCCTAATTTCAGGACATCTGTTTTCCAGAAAATCAATGTCCTCCCGGGAGTTTTCCAGAACAAGAATTACGCTTTCAGGATATTTCTGGTGGAGTTTTTTTATGTGAAGCCCGGAACACAGCCCCGTTACAAGAAAAAATGAACTGAAAGGAATGGTTGTGCAGAAATTATCTGCATCTCGTTCAGGATTATATTTAGAGACAGCCGGTTTAAGACTTTTAAAAACTGGAACAGAAAGGCCTGTTTTACTTTGTATAATCTCTTTATAAATCATAACTTCCTTTTAATTTTTCAAAAAAAGCCCTCTTTCGCTTCAGAAGCTTTTCCTGAATTTCCTTTTTTTTGTTTTCATCAAGGGTTTTGTTTATATATAAGACTTCTGACGGGAAAAGCATTTTATCAGTCTGGTCTGAGGTTTCATAATATTCAACCATTTTTTTTGCTTCATTTTGAAGTTCCTTTCTTTCTTTTTCTGACAGGATTTTTTCAGAATGTTCTGTTATTTCAGGGCGATTTTTTTCTATACCCATCTCAGAAATCTGCTTTTCAAAATCTTTTAAGTCTATATCCTTAATGTTTCCAAGCTGATTTTTTATTGAAAAATCAGGATTTACACGAAATACATTTTCAGTTTCATCAGAATTTAATGAAGAAAACCAGTTTCTGTATATTTCAAGACTTTTCGAATTGAAACGACGTCCTGTAAGCCGGGTTTCTTTATTCAAAACCCGGTTTTCCTTTCTTGAATCGTTGGTTTCGTTTTTATTGGGCTCTGCGTGCTGTTTACCTTTTCCTTCCTGCAGATCCAGCCCGAAGGCAAATATCGAATTTGAAGTAAGTTTTTTTGAAATTTCTAGCAGGGTTCCGCTTACAGTTCCGTTTCTTGAGATGCTGAAAAACGGAATGCCTGAATTTTTCAGAATCTGTTTTTCCTTTTCTGAGGAATCTTCATATAAAAGCGGGAGAATTTTTCTGGTTTTAAAAAGTGAACGGGGTAAGGCCGCTTCATCTGGAAGTGCAAATGTAAAATCATATTTCTCCAGATTCAATAAAAGATGATTTTTTGCCCAGTAACCGCCGTCTGTTAAAACTACCAGATCCGGAATAATCTGATTTTTTAGTAGAAATTCAAGGGCTGAAGAAGCGGCAATTAAATAAAAATGATTCCGCATCTTTTTCAGGGAGGGAACAGAAGAATTAAGGCTTGGTCCGCTTGCAGCCATTACAACAGCCTGATTTCCCTTTTTCAGAAAAACTGTATGTGCTAACTGTGAATAAAAAATAATTTTGTTGGAAAACCATCTTCTTGAAAAATAACTTTGGGTAACAAGAGAGGCTTTTGATTTTTCTATTACATTTTTAATGGATGCAGAAAGTTTTTTTATGCTTTCACTAAAAATTTTCTCACTTGCCGGCCACACAATAAACAGACTTGAACAGAGTTCAATTTCCGGAAAGCACGTAAAAAGGGCAGTTTCAAAATCTATTGTTTTTTCTTCATAGTTTTCTGAACCGGATTTTCCGTCGGAAGTCAGGGAATTACTTTCTTTGTCTGATACAAAATAAAAAACTTTGTCGAAGTTCTGGTCATATTCTTCAAAACCCTTCGTAAGACGGATTGCGCAGATTTTCTTTTCCGGAAATTTCTGCCGAAGAAAAGGGGCTGTATAGGAAAGTGCCGGTTCAATAATAAAAACTACCGAAGGAGAAAAATCCGGTTTAAGTGAATCAACAAAACGTTTTGCTTCCGTATCTGGCTGATATGCAGAATGAAGCTGGAGCCCGGAAATAGAGCAGGTAAGGAGAGAATTTTTTGCCTTTGAAAAAATAATTTCGTTCATAAAAAAAGACTGCCCGTTACCGGACAGTCTTCTATTTTAGCAGAATGCTTTATTTCATGAAAGACCAAGTTCTGCAAAAAGCTTTTTATATGTTGCAAACTGTTCAGATTTTGCAAATTCCATGATCTTGTCTTCTGGAAGATTTTCAAGCAGCTGATCCATATAGAGAAGCACGCTCTTTACATCGTTCTTTAAATCTCCCGGAAGAGTTGAATCGTCCTGAGGAGCAGCCGGAGCAACAGCCGGTTCAGAAACAGGTTCTTCGAAACTAGTTGTTTCTTCTTCAGGTTCGCTTACTGGTTCATCAAAAACTGCTGCTACACCGGCAGACTCGTCTGTTACAACATCGAAAACAGGAGCTTCGTCAAATGCAGCTGTTTCTTCAGCCATTTCTTCAGCTGGTTCTTCAAATGCAGCCGGTTCTTCAACAGGCTCGTCAATTGCTACCGTTTCATCAATTGAAAGTGCATCATCTCCGAATACAGGCTCTTCAACCGGAACTGCTTCCTCTTCAAGTCCTGTTTCTTCCGGTGAAATGTCATCTGCCGGAAGAGCTTCTTCTGTCAGAGGTTCAGCTTCTTCTGCAGGGAGAACTTCTTCTGCCAAAGGTGCGTCATCAATTGAAGAAATTTCTTCTTCTTTAAGGTAATCTACATTTTCATCTGTAAGGTTTTCTTCAACAGAATCATCTGTTCCAAGAAGGTCGTCCATTACATTTTCTTCAGAAAGAACTGGTTCTTCCGGTTCAGGCTCTTCAATCTGAATGTCGAACATTTCTTCATCGGCATTTTCAAGTTCTCCGTCCTGGATGCTGTCTTCTTCAGCAGTTACGGAGTTCATGAAATCGGAATTAGAAGATTCTACAAAAATATCATCATTTTCAGTTACAGTTTCATCAGCAATGTCGTCAGCGATATCATCAACCTTTGGAATGTCAATTTCTTCCGGTAAATCTTCTGCAGCTTCCCCAAATTCTGGTTCTGCCGGAATAGCTTCCTCTGAAACAACGTCTTCTTCAATCGGAGTTTCTTCAAAAGCCGGCTGTTCGAATACACTTTCCTCTGGTTCAACAGGAACTACGGAACCTTCTTCTTCAAGCACCGGTTCATCAATGATTTCACTGTCCTGAACATCTGAAGCAAAAGCGTTTTCTTCTTCAGCTGAAGGAGCTTCAAAGCTTTCTGCTGTTTCTTCAAAAATATCATCAGTTACAAGACCGTCTGCAATATCATCAAAGGAATCAGATTCTGTGCTTTCATCATTTGCTTCTTCCTGTGCCCGGAAGGCTTCTTCATCAAGTACATTTTCATCAAATGTATCGATTTCCGAATCTGCAGGAATATTTTCTTCAATGGTTTCATCGTTTTCTGAATTATTTAAGGCTGCTGCGCCTGCAATTGCAGCGGCTCCTAAACCTGCAGCGGCAAGTCCAAGTGCTGCACCGTCAAAATCAGATGCTTCTTCCTGAACTTCAGGCTCTTCAAGGGCAGTTTCTTCTGTTGTTTCAGCTGCTGGTTCTTCAAAAGCCGGCGCTTCTTTTGTTTCGAAAACCGGTTCTTCAAGGTTATTTTCTTCAAGAGGGGATTCTTCAAAAGCAGGGGAATCCATTGCTGCTTCTTCGAATGACGGTTCTTCAACTGATGCTTCCTCAGCAGGAGTTTCTTCTGCAAAAGGTGAATCCTCTGACAAGGTTTCCCCTGCAACTTCTTCAGTGAAGTCGGCTGTATTCATGATGTTTGTAAGTTCATCACCGGAAAGTGCTATTGTGTCATCTTCATCACTAGTGCCGAAAAATCCGCCAAGTTCTTCTTCAGCTCTTTCAAGGACATCAGCAGAGTTTTCCTCTGCACCGGGAAACCCAGGCGCCTTCTCGAAGGAAGATTTGTCCTTCAATACAGCAAGGTCGTTTTTGAGTGCTGAAATTTCGTTTTTTAATCCGGAAAGATCGTGAATAATCTGTTCCAGAAGTTCGTTGTTTACTGCTGTGTTTTCCGTAGGTGTCTCCTTATCCTCTTGTTTAGGATCCGCTTTTATTTCTTTTATAGAAGGTGCTGAAGTAATTTCATCATCTTCTGTTATTGCCAGGTCATAATCGACTACAGTTTTCTTAGCTTTTCTTACATTGTCGGTTACCGGAGTTTCTCCAGCCTCGCTGTCAATTCCGAACTCATCAAGGCTTACTTCTTCGCTGCCTGCCTGAGCCTGAACTGCTGCCGCCGCTGCATCTGCCGTTGCTGCATCGCTTTCATCAAGACTAAAGTCATCCAGGGAAACTTCTTCCATAGGACCTATATTCTGACTGATCTGAACCTTCTGTTCTTCAAGAGGAGCCTCAGCTTCTTCCTCTTCAAACTGTGAATCCTCATATTCCGATTCTTCTGTAATTTCTATAGTCGGAACTGAATCTTCCTCGGATTCGTTAAAGTTCAGGTTGATATCAAGTGCCTCGTCATTTGAGACATCGTCTTCTTTTTGAGGTTTTGGTCCCGATTCAAAGGAATCTCCGTCTAAAAAGTCATCAAGGGAAATCTCTTCTGAAGAGCCGGAGTCACCGCCTAAAAAGTCATCAAGGCTTACTTCGCTTTCGCCTTCAGATGAAGAAGGGGCGTCTGAATCAAAATCCCCGAAGGCATCAAGGTCGATTTCTTCCATTTCTCCAGAGCCGGCATCTTCAGAATCTGTAAAACTGTCTATATCAATTTCTTCTGTTTCTGAAGAGTCAGCAGTTTCATCTGAAACGGCTTCTTCTGCCATACCAGCTGTTTCAATAGAAGGAACCGAAAAATCTTCCGGTATATCAAAACCTTCTGGAATATCAAGTCCTTCCGGAATTGTGTCATCTGATTCTTTTTTTGAATCAGGAATGATTGCGTTTTCATCTACAATCTGACTTCCGTCAAAACTCGGGAGGGAAAACGCATCATCGTTTAAGATATTTTCCGCCTCGTTTTCATCCTGAGGAGGTCGTTTTACCCAAACACCATAGCTGTCCAGTTCGTTCGTATTATCTGTCGTTTCCCTCATAAAATTCCTCTCGAATTTGATTTTTTTACTCTTTAATTATCGGCAAAAAAGGTCAAATTCCATAGCGGTTTTTTCTATAATAAAAACATTATAACATATATTTTCGCTTTAAGAAAATAAAAATATCTGTCGATAATAAATTATAATGAAACGTATAAATTTTCTTTTGGCGTTGTTGATTACAACCTTTGCCTATGCAGCTATCTCCTTTTTTGCCGGGAAGAACGGTATCTGGTGTTACAGCCAGCTTCTTGAACAGAAGAAGGAAATTGCTCGGAGAACGGATCAGATTCAGTCCATAAATAATGAACTTCGCCTAGAATATGATGCTCTCTCAAAGGATAAGGATGTTATTGCTGCCTATGCCCGCCGCCTTGATTACGTTTCAGAAGGTGAAAAGCTTGTAAAAATAACCGGCTTAAAACCAGCCTTTACTCCAATTTACGATACGGGAACTGAATTAAAAAGTATTCCCTGTACCTATCTTTCTGAAAGCCTTTGTAAAATAATTGCCCTTACAATAGGACTTCTTTCTCTGCTAATAATGATTCTGATAAATATAAGCAGGGGAGAGTTTAGTTTTTCTTCTAAAGCAAAACCGGTTGTAAAAGGAATTCCTGTTTATGATGTGCTTCAAGTCTGATGAAAACTCAATAGAAATTACTTCAAACGCTTTAAGGGAAGGAAAGGTTTGTATTCTGCCAACGGATACAGTATATGGATTTTCTTCGATTATTGGAAAAAGCGGCGAAAAAATACGAAAAATTAAGGGAAGGGAAGAAAATAAGCCCTTCATTGTTTTGATTGATTCAGTAGAAAGCGTAAAAAAGCTTTCAGATCAGGAAATACCCCAGGAGCTTTTAAAATTCTGGCCGGGTCCCCTCACAATTATTCTTGAATGTAATGAAAGTTTTAAGACCGAAAGCGGATATGAAACCGTTGCCGTCCGCTGTCCTGGCGAAGAGTGGCTTAGAAACGTCATCCGGGAAACCGGTTATCCAATTTATTCTACTAGCGTGAACCGAAGCGGAAATCCTGTGCTTACAAAAGAAAGTGAAATAATAGAAGAATTTTTACCGGAAGTAGAACTCATAGTCCGTGACGGGGATTCAGAATCTTCCGTGCCTTCAACAATCGTTAAACTGGAAGAGGGGGGCTGGAAGGTTTTGCGGAAAGGTGCTGTTTCTTTGTAACCGTATTTTTAAATAGTAGTCCGGATTTTTTTTTGTATCAAAAATTGGCGATGAGTGAAAAGTTTTTGTTACCTTTAGTTTAATTTCTTCCAGGCTACATCAATGTTCCCCTGGATGATTTCGCTTCCAGCCTTATTTTCGATGAGGGTTGTTTTTGTTCCCTGCAGGGTGTTTTCATTTGTTAAAACCAGCTTGTATTCAATCGGAGCTGCTTTTACCGCTTCTTCCAGGGCCTTTGCTCTTGGAATTTCAGGGAAATAAGAAGCGTTTGCATGGCTTACCTGTTTAACAAGGAATATAATCTCGCCGTCCTCTTTTTTTGCCTGATTTATGGACACATTCATCGAAGAACCGTTTTTAAGGATTATAAAGCCCCTTCCGCCTTTTAAAATTACGATTTTATCGATGTGTTCTTCTCCAAGCCATGTTCCCGAAATATTTTCAGTAATATTTGAACTCATGGTTAAAGCCTGACCGGGCTGATTTCGTGTAAGCTCTGCATTTTTATTATCTTTTTCATTTTCCTGAAAGCTTTTTCCTGTGCTGCTGTTTTCTGTGATGGCCTTGCTTTGCTGAGGGGACGCGGCAACACTTCCTGCTTCAGAGGACTGTAAAAGCTCCTGAAAAATTCCCTTGAGGGAAGCTTTTGAATCCATAAGTATTTTATAGTAGGAATCGTACTCCCGGTTATAGCTTGCAATATTCTGGGTGGAATTGTTTTTCAGAAAAATTGTGCAGTTCCACTTGCTTAAGGCATCACCTTTTCGCTTTATCTCTACATAAAAGCTCATGGCCTTTTCCTGGGCTCCTGAAAAATCGATTTCAGAAGAGGTGAGTGCTGTAGAACCGGGCAGCATTCTTTTGTCATTAAGCTGAATGTTCATTTCTGAAAGCTGAGCAAAGAACAGGTCGTCAGTCATTTTTATCATGTTTTTGTCAGCGTCAGGGGAGAAAACACCGTAATATTCGATGCTGGAATTTTCCGGATAAACAAAAATATTCATCATCACAAAAAAAATGAGGAAAATATTTTTTTTATGGGAACTTTTGTTCCTGAAAAATTCTCTCAATTCGGTTTCTTTCTCCGTTATTCCATGCTTTTGCGGAACTCTCTTTGAATTTCGCGGTTTATATCTCTTTCTTTTATGGTCTCTCTTTTATCGTACTGTTTTTTACCCTTACATAAGCCCAGAGTCATTTTTACCCGGCCATTTTTAAGGTAAAAGTCAAGGGGAATCAGCGTAAAGCCTTTCTCCTCAGTTTTTCTGGTCAGACGCTTAATTTCTTCCTTGTGGAGAAGCAGTTTTTTTGGCCTGTCCGGATCGTGATTAAATATTGAAGAATAGGAATATTCCGAGATGTGAAAGTTTTTTACGAACACTTCACCGTTGGAAATCTCGGCAAAAGCATCCGGGAACGAAATTGCTCCGTTCTTTACGGATTTTACTTCTGTTCCTTCCAGCGCGATTCCACATTCGATTTTTTCTTCAATAAAATAATTGAAGCGAGCCTGTCTGTTTTCGGCAATAATTTTCCTGTCTTCACCCATAACAACTAATTATATTCAATAAAATAAATCAGGTCAAACGCTTTAGGTTACGGTCAAAATGATTATTGCCCTCATTTTTCGTTTATGCTATTATTTTCCTATGAATAAAGAGCTCTATGACCTTTCATACGAAATTAAAAAAGAATTCAGACAGAAAATATTTTCCTTTACCGTGTTCTTTCTGACGGTAATTATTTTAATAAATCTTATACTTCATTTTCTTGTTTTCCCTGTAAGACAGAAATCTCTTTCAATGCAGCCGGATTTTCCGGTTAATTCCTGCACTTTTTTTTCTCCATTAAAGAAGAACTTCAAAAGAGGTGATGTTGTTCTTGTAAGCCCGGGAAACAAGGATTCAATTTCAACCGCCAGAACGGTTTTTGATTATGTTGTGCTGTTTTTTACTGCAAATCAGGTAAAACCTTCCAATACCGGTAAATGGATGTCAAACGAAAATCAGATCCGGCGAATTATAGCCGGTCCGGGTGATTCAGTTTACATGAGGGATTATGTCCTTTACATAAAGCCGGAAGGTCAGGATTATTATCTTACGGAGTTTGAGCTTGTAAGCCGTCCCTACAATATCAGCATCAATGCTTCTCCGGCATTCTGGGACAATTCTCTGGGTGTAAAAGGGTCATTTGAACCCGTGGAACTGGCAAAGGATGAATATTTCGTGTTTGGAGACGTAAGAAACAGTTCTGTGGATTCCCGTTTCTGGGGACCGGTTTCTTCAAAAGATATTAAGGCCGGCGCTTTGTTCGAATATTTTCCCCTTAATAAAATTCACCTGTATTTTTAATGGATAGTCTCTATATTCATATCCCTTTTTGTCTCTCAAAATGTGCCTACTGTGATTTTTTCAGCGTTACCGGTGTTTCCGACGATTTTATGCAGGAATATGCAGCTGCGCTTTCGAATGAAATAAAATACCGGCTTCAGAGACTTGAGCCTTGTTCTAATTCTGAAGGATGCGTAGAGGCTGAGCAGACGGGGAAGAGTGAGCCTGCTTTCGTTTCCAGATCAGCTTTCCTTAAAACCGTCTATATCGGCGGCGGAACACCAAGCATTTTGCCTTTCAGTGCACTGAAGACAATTTTTTCATCCTTCATGCCGTACACTGATTCAAATACTGAAATTACAATGGAAATGAATGCTGATGATGTTACGGACTCTCTTCTTGAACAGGCCGATTTTCTTGGTGTTACGCGCATTTCCTCGGGGCTTCAGGCTTTTTCTGATTCTGTGTTAAAAACTTCCTGCAGACGTGGCGGAAGAGAATCCAATCTTAATGCCATAAAACTTATCAAATCCCACTGGAAGAAAGAATCTTCCTTTGACCTGATTGCTGCTTTGCCGGGACAGAGGGAAAATGAGCTTCTTGAGGGCTTAAAGATTCTTACGGAAAACGGGGTTTCTCATATTTCCCTCTACTCCCTTACAATCGAAGAAGAAACTCCTCTATATAAGATGCTTTCAGCTGGAAAAATCTTCTATGATTTTGAGGAAGCCGATAAAATGTGGCTTAAGGGAAGGGATTTTCTTATAGAACAGGGCTATGAACAGTATGAGGTTTCAAATTTTTATAAAATTAAAGGCGGAAAGCCCTGCCGGCACAATCTAACCTACTGGAATCTGAAAAGCTATTGTGGCTGCGGAAGCGGAGCGACGGGTTCCTTTTACAGCTTTGAAACTGCCGAGGGGAAAGTAAGCGGTTTCCGGTATACGAATACAAGGAATTTATGTGAGTATGTGGGTTTCTGGAAAAATTTTTCTCCAGATGAGGTTCAGAAGCCTTGTTTTACGGAAAATATTAATCAGAGGGAACCGGAAACTCTGTTTTCAAAAAATATTCCCTGCGAAAGGGAAATTTTAACTCAGGAAACACTCTCCTTTGAATTTTTTATGATGGGGCTTCGTAAGAAAGACGGAATCTGCCTTGATGAATACAGAAAGCGTTTTTCTTCAGAAATTCCGGAAAGTATTTTCCGAGTAATGAAAAAATGGGAGAATGAAGGGAAGGCCTGCTTTTATACGGCAGAGGAAAAAGAACACTTTTGTATGTCCCGCGACGGCCTGATTTTCTTAAACCAGTTCCTTGCGGAAATTATCTAAGTGATTGAAGGTTGAGTTTGCAAGATTAGCTCAAAATTGGCGGGAGGGTGCAGCATAAATGCTGGCGGAATGCGGGCAAAAAAACTCTGTTTGTGGCTGCCGCGAAGCGGCAATTAATGAGTTCTTTTGCCACAAACATAGGGAGCGACGGCTGAAAGCCGGCAAAATGCTCCAGTGGAGCATTTTGAGCGAGTCTCCGAGCAACTGTGTTGCGAAGGCGACTTAACACGCTAGCGTGCGTTTTTGACCCGTAGGACGCGACCGGTAGCCAATTTTGGAGTAGAAATTACATAACTCGACATTAGAACATGAGAGTTTATCTACATCTTTTTAGGAATGGTAATTTTGAAGGTGGTGCCTTTTTCAAGTTCCGATTCAACTTCTATCGTCCATTTGTGGATTTCTGCGATGTTTTTTACAACTGAAAGACCGATTCCCATTCCTTCTTCTCGGCGTGAATTTGTGCCTCTGAAAAACAGTTCAAATATCTTTTCTTTATCTTCAGCGGCAATTCCACAGCCGGTGTCTGAAATGGATACATAAATATTTGTGCCGTCTTCAATGGCTGATATTGAAATTGAGTCTCCGTCTTTCGTATATCTAACCGCATTGTTGAATATGTTTTCCAGGGCACGCTGCGCCAGCTGAATATTCAGGGTTGCTTTTGTGGTTTCGTCAACCTGAATGTCAAATGATACATTTCTTGAGAAAAGCGTTCCCGTAGACTGAGAGGTTTGTGCAAAGGTTTTCAGGAAGGTAGAAATGCAGACTTCTTCCATTGTTACCTTCCACTTGTTGCTGGAAAGCTTTTCGTAATTTATCAGCGTGTCTACCATAGATTCAAGCTGGCTGGTTTTATTTGTAATGATATTAAGTGCCTTCTGGGTTTCTTTTTTTGTGCTGTAAATTCCGTCAGACATGGCTTCCGTGTAGCCCTTGATAACCGCAATCGGCGTCCTTAAGTCGTGGCTGATACCCATGATAAAGCGGTTTCGCCTTTCCTGGGCTTCTTTCAGTGAAAGACGCATTTTTTCAAGACTTTCACTGATGCTGGTGATTTCGTTTTTCTTCTGTTCCGTAATTACTACGGATTCATCCAGCTTGCCTTCCGCGATTTTCTGGGTTTCATTTACAAGCATTCTGATGGATGAAAGAATGGAATGTGAAATTCTGAATACAGTAATTGTACATACCGCAATAAAAATTATGAGAAAAATTGTGAAGGTCGTAAAGGCTTTTCGTTCCTTGATTTCCCGGTCTTTGTTCATTCGGCTTAAAAGAAAGGCCTTCTGTCCCGGATTCATCAGAGGAGGGGTTTCAATCTGGTAGTAATAGTCCTGACTTGTGTATTTAATAAAATCCCACAGTTCGCTTTCCGTAATCCAGGTTTTCTCCTTCAGCTCCGGAATGGATGAAATCAGAATCATGTTCTGGATTACAAGGCAGGCCTGCTGTTCCTTGGATATATCCCGTATTGCTGTCTGGATAGTTTCCTGATCTTTTCGCGAGAGGGTTATGGATGTATCATTCTTCAGTTTTTTATAGCCGCTTTTAAATACCCTTTCAGAGGAAGTGTAAAATCTGAAAAGGCAGATAAATGCGATGGCAAGAACCGGAAGACCGATTATTGCGCTCAAAAAACAGTTCAGCTGCTTTCGTATTGTCACCGCGTTTCCTGAATCCGGAGAGCGCTTTTTTAGCCGGTATCCTTAAAAACATAAAATACCTGGCGGCATAAATGCACCGGATTCCTCAAAAATTATTTTAATTCTTCTTTTGGGAAAATATATCCCTGTCCGAATTCTGTTTTAATGAATCTAGGGCTTCCAGGATCCTCTTCAATCTTTTTTCTGAGGCGCTGGATGTAAACTGCAACAGCTGTAATGTCTCCGAACTGGCTCTGCCAGATTGAAGTGTATATTTTTTCCGGAGAAAGGGTTGTTCCAGCATGCTTTATGAGATATTCAAGAACGGCGTATTCTTTCACGGAAAGAGGAACCTTTTTCTGTCCTTTTTTGAGAACGTTGCTGTTCAAAAGAAGGGTAAATTCGCCGAAGCTGATGGATTCTTCGGAAGAACCGTGGCTGTCTTTGGCACGTCTCAAGTAAGCCTGAACTCTGGCCACAAGAACCTTCGGGCTGAAAGGTTTTGTAACAAACTCGTCGGCGCCGTAGCCTAAGCCCTTGATTATGTCTTCATCGCTGTCCCGGGCAGAAACAATGATTACCGGAATATGACGGGAGTAGGTTTCTTTCATTTTTTCAAGGAAGTCAAAACCGCTCATTCCCGGAAGGTTTAAGTCAAGTATAAAAAGGTCTGGAAAATTTTCAGGAGTCAGAAATTCAATAGCATCTTCTGCCGTCTGAAAAACCTTTGTTTCCATTTCTGCTTTTGTAAGGTAGGTTGAAACCAGACTGGAAATCTCTGGCACGTCTTCAATAATATAAATATTCGGTTTTCTATCCATACTTTAAAAATATACCAATTTTCCGTTAATTTCAATAATAAGTTTTAAATGTGACAAAAAATATACTTGACGTTATTTTAATTAAAGTGGAAAATTATAGAATGATTGAAGTAATGCGGTTGGATGGGAAAACTTACTGGGTAAATCCGCACATGATAGAAAGTATGGAAACTAATCCCGATTTGACAATCACCTTGTTGTCGGGAAAGAAAATCCTTGTAAAAAATTCTCCGTCTGAAATAATAGAAAAAATAATCGAATACCGCAAAAAAATAGGAATCAATTCGCAAGAGGTCTTATAAATGGATATAGCATCGATAATTGGTATTGTTGGTGGTGCCGGAATGATCGTCATGTCAGTATTGACATCTGGCGGTACAATGGGCGGTATCATCGATATTCCTTCAATGTTCATGACGGTTGGTGGTTCTTTCATGGCCATGTTCATCGCAGCTCCGCTTAAAAAGTGTCTGGGAATGTTCAAGGTTATGGGACGCGCCTTTAAAATTCCTAATTTTGGTGAAAAAAATATCATTACAAAGATGATGGATCTTTCAAACAAGGCCCGCCGAGAGGGTATTCTTGCCCTTGAAGACGGTCTTGACGACCTGGATGAGCCTTTCATGCGTAACGGTCTTCGTCTTGTAGTCGATGGTACTGACGGTAACGTAATCCGGGCTATTATGGAAAACGAAATGAACCAGATTGAAGCCCGTCATATGGAATGGATTGGTCTTTTGAACGCCTGGGCTGGTTATGCACCAGGTTTCGGTATGATGGGTACCGTATTGGGTCTTATTGGTATGTTGAACAACCTTGAAGATAAATCTTCTCTGGGTCCTAACATGGCCGTTGCGTTGATTACAACCCTGTACGGTTCCATGATGGCTAACTGGCTTATTGCGCCGTTCTCAACAAAGCTGCTTGCCCACAATGCCCTTGAAATGCGAACCAAGGAAATGATTATTGAAGGCGTTCTTGCCATTCAGGCCGGTGAAAACCCGCGTATTATGGGACAGAAGCTTCTTACTTACCTTGATCCTCTTACAAGAAAAGCCGTTGAGGCTGATGTATTGAAGGACTAAGTTTTTGAAGGATTAGAATATGGGAAAAAAATCAAAGGAGCCTGAGAAACCGTCAAATGCCTGGCAGGGTACCTATGGTGACATGATTACCTTGATGCTCTGCTTCTTCGTAATGCTTTACAACCCGTCAGAAATTGACCCGACTCAGCTTGCAACCATTACACAGTCTCTTCAGATGAATGAAACGGAAACCACAAACGGCGGTATGTCCCTTTCTGCAGGAAAGCTTTCTGATCTTGGAAATAACATCAATTCCCTTCCTGCTGTTGAAAAAGGCCGTTCTCTGGGTCTTGCAAAAAAGAAGGCTGTTAGTCTTTTTGCTCCTGATGTAAAAAGTTCAAAAATCACGATTACAAGCGATGAACGGGGACTGGTAATTTCCCTTGCTTCTGATAACTTTTTTGAAGAGGGAAGTGCCGACCTTAATATTGAAGAAACCCGGGAAACTCTTCTTCGTCTTTCTGAGTTTTTTAAATCTGATGAACTTAGAAGCCGTTATTTCAGAATTGAAGGTCACACGGACGATACCCCTGTGCTTCTTAATCCGAAGTTTGAAAGTAACTGGGAGCTTTCAGCAGCCCGTGCAATGAATGTTCTTCATTACCTTGCTGATTACGGAGTTGATGAAAACCGTTTTCATATTTCGGGATATGCGGATACCCGGCCAAAGGCTCAGGGGGATACTCCGGAAGCCAGGGCATATAACAGGCGTGTTGATATAATAATTCTTGATGAAGGTCATTTTTAGTAGTATAATGAATTACTAAAATTTAAAATATTTATTTTCCGGGAGGGAAAAATGGCAGACGACGATCTTGACGGTTTGGACAGCGGCGAAGTTTCTGCAGCTTCAAAAAAAGGCGGAATGGGTGGCCTCATTACCAAACTTTTAAAATGGATTGCCATCGGTTTAGGAGCCGTAATTCTTATCGTTGTTATTGTAATCGTTACAATGAAAATTGTTGGTGGAAATACAAGCAGCCAGGTAGGAATTCCAATCAGCGATGAATATGCCGTTCAGCGCGAAATTTTAGACTGGTATACATCTCTTGGTGCAATCAGAACAAAGACCAGCGATGATCCGCCGGCTTCTGTTGTTGTTGACATTGCTCTCGGATATAAAAAAGACGATAAAGCTACTTCAACTGAAATTACTCAAAGAAATATTGAACTGAAAGACTTTTTGCGCCGATACTTTACAGAGAAGACCATTCAGCAGTTAAAGCCGCAGAATGAGCAGAAAATAAAGATCGAGCTTAGAAACGCCATTAATGACGAAATTTTAAGTTCATCTAAGATTAAGGATATCTCTTTTCTTCAGCTTGATGTTCTTGAGCAATAAAAACTAGGTGGAAGATTAAATGAACGAAGTTCTGTCACAGGATGAAATTGACCAGCTTTTGACCGCCATTTCTTCGGGGGATACAGAGGCTGACGATTTTAAACCGGTCAGTGATACCCGAAAAATAAAGATTTACGATTTTAAGCGTCCTGATAAATTCTCAAAGGAACAGCTTCGAACGGTTTCGAACATGCACGAAACCTTTGCGCGTTTAACAACCACATCTCTTTCGGCTCAGCTTCGTTCTCTTGTACACGTTCATGTTGCTTCGGTTGACCAGCTTACCTACGAGGAATTTATCCGTTCCATTCCGACTCCTACAACACTTGCGGTTGTAAATATGGATCCTCTTAAAGGTAATGCGGTTCTGGAAATTGACCCTGCAATCACCTTCTGTATGATTGACCGCCTTTTTGGTGGACGGGGTGTAACAAGTCAGAATAAAAACCGGGATTTGACGGATATCGAGCAGTCGGTAATGGAAGGAATTATCGTCCGAATCCTGGCAAATATGCGTGAAGCCTGGACACAGGTTATCGACTTAAGACCTCGTCTTGGACAGATTGAAACAAACCCTCAGTTTGCACAGATCGTTCCTCCAAGCGAAATGGTCGTTTTAATTACTTTGGAAACAAAAGTAGGGGATGAAGAAGGAATGATGAACTTCTGTATCCCTTATCTTACTATAGAACCAATTATTTCAAAATTGTCATCACAGTTCTGGTTTTCTTCTGTCCGCAGAAGTTCAACAACACAGTATCTGGGTACTTTGAAGGAAAAGCTTGCATCTGTTGATATGGAAGTTGTTGCTGAAGTTGGTTCAATCAATTTACCGATTAAGGATGTTCTTTCTCTGCGCTGTGGAGATATTGTCCGCCTTTCAAATACGAAGGTTGGAGATCCTTTGATTCTTAGTGTTGGTAATAAAAAGAAATTTTATTGCCAGCCGGGTGTTGTCGGTAAAAAAATGGCAGTACAGGTTACTGGAAAACTAGAAGATGTTGCTGCGGATGATTTTGAAGAGCTTTCCGTAGAAGGAGAAGAAACATTATGAGTGATGGTGCTATTTCACAGGATGAAATTGACGCTTTGCTTGCCGGAGTTCAGCCGGACGGCCTGAATTCAACAGGACACGTGTCAGGAGGACCTTCTGTATCCATTGATAAAGAAGCCCTTAAGACATTTGCAAATAATTTAAAAACTCCTCTGATTGAAAAGCTCAATAATATGACTGGAGCCAGCTTCTCTGGTGGAGATCCGATTGTTGAGGTTCTTGAGAGGGACGGTCTTCTGGTAAAACTTCCGGAAGTTGTTGTTTCTGTAGCTCAGGACTTTTCTGCCGGTCTTTCTGGTGAGCACCAGTACCTTATGGCTCCTGAGTTTGCTCAGAAATTAGTAAATCTCGTTACAAAAGAAGAGAATGCGGATTTTGACGATATGGCTTTAAGCTGTATCTGTGATGTTGTTGCAATGCACACAGGTTCAGAAGTTCAGGAGCTGGATGGAACCGGTAAATTCCCTGGACTTGCCTGCAATCCTGGTGAAGCCGTAAATAATCCGAAAGCAATGATTCGCATTCCGCAGAATAAATTTGCACTTATCAGCTATCCTTTGACTCTTGACGGTCAGGGATATACCCTCTGGGAAGCAATCGGCGGACAGGCAGCTGAGCAGATCAGTAACGCTTACGGCGGAAATGCTGCTGAGCTTGAATCCCTCGGTTCTCCAGCCGGTGATATGGGAGCAATGGGTACTGGTGCCATGGGTGGCATGGGCGGCATGTCTCCTATGGGTGGAGGCGCTATGGGCGGCATGGGTGGCATGTCTCCTATGGGCGGAATGGCGAACATGGGTGGCATGGGCGGTATGGCACCCATGGGTGGAATGGCTCCTATGGGCGGTATGGGCGGTATGGCACCGATGGGTGGAATGGCTCCTATGGGTGGCATGGGCGGTATGGCTCCGATGGGACAGAACATGGGCTTCAATGTTCCTAATGTTCAGAACCTCCAGTATTCTAACCTTCAGGGTGCAAATCTTTCCGGTGAACAGCAGAATATCAGTCTTATCATGGACGTTTTCATGGAAATGACTGTAGAGCTTGGACGAACCCAGAAGCAGATTAAAGATATTCTTGGAATGGGTGAAGGTACCATTATCGAGCTTGATAAGCTTGCCGGTGAACCGGTAGATATTCTTGTAAATCATAAACCGATTGCAAAGGGAGAAGTTGTAGTCATCGATGAAAACTTCGGTGTCCGCGTAACTGAAATTCTCTCTCCGTTAGAGCGTGTTTCTGATTTAAGATAAAAATAAGGGCTCCTTTTTCTTTTTGCTGCATTGGGGAATGCATGAAAAAGGAGTTTTATATGGGTGGGAAAATTGACTGTCTCAAAAAATTCAAAAAAAGTTCTATTACTTGTTTCTTTTTTCTTTTTATTTTCGATTGATGTTTTCTGTCAAAATAATTCTGGATCTTCTGTTTCTGACAGCGCTGCAGCTTCCTCCGGAAGTTCACAGGGGACTCTGAATTCCGAAGCTCAGTCTTCAGATTCTGTTCCTTTTTACATCAATAATCCCCAGGACTCTCAGACTGCAGAACCTTCACGATTTTCTACTTTCTTTTTGTTTTTGCGCATGATTCTGGTCCTTGCCTTTGTAATCGGCTGTATTTATGCCGTTATGTGGCTTATGAAACGAAGCATGAAAACGGATCCTAACAATTCAGACCCGTTTTTGCGTCGGGTTTCTTCTGTGGATCTTCTTCCGGGAAAATCTGTTCATGTTGTGACTTTATTAGACCATGCATATCTGGTGGGTGTTTCTGATTCCGGCGTTAATTTAATCGGTGAACTTGACCGGGAAAATGAAAAGGATAAAGAGCTTATTAACGCAATGAATCTTTATGCGGATGAGCATCAGAATGTAAAAAAGCCGAAAAGCTTTGCAGATGTTCTGGATATATTTATGCCGGGCGGACCTCGTGAAAAAAACGGGATTTTCTCGGATATTCAGAAAAAGATGGGTAAAAATTTAAGAAAACAGCGCAATGATTTAAATGGCGGTGAAAAATGAGGACGAAACGCTTTTTGAAATCCGTGGAAAATCATATAAAAAAAGGCCTCTTTTTTACTGTGCTCCTGATGTATTTTTCAGGTTCCTTCGCTTTTTCTCAGAGTTCCAATCAGAACAGAAATTTTCCTTCCGGTTCAACCCAGGGAAATACGGAAATCGGGCGGACTGTAAGGCCTCTTGAGGTTCCGAATATAAATCTTTCAATTACGCAGCCAAGAAACGGTCAGGAAGTTGCTTTTTCAGTCCGACTGATGATTATTCTTACGGTGCTGACACTTGCGCCGAGTATTCTTCTTCTTGTTACCTGTTTTCTGCGTTTTTCAATCGTACTTGACTTTATAAAGCGGGCTCTGTCTCTTCAGCAGGTTCCGCCAACGGCTGTATTGAACGGAATAGCCTTCTTTATGACTCTTTTTGTCATGTGGCCAACTTTTTCAACGATATATGAAAAGGCTTATAAGCCCATGGCAGACGGAAATATTTCAATTGAAGAAGCAATTCACGAAACTGAAGTCCCGATTAAGAATTTTATGTATTCCCAGATGGGTAAAAATGAAAGTTATATCATGATGTTTATGCAGATGGCCCATCTTGAAAAGCCTGTTGAGCACGACCCAAGCGCAATTCCTCTTTATGTGCTTATTCCGGCCTATATTTTAAGCGAGCTGACTGTTGCCTTTAAGATAGGTATTATTCTGTACATTCCGTTCATTGTAATAGATATGGTTGTTGCCAGTATCCTTATGTCCATGGGTATGATGATGCTTCCGCCGGTTCAGATTTCAATGCCTTTTAAGCTTATGGTATTTGTTCTTGTTGACGGCTGGAGTCTTTTGACAACCCAGTTATTTGCGTCGGTAATGCACTAGTTTCGGGAGGTTTGTATGTCAATCGGGCGTTTAGTTTCCCTCATGCAGAGTGGAATTGAAGAGGTTTTTATTCTGATAGTTCCTGTTTTGAGTATTGCCCTTGTTGTAGGTCTTGTTGTTGCAATTTTTCAGGCAACTACCTCAATTCAGGAGCAGACATTGACCTTTTTTCCGAAGCTTATTGCGATTTTTGGTGTTCTTGCGTTACTGGGTGGCTGGCAGTTTACTCACCTCAGGGGTTTTGTAATAAATCTTTTTAAGATGATCCCTAATCTGTAATAATGCTTGAAGAAATTGTTTCAAAATCAAGTGTTTTTCTTCTCGTTTCGGTACGAAGTCTGGGTCTTCTGTTTACATTGCCGCTTTTTTCAATGCGAACTTTGCCCCGGGCTTCCAGATTTGCCCTTGCTTTTTACATGGCGTATCTGATGCTTCCTCAGGCGGATTTTGCAGCCTATTCTTCTTACGTTGCCCTGGACGGCTCCTTCAGTCTTTATTATTTTCTTCTTCTTATCGGAGAAGCAATGATCGGTGTAATAATGGGCTTTTATGTTTCAATTATTTTTGCCGCCTTCAGTACAGCCGGTCAGTTTTTTGCTTTCCAGATGGGTTTCAGTGCGGCTTCTGCCTATGATGCCCTTTCTCAGGTTGAAAATCCCCTTATCGGTCAGTTTTTGAATCTTGTTTCCATGCTGATTTTTATGCAGAGCGAATGGTTCCAGAAGCTTTTTATAAAGGGGCTTATGGGAAGTATTTCCAGCCTGAACTGTATGGAACTGATTGCAGCCCGGGAAAAACTGGTTACTTTTCTTTTGCGGGGACTTTCCAATCTTTTTGCGGATGCCATGCTTATAGCTCTTCCGATTATGGGAACCCTTCTTCTTGTAACCGTGTGTACCGGTCTTCTTTCAAAGGCAGCTCCTCAGATGAACCTCCTTTCTGAAGGTTTCCCTATAATGATACTTCTTTCCTTTGGAATTTTTGCAATCTTTTTCAGGGATTTGTGCGACTTTTTTATCCGCTCCTTTAATACCGGCATCAACGATTTGAATGCAATCATTCATGCAATCGGAAATCAGGGGGGCGGACTATGATAGCAATGATTTGTCACAGCCGTCGTTTTTCTGGTAACAGTATGCCTGCCGCCGAAATTACTGATGGAAGCACCACTCATCCCTTGAGAGCTAAAGATTTAGACCTTCAGTGGTTTGCCGCCGAGGATGAAGGACGAACCGAGGAACCTTCAGAGTATAAGCTTCAGAAAGCCCGGGAAGAGGGTCGTGTTCCAAAGAGTAACGACTTAAACTCTTCTCTTGTATTTCTTTTTACGGTGATTGTCCTGATTTTTCTTGCCCGTTCCATTTTAACCGGCTGTGCAGATTTAATGCGCTTTTATTTTGAGCGCTGTAATGAAAAAGCGGTTTTGAACAGCGCTTATTTTGCCGCATTTGCCCTTAGCTTCCTGAAAATGGTAATTCCTATTTCGATTACAGGAATCGCCGGTGCTTTTCTTGGAAATATCATCCAGAACAGGGGCTTTATTTTTACCCTGAAAACCATTGAACCGAAGTTTTCTAAAATTGTCCCAAAATTCGGAGAATATTTTAAAAATACCCTTTTTAGCCTGAAAGGGGTATTTAATATAGTAAAAAGTCTTGGAAAAGTGGCGATTATCGTTCTGATTGCCTATATCCTGATTAAGAAAAATATTCCACTTATCGTACAGACCATAAAAAACGCCAACATTCTGGCATCGGTTAAACAGATTTCAAAAATTGCAGCCCAGCTCATGGTGACCGTTGCCGTTCTGTTCATTGTGGTAAGTATTCCTGATTACTTTGTAAACCGCCGGGAATTCATGGAATCCATGAAAATGACAAAGTATGAACAGAAGCAGGAATTTAAAGAGATGGAAGGAGACCCGGAGATAAAAAACAGGCTCAAGGAAGAGCAGAAGCGCATTCTGTCTCAGAATATGCCCAAGGCAGTCCGGGAAGCTGATGTTGTTATCACCAACCCTACGCATTTTGCCGTTTCCATGAAGTACGAGGCCTCCGAAGCCATTGCGCCTGAGGTTACCTTTAAGGGTGAAGACGAAATTGCCCTTCAGATGCGACGGATTGCCGCTGAAAATAATGTTCCTGTAATAGAAAATCGTCCTCTTGCACGTTCACTCTATACAGATACAGAAATAGGTGATATAATACCAGAAAGATACTGGTCTGTACTGGCAGAAGTTTATGCCGAGGTTGGCCGTTTCAATCAAAAAAGAACTTAAGTGATTTGTCAAGGGTGGGGACTTAATGGCAAACGAAGTTGCAGCAAATGCAAACAGGGGAAAAAGTGTTTTTGATTTCATTTCAAAAAATGCAGTAGCAGTAGCAGTCGTAATGGCTGTTTTAATGCTTATCCTTCCTCTTCCAAAAATGTTTATTGATATTTTCATGACTCTCAATCTGGCGCTGTCTATCGTTGTGCTTTTAACGGTTGTCTATACCCCACGGGCATCCAGTTTTTCGTCATTCCCCCAGATGACCCTGTTTATGACGATTTTCGGGTTGGGAATCAATATTTCTTCCACCCGTCTTATTCTTTCTGCAAAGATTTCAGGGGGAGGAGCAATGGCTCTTGCCCGAAATCAGAGTGCAATGGTTCAGGCCTTTGCCAACATCGTTGCGGGAAATAACCTTGTAATCGGTTTTGTAATCTTTATCATTCTTATTGTTGTTCAGGTTGTTGTAATTACAAAGGGTGCAAGCCGTGTTTCAGAGGTTGCTGCCCGATTCACCCTGGATTCCATGGCAACCAAGCAGTTTGATATCGATAACCAGCTGAATTCCGGCTACATTACGGAAGATGAAGCCCGCCGTCAGAAGGAAGAGCTTCGCCGGGATATCGACTTCTATTCAAATATGGACGGTTCCAGTAAGTTCGTTTCAGGAAACGTAAAGGCGGGAATTGTAATTACCGTTATAAACCTGATAGGCGGTTTTGCTGTGGGAATGGCCATGAACCATTTGAGCTTTAACGACTCCCTGGAAATGTATTCTAAGCTCACAATTGGTGACGGACTGTTAAGCCAGCTTCCGTCTTTAATGCTTTCTGTAGCAACCGGTATCCTCGTTACCGCAGACAAATCTGAAGAGACCCTTGGTGAGCAGGTTGTAAAGAATTTCTCTCTGGATGGTACCATTTATGAAATCGTTGGTGCCGTTCTTATAATTATGGCAGTGGCTTTCCACAACAATACCATGTTCTTCCTGCTTCCAATCGGCGGCTTCCTTGTTTATTACGGCTTCCGCCTTACAAAAACAAAGAAGATTAAGAAGGAAAAGGAAATCATAAAGGCTCAGGAAGAAAAGGAAACTCAGGAAAAGAAAAAGAAAAATAACGCAGAAACTGATTCTGTTGCTCCTCTGGATCCGCTTTCCCTTGAACTGGGCTATGGACTTCTGCCGCTGGTTGATGAAGAAAGCGGAGCAGAGCTTGTTGAACGCATTTCCAGAATCAGGCGTGAATCGGCTCTTGATACAGGTCTTCCGGTTCCAAGCATTCATATCATAGACAATATGAACTTAAATCCTAACGAATACAGCTTCAAAATCCGCGGAATCGAAGAGTGCCGCAGCCAGATTAAGCTTGGCTATTACATGTGCATGAACACCGGTTCCGTTCTTGAAGAGATAAAGGGTGAGGCAACTAAGGATCCTACATTTGGACTTCCTGCGGTGTGGCTTCCTGAAAGTCAGAGAACGGAGGCTGAACAGGCCGGCTATGTTGTTGTAGATCCTCCGACAATTATTGCAACTCACTTAACCGAGACAATTCGCGCTCAGGCTGCAAAGATTCTTGGAAGTGAAGAGGTTTCTCTTCTTGTAAATGCCGTAAAACAGACTAATCCTATTATCGTTTCCGAAGTAATGGAAGGCGATAACAAGATGAGCTTTGTCGATATCGAAAAAGTATTGAAGGAGCTTTTAAGGGAGCAGGTTTCTATCCGCAATATGGTAACAATTATGGAAACTCTTGCAAACTTAAAGAACATTACCCGAAGTCCTTATGAACTTGCTGAAAAGGTTCGGGAGGCTCTGGGACTTCAGATTTGTCTTCAGTATGCTGATGATGACGGAAAATTACGGGTTATAAATATTTCTCAGGACTGGCAGAAAAGGATTCTGGATCATGCACAGTATCCGACCGATGGAAGCCGTCCGTATGTTGCTTTTGACCCGGTTGACGGCAGGGAATGGATTGGGGCTGTCAGTCAGGTGGTTGCTTCCATTCAGAATACATATCAGCCGATTTTATTCTGTTCCGGAGTTGTTCGTCCTCTCGTGAAGGCTGCTATTGAACGGGAGATGCCGGGTGTTGTTGTAATTTCTGACAGAGAGGTAATTTCTGCCGGAAACAGAATTGGTCTTGTAGTTTTAGGTGAAGTGAATTAAGGTAAGGGGAAACGATGGCTAGCGATAACGGGTATTTAGAAGGATGCAAGACTCTTCGGGCTAAGAATTTAGAGGAAGCCAGAAGAATTCTTTTTGAAAGATACCAGAAAAATTATACGATTCGTCTCAAACGCTCTGTTCCAAAGCATGGTTTTTCAGGTTTGTTCGGAAAAGAGGAGCTGGAAATTCTTTACACTATTGATAAGCCTAGTGTCTATTCCGATTCTTACAATCCTTACGGAAATCCCATGAATGTTTCTCTTTCTCAGGAGCTGGCTTCTCAAAGTGCAGGTCTTACTTCCAGCGATTTTGAAAAGAATAAGAATGAACTGCTTAAAAAGGCCGGAAAAAATGTTGCCGCTTCCATCAGTTCTGCTCAGCTTGATTCCCAGTTCAGTGATGTAAAGAAAGATCTTGATGAGCTCAAGCAGCTGATTGCGGAAAAAGCTTCTGCTCAAAACTCCGGACAGCTTCATCCGAATATTACAAAAATTCAGGAGCTCCTTTCTCAGAACGAGTTCAGTTATTCCTACATCCAGATGATTACTGAAAAAATCAAAAAGACCTTCTCCCTTGATGAGCTTGAGGATTTTGATCTTGTTTCAATGAATGTTGTAGACTGGATCGGTGAATCAATTTCAACCGGTACTCCTGTAAGCTATAAAAGGCCCCGGGTTGTTATCATTGTAGGACCGACAGGTGTCGGAAAAACTACAACCCTTGTAAAGCTGGCTGCTCATTTTATCAAGGAGTCAAGGGCAAAGGGCCGGTCTGCGGATTTCTGCTTTATTACAACTGACACCATGCGTGTTGGTGCTCTTGAGCAGCTTCAGAAATTCGGTGAAATTGTGGGAAAAAATGTATTGAAGGCTCAGAATAATGAAGATTTGAAAAGCCTTTTTGAACAGTATAAGGATTCTGTTGATGCTATTTTTATCGATACCGGCGGATACGGACCGAATGACGCAAGTCATATTGCGGCCATGAAGGAAACTCTTTCTGTTCAGGGCTTGAATGCAGAGATTTATCTTGCCTTTGACGCAAAAACCAAGGCAAGAGACCTGCACAATATCATGCAGAATTATGAGCCCTTTGGCTATCAGGGAGTAATCGTTACAAAATGCGATGAGTCCATGCAGTATGGAAATGTAATCAGCGCATTGAGCGAAAGACACAAAACTCTTTCCTATGTAACCCATGGACAGAAGATAACCAGCGGAACAATTTCCAAGGGAAATGTAATTTCCCTTTTACTACGCCTTGAAGGCTTTAAAATTGAACGAACGCATGTAGATGATAAATTCTACAAAGAAGAAACGAGCGAGGAAATATAATGGAAGAACAGGCTGAAGATTTGAAAGAATTTATGAACAATGGTTACAAGGATGAAATTCTTTCTGATAACATTAGTACAACCGAACCGGCAAAGAAGCATTCAACCCGAATTATTGCAATTACCAGCGGTAAGGGTGGTGTTGGAAAAACGAATGTTGCCGTAAACATGGCGATTGCCTATGCCCAGCTTGGTAAGAAGGTTATCCTGATTGACGGTGACCTTGGAATGGCAAATGTAAACGTCCTTTTAAATGTAATTCCTCAGTTCAACCTGATGCACGTTATTAACAAGAAAAAGACAATGAAGGAAATTATCCTTGATACTGAATTCGGTATCAAGTTCATTGCCGGTGCAAACGGTTTTTCAAAGATTGCCAACCTTAGCGTTGAAGAGCTGGACTATTTTGCAAAGCAGTTCAGTGCCCTGGAAAATGCGGATATCATCATCATTGATACTGGTGCGGGAATTGCCAACAATGTTCTTCAGTTTGTTGCTGCGGCCGATGAGGTTTATGTTGTAACAACTCCGGAGCCGACGGCAATTACCGATGCCTACGGAATCATAAAAATCATTACAACCGAAATTATGGACCGTCCGGTAAACCTTAAGCTGCTGGTAAACCGAGTTCATTCTGCTGATGAAGGAAAGCGAATTGCAGAACGAATTATTACCATTGTAGGGCAGTTCTTAGGATATAAGATTGATTATATCGGTTTTGTGTACGACGATCCTGTAGTTCAGGCGTCGGTAATCAGACAGAAACCGTTTATTGTGGTTAATCCAACTTCAAAGCCTTCTGTCTGCTTAAAGCACATTGTAGGCCGTATTGAAAAAACTGAGCTGGAGAATAATGAAGGAGTTTCAAGCTTCCTCAAGAAATTCTTAAGCAAAAAAAGCAAGTATTAACTGTTATTTTTAAGGGAATTAGTATATAATAGTATAATATAAAAAAGAGGGTGAATGGATGTTCCGGAATGCGGAATATTCTTCAGAAAAAAAACGGGAGGAAAAATTGAAAAATATAAAATTTGCAGCCGGCTTTTCAATTTTCGGTTTTGTTCTTTCCTTCATATTCGGTTTGTTTTCCCGTCCTTTTGTTTTTTTTCACACTTTTTTAATCGCCCTTATTTTTGCAGTTGTGTTTGCCTGCCTTGGTATGGGACTTCAGATTCTTTTTGACAAGGTTCTGGATTTTCAGTCTCAGGAAGACGGCTTTGCTCCTCAGGGGGCTGCTTCTGTTTCTTCGGGGGCTCCCGTGGGACAGAACGTGAATATTGTAATTGAAGATGAAGATATTCCTCAGACCGAGGGAGAGTCTGACTTCTTTGTCGGTACAAATCATCAGATGCTGAACGATGAAGATGTTTTGTCTGACGAAAAAAAAAATGGGCCTGAAGACAGCGTCGTAGAAAAACGAAGGGAAAGCGCTGCTGCCGTTGAAAAGGCTTCTGAGCCGATTTTCAAGGCTCAGGGATTAGTTCAGAGTGCGGATAACATTTTGACCACAAATCTGGGGGCCGCTTCTTCTGATCCCGCCTCTGCAATGAGGGAAAAAATTGCGTCGGAGAATTCCAGTTCTTCCGGCTTTGTGCCAATTTCTTTAGGTGGTGAAACTCCAAAGAATATTTCCGGGACAGAGGCACGCAATATAAATGAGGTAACTTCGAATTCGTCCTCCGGACAGAGCTCCGGCACGAATTCTGCAAATAATACTGCTGCCGTGCAGGACGATTCAGCTGAGCTGGATGTTCTTCCTGATATGGATGAAATTACGTCAAGCGGGCAGAAAAAACTTTCAGAGGATTCAGAAGAGCTTCCTTCAGATGATGAAGGCTTTACTCCCTCGGGAAGTTCAAAGGATGCTTCCGAAGTTACAGAAGGTAAGGACGCCGCCCTGATGGCAAAGGCTATAAGTACTTTGCTCAGTCAGGATAAATAATAAAACAAGGATTGCGTAATGGAAGAAATTACACCAGAAACTTCAGTGAACGACGAAAAAGAAGAGGATATGCTTTGGGAAGAATTCCGAAAGACAAAATCTTCAAAACTGCGTGATAAGTTCATAAGACAATATATGCCTCTTGTTAAATACGTGGCTGGAAAAGTTGCGGTAGGAATGCCTAACAGCGTTGAATTCGACGACCTGGTTGGATTCGGACAGTTTGGTCTTCTGGATGCCATAAATAAATATGATCCTTCAAAGGGAGTTAAGTTTAAAACTTATGCAGTTACCCGAATTCGCGGTGCCATTTTTGATGAACTCCGCCAGATTGACTGGGTACCTCGTTCTGTTCGTCAGAAATCCCGTGAAATTGAAGATACAATTGTAAGTCTTGAAGCCCGTCTTGGACGCACCGCAAGCGACTCTGAAATTGCCGATGCCCTTAAGATGAGTGAAGATGAATATCACCGCACAATCATGAAGGTTTCTGGAACCAGTGTACTTTCATTGAATGAAGTCTGGTATTCAGGTGATGACAATGACAGTATGTCCATCGGTGACAGTATTGAAAGTCCTGCCAGCCTGAACCCTGATGTAATTGCAGAGCGGGAAGAAATCCGAAAGGTTATCATTCAGGCAATCAACGAGCTTCCTGAAAAAGAAAAAATGGTAATCGTTCTGTACTACCACGAAGATTTGACTTTTAAAGAAATTGGTGAAGTTCTTGATGTAAGCGAGTCCAGAATCAGTCAGCTTCATACAAAAGCCAACCTCAGACTCAGGGCAAAACTTACAAATATGCGTAAAGGAATTATGTAATATATGGTTTCCCTTGACGATATTCGTGAAGAATTAAAAAAACGGCTGGAACTCGACAATAAGCTTCATCATGTGGAAGTTCATGCTTCTACTGTAGACGAAGCCCTGGCAGATGCAGCCGTTCAGCTTGATGTAAGAACAGACAAGCTTGAATACGAAGTAATCGAAAGGGGAAGCGACGGGTTTCTTGGAATCGGTAAAAAGCCATGGAAACTAAAAATCTATCAGGATCCGGAAACAATAATTAAGAAAACGGAAGGGGCCGCCGGCGTTGCATCAGGCGAAGAAGGAGTTGCGGAAGAAGAAAAAATCGAGCAGAAGGACGGACTTTTCTATGTACGTCACTTTGGTTCTTCTATTAAGCTTAAGGTTCTTCCTCCGGTTAATGGCGGACGGCCTATCGATGAAAAAGAAGTTCTGGATATGGTTAAGAGATCCGATACCGAGTCTTTTGATGCAGAACTTATTCACAAATATATTGAGACAGGAACAAACGGAGAATACGAAACCGTTGGTACTTACGCCCACATTTCTGCCGCCGATTCCCTGCTTACAGTAGATATTGCAAAAGACATGATGAAGGTAAACATCGTGGTAGATGCTCCTGCACAGAGCGGTTCGGAGCTTACTGCAGAGCAGATTCGTGTTTCTCTTGTTAATCAGGGAGTCAGAGCCGGAATCGATATGGATAAAATCAATGAATTTGTTGATAATCCGGTTTACAACACGCCCTACGAAGTTGCTGCTGCCGTTCTTCCTCAGGACGGACACGATTCCTATCTTGATTATAAATTTATCACGGATGAAACACAGCTGGGTGCCGTTGAAGATGAAAAATCCGGCGTAATCAACTATAAAAAGAACAATAAGATTCAGAATGTTGTTGAAGGGCAGGTGCTTGCCGTTAAAGTTCTTGCAACCCGGGGTATTGGCGGAAAGACCATTGACGGTCACTATCTTGAAGCCAAAAACGGAAAAGATTTACCGATTCAGCTGGGTGCAAACGTTGAATTTGACCGTGACGGCGTAACTGTCCGTGCCATGAAAAGCGGACAGGTTCTTCTGGTAAACGGAAAAATCACGGTAGAACCGATTTTGAATCTTGATGCTGTAAATATTAAGAGCGGAAATGTTGACTTCCTTGGAACAGTTATTATCAAGGGTAATGTTGAAGACGGCTTTGATGTTAAGGCCTCCGGCGATATCGATATCGGCGGTACCGTTGGTAAATCAAAAATTGAAGCTGACGGAAACATCATCCTTCATCAGGGTGTATTCGGTAAGAATGAAGGTTCTATAAGATGCGGAAAGAGCCTCTGGGCTAAGTTCATCCAGGAAATGACTGTAGATGTAGAGGAAAATCTTATCGCTACAGACAGTCTTATGAACTGCAATATTACGGCAATGAAGAATATCGTTGTCTATGGAAAAAAAGCCCAGATTACCGGTGGAAATCTTTTTGCTACCGAGGAAATTTGTGCCCGAACCCTTGGTTCTCCGGGCGGAGGAGCTACCACAACCCTTACTGTAGGTGTGGATCCGAGGGCTAAAAAAAGACTGGATGAGCTTCTGGAGCAGCAGTCAAAGCTTACTCTGGAGCTTGAAAATCTTCAGCTTGAAATTGATAACCTTGAAAATATCAAGAAGACCCGAAAGAAGCTTCCTGTGGACAAGGAAACCAGGCTTAATGCGGATACGAACCGCAAGAATGCCATAATTTCTGAAAACCACGACCTTACAAAGGAAATAAACGAGCTTCAGGAGCACTTGCGGGAGCTTAAGGCAATCGGAAGGGTTAAGGTCGAAGGAACTACTTATCCTGGAACAAAGATATATGTGCGTGATGCGTTAGACGAGGTTCAGACTGAGGTAACCAGCTGTACCTTCTATTACGAAAACACCATGGCTCAGCGGGGTAAATACGAACCGCCGCAGCTTGATGTTTCAAAAGGTCCGGAGGGCTATAACTAGTGGGCTTAAATCCTTTAGATTTACAGACGATGTATTCGCAGCTTAATAATGTTGCAAAACAGGCGGCTCATCAGACTCAGGGTGCTAGTCTTGCTCAGTCAATGCAGCAGACTCAAGTTGTTCAGAAGAATATCGAAGAAGCGCAGAAGGTTCTTCAGTCTCGTGAGAACTCAAAATCTAAAGGAATTGACATAAAAGCGGATTCCAACGGAAAAGGTTCCGGCGCACAGAATCAGGAAAAAAAGAAGGGGGAGCAGGAGACAGAGGAAACTCCTGAAATCCCGGCTTACCGCGTAAAAGAACCCTATCTTGGCCAGCATATTGATATAAAAACATAAGGCAAAAATATGAAATATCTTTTAGGATTTATTGTTATATTCAATGTTGTAGCCTGGATCGTGTTTTTAAGAAAATTCAGGAAATTATTTACAACGGAAAATATAATTGAAGATACAAAAGCTGAATTAAATAAGCTTGTTGCTGATTTTCAGAAAAATGTTCATCTGGCAATAACTGTAAGTGATGAACATTCAAGGCAGCTTAAGGCTCTTATTGCAGAAGCAGAAAAAAAAATTAAGCTCTTAAACGATATGGAATCCAGAAATTTAAGTGCCAGTGCATTGCGGGATGCAATTTCAAACGGGGGAGCAGGAAATACGGCTTCCGGTTCCTCTGTACACTCTCCCAGGAAAAAAGCCATTGATTCCTATCAGAAAAATAAGGGACGGGATAAAATTTCTGCTGATTCAAGCTTTGCTTTAACTTCTAAAGCTTCCTCTGATATTACGGGTGAGAATGACCGAACCCTCTTTGATGAAGAGGATTCATCTTCCGTATCCAACGGAATGATTGATACCAAGGTTACCGTAAATGTTCAGAGAAACGGAGACAGCTGGGCTGAAATTCCGGTGATTACACCTGAAGTTTATGTAAACGAAAAGCCTGTGGTTCCCAAGAAAGATAAAAAATCTCAGATTGTGGAGCTTTACGATCTTGGTCACACCATAGAAGAAATATCCTCTGAATTAAATATGACTGATACTGAAGTTCAGTTTGCCCTTTCTCTGGAAAACAGAATATGAAATTTAAAAAACGAAACTTTGGCATTCTTTCTGACGGTTCAAAAGCTCATTTATACGAAGTTTCCAACGGAAAACTTTCATTTTGTGCAAGCGATTACGGCTGTGCCCTGATTTCTCTTTTTGTTCCGGCCCTTGAAAACTCTCAGGAAGTCAAGAAGGATATTGTTCTGGGACTTACGGATCTTTCTTCCTACTCCAGAACCTGGGGCAGCTTTGGAAGCATAATCGGCCGGTTCTCAAACAGAATCAACGGTGCTTCCTTTACGCTGGACGGAAAAAAATACCCTCTTACAGAAAATATTGACGGCTCCTGTCTTCATGGCGGCTTTCCACGGTGGGAAAATGAAATCTGGAAGGCTCGGTTTATAAAATCCGGTGAGGGGAAGGGCATACGCTTTTCAAAGACTTTTCCGGAGGGTTATCAGGGATTTCCTGGAAAACTGAAGGTAACCGCAGAATATATTTTGAAGGAAACAACCCTTTCTTTTATTTTTCAGGCAGTTTCTGATAAGCGCACCCCAGTAAGCATAACAAATCACACATATTTTAATCTTACCGGGGATTTTTCTGATATTAGGAATGAAAAACTCCGGCTTAACTGTTCAAAATATCTTTCCTCCGATGAAAAACACAATGTAAACGGCAGGTTTTCAGAAGTGAAGGGGACTCCTTTTGATTTTACGGAACTCAGAACAATCGGAGAAAATTTTCCTGAAAACGGATTTGATACTTCCTTTGTAACGGAAGCCTTCAGGGATTCTGGAGGGGCGGCACAGACTGCGGAAGGAAAGACGCCAATGAGCGGAAAATGTGAGCAGGCAGGGAAAGCCGGCATTAATTCTTCTGCACTACCTTCCAGAGAAACTCCTCTGGTTGAACTTGGAACCCTTATCGACGAAAAAACAAAAATCCGGATGGACGTAAAAACCAATCTTGAATGCGTCCAGCTTTACACCGCAAATTATGTTAAAGGTGTTTTTGGAAAAAAAGGAGCGGTATACAAGCCTTTCAGCGCAGTTTGTCTTGAAACCCAGAATTTTCCGGATTCCCCGAATCAGCCCAACTTTCCTTCCTGTATTCTGGAACCGGGAAAAGAACTTTATGAGCGTACGGATTTTACCTTTTCACTGCAGTAGATTTTAATAGATTTTTGCCCTGCGAAAGCCGCCCCTGGCAGGCGGCGGACCTTTCTTCCTGATGAAAACTTTTCTTCTTACAGATACTTTTCTTCCATTTTTTTCTTGAAAAAAAGCCGTTTTGGACTTATTCTTAATGTATATAATTTGACTGACTTTAGTGGGGTGCAAATGGATATTCAATTACAAGAATTGATTGACAAAATCAAAAAAGACGGAGTTGCTTCAGCAGAAAATGAAGCTGGCCGTATCATCAAGGAAGCAGAAGCAAAAGCTGCTTCCATAATCGATGATGCTCAGAAAAAATCCGACGACATGATTAAAAACGCAAAGGCAGAAATTGCACGGCTTGAAAAAGCCAGCGAGGATGCAATTACTCAGGCTTCCCGAAATATGCTTTTAAGCTTTAGAGAATCTCTGGTAAAGGAACTGGACAGACTTGTTTCTGTCGAAACAGAAAAGGCTTATTCAAAGGATATGCTCAAAGCCCTTGTTCCTGAAACTGTAAAGAGCTGGAGCAAGAATACTGATGCTTCTGGTCTTTCTGTTCTTCTGAGTGAAAAAGACTTAAAAGAGCTGGAAGCTGAATTCAAGGGTGCCCTTAAAGCAGAAATTGCTAAAGGTCTTGAAATCAAGAGTGACAGTTCCGTTCAGGCCGGTTTCAGAATCGGTATCAACAATGGCGCTGCTTTCTATGATTATTCTGCCGAATCTGTAGCAGAACTTTTTGCTGCATATTTAAATCCACGCGTAGCTGCAATCATGAAAAATGCAGCAAAGGAATAAACAATAGTGAAAGAACAATATTACTTGGTTTCGCAGCTGCCAGACATTTCTGCCGAAAGGTCGGTTCTGCCTATAACTGAAAAATATTATCGAGATTTGTGTTCCCGTTTTATGACAGGTCGTTCGCTTGAGCTTTTGAATAAGCTTTCCCTGGAACCGTCAAAAATGCCGGAATCTACAGGCTCTTCTTTCCTTGATTCCTGGTATGCACACGAAAGAGCTCTTCGATATGCTCTCTCTCAGGTGCGTGCCCAGAAGCTTAAAAAGGATGCAATTCCTTCACCGGTATGTATCACGGCTGATATTACTCAGGCTGCCCGTACAGCGGTCGGAATGGATAGTCCTTTACAGGCGGAGTTGTTTCTGTACGAGTACAGACTCAGCGTATTGAACAATCTTCAGCCCCTGGATACTTTCAGTGAGGATTACGTGTTTGCATACGGAATTCGCCTGATGCTGGTTCAGAGAATGAAGGTATTTGATAAGGAAAAGGGAACGGATTCTTATCACAAAATCTACGATACTATACTTGGAGAAAAAGCATGACGGATACAAAAGGAAAAGTAGTCGGAATCAACGGTAACATGGTTTCTGTTGAATTTGACGGAAACATTTCCATGAACGAAGTTGCCTACGTTAATGTTGAAGGCAAAAAGCTGAGGGGTGAAGTAATCCGTATCCGCGGAAACGTTGCCCAGATGCAGATTTTTGAAATGACACAGGGAATCAAGACCGGTGATGTCGTTGATTTTACCGGAAACATGCTCTGTGCTCTTTTAGGACCTGGTCTTTTAGGTCAGGTATACGATGGTCTTCAGAACCCGCTTCCTCTGGTTGCAGAAAAAGCCGGCTTCTTCCTTGAAAGAGGTGTTTACGTAGACTCTCTTGATAAGACTACAAAATGGGACTGGACTCCTTCTGTAAAGCCTGGTGACAAGCTTTTACGGGGAGATTCAATCGGTACTGTTCCTGAAGGACCTTTCCAGCATAAAATTTTAGTTCCATTCGGACTTCTTGGAACATACACTGTAAAAGAAGTTACTCCGGCTGGAAGCTATACTATTATGGATAAAATGGCTGTCATCACAGACGAAAAGGGTAAAGATCACACCCTCACAATGTGTTTTGAATGGCCTGTAAAGCGTGCCGTTGACTGTTACGCAGAGCGATTAGCTCCAACAGAAACAATGGTTACAAAAACACGACTTATCGATACATTCTTCCCAGTTGCAAAGGGTGGTACTTACTGTATTCCAGGACCATTCGGTGCAGGAAAGACAGTTATCCAGCATACAACAAGCCGTAACGCCGACGTAGACATCGTAATCATCGCTGCCTGCGGTGAACGCGCCGGTGAAGTTGTAGAAACAATTAAGGAATTCCCGGAACTTAAAGACCCTCGTACAGGTGAATCTTTGATGAAGCGAACAGTTATCATCTGTAACACTTCTTCAATGCCGGTTGCCAGCCGAGAAGCTTCGGTTTACACCTCAGTAACTCTTGCTGAATATTACCGTCAGATGGGTCTTCATGTTCTTCTTCTTGCTGACTCTACATCCCGCTGGGCTCAGGCTTTGCGAGAAATGTCTGGTCGTCTTGAGGAAATCCCTGGAGAAGAAGCATTCCCAGCTTACCTTGAATCTTACATTGCAGCCTTCTATGAACGCGCAGGTTATGTTCGCCTCCGCGACGGTTCAAAAGGTTCTGTAACAATTGGTGGTACAGTTTCTCCTGCCGGCGGTAACTTTGAAGAGCCTGTAACTCAGGCAACCCTTAAGGTTGTAGGCGGTTTCCACGGTCTTACACGAGAAAGATCCGATGCACGAAAATTCCCTGCCATTGACCCGATTGGTTCATGGTCAAAATATAAATCTGTAATCCGTGAAGACTGGGTAAGCTATGCAAGAAAGCTTTTCAAAGCCGGTGTAGAAGTAAACCAGATGATGAAGGTTGTCGGCGAAGAAGGAACTTCACTTGAAGACTTCGTTCTCTATATGAAGAGCGAATTCCTTGATGCAGTTTACTTCCAGCAGAACTCCTTTGATGAAGTTGATGCTGCCGTAAGCGTTGAACGACAGACATACACCTTCAGAAAGGTTCTTAATGTTCTTGCAAGTGATTTTGAACTTGCCGACAAGGATGAAGCGCGAACCTTCTTCAATAAACTTCGCCAGACATATCTTGACTGGAATTACATTGCCTGGGATACAGCTGAATTCAAGGCAAAAGAGAAGGAAATTGATGAACTTTACGTTTCTAAGAACGGAAAAATCAAAGATGAAGCAGCTGATATGCTTAAAGGTGGTGAATAATGAACAAAGTTTATAGCAAAATTGAATCCATCGTAGGAAGCGTTATCACAGTAAAGGCTGAGGGTGTAAGTTACGGTGAACTTGCTGAAATCGAAACCGTATACGGAAAATCCCTTGCCGAAGTAAATAAAATCGACGGTGACATCGTATCCCTTCAGGTATTTGCCGGCGGACGCGGTGTTTCAACCGGAGATCACATTAAATTCTTAGGTCACCGAATGGAAGTTTCCTTCAGCGATGATTTGCTGGGACGAATCTTTAACGGTTCTGCAGAACCTCGCGACAACGGACCGGCTCTGGCTGATAACCTTGTTGCCATCGGAGGACCTTCTGTAAACCCTGCAAAGCGTATCATGGCTCGCCGAATGATTCGTACCGGTATCCCGATGATTGATATGTTCAATACTCTGGTTGTTTCTCAGAAACTTCCTATTTTCAGTATTTCTGGTGAACCTTACAACCAGCTTCTTGCTCGCATTGCTATGCAGGCTGAAGTAGATGTAATCGTTCTCGGCGGTATGGGTCTTAAATACGATGACTACCTTTACTTCAAGGAAACTCTTGAAAACGGAGGTGCTCTTTCAAAGACAGTAATGTTCATGCACACAGCCGCTGACCCGACTGTAGAATGTCAGAAGATTCCTGACCTTTCTCTTGCAGTTGCAGAACAGTTTGCCCTTCAGGGAAAAGACGTTCTTGTTCTTCTTACTGATATGACAAACTTTGCTGACTCCATGAAGGAAATCGCCATCACACAGGAACAGGTTCCTTCTAACCGAGGTTATCCTGGAGACTTGTACTCACAGCTTGCAAGCCGCTACGAAAAAGCCGTTGACTTTGACAGCGCCGGTTCCGTAACTGTTCTTGCAGTAACAACAATGCCTGGTGACGATGTAACTCACCCGGTTCCTGATAACACTGGATACATTACTGAAGGTCAGTACTACTTAAAGGGCGGACGAATTGAGCCGTTCGGTTCACTTTCCCGACTTAAGCAGAACGTAAACGACAAGACCCGCGACGACCACCGTGCTTTGATGGACGGTATGATTCGTCTTTACGCAAACTACAAAGACACCCTTGAAAAGAAATCAATGGGTTTCAATATGAGTGCATGGGATGAAAAGCTTCTTGCATTCGGTAAAGAATTTGAAGACGAAATGATGGATCTTTCTAAGAATATCAAGCTTGAAGACGCACTGGATTTGGGCTGGAAAATTCTTAGCGATTGTTTTGACCCTTCTGAAACAGGTATTAAATCTGCTTTGGTTGAAAAATACTGGCCAAAAAAATAAGCATTAAGGAAACTGTATGGCAAAATTAAAGCTGACTAAAAATGAGCAGAAGATTCAGAAAGATGCGCTTAAAATGTACAAGCGCTATCTTCCGACTTTAACGCTCAAAAAACAGCAGCTCCAGACAGAAATTCGTACTATCGAAGCCAAGGCTAAGGAAGTCCGGGCAAAACGAGTTCAGCTTGAAAAAGAGTTTGACGAATGGATTTCCGTTTTCGGTGAAGCAGACGCATTTAAGCCGGATATGGTGAAGGTGAGCAATATTAAAAAGGGATTTGGAAATATTGCCGGTGTAACCATTCCAGTTTATGAAGGCGCTGATTTTACCCGTGGCGACTACGATTTGTACGAGACTCCTTTATGGATAGATATGGCTGCTGACAGAATGGAAAAAGCTCTGTCACTGGATTTGGAAGCCGAAGTTCTTGATGAACAGGTTCGCCTTCTTTCAAAAGAATTGCGTACTACAACACAGCGCGTAAATCTTTTTGAAAAGGTAAAAATTCCAGAGACAAAGGCAAATATCAAGAAAATTTCTGTTTATCTTGGTGATGAACAGGTTGCTGCCGTTGTCCGAAGTAAAATTTCTAAGAAAAAACTTCAGGCGGCTGCAGATGCAAAGAAGGAGGCTGAAGAATGATTGTACCTATGAAAAAAGTCTCCCTTGTTGTCTTGAATAAAGAAAAAAGAGAATCTCTTGAACAGCTGAAAAAACTAGGTGTTGTACACCTTGAGCAGCTTGAGGGAAAGGGTGAAAAACTTGCTTCCTTCAAAGAGGCTTCTTCAAACGCAATGGTTGCTGAATCTATTCTTGGAGAAATAAAACTTCCAAAAAAGATGACTGCTGCCGTAAAGCTTTCTAATTCTGAAATCGCTGAAAAGTGTAAGGAAACCCTTTCCCTTTCAGAACAGAAGAAAAAGCTTCTTGAAGAGATTTCAAATGATTCTCAGGAACTGGATCGTTTTGCCCAGTGGGGACAGGTTACTCCTTCAGATTTTGAATATCTTAAAGGAAAGAATGTTTCCCTCAAAATGTACGAAATTCCTGAGGACAAATATTCTCTTATTGATGAAAATTCAAAGACTCTATGTGTAAACAGATTCAGAAAAACAGTTCGTTTTCTTTTGGTAGATGCAAAGGAAGAACGACCGGAAGGTTTCCCGCCGGAAGCCTATGAGGTTCCGTTCCCGGCTTGTTCTACAAAGGAAATTTCTGAACGTATTTCGAACAATCAGGACAAAATCCGGGAAATTGATGAAAAAATCAAGTCTCTGGCTGTTTTTGCTCCTCAGATTAAGACCTTCAGAAAGGCTCTGGTTTCTGATATTGAGTTTGAAACAATTTATTCCGGAATGGAAGGTGACACGGAAGGAAAGTCTACGGATCTTGCCTGGATTACGGGCTTTGTTCCTGTGGACAGCATGAATCTTCTGCTTGAAGAGGCAAAAAAGAATGACTGGGCTGTTGCTTATTCAGACCCTTCAGAAGAAGATGAGGTTCCTACCAAGCTTAAGAACAACAAGCTTGTAAGCCTGATTTATCCGCTTACAGACTTTTTGGGAACTGTTCCTGGCTATCACGAATACGATATTTCAGGCTGGTTCCTTCTGTTCTTTACCGTGTTCTTTGGAATGATTTTTGGAGACGGCGGTTACGGACTTTTGGTAACTGTTGTAACGATTCTGATGATTCTGAAATCAGTTTTCAAGAAGGAAAAGGTTTCGCCTCTTTTTCAGCTGGTTTTACTCTTAGGAATTTCCACGGTTGTCTGGGGCGGACTTACCTGTACCTGGTTCGGCCTTACTCCGGATAAACTTCCTGAATGGCTTACCGCTCTTTCTTTTGCACCGATTTCAAATGCGTGCACAGAAGAATGGCTTCCGTTCTGGTCAACGGATGTTTCTAAGGGAACCCTGACTACAGCTCAGAACCTTCAGATATTCTGCTTCACCCTGGGATTTTTGCAGCTTTCTGTTGCACATCTTAAGGGAATGGCACGATATATCAAGTCTCCGAAATTCCTTGGAGAATTTGGTGCACTGCTTCAGATCTGGGGTATGTACTATGTAGTTCTTAATATGGTTGTAAGCTCTTCAATCTTTGGATTTGGAGAAATAATTTACGGTGTTCCGGTTGGAAAGGTTTCAATTGGTCTTGTAGGTTTCGGTTTTGCCCTGAGTTTTATATTCAGCAACTACGACGGAAGCGTACTGGCTTCAATTCTTGAAAGCTGTAAGAATATTATTTCAGTTCTTCTTGGAGTTGTAAATGTATTCAGTGACATCGTTTCTTACATCCGTTTGTGGGCTGTAGGTCTTGCAGGTTCAGCAATTTCTGCAACAGTAAACGAGATGGCAGGCCCTCTTGTAGGTCACGCCGTTTTGTTCCTTGCTCTTGTAGTTCTGCTCGTGTTCGGTCACGGATTGAACATGGTATTGAACCTGCTTTCAGTAATCGTTCATGGCGTTCGTTTGAATACCCTGGAGTTTTCAAATCACCTTGGAATGTCATGGTCTGGCTTTAAATATGCTCCGTTCAGTGAAACGGATAAATAACTTATAAAATTAACAGGCTCTGGTTTTTAATCCGGAGCCAACAGGAGAATTATTATGAATTTTGGTTTGTTAGGTGCTGCTATTTGTATGGGTATTGCTGCTATTGGTTCTGCAATTGGTATCGGAATTGCAGGTCAGGGTGCCATTGGTGCTTGGAAGCGTTGTTATGTAAACAATAAACCGGCTCCATTCATCCTTACTGTATTTGCCGGTGCTCCTCTTACACAGACAATCTACGGCTTCCTTCTTATGTCTAGCATGGCAGGAAAGGTAAATGCTGGCGCAATGAACCCGGCAACTGCTCTTGGTCTTGGAATTGCTTCTGGTCTTGGTATGTGTTTCTCTGCTATTGCACAGGGAAAAGCCGGTGCTGCAGGTTCTGATGCTCTTGGTGAAACTGGAAAAGGTTTTGCACAGTACATCATGGTAGTAGGTCTTTGTGAAACTGTTGCTTTGTTCGCAATGGTATTCTCAATGATTGCTTAAGTTTTATAAAATATACCACGGGTTCTCCTTCAAAAAGAGATGCCCGTCGGTTTAGTTTTTGGCACGAATAAGTGCTTTTAGGCGCGGATTTCCGGCTGTATTTTCCCGGAAGTCTGCGCTTTTTTTTACGCAGAGGGCACCCGGGAGGGCTGAGCTCCGGGGGAGTAGACTCGGGGGTGTAGGCCTTGTAGGAGGGGGTGTAAAATTCAACTCTTGACAAATGATCAAATATAACAAAAAATATATAGGTTAAGGTTTTAAAATTAAAAAATAGTATGAAAATTTGTTTAAAGTAAAATTCAAATAGTGCCGATAATAATACGGGATTTTGTTTGGTTTTTATAAAATCGTGGTATTTTTGTAAGAGCCGGGCAGAATATTAAAAAAAGTATCCGCGTGCAAAGTTTTTGCATAAGAAGATTTCAGGGACGAAAGATTTTAAGGATATGAAGAAACGGATTTTGCTTAAATTAATATTTTCTCTCTTTGCCTTAAATTTTGCCTTTTCAGAGACAAAATATCCAGAGGCTATCCTTAAGGTTCCTTTTGTTGCAACCGGTCTTTCCTGGCTTCAGAACGATACAAAATTCCTTTATACAGAAGAGGATAAAATCCTTGTCCGTGATGTAAAAAATTATTCTGTATTAAATACCTTAATTCCTTCAGATTATGTAATCGAACAGGCCTCATATTTCCCGTCTTCCACAGAAAATGACCGTATTATTGCCCGTACCGCTGACGGAAATATTTATACCTACCTGTATCCTGATGAAAAAAAGATCACGCTCCCAATAAGCGAGCAGTACAAAAAGCAGTCCAGTAAGGTTGCCTTCAATAAAAACGGAAACAATATCGCCTTCGGTCTGCCGGATGGTTCCGTGTACCTTATCCGCGCATACCAGGTAACAAATCAGTTTACGGAATACGTTTTCAGGCCAAAATATCAGAGTCCTATTTATACATTGAATTTTTCTGAAAACGGTACTTTCTTTGTAAGCGGAAATGAAAACAATGTTGCAAGTATATGGAATGTAAACACCCAGAAGCTTGTAGATGAAATTGAAATCAACAGTTCCGTTCAGGCTCCGGTTCTTTTTACTAAGGATTCAAAAAAAATAATCTACGCATACGACAAGAAGAATATTCTTGTAAAGGAATTTTCCACGGATCCTAAGCTGTACGGAGAATTTGAGCAGGTAAAGAAGGTAGAAGTTAAAAAGATAAAGAATAAGAAGAAAAAGGAAAGCGATGCCGGAAAGAGTACGGCGGGGAAAGCTGCAAGTGAAAAAGTCCCCGATGAAGAGGATTTTACCTATGAAGCTGACGGCGCCCTTGTAATTCATATTGATGATGGAATTAAAACCTACAAGGTTTCTTCCAGCGGACGCTATCTTGTGGTTCAGACCAATGTAAATCACTTGAGATACTACAATCTTGTTACGGGAAAGCAGTACGGCTATATCCCGAATTTTGATTTAACGGAGATTGTGGATTTTTCTCTTAACCATAACGACTCAAAAATCCTTGTGAGCCACAAAAGCGGTTCAATTTTCCTCTTTGATGTAAAGCCGTATTTCCTGCGGCCTAAAGACAAGGCGCCGGACCTAAAAACCTACGACCCGGTAGGGCATGGTGGCCGCTTCAGACGGGGAGACCAGATTGATGCCCGCCTGAACTATGTTTACCACATGGAGCCATATCCCGTTGGCGTAGAAGTTGATTTTGGCTACATGGCCGCCAAAATGAAGTGGGAGCCGTTTTATGTCGGTGCCTTCGGAGAGTTCACCTTCGCTTTCCCGGATGATAATTATCCATATACTTATTATTACTCGAGTACGGCAAAAATTCAAAATCCGTATTTGTTGGGTGCAGGTTTAATTATACCGGTTGGATTTCATATTGTTCCGTTTAAGAATCCTGATTTATATTTCAGAACTCAGGCAGAAGTTGGAGCTACATTTTTAAATTTATGGAATGGAGCGATTGGTGTTGGTTCTATAATTGGTGACACAGGTATTTCGGCAAGTGTTGGGGCTACAGTTGGCGCAGGATGGAAAAATTACTTACTTAATGTAAGTTTTAAATATGATTCATGTTTAGGTTTCTCAGTTTCTACTGGATTGGGATATAATCGAAATCTTTTTAATAAAAAATAAACAGGAGGTTAGTTAGGAAGAGGTGATTAAAAGGATTGTCAGAATCCTTGGTCATTATTTTGATAAATCAAAAATTCCAAAATTTACTTTCTGTTTTTTTGGGAAATTTTTGATTTGAAACCTTTAGATTTATTATGCGACATAATACTTTGAAACTAAAAAAATTAAAGATTTCTCAAAATAATTCTTCAAATATAAGAAGAAACGATCAAGGTATTTTTTTATGCAGAAAAGATTTGCTTTTTTGCATTTTCTGCCTTATCATCGGTTCAGGTTTGTTTGTCGGATGTTTGAATAATATGGATGGCTTGTATGAAAATTATAATAGCCAATTCAATTATGATGTTCAAAATAAGACTATAACCCCTGATGATGAAGAGTTTGATGAAACGCAAATGTTAAGGGAAGAATATTTTGTTTATGATAATGCAACCTTAAATATATCTGCGCCGTATAATTGTGCTTCGTATTCATGGTCAGTGATAGATATGTCCACGGGATTTAATCTTGATGTAAAACCTCTTCCAAATTATAAAATGACTGGAAGAGAGTTTGTGACATATATACCGGATTCTGAATGGAAGTTGGGGGTAACATACAAACTTACTCTTAAGATAACTAATAAGGAGGGAGTGGAGTACAAAGATTCTTGTGGAATTATTGTTTATCAGCATTACAACTACAATTTAGAAGACTAATTTTAATTTCTATCATTCAAGGAGGAAAGAACTATGAAAAAATTATTCAGTTTTTCTGCAATTATTGGTCTGTTTGCAATTTTGTTGGCTTCATGCTCAAATCTAAACAATTCTGGCATGATTTCAGAAAATGAAAAAAATGAGTCAAAGGTTAAGACACTTACTGTTACTGCTAGCGGTGATAAACTTGATATCATTTTTGGTACTTCTCGAACTATTGTTCCTGATGCACTTTATGCAGATGATTTGGACTTTTATTTATGGGGTACTGATTTAATTGATGCGGCATCTGTTTCAGGAACTTCATTAACAAATCCTCAGAAAGTAACTTTTACAGAAGCAGCGGGAGAAACTCCTGGTTCTGTCACAAAAGGTACTGTAGCTCTCGATTTGGATATTTCAAATTATACACTTCATCTTGCGGCAATTCCTGCCGGCGCTACTGCTCCTGCAAATTCTGGAGATGCAATAACTGCGGCCTTACTGCTTGCAGATGCAAATGTTGATTTGAGATATAATGAAAAGGTTAACTTTTATCTTTCTCCAAATAACATCAATGGTTATGGACAGGTTGGATTAAAGGTTTATTCTGCATGGGATTCAAAACCAACAACAACAGGATATAACATTAAAGTTGGTATTTATGATCAGAAAACCGGTGCAGTTGTAGGAGCAAGTGAGAAACCTACTTCAGGTACTTCTTTTGATTTGTATGGAACAGATGGAAGTGTACCTGCAGCGGATAATTATGAGATTACAGGTTCTAATATTCCTGCTGGTATGTATAATTTTGTAGTAACCTTTACAGAATCAAATCCTGCTGGAGGTGCCGTTGCAAAGAAATTTACATATACTGATACTATCCTTATTCTTGCAAATCGTAAAACAACAGGTATTGTAAAGGTCCCTGATGTAATTGAAAAGAAACCTGATACTCCGGAAGATTTATATGTTGGATATGTTAACCCTATTACTCCTGAATCAAATGTTTGGTTTGTAGAGTTTAACTGGACTGATAAAGCAACCAATGAAGCGTACTTCCAGCTTGAACTTCTCGATATCACAAATATTGCTTCTAGTGCAGAAGAGGGATATGTCAGTGCTCTTATGGCAAGTACAAATACAAAGAAGGCTGGTGATGTTCCTGCAAGCAATGCAGATGGTGATACTAACTGGTCTAATTTGAAAAACTTGAGTTCTGTAAAATCTTATACATATGATTATAAGGTTTATCAGAATACTATGCTTTCTGATTTTGTACAGAATCCACTCACAACTATTAATAATCCTAGATACATCTATGGTTCCTTAAACAAAACAAGTGAATCAACGGCACAAAAACTTGTTCTTGCTATTCCTACAGGTTCCCGCTGGGTTGCACGACTTTGTGCTGTAAACGATGCTGGTAATTCGACTTATATTTACTCAAATAGTGCTGCATTAACTGGAGGTACTTTCACAGCATTTACAACAGGCACAAATCAGAGTGGTATTGCAAGTGTTCCGGGAGATGTTGCAAATTATACATTTACTTCAACCAACTGGACAAACGCACCTCTGTCAATCAACAGATTTAAGATTATTTATAATCTTAATAATGGTGCTTTCTACGAAGCTGAAAGTACTGGTGAATTGAAATTGACAGGTGATGCAGTTACAGATAAAACTTCAGATGTGTTTAACACATTCCCTGGTACTGCTGCTGATGAAACAATTTCAATTGATTCTGAAAAAACAAAAGTTGTTGTATTTGCAAGTCATACAACTGACGGAACTTTAATTATTGATCCAATTCCTTATTCATATGGTTCAACACCTTCATATGCTTCACTGTATGAACTTGGTGGTGAAAACATTTGGACAAGCTGGAAAATCGATTCTACTGATGGAACTGATTATTCAACAGTTAATGGTTCTTCACAGTTATATGCTCCTGGATACGAAAATATTAATTTGTTTGCTAGTTATAGAGTAAAATCTGGAAATGTATATATTCAGAATGAAAACGACTATAATATTACAACAGATATGGTTCGAGCATTTAGTGGTACAACACCTGCAGTCTCAACAACAACAGCTGTTACAATTACTGACCAGGAATTTGAAGTAAATACAGTTGGTGCAAGCGCTGTTAAATATGTTTACTTTACTCTTAATGATGCTAACAAATTATATAAATCAGCTTCATTGACAGTAAGAAAACAAGGTGCAAAAGATTATTCTTATAACAAGGTTGGAACAGTTGGAAAAACAAAAGCTGATTCAACAGGTAACGACGGATTTACTTGGGCTGTTCAGGTAAGTAATTATAAGGTTGGTACTTATGAAGCCATATTCTATGCTGATACAAATGTATTAAATCGACCTTTAACATATACGTTGGAATTTAAGGTTACTCAGTAATCTGAATAATTTTGATTAAAATCGGATTATGTCGATAAAAAGACATAATCCGATTTATGAAAAAAGATGAAAAAAAGACTATCAATATATTTGTTAATTTGTTTTCTCTTTGCAATATCCATTTCTTGTTCAAATAATATTTTAAATGGAAGTTATGTCATACCATCAAATAAATCAAATATTAAAATTGTTGCTTCTTCTTTAGATTTTTGTGTTAGTTTTAACAGAACTCTTATGCCAGCAGCCTGGTACAGCGATGAATTAGATTTTTATATATATGGTAAAATGAAAAATGGTTCTGAAGAAACTGCGTTACAATGTTCTAAAATAAATTTTCAAGCAAATGATTCCAGTGGACTTAGTGGTATTGTTTATTTTGAGTTTGAAAAAGCTGTATATGAGTTATATTTAGCTGCTGTTCCTAAAGGAAAAGAATTCAATAATGCTCAGTTATATATGAATACTGTTTTGCTTGGAGTCGCTTCAGTTGATTTAAATTATGGAGAATCAATTGTTTTTTATCTTTCTCCAACAAATTTGGATAGTGTCGATAACGCTTATGGCTCTGCATTTTTATATTTGTATACCAAAAATTGGGATATTTCATCATATTCTGATTATACAGTTAAGGCTGGTATATATGACCAAATTACAGGAGCTCTTGTAAAAGATAATGCATTACAGGTGGTTTCATTACCTGCTCATTATTCAGATGAGAATTTAGGCTCTTTGCCACCTTCGTCTTATAATCCAGAGATTTATGTTCCAAATTATGTCTTAAGGGATATTACTCCTGGAACTTATAATTTTGTAGTTAATTTTATAAATGATGAAAATACATATTGCTTTAATACTACAATTCGAATTTTTTCTAACAATCCGGTTCAAGAAAATGTTTTAATACCTAACGTAATTGATTTACCTCCAGAAACTCCAGGGTATTTTTATGCAGGCTATCAAGACCCTGCTTCTAGTTCTGACCG
>CAMHMJ010000013.1 GCA_946186185.1 uncultured Treponema sp. | reverse complement strand
AAAATCAGGGCAGGCAGGATTTGAACCCACGACAGGCGGTTTTGGAGACCGCTGCTCTACCAGCTGAACTACTGCCCTATATATTTACTGCCTGATAAACAGACAGAAGATATACTAATTTTTTAGGCTTATTTTGCCTTTGTTTCTTTGTGTGGTGCGTGCTTGCGACAGAAAGGACAATATTTGTTCAACTCAAGCTTACCAGTAATGTTTTTACGGTTCTTGTAAGTTGTATAATTCTTTCTTTTGCATTCTGTGCACTGAAGAGCGATGATTTCTACTGCTCCCTTTTTCTTGCTTGCCATTTCTATACTCCTAAAAGATTTGCTTAATTTTATAAGCCCCCGTGCGGGCTTGAACCGCAGACCTCAGCCTTACCATGGCTGCGCTCTACCAGCTGAGCTACAAGGGCATAACTCGCATTCACTTATAGCAACGCGTTTTGAAAATATAACTAACTAGCGCATTTATGTCAATAACCGATAAAAGAATTTTCACAAAAAAATACATAAATTTTTCGATTAAAGCAAATGCCGGATTTAAAAAAACAGAATAGCAAAATTGGCTCTCAGCGAGAACGCGCCAGCAAAAAGCGGCAGTACCGCTTCGCGGTGGCTGAGTGCTTTTTGTGTCGCAACCTCGCTTACGCCAATTTTTATTTCTCTAATTAAATCCGGCATTTTCTTTACCTATGACTTATATAGAGTTTTATTTCTTTTTGTGATAGTATCAATGCACTATCTTAAATTCGAGGTTCGAAATGAATATAGACATGCTTATCGACGGATTGCTTGATTCCTACGACAGATACGGAGGAATCAATAGAAGCGGTTCTGAAAACTTTCCAAACAGACAGAACGTAATTTCGGTTCTTCAGGATTTACAGTGCCTCATATTTCCAGGCTTCAGAGTTGATGAAGAAATCAGTTCTTCAAACCTCAGATACATAACCGGAGCCAGGGTAAACAATGTAATCGCCCTTCTTACAAAGGAGATCCAGAAAGCCCTTGTGTACGAAGTCTGCAGAAACAACCAGAACCTCAGTGAAAAAAACTCAGAAAAACCGGATACAACTGACATTGAGAACTCCCACTGCTTCAAGCTGGCAGAACAGACAAGCATCGCTTTAATAGAAGAACTTCCGGAAATAAAGAGAAAAATTACCCTGGATGTAGAAGCAGGCTTCAGGGGAGACCCTGCTGCAAAAAGCATTGAAGAGGTCATCATTTCCTATCCGGCAATTGAAGCAATTTTAGTTTACAGAATTGCTCACTTCCTTCACAAAAACGGAGTTCCGGTAATTCCGCGAATGATGAGCGAATATATCCACGGCAAAACAGGCATCGACATCAACCCGGGTGCTGAAATCGGAGAATCCTTCTTTATCGATCACGGGACCGGCGTTGTAATCGGCGAATCAACAATAATCGGTAACAACGTCAAGCTTTACCAGGGCGTTACCCTTGGGGCTCTGAGCGTAAAAAAAGAACTGATGAACAAAAAACGGCACCCTACTATAGAAGATGATGTAACAATTTATGCAAATGCAACTATTCTGGGAGGACAGACAATCATCGGCCGGGGAAGCGTAATCGGCGGAAATACCTGGGTTACAAAATCCATTCCAGCAGGAACCATGTACACCAGCAAGTGCGACTAAAGCGCACAGAAAGAAAAGCGCCCGATAACAGGCAAAGCCGGCAGCGTGAACACAGGCTTCACAAACCCGGCTGATAATTGCCTACAATCTTAAATTTTGGTATAGTTAGACTATGAGTGAGAAAATTGATATTTGTCCTTGCGGTTCAGGAAAAAAATACAGCGAATGCTGCGAACCGATAATCAAAGGAACCATTAAGGCTCCTACTGCAGAAAGCTTGATGAGAGCACGATATTCAGCATACGTTGCTCATGAAATTGATTTTATCATCAACTCCTGCGAAGAAGGCGAAGGAATCGCCGATATCGACAAGAAAGCAACTGAAGACTGGAGCCGCGAATCTGAATGGCACGGTCTTACAATCATCAGAACAGAAAAAGGCCAGGACGGCGATGACGAAGGTCTTGTAGAATTCACAGCCGATTACACTTTGAAGCAGATGCACGACGTTCACCACGAAATTGCCGGCTTCAAGAAAATCAACGGCGAATGGAAATACGTTGCAGGAAACATCATCACAACAACCGTAAAGCGCGAAGGCGAAAAAATCGGCCGCAACGACCCATGCCCATGCGGCAGCGGAAAGAAATATAAAAAATGTTGCGGACGATAGAAAGCAACATTTTTGGTGAATTATTGCGACCTACGGGAGCAATTACTTTGCTGTGGTCGCTAGGCCAAAGCGCTTCTCGTAAATTATTGCGACCTACGGGAGCAATTACCTTGCTGCGGTAGATAGGAAAACTATGCCGGTAAAAACTATAACAGGCTTTCATGCAATTGAAGAACGCGTTTTAAAGACCTCAAAGGACAAGAAATCAGGCGGAATGCAGATTTTCTGGTCAAAGCAGGGTCCCCGCGTCAAAAAAATTCTTTCTGCGGCAAAAGAAGCAGGAATCCCGTGTATCCAGCAGAGCGACAAGGAGCTCGATACAAAGGTTTCTGTTTTAAGCCCGGAAAACCGCGACCACCGCGGAATCGTTCTTTTAGTTGAAGAGGAAGGGGGAAAAAAATCAAATTTAATAGATTTTGACTCCTGGCTGAACTCAAGCAGAAACAAGGGCGAAAATGAAAGGCAGACTGTTTTAGTTCTTGATTCGGTAACCGACCCCCACAATGTAGGAGCAATCATAAGGAGCGCCGACCAGTTCGGAGCTTCCCTTGTGATTATTCCGGATCACCGGGGAACAAAAGACATTGAAAACAACGAGGTAATCGCCAGAAGCAGTGCCGGAAGCGTTGCCTGGGTTCCGGTAGCACAGGTTACAAATCTGGTACGCACAGTACAGCTTTTAAAAGAGGAAGGCTTCTGGATTTACGGTGCTGATGCCGGCGGCGAATCAATTGAAAAATTCTCCTTTACACCAAAATCTGTAATCATCATGGGAAACGAAGGAAGCGGAATTGCAAAGCTTTTGAGCGAACAATGTGACAGCATAATTTCAATTCCAACCATGGGAAAAATCGACAGCCTGAATGTTTCCGTTGCAGCAGGCGTACTTCTGTACGAGGTTTACAGACAGTCCCTGAAATAACGCAGACTGCCCGGCAGACGGAAAGCTCAGCCACATTTTTTTAAGTTTATACTAAAACCCGGGGATACCTGAAATAAAATCCTTTTAGAATTTTAGACATTTTTTAGAATTCTCTGATATAATGAAATTTATGGAATTTAAACATGTTTTAGTCGTAGAAGACTCTAAAAGGCTCAATGATTTTATTGCAGCTACCCTCAAAAAAAATAATTACGATGTTATTCAGGCTTTGAACGGAAAAGACGCATACGAAGCCTTAAAGAACTCTTCCTTTGACGCCGTAATACTTGACCTCAAACTGGGGGACACAAACGGTCTTTCTATCCTTAAAACAATCCGAATCCAGAACAAAACCCTGCCGGTAATGATAATTTCTTCCCTGAGCGACGACGAAACAAAAATCGAAGGCTTCAGAATCGGCTGCGACGACTACCTTACAAAACCTTTTATGTCCAACGAAATGCTGATGCGCATCCACAGAATGATTGAAAGAAATGAACAGCTTCACGTTCCACAGACTCCTGTTCAGGAATTTGTTACCTACGGACCTTTTACCGCAAATATCGCAGCTCAGTCAGTAACAAAAAACGGCATTGAAATTCCAATGAGAAAGAAATATTTTGATATTCTCTTATATCTTATGCAGCACCCCAACGTTGCAATTCCCTACAGAACACTGTACGAAAATGTATGGGGAAATGCCACCATCGAAGCAACGGCTCTTGAAAGCAATCTTTACGTAAATATCAACAGCTTAAGAAAAATCATCGAAGACGACGCTTCAAACCCGACTTACATTCAGTCTGTACGGCATGTAGGATACCTTTTCAGCGCCGGAAACCAGGGTGCAGCTGCACCTCAGGAAGCCGCTGTTAGTACTCCGGAAAATAAAGAGTAAAGCAGGCGCCCCCTTCCTGAGCATCTGAATATTCAAGTTTAATTCCATTCAGTTTTGCAAGCTCGTTTGCAACATAAAGTCCCAGTCCCACAGAAGTAGGCTTCTGAGAAGAGTCCTTTGTCCCAGCCCTACTGTTTGTACCCTTCATTCCGGAGGCTTGAGAACCCAATGAGCCGGATATAGCGGCATCAAAACGGCTGAAAAGAAGCGGAATTTTGCTGGACGGAACTCCATCTCCTTCATCGGAAACACTCAGAACCATGCGGGAACCAGCAGTCGCTGCAACGGCAGTTGAAGAAGAGGATACCGAAGCCGCACCACCAACAGTTCCGGCATTTGATTCAGATTCAGGAAGGGCCTCCTGAACAATTTTTACCCAGACGGTTCCGTTTTCCGGAGAATACTTTATTGCATTATCAATAAGATTTGTCACAATGCCCCGGAGAGCCTGCCTGTTAACCTTGATCTGAGGAAGAATATCCGGAATCTGCCAGTCAATTTTTACATTTTTGGCAGATGCACGGCCTTCCATTACCGGACGAATTACATCAAGAATATCTTCAACAAAAAGCTTTTCCTGAACATTTACATAGCGTCCGTCTGAAATACGGAAGGAAATAAGAACGTTCTGAATGATTTCATCGATTTCATTTACGCTGTCCTTGATATCCAGGAAGATTTCCCGCGCTTCAGTGTTCATTTCCGGAAGGAACCGGGAAAAATCATCAAGCCGGTTCAAAAGCAGGGTAAGAGGAGTATTTACATTGTGGGTTACAAAATACAGGAAGGTACTCTTTTCGTTTTCCTGGCGGCTGAGCTCCTGATTGTGAAGGAAGATTCGTTTGAGCTGCAGAAGGGAATAGCACCGGCTTACCAGCTCTGAAGAATCGAAAGGGCGGATGATAAAATCGTTTACACCCACAGAATAACCTCGTCGGACAAGATAATTTGCGTAGTAGTTGATTACCATCAGAATCGGGAACTGGAAAACATTGTAATTTTCGCGGATTTTACGGCAGAGCTCAAAAACTTCCTCCCCGTCGGTGGCAGGATTTATTACAAGCATCTGATACTCGCCGCTTTCAATTCCTCCTGCAATATCTTCATAACTCGATACAGAAACACAGAAAAAGCCGTCGCCGTTCAGGACAATTTTTTCGGACAGAATTACGTCATCATCAGAACCGTAAATACAGAGGGTCTGATCCTTAAAATCCGTAACCATTTCCGTATCCTTAAACATTTCAAGCTCGTTGTGAGAAAAAGGACCTTTCTCATTCGGATAGGAAAGCTCAAGTCCGAGGATTTTTTTTATTTCAAGAACATATTCATTGATGACGGTGGCATAGGAAATCATTTTTCCAAGATCCGTGGTTCCTTCAGCCATATTTGAGATTGTCTGAATGATGTCCAGGGGCTGCTGAATTTTATCCCGAACCTTAATGAGCATCTGGGACGGCACGGATTTTGCACGAAGAAGATTCTTGAAGGAAATCTTACTCGTAAGGGTAAAATACGAAAGAATTTCTTCCTGCTCGGTTATCTGGGTGATATTACAGCTCCGGATAATGAAAATTCCGTAGGTCATGAGGGACAAAAACCAGGATAAAAGGGAAACATGCTCAAAGAAAATCCTTAAGTTCATAAGGGAGCCAACGATTTTTATTCCTTCAAATAAAAGCCATGGAGCGAAAGAAAGAAGAGTTGTCTGATAGTTTAAGTTTCTGAAGTGGTCATTGTAATGGCGCACACAGTCCAGAATCAGGAAAACCAGCCCCAGAATAAAGGATATTTCAAAAAAGCGGATCAGGTATTTTTTCCCAAGCCAGAAGGAGGAGCCGTCGAAAATCGGATGAATCAGGCTGGTTGTAAAAAGATAGACAATAACGACGAAGATTGATGCAAGCCCCGCAACAAGCAGGAAGCGGTTTTCCAGGACGAAAAAATAAAATACCAGGTTGATGGAACAGAAGGCCGTAAGAACCACAAGGGCCCACAGGAAAAACTGTTCCTTAATTCCCTGAGGATAAAAATCCTTCTCGTCCAGAACAATAGGACTTAAACCGATGGTTTCACCGTTACTGAGTTCAAGGAAGAAAGACCTTCTTTCACCGGGAAGAAGATTTACCTTGTAAATCGGGCGGTTAAAATTGTCAAAACGCCTGTCCACGGAAATAACCTGAAGGCCACGGAACTCAAGACAGGAAGCATAGGCATTTACGTCCTGATTCACGATATAGTAGGAATGAGGTCGATGACTTTTGTTTTCGATAATGATTTTTGAATAGGCAAACTCCTTGGAAATACTCTGGCGAAAATTAGTAAATTCCTTCCATTGCAGAAGATCTGAGTTCAACTCTGTGGTAGAGACCATGCGGTCACTTTCCAGCCACCAGCTTTCAGTTACAACACCTTCATGGCGCACGTATGGAACATAGGTACAGTGAAAAAATATCAAAAAAAGTACTTCCACTGCCACACAGGCAATCAGGGGTAAGTTTTTTTTATTCATACAAATGCCTCATTTTATAATCCAGCTCTAGAGAGAATTTTCCACGTCATTTCTCTTTTTCTTTAAAGATGCCATAAGAATAAAGGTTTCTAATAAAAGAACTATGATAAGGAATATAATTACATAGAACATTAATTCCCGCTGTATATTCTTTGGCGCAGAAAGGCTCAGCTGAAGGTTATATTTTTTACAGAGCTTCGAAAGCTCTCCGTTATGAATCATTTCCACAAGAATACTGTTAAGTTCTTCCCACTCCTTTTTATGCTCCGCCTTAAAGGCAAAACGGTAGGAAATCTCAAAAATGGGACGGGAAACGTAAAGCTCGTCCCTGAAATCCATGAGATCGATAATTACGGTGGCAAGCTTCTGTGGCATAAAAATCAAATCGGCTTTTCCGTCTACAATTTTCTGAAAGGCGGAGGAGCCCAGAAGATTATCGTCATCGAAACGGCTGAGTCCCAGTTCCCTGCACCACTCGCCGCTTATGATATCCGACTTGAAGGTTGCGTAGGTTTTGTTCTGAATATCGTTCAAAAGCTCCAGCCGGTCGTCAATTCTGGAAATCATGACGCAGTAGTCATAAATTACGGGGATTGTAAAAAGATAATCGTCCCCGGGATGCTCTTCAATAATCATGTATGGATCCCTGTTATTCAAAACGAAGGAATTAAGCTTGTTTGTCTGGAAGGAAAGGGCGTAATAATCCGGTTCGATACCTGTACGTTCTATGATGGCGTTGTTTACCTCATCGTGATAGGCGAAAACCCGCTTGAAGGTATCAATTTTCTGAACCCCCACTTCCTCCGCCTGGGACTCAATAAGACGCACCCTTTCCCGGGTTAAATCATCTGAAAAAAACGGACTTAAAGAGAAAAATAGTAATGTAAAAAAAATAAACCTTACTTTCATTGCATTCATTTTGACGAAATCTCACTGACAGAATCGCGCAATTAAATCACTACCGCAGAAAGGAAATCCTCCTGTCCGTAATATTCCTGAATCCGGCTGACCACCGGAATATTCAATGCATAGATTTTTTCCACAACCAGATCTACGAAAATTGAGATGTCCGACTCTTTTCTTCCCGGAAAAAGGGAAAGAAAAACACCGCTTCCCTTATAGGCTGAAATTACGTTGGCATTCAGGTTTTCCCTGATAACGGCAGCGGCCTTCCTGAGCTCAAAAACATCGCCCTTGTCCTGAATTATAAAAACCGCAACTGAAAAAATCCGGGAAAAACTCTGATATTTTGAAATTTCCTTCTGAATGCGGGTAGTAAAATAATCCGCCGTAAAAAGGCCGGTAACCGGCTCCGTTATTTTTTTAAGAACAACTTCTGCCTTTTCGCTGGCAATTTCCCGGCATTCAAGGATTCCCGGTTTCTTTTTTTCACCCTCCAGAAGACTGATGCGGTGCATACTCTGAAAATATTTAAAAATCAGAAGAATATTTAAGAAAACCAGGAACATTATTATGCAGACTTCCCAGATTACAACCTTGTCCACCTTGTAGCGGGGATGAAAAAAAGAAGATTTCCTTAAAAAGCCTGAACTCTGGGCAAGTCCATCAATTGCGCCGTTCATGGAAAGCTTTAAAATATCGTCGTTTATAATGTGGATATTTTCAGTTTCTTCAGGAGGGAATACAAAGGCAAAATCAAGAACAAAACCGTTATCAAGACTGGAAAAAGAATAGTAAGGAACCGTAGATAAAAGCTCCTCCTGATTTTCAGGAACATATTCGGAACAGTAATTTATGTCAAAATAATGCTTAAAGGAGGTACCGTCCTTAAGGGATTTTAAGGTTACAACATAATCGGAAGGATAGAAGAAGGTTTCCCGTTCAAGAAGGCTGGACATTGCCTTATGAAAATTTCTTGTATTCAGAAAAAAAGTCACTACCTGTTTATCCAGAACAGCAAGAGAATCAGCTGATGAAAATGCAGAATTAGAAATGAATAAAAACAGGATTGTTACCAGAACCGGATGTTTTTTAATCTTCATATTGCGCAAAAATTATAACATATTTTTTTATATCGCGACAATGTTTATTTTTGATGTAAATCTTGCAGATTTTTTAGCTGCACTAAAAGAACACGCCTTTTACAAAGATTTCGATGCCGATGAGGATAAGAATTATTCCGCCGAAGATCTCAGCCTTGAAATTTTTAATGTGAGCGGCCTTTTTGCCCAGAAAGAAACCGAAGGCGCAGATTACAAAGGTTACTGCCGCGATTATAAGGGAGCAGACCAAGGCAAGAGAAGCGGAATAATCTGCGATTGTAAAGCCAACTGAAAGGGCATCCAGGGAAGTTGCGATTCCCTGAAGAAGAAGCGGGATTATCAGGGCGCGGAAAAAGCCGGAGTTTTCCTCCGCAGAGTTTCCTTCTTCACAAGAAATGTTACCTTCCACAGAAATATCGTCTCCACCCCGCACTGATTCAATTATCATCTTAAGGCCCAGAGCAAGAAGAATGAAAAAAGAAATCCACGGAATAAACTTCAAAACCCTGTTGAAAATCGAAATAATAGAATGAACGCAGAACCAGCCTGCCATAGGCATTATGAACTGAAAAAAAGCAAAGGTTCCGGAAAAAAGAAGAATTTTATTCAGGCGGATATTTTTATCCCTCAGGGCATTAGCCACGGAAAGAGAAAAAGCGTCCATTGCCAGCGCCACACCCAAAAAAACGCTGTTCAGCAAAAACAAAAGCATACTTATGTTTATATAGAAAAAAATGCGTTAGGGCAAGAAAACAGATTCATTCGAATTTAAATTCAAACTTTTTTTTCACATTCTCCATTTTTTTCAGTATATTTATAATTGAGAAAACAGCTGAAAACGGAGGCGGTATGGCTAAAAAGAATGGTGCGGTGATGTGGAAATGTTCTAAATGCTCCTATTCACAGGGGTCCTGGCTCGGGCGGTGCCCGGAATGCGGGGAATGGAACACCATGGAGGAAAGCGTTATTGATTCAAACGCCGTGACCAAGGCCGGCCGTGGAAGCGTGGTTTCTCAGAAAGCAAAGCCCGTTCCACTTTCAAGTGTAGCCTCGCAGGAAAGTCCCCGGATTTTTACCGGAATCGATGAGCTTGACCGGGTTTTAGGCGGAGGAGCTGCAAAACGCTCGGCGGTGCTTCTGGGGGGCGAGCCGGGAATCGGAAAATCCACACTTTTAATTCAGATGGCGTCAAAGCTGGCCTCTAAAAAGATGAAGGTGCTGTATGTTTCCGGAGAAGAGTCTGCCGGACAGATAAAAGAACGGGCGGAACGGCTTGAGCTGAACACTGACGGAATTGAAGTTCTTTGCACCATGCGGCTGGAAGACATTCTTTCAACCCTGGATGAAAAAAATCCGGTGGTTACAATTATCGATTCCATTCAGACAGTTTACACCCTTGAAGCGGGAATTGTTCCGGGAAGCGTTACCCAGGTAAAGTACTGCGCAAACGAACTGATAAGCTGGGTAAAGGAGCGGGATGCGGTTCTTATAATGACGGCCCATGTTACAAAGGAAGGAACCATTGCGGGACCTAAAACCCTGGAACACATGGTGGACACGGTAATATCCTTTGAACGAAACAACGATGACGTGCGGTTCCTTCACGCCCAGAAAAACCGCTTTGGGTCGGTGGATGAACTGGGAATTTTCAATATGACTGAAAAGGGACTTGTACCGGTTTTGAACCCTGCCACCATGTTTTTGACGGAGCGGCAGGAAGCTCAGCCTTCGGGAGTGTGCTGTACAGCAGTTTTTGAAGGAAACCGGGTCTTTATGGTAGAAATTCAGGCACTGACAGTTCCGGCAAAAGCCTCGGTGAACAGGGTTTTCAGCGACAAAATCGACAGTGCCCGGGTAAGCCGTGTTGCCGCAATTCTTGAAAAACGGTGCGGAATAGTTTTTTCGGCTCAGGACATCTACATAAATGTTGCGGGAGGAATCCGACTGAACGAAAGCGCCATCGACGCCGCCCTTGCAATGGCAATTTATTCGGCCCGAACCGACATACCGATTCCGGTGGGAACAGCCGTTTTTGGTGAATTAAGTCTTGCAGGTGAAATCCGTACGGTTCCAAAGCTGAAGCAGCGGGCAAAAACCGCGGAAAGCTTAGGCTTTACAAAACTGTACGCCCCGGAAGCCGGAAGCACAAAAGATATCCGGGATATCAGGACTCTGATAAAGACGATACTGAAATAGACAAATGTCCAGATAGTAAGTTCAACTCCAAAATTGGCTTTCAGCGGGAACCCTGTGTGAAAAACGGAAAAATCGTTCCAGGAACAACAGATTCGGCGTTGCGGGAGGCACACCAGGCGCCTTTTTCTAAAGCTGCAGCAAAATCACCGGTTTCCACAAACTGATACAAAAAACCTGCAGAAAAGGAATCTCCGCAGGCGGTGGTATTTACAGCCTGTACCTTTTCCGACTGCACTTCAAGGAAGTTTCCGTTATCGGCGGCAAAGGTTGATTTTTCTCCACGGGTAACCACAATCTTATTTTTTAACTCGGTGCTTTTCTGAATTATAAGGGCTTTAAGCTCGTCTTCACGGAGTGGACCAGAGCCCTGCTTCAAAAAGGTTGAACAGAATTCCTCTTCATTGATTTTAATAATATCCGGAGTGCACACACTGAGGGCATTAAGAAGCATTTTCCCCTGAAAATCCGCAAGAAAAACTTTTTTAGAAGCGGCGATTTTTTCAGAAATTCGGGAAACAAAATCCTCCGGCCAGCCCGGAGGTGTACTTCCCGCAAAAAGCACGGCGTCGCATTTTTCAAGCTCCTCTGAAAGAGCCGAAAGAAAAGCCTCCGCCTCACCTGAAAACTCATTTTCAGAAGCAGGTTCCGGGCACACAACTTCCGTTGTTCCGCCATTGCTGTCTAAAAGTGTAAGGCATTCCCGCACACGCCCCGGAATCTGAACTGAGCGGACATCTAATTTGTCTCTTTCCGCAAGCTCGCAAAACTCCGGACTGTTCATTTTGCCAAGGGGACAAAGAACCCGAACTGCGGACTTACAGTTTTTGGATAGACATTCCGTGCCAGTGCCAGAAAGCTTCCCGGTAACTGAGCCTGCCGCATCTCCAGAAAAATCACCGGATGCCTGTATCAGCTGGGAAAGTACCCGGGCTGAGTTCACAGCCTTTCCGGAGGCATCCAGCCGGTATTTTTTTGCACGGTTAACGGCATTCTTCTGAAAGCTTCCAAATTCAACCGTTCTCTGAAGTGTAGGACTAAGACAAATACACAGATAATTAGACATAAATGGAGTGTAACAGTTTTTTTATTACTTTTCCAGCAAATCAAATCCGCTGACAGAGACTCGCCGGCGTTTCCGGTTCCACACTACTCTACTCCAGCATGGCTTTATTACAGTAGGCGCACTCACTCTTTGCGTCCTTATGAAGATGAATTCCGTTTCCCAGGCACCACTTCCAGCTTTTGCATTTTCTGCACATTCCGGTTTTTGCCCAGCGGCGGTCACGCATATTCAAGAAACGCTCATTCCAGATTTTCATAAAATCGAAGTTTTCCTGATAGATGTTTCCCTGAATAAAATCCTTTGCCCTCACGCTAAGGCAGGCAGAAACGGAACCGTCGCACATCACAGAGCCAACATTGATTCCGGCCCGGCAGAAAAAGAAATAATCCCGAACCTTCAGTTCGTAGCGGCCAAGATAGCCTTCACAGGCGTAATTCAGGTGAATTTTTCTTCCTTCCGGGCTTACGTAATTTCTGGTTTGCGCAATAAAATCCATCAGCTGCTTATATTCTTCAGGAGTCAGCGAAAGATCGTTCTGATTTGCCCTTCCGGAGGGAAAAATCGAGAAAATCCGCCAGTCACTGACACCTTTTTCAAGAAGATAGTCCCGCAGAAGGGGAAGTTTTTTTATATTTCCATGATGAACACAGGTTATGACATCATAAGCAAAGCCCTTAGGAAGCCGTTTTTTTCTTTCAACGCATAGTCCGATGGTCTTTTCAACTGCCTTAAAGGATTCCGGATTTCCCCGGAGGGCATTGTGCTCTTCTTCAAGTCCGTCGATACTTACGCTTAAAGAGCCCATTCCGCTTTCGCAAAGTGAAGAAAAGCGCTCTTCCGTCATATAAAGACCGTTGGTAACAATTCCCCAGCCGAAGCCACGCTGACGGGCAGCCCTGCCAACCTCTTCAAGATCGTCTCGCAGAAGAGGCTCGCCCCCCGTAATGCAGACCATAAGCCGCTGGACTCCGTTTTTCTTAATATTGTCAAGAACGCGGATAAAATCGGAAGCCGGCATGTCCTCCACACCGGAAGTTTTCAGGCAGTCGGAACCGCAGTGACGGCAACTCAAATTGCAGCGAAGGGTACATTCCCAGAAAAGATAGTTCAAACGGTGTTCCCGGGTCTCGATTTTTCTGTAGGAGCTGAAAAGATGCCGCAAAATTATATCCCGCAGGGAAAGGTGATTATTCCGTTTCATTTTTTCTTAATTTCAAAATCCATGGTCAGAGAATTATTATCCGTATTTATGGTAACAGTCTGTTCAAAAACCTGATATTCGGAGTCTTCTGAAAGTCCTTCGATGCGAACCAGAACCTCTTGCGGCTCTTCGTAAAGATTTCTGACGGCAACGGAATAGCTTCCGTCACTCTGAGTAAGACAGGAATCAACCTCTTTTCCATCCACAAAAAGCCGAACCTTAACATCGCTTACCGCTTTTCCTTCACAGTAAACCTGCCCGTTCAGGGAAGCCCGTTCCATGATATAGGGAGAACCATACATCGCAACCGGATCCGGAACTCCGTACATGCAGACCATTCTGTCCCTTACAATGCCGTTACGGTCACAGGACATAATCTTCCCGCTTCCAAAAACAGCAAGGAGAGAAACTATAAATCTTTTCCAGAAGGATGAAAATCGAACTCCCATATATGCTCCGAATAAAGACGAATGCCAATTTTTATAGTTGATAATCCAAAAATTGGCTCTCAGTCGCGCTTAGTCCAGCTGAACATCAAGGCGGATGTACTTCTTTCCGTCTGCATTTACGGTCTGAACCTTAGTCTTGTAAGTTCCGTTTTCTTCGCCGTCTATATCTTCAAATACCAGCTGATATTCCGCTTCCTCAAGCTCGTTATAGAAGAACTCCATATAATAATCACCGGAATCATCGGTTTCCGTGCTGGCAATTTCTTTTCCGTCCCGCATAAGGGTAACCTTGATTCCCGAAACCACACTAATTCCAGAAACAGATTTCTCTGAAGCACCCATCACCGTTCCCGAAACCGGGAAAACACTTTCGTCAGTCATCGGACAGCCGTAGCAGGAAGTAAGAACTCCCATGCCGCAGAAAGCCGCAACACCTGCAATAACCTTCTTAAAATCTCTCTTTAACTTAATCATATTTTCAGTATAGGACTGAAAGCACAGGCTGTCAACAAGCCGACACAAGCCCTCCGCCAGCCCTCCCGGAAAACACCCCCTCAAAAAAAAATAATTGCTGACTATTCTCTTTTCTTCCGATAGTATATTGATAGTCTAAATTCGAATTTGAAATATTAATTGAAAATTGGCGTAAGCGGGGTTCCTGTCTGGAAAACACTCAGCCACCGCGAAGCGGTACTGCCGTTTTCCAGACAGGGTTCCCGCTGAGAGCCAATTTTTGAGTTATAATTATTAAATTCGAATTTAGGTCTAATAGAGGATTTGGAATATGATTACGTTTTTTAAAAAGCGCAAAACAGGCTCTCTTTTACTGCTTGCCGCAATTTTTCTAACAAATGTAAATCTCTACGCTGAAGACAGTGAAAAAGCTGTCAAAAAGGAAAATACCGCAAAGGACGACGGAAAAACCTTCTTTGAAATGGGTATATCATCCTTAAAAGACGAAGAATATAAAAAAGCCTACGAGAATTTCTTTCGCGCAGCAACCGTGGATTATCCGGAGGCCTATTACTATGTAGGCTGGTGTTTTGAAAACGGAGTCGGAGCCCCTCAGGACTTTGCAAAGGCTGCCATTTACTACCAGAAGGGCGAAAAGACAGGTGACACGGGTTCAATTTACCAGCTGGCAGGTCTTTACAAAAACGGAAAAGGAGTTGAACAGGATTTTACAAAAGCCCTTCACTACTACAGTTCAATTCTGGAAGCAAACCGGAACTACTACGGAGAATACGATGACCGGGTTGTTACACTTCTTGCAGACATCGGTGAAGTATATACGATTCAGGAAGAATACGAAAAAGCTCTTGAAAACTACAGAAAGGCCTTAAAAATTTCCGAACTCCTTCACGGAAATCAGACGGAAGATTCCTTCAAATTCACAAAAAGCATTGCAAAAATTCAGCTTTTAAACGGCGAATACGAAAAATCAAAGGAATCTTACGAAAAAGTTCTTCAGAAACTGGACAAGCTTAAAAACTCAACCCCTTCGGACAAGGCAGAAATCTACGACAGCTTTGGAAAAATTGCGGAAGAAAGCAAAAACTATCCGGAAGCAATAAAAAATTACGAAACAGCCCTTGTTTTCTATCAGGCAGCTGCAACAATCGGAAATGCCTTTGCAGCTCTGGATGACAGCCTTTCAGAAAGCGATGAGGAAGACGGAGGAGCAGGAGAAGTTGTTTCCGATGACGACACAGACACGGGTGATGCAGCAATTGAAGTAGACACGGAATCCATTGAAAGTGCCTGGGAATACCTGAATCTTGCCCGGATTTATTATTTTGGAGAAACAAAGGAAGAGCTGGAAACGGCACTTCAGAATGCACAGACAGCCCTGAGCCTTGCAGAGCATTTTTCTTCTGAACCGGTTGAACTCACAGCCCGGGCAAATGTTCTTCTCTGCGGAATCTATTACAAGATGAACGAAAACGCAAAGGCTCTGGACTTTGCTTCAAAAAGTTATACCCTGAACAGGATTATCTGGGGAAAGACTCACCCGGAAACCCTTTACTCACTTAAAAACCTTGCCATCCTCTCCTGGCTTCAAAAAAAGAACTACAAGGACGGGGCTACTTATCTCAGCATGCTCTTTTCTGCCTGCTCCCAGACCCAGGGATATGGTGAGGCCCTGGACATTCTTTATGACCTGTACATGAACTGGCAGACGGCTCCAAAAAAGCACAGGGCCTCCTACGAATCCATGAAAATTTCCTGTCTGAATACGGCAATGGACATCGTTTCCAAAGTGAGCACTATGTCCCTTACACCTTCGGTAAAGGAACCCCTTGATGAAAAATGCCTTGCCTTCAATTATATTGCACTGGATTACTGGGCAAAGCGAAAAAGCAGCCAGAAGGCCTTCCAGTACGCTCAGATGATAAAATTATACGGAAGCCCGGAAAACTTCAGAAAAGAAAAACTGGAAAATCTTCCGGGGCTTACGGACAAAGACAAAAAAACTCTCGCAGAGCTGAATTCCAGCATCATGCAGTTTTCAACGGGAATCGTTCTTCAGAGCCTGAAAAAAGAAGGTGAAAGGGACGAAACTTCAATCTATGCAATGAGCCAGAAGCTGACTGAAAACAGACGAAGCCTTGAAATTCTGGAACGGGATATTGCAAAACGGGTTCCGGCCTACATTCCCCTCAAAAAGAACAATATTGCCGGCCTTGACGAAGTACGGACCTGGTGCACAGAGGGTAAGGCAATTCTGGAATATATTATCTGGGAAGAAAAATACTCAGACTGCCTTAAGACAAAGCCTGAAGACAGCTTCAAGATTTTTTCACTTGAAGAACTGGCCGCAAAGGTTCTTGAAGAAGAAACTGTTACCGACAAAAAAACGATTACCGTAACCACAACCGTTCCAAGGGAAAAGATAAACTCCTGGTGTCTGGTTATTTCCAGATCCGGCACAACTCTTACTGCAATCGAAAGTGATTTTGATTACGGAACAACTGTAACAAACCTCAGAAACCTTCTCCTGAACAGAAAGGAGCTTTCAGAAGGACGCTTTTCGGAATACAGAACGGCTTTATACGACAGGCTGATTCATCCGGTTGAAAACGCTCTTCCTGATTTCACAACAGAGGTTTTAATCGAACCGGATAATTCCCTCTCCTATTTACCCTTCGACATTCTTGGAAACGGGGAAGAACTGGATTTCGGCGAAAAATACGCGGTCAGCTTCAGCGGCTGTATTTCCCTTTCCCTTAAAAAGCAGAGAAACAAACCAAAGGGAAATTACCGGGTTCTTGCCTTTGGAAACCCGATTTACAGCAGAATCGGACAGGGAAACAACAGGGGAATCATTTCCCACACCCAGACAAGAGCAGAAACCACGGAAGGCTTAAAGATAAAAGACCTTGCTACCGTTCAGAATGCGAAAGCATATTTTAATGCAAACGGTGTAACCTGGAAAAATCTTCCTGGAACCGGAAGCGAACTGCACAAATTGCAGGACAAGATTTTTGCTTCCCCTGCAGGCAATTCTGGTTACGGAGCTAACAGTGGAAGTCAGGGTGGAACTCCGGCCTCTGCAATAAGCGGAAACATCGTTACTCTTATAGAAGGAATCAACGCATCGGAAGAAACCTTAAAGGAGCTTTCAAAGAAGGGCTCTCTTGGGGAAAACTCAATAATCCATTTTGCATGCCATACCTACATCGACAACACTTTCCCGCTGATGACAAGCCTGGTTTTTTCAGACGCCTCGGATGCGCGAACCGTGAACACAGAGGACGGCTACCTTACCCTTCCGGAAGCTGCAAACCTGAACCTGAATGCAGATCTGGTTATGATTTCAGCCTGCCAGACAGACATAAAGGAGCTTACAAACGGAAAAAGCGTTACAAGTCTTGCAGAAAGCTTCAATTTTGCCGGCGCAAACCGGGTAGGTCTTGCCCTCTGGAATGTAGACGATGAAGCCACCTGCATTTTCTTTGAACGCTTATACAGAAAGCTTCAGACAAAAGCCTTCAGAACCGGAGAACTTTCCTGGGCGGCAGCCTTCAGGGAATCCAAGGAAGAATTAAAGCTTGAAAAGAACTGGGACAATCCTTATTACTGGGCAAGCTTTGTTCTGTTTGAGTAGCCGTGATAAAGCTGTTCCAAAACTCCAAAAGTCTCCACCGTCCAGCGCAGTATGCCTGCCCCAGGCTCGCCCTCCTCTGTGTCTGACCCAGATAAGCTCTCCTCTGTATGTTGCAGAGGGGGCAAAAAATAACTATACTATGAAAACTATTTTTTATTGAAGGAAATAATATGTCTTTAGATTGCGGTATCGTAGGATTACCAAATGTTGGTAAATCAACAATTTTTTCAGCTTTAACGGCAGCTCCTGCTGCGGCAGAAAACTTTCCATTCTGTACAATTGACCCGAACGTGGGAATTGTTGAACTTCCGGATGAACGGCTCGATTTTTTGTGTCAGGTTAATAATCCAAAGAAAAAAACTCCTGCCAGCGTAAAATTCGTTGACATTGCAGGTCTCATTAAAGGTGCCAGCCAGGGCGAAGGTTTGGGAAACCAGTTCCTTGCAAACATCAGGGAAACAGCCTGTATCGCTCATGTTGTACGCTGTTTTGACAACCCGGACATCATGCACGTTCGTGAAGATGCTAATACGGAAGCAGCCATCGACCCGGAAAGCGATATTCTTACCATAAACTACGAGCTTGCTCAGGCAGACTTGCAGACAATTGCAAAGCGCGAAGAAAAAAATGTAAAAACCGTTCGCGCCCTTGGTAAAGAAGCTGAAAAACAGCTTGCTCCGTGGAACAGCGCTGTGGCAAAAATCAAACCCCTTCTCCAGGACGGAAAATGCGCAAGAACAGCCGACCTTACAGATGACGAAAAACTTGCCATCCGGGATATGTTCCTTCTGACCATGAAGCCTACCCTTTACGTTGCAAACATCGACGAGGATTCAATTGCCGACGGTACAAACAAATATGTTGAAGTGGTAAAGAAAATTGCAGACTCTGAAAATTCTGAAGTCGTAGTAATCTGCGGAAAATTTGAATCAGATCTTTCTGAAATCACAGATCCGGCAGAACGAAAGGACTTTATGGACGCCGTAGGACTTACTGAAAGCGGCCTTACAACCCTGGCTCGCAAGGCTTACCACCTTATGGGCTTACGAACCTTCTTCACAGGCGGAGCTGACGAATGCCGCGCCTGGACAATCCACGAGGGCTACAAGGCTCCTCAGGCTGCCGGCGTAATCCACACAGACTTTGAAAAGGGCTTCATCAAGGCGGAAGCATATTCCATCGAAGACCTTAAAAAGTACGGAAGCGAAGCAAAGATCAAGGAAGCCGGAAAATACCGTCAGGAAGGAAAGGAATACGTTGTTCAGGACGGAGACGTTCTTTTCTTCAAGTTTAACGTATAAAAGCATTTTCAAAATTTATAATATTCTGTTATATTTACCCTTTTTTGAAATTATTTTTTCAGAAAAGGGTATTTTTTTGAATTTTCACCCAAATATATATGTAAACATTCAATTTTTTAAGTGAGGTGAAAATGTATTTAATAACGAAACTCTACAACAAAATCATGAAAGCCCTGAAGCTTTTAATCATAACTATTTTTTCCTGCTGCAAAACCTTCCCCCTGCCGGCTCAAACAAAAAACTCAACTCTGACCATCGTGAACTGGAACCTTCAGTGTTTTTTTGATTCAGTAACAGAAGGAACAGAATACACAGAATTCCTGAAAGCAAAAAACTGGGGAAAGGATGCCTATCAGACAAGACTCCAGCGGCTTTCGGAAAGCATTAAAAAAATCAATGCAGATATTTTTGTATTCGAGGAAATTGAAAATCAGAATGTTATCATGGATATTTCCAACATGCTTTCAGACTTCAGTTTTAACCGCAAAAAAAACTGGAATTACGCGGTATTTGCCAAAAACCCGGGAGAATCCATTGGCTGCGCAGTTCTTTCACGACATCCGGTTCAGGAATACACTCTCCATAATCTGGATATTCGCATCGACAGCCAGAAACAGCCGGCAATGAGACCCATTATCAGGGTGATTCTGGATATAAACGGAACACCCCTCACCCTTCTTGTAAATCACTGGAAATCAAAATCCGGAGGGGAAGAAAAATCTGAAATCTGGCGGGACTGGCAGGAATCAAATCTTTCAGAGCTCTTTAATGAAGCCCGTGCAGAAAATCAAAATGTAATTGCCTGCGGTGATTTTAACCGGGATATAAAGGAATTCTTAAAAACAGGAGGAGAAGCAAATTTCTGCCTGAGGAAACTGCATCCTGAACCCGGCGGAAGCTACAGACAGGTAGAAAACACCCCCGTAATTAATCCCTGGTACAATGAAAAAGACCAGCTTCTTGAACCCGGTTCCTATTACTTCAATGAAAGCTTCGAACGAATCGACAGTTTTTTTGTTTCTCCCGCCGTAAAAATTCTGGATTTCTCCCCCTTAAAGGGAGCCTGGAGCACAGATGAAGGCGTCCCGGTAAAATTTCAGATTTACAGCGGGCAGGGCTATTCCGACCATCTTCCGGTTCAGTGCACAATACTTTTCTAAGACAGGACTGGTCCTGCATAAAAATCAGGCAGTTTACAATACAGGCTGGGGACTTAAACTTTTTCTTTCAGATTTGCGAATAAAAACGCCGAAAATAGAAATATGAAAAAGAATTATTTTGTCATCGTACTTTTTTATATTCTGTTTTTTCTGCTGTTTACCGCATGTTTCTTATGCTTTTATTCCTGCCGTTCCCTTCCTCCGGAACAGCCTCAAATTTCACGGGAACTAACCGGACAGGGACTTTTAACTGCCGATGAACTTGCAGAGTTTTTCTGCAAGAATAATTCCTCAGCCGATAAAAAACACATGAAAGCCTTTGCGCAATACTACATAGATGAAGCCCGGGATGAAAACATCAATTCAGATGTTGCCTTCGCCCAGATGTGCCACGAAACCGGCTACCTGACCTTTGGAAATCTTGTTGTTCCTGAAATGCACAATTACTGCGGACTGGGAGCAATGGACAGCGAACACCGCGGCGAATGGTTTGAAACTGAACAGATTGGAGTACGGGCACACATCCAGCATCTTCAGGCATACGCAACCACCCAGGATGTAAGCCTGAAAAACGAACTTGTAGACCCCCGTTACAGCTGGCCCCACAAGGCAAAATTCGCCAGAGACATTTACGCCCTTGCCGGAAACTGGGCCACAGACCCCGACTACGGTACAAAAATCGACCGAATCCTTTCCCAGATGCAGGAATTCAGGACCTCAAAAAAATAGCAGGATGGAGAATGTCGAGTTTGTAAACATAATATAAAATTGGCGTAAGCGGGGTTCCTGGTTGGAAAACATTCAGCCACCGCGAAGCGGTACTGCCGTTTTCCAAGCAGGGTTCCCGCTGAGAGCCAATTTTAGAATTAGAAATATAAAACTCGACATTCGCCGGCATGATTTTTTGACCCGCAGGCCGCGACCGGTAGCCAATTTTTTTCTATATATAAATTATAATACGAAAGCTCTGGAATCCTTCTATTTTTTGACTTTTAGCCGTTTATTCATTATATTTGTTGTATGAAGTTATATACTAAAGGTCAGATAATCATCTCCACGGTTTCAGGCGTTGTTTTTTCGCTCCTCATCTCTTCACTGATATTTTCCGCAGCTTTCAAAAAGGGAAAAACGGACAGCATCGAATCATCAGTTTCTGAAACCACCAGTATTTCTGATGCGCTGGAAGAACCTTCTGTTTTTAACGACGACGCCTCCATTCAGCTTGCCGAATCCGAAGAAGAAAATAATAATCTTAAAAACCAGTATCAGGTTTTAAACGATACCTCCTATACCTACACCCAGGATGAGCTTCAGAATATCCGGGTTTACGACGCATGTAACGGAGCTGTTGTAAACATCAATACTCAGGTTGTGGGCGTAAACTGGTTTCTTGAACCGGTGGTTCAGGACGGAGGAAGCGGTTCCGGCTCAATTATCGACAAGCGGGGCTACGTCCTTACAAATGTTCACGTTATAAAGGGTGCTTCAAAAATCTATGTTTCCCTTTCCGACGGTACCCAGTACGAAGCAGAGGTTGTGGGAAAAGACGACGAATCGGATCTTGCGGTAATCAAATTCACTCCGCCGGAAGGAACTATTCTTCAGACAATCGCCTTCGGGGACTCAACAAGCCTTAAGGTTGGACAAAAGGTTATTGCCATCGGAAACCCTTTTGGTTTTGAACGAACCATGACAACGGGAATTGTTTCAGCCCTGGGCCGACCTATTAAAAACTCCAGCAACAGAATTATCCGGAATATGATTCAGACTGACACGGCAATCAATCCGGGAAACTCCGGCGGACCTCTTCTGGACACAAACGGAAGAATGATTGGAATTAACACCATGATTTATTCTTCTTCCGGCAGCAATGCAGGAATTGGCTTTGCAGTTCCGGCAGAAACAGCTGTCCGGGTTTCCAGCGACCTCTTAAAATACGGACGGGTTCGCCGTGGTGTAATTCAGGTTTCCCTTGTTCAGCTGAACAACACGATTGCAAATTATGCTAAGCTTGATATTTCAAAGGGCGTTCTTGTAAGCCAGCTTACCAAAGGCGGTAACGCAGAAGTGGCAGGAATTTCCGCAGGAACACAGGCTGTAAGGTACGGCTCAAGCATAATTTATCTTGGAGGAGACATCATTACCGCCATCGACGGAATTAATATCGCTTCCATTGCCGACTACTATTCAGCCCTGGAATCAAAAAGACCTGGAGAATTTGTAAATGTAACGGTTCACAGAGAGGGAAAAGACAAGATTATCCAGGTTCGCCTTGCAGACCCGGCAGGTACCGAAAAAACTGAAAAAACAAAGACCAAAACCTACGGTATTTAAAAGGACTTCCGCCGGTTTCAAAAACGACACGCTTTGAGCGAGCGCACTGAGCAGCACTTTAATAGCAGTTTGCCCATCCAGCACAATTGTGGTAAACTTTCTGCATGCGAAAATTTGTAGTTGATTCACCTTTCGAGCCTTCCGGAGATCAGGGACAGGCCATAGACCGCCTTGCAGAGGGCTTCTTACGGGGCGACAAATATCAGACCTTAAAGGGCGTTACCGGCTCAGGAAAAACCTTTACAATGGCAAAAATCATTGAAAAGGTTCAGCGCCCTACCCTCATTATCAGCCACAACAAAACACTTTCCGCACAGCTATACCGGGAATTCAAAACCTTCTTTCCAAACAACGCGGTAGAATATTTTGTTTCTTACTACGACTACTACCAGCCGGAAGCCTACGTTCCTGCCCGGGATTTGTATATCGAAAAAGACGCATCAATCAACAAAGAAATCGACATTCTGAAAATGAAGGCAACCTACAGCCTTATGGAGCGCCGGGACGTCATCGTAATTGCCACGGTTTCCTGTATCTACGGTCTTGGAATGCCGGAACTCTACAAAAGCATGCGGGTTCATCTTGAAAAAGGGGAAACCCTGGACACCCACAAGCTGGCCCTGGACTTAAGCCAGATTCAATACACCAGAAACGACGCAATTTTAGACCGTGGTTCCTTCCGAATAAAGGGAGATACCATCGAAATCTATCCGCCATACATGGAATTTGACGAAGCCTACCGGATTCAGCTGGACTGGGACGAAATTACGGATATAAAGCGCTTTAATGTAATTTCCGGAAAAATCACGGAGGAACTGGATGAAACCTCGGTTTATCCTGCAAAAAACTTTGTTGTTCCCCCGGATGTATTGAACCAGGCAACGGACCGGATTCAAAAGGAGCTTGAAGAACGACTTGAAGTTTTACATGCAGAAAAGAAACTGTTTGAAGCCGAACGACTGAAAACCCGGGTTACCTACGATATCGAAATGATGAAAGAGATGGGCTACTGCTCCGGAATTGAAAATTATTCGGCACCCATTGCAGGCCGCAAAAAAGGAGAACCGCCGGCTACCCTCCTCCACTATTTTCCGGATGACTTTTTGTGCATGATAGACGAAGCCCATGTTACGGTTCCACAGATTGGAGCCATGTACGAAGGGGACAGAAGCCGAAAACAGAACCTTGTGGATTTTGGGTTCCGTCTTCCAAGCGCCCTGGATAACCGCCCCCTTAAAATCGACGAGTTCACAAAAAAAATGAACCAGGTGATTTATGTCACTGCAACTCCGCGAAAAGAAGAAATAAAACAGAGTACCCAGGTTGTAGAACAGATTATCCGCCCTACCGGCCTTCTTGACCCGATTGTTGAGGTTCGTCCGACGGAAGGACAGATGGAAGACATCTATCGGGAAATCAAAGACCGCATCGAAAAGAATGAACGAAGCCTTGTCCTGACCCTGACAAAAAAGATGGCCGAGGATCTAACCGACTACCTTACAGAGCTTGAACTCAAGGTCCGCTACATTCACTCCGAAATTGATACCTTTGAGCGGGTTGAAATACTTAAAGAACTTCGAACCGGAAAGATTGACGTGCTAATCGGAATTAACCTGTTACGGGAAGGAATTGACCTTCCGGAAGTAAGCTTTATTGCACTCCTTGATGCGGATAAAATCGGCTTTTTGCGTTCAACCACCTCCCTAATTCAGATAATCGGACGGGCAGCCCGAAATGCGGACGGAAAGGTTGTCATGTACGCCGACAGAATGAGCGACGCTATGAAGGAAGCCATTGACGAAACAAAGCACCGCCGGGAAGTTCAGGAAGCATACAATAAGGAACACGGAATTACACCGGTCACAATCAAAAAGGCCGTTCAGGATATTCTGGAGCATCAGGAAGAAGAAGCCAAGGAAAATGCAAAGGTCCAGCTTGATATCCTGAAGAAAACTGCAAACCTCTTTGACAAAAAGCAGAGAACAAAGCTTATTAAGGCCCTTGAAAAAGAAATGATGGAGCTTGCGGAACACCTGGAATACGAGCAGGCTGCCGCCATCCGGGATCAGATAAAAGAAATCCAGGAGCAGTACGGTTCCTGATTTGAGTTCCGGCACAGGGGGGGCCCGGACAGCGTAAAGTGTCCGGGCTGTAACTCAGGCATCGGCAACCAGATTTAGTATTGCACAATAGATAAATTCATCTATTGACACTCGGCGCAAAAACATTTATTATTCTAAAACTATTATAGAAAATTAATTAAGGTAGGTATAAATATGTCTAGAGCGTGTGATATTTGCGGTAAAGGTGTAATGCACGGTAACAAAGTAAGTAAGTCTTACAATCATACACATCGTACTTGGAGACCAAACCTCATCACAGTAAAAGCTGATCTTGGAAACGGAACAGTTCGCACTCTTAAAGTATGCACAAGATGCTACAAGAGCGACTGGCTTGACAAGAAAGTTAAAGTACCAAAAGCTGTTGCAGAAAACTAAATCTGGATATATGGCTTTTATAAAACCGCCTTTTTACAGGGCGGTTTTTTATTTAACGGACTGCGCTCTCTAAATCAAAACAACGGGCTGACGCGGCAGCCACAAACAGAGTTTTTATTGCCGTCAATCCGCTATCTCCCGCCAATAATTTTTTATATCAGTAACCCCGGAATCAGCGTTAGTTTACAGAAATAGTCAGGCCGTCCCAGGCAGGGCCCACAGAACCACCGTTTTTTACGATGTCGCTCAAGGCAGGAAACTCAGGTAAATGCTTTTCAACATATTCCTGAATCTGGGTATGAAAATTAAGATGGCAGATATGAATAAACCAGGTGTGAAGGGGCTTAATTTTTTCTGCCACCTCCATTGCCTGCCCAAAGGAAAAATGAGTGGCATGAGGATCAACCCTAAGGCCGTCAATCACAAGATGGTCGATTATTCCGCCCTTTTCGATTATTTTCTGCACGTTTTTTTCTTTTATGAAACTCAAATCGGTCAGATACGCAATTGAATGAACCAGTTTATCTTTTCCAGTCACAGAAAAAAGCCAGCCCGTAGTCTTCAGTTCCCCGTGAAGCAATGGAATCGGAAGCACACGAACATCCTTAAACTCTTCCGCATTTTCCTCATCAAGAGCTTTGGCCCTCTCCAGGTGAAGTTTAGGCTTTCCTCCGCCTATCTGGGTTTCCTTAAAAACATAGGAAAAGCGGCTCCGTAAATCTTTGAGAGTCGTTTTATTTCCGTAGATAGCAATTCCCTTGCCTTCTGTTTCCTTTCCCAAATCCGGATTTTTTAAGTGACTGGATGAAATGGTGTGACTGAAAATACGGATATCGTCCAGACCGTGAAGGTGGTCGGCATGGCTGTGAGTCAGCAATACTGCGTCGATTTTTTTGATTTTGTGCTTTAAGGCCTGAAGCCGGAATTCCGGTCCGATATCAACCAGAATAGAAGTCTCGGATTTATCCTTATTTTTGTGGGTAACATAGGCGCTGCACCGCATGCGTTTATCGCGCTTATCTTTTGAACGACAGACAGGACAGTCACAGGCGATACAGGGAATCCCGTGACTGGTTCCTGTCCCCATTAAAGTCATTTTCATTTCAGATAAACCCTAGAAGATGTACTTAAGTCCCAGTGAAGCACCGTAATACATCTTCTTCTTTGGATAGCAGTACAAAAGTCCGCCGGCTGTTACATACAATGATGTGGTAGGAATCATAAAGGATGCCTCTGCTCCTAATTCAAGTGCCCGGTTATAAACAAAACCTGTTTCAACATGCTCATCCTTACCGCGCTCACCCATACTGAAGTAACCGGTTGAGCTGTGAAGGCTTGCCCAGCCGCTCAATGCGATTTCCGGCATAGGTCTGAACATGAGGGCAACAGAATTCTTCCAGGTATTATCCCCAAAGAAAGGATTTGATGTAGTTGCACCCATAAAATACTGAGAAGTAAATCCAACAAAAAGCATGGACATATCGGCACCAACCATGGCACCAAGATTTATACCGCGACCATCAGCAAGACCGTATGGTGAATAAACCTTCTGCTCCGACCAGCCATAACCGGCAAAACCGCCCGCATTGATGCTTACAGGACCGGCAGAAATCACCTTTGCCGCATAGCGAACGGATCCGCCAACCAGGAACATCGGCACTTCATATTCAACGCCGTCTGCATCCGTTTCAATTCGAGGCTCTTTATCCGGATAGAACTGGAGATTGAAATCAAAATCCAGTCCCTTAAAAGGAGAATAAGCAAAAGCTCCTCCTACAGGAAGATTTGAAATTGAACCCTGAGTATTAAACAGAGCCTTTCCGGTAAGTCCAACATAAAGAGAGTCATCCGGCACGGAAAGAGCAACCGGAACTGAACCGATACCTAAACCACCGTCGGCAAAGTCGTAGAGATAATAAGTGAGGGTATAGTCAATCACAGTTTTTACAGTAAGAGACTGTCCTTCCGCCGTAAAGGTTACTGTATAGGTTCCACCCGGACATTTATTTCCGCCGGAATCACGACCGTTCCAGCTGAAAACCTGATCCCAGGTTGTAAATTCCCTGAATTCTTTTTTAGCCACCGTTTTTCCGGCTTCATTTTTTACAACAGTTCGTCCGCTTCCCTTGTTTGTAACAGAACCGGTAATAACACATTTTCCAAGGGCTCCCTGATAATTCGGATTAAAGGCATTGCGGCTTGCGGTAAGACTTGTTACTTCAAAAGGAGCCTCGTCCAGGGAAACATAAATGCTTCGAACCATAAAGGCATTAATCATTACCTGGGCTTCGAAATCCCGGTAACCGAATTTGCGGACCTTGATGGTATGCATACCTTCTTCGATACGCGCCATGCTGAACGGAAGCCTGATTCCGTCACAGTAGAAAAGACAGCCGTCAACATTTGTATGAATATCGATAATACCCTTATTTCTTTCAAGAACAGCATAGCAGAAATTAGACTTTCCCTTAACAACATAGGCCGGCACAACCTGAGTTTCATAACCCGGAGCCTCAATTCTAACTTCGTGAGTACCTGCAGAAATTGTTTTGATAGTAACCGGTGTTTTTCCGGCATAGCTTCCGTCCACATAAACAGAAGCGCCCGTTACATTTGTGCGGACAGTAAGATGAGTTTCCCCGCTTGGTAAATCTTTTCCGGAAAGAGAAATCTTCTGAGAACTTAATTTTCCCGGATCCTTTGTACTGCTTCCCTTATTCAAAGAAATTTTCTTTTCAGAAAGCTTTTCCTTATCAGAGGGTGAAAGGCTCTTTTCACTTTTTTCAGAAGAAGTGAAGGTTGAAGAAGCCGGAGTTGCAGTCTTATTCACAGAAGACACGCTCTTTGTCTGACTGCCAAGCTTTGTGATAGCAGAAACAGAAGAGTTCAATAATATAAAAGCGCCCGAAAGCAGTAAAATTTTCTTAAACATTCTCATAACAATAAATTATACTGAAGTTTTTTTTATAAGTAAACAAAAAAAATCGCGTATCAGGAGTACAGCCAGACACAAGGTTATCCCTCCGGAACTGCTAGCCAGGCCTCCGTTATTCTACCCTGCGCTCCGTTCTGCAAACAGAAGATTGTTTTCCATAAAACTGAAATAGGAGTTTTTATCAAAAATAATATGATCTAACAGCTCAATTCCCAGAAGGTTTGCGCACTTTATCAGGTTTTCAGTTGTTACGATATCATCTTTTGAAGGATTACAGTTTCCGCTGGGATGATTATGTGCCACAATTATTGCAGCGGCATCTTCCTTTATTGCCTCGCAGAAAACTTCCCTGGGATGTACATAGGTTCTGTTCACTGTTCCGATTGAAATAACCCGAATCTGAATTATTTCGTGGGCACCCGTCAGCGTTATGCACAAGAAATGCTCTTTCTGCTGAACAGAATAGTTTTTTATAAAAGGAACAATGTCAGAAGGCTTTTTTACCACTGCAGCGTTTTTGGAGTTTAATCTGCGCCCCAGTTCGTAGGCAGCCGCCACCTGAAGGGCTTTTCCCTGCCCCATTCCCTTAATTTTTAATAAATTTTCAACAAGGCTATTCTCGTCCGATATCATAATGGCATTCATAACCATTGAAGAAAGCCTTTCAACCGGACAAGTCTTTGTTCCGCTCCCCAGAATCAGCATTACCAGCTCCGTATCGGAAGCATAACGGAGCCCGCGTTTTATTGTTAATTCTCTTATATCAGGTCTCATTTTCATTTTTCCTTATAATATTATTGTAAAAAAAAATGAAAAAAATACCGTTTTTAAAAAAAAATCAGGCCGAATATCGAATATTAAAATCTCCACTCAAAAATTAGCTCTCAGCGGGAACCCTGTTTGAAAAACGGCAGTACCGCTTCGCGGTGGCTGAGTGTTTTGCCCAATGGGCCGTCACGAGTCGCTTCACAAGTGCCAATGCAAGCATTGACATTTGCTCCGCTTTGTCGCGCCTTCAAACAGGAACCCCGCTTACGCTAATTTTTAATTGATCTAAGCAACTCGATTTTCGACCTGTTTATATTTTCCACAAAATTAGTAAACAACTACAATCTTGTTCTTCGGGAGCTTGCCTTTCAGCATACCGCCGGAAACCTTGTATTTGATTCCGTGGGCTTTATCCTGATAAGTTCCGTCAGGAAGATTAATCTTGAAGTTCAAAGTTGTACTTTTCTTTCCGCAGTTGAAGGCAACAAAGCCCCGGTCACCGCGCTTGATAACCAGAATGGAAGTATCGTCTCCATTGAACATCTCTTCATCTTCACCAACCATTTCTTTTCTGAAAAGGTTTACGGCTACAACTTCAGGATTTTTGAATTCATCGTTTCCGGCATCACCAATCTGGCTTACTCCAGGGAACTGAACACCTTCCGGTCCCTTAGGTCTTGAAAGGAAAAGCGGTGTTCCATCTTTTCTTGCAGCGATTACAGCCCAGCCGCAGCGAAGCTGGAAGTTTGTAAGACCAGCAGATTCACCCTGGTTTGCATAAGTGTCGTGAGACTCAACCCAGGTTACAAGCTTGTCTGGACCTGCATCGTTTCTAAAATCCTTAAGGCCGGAAGCCTGAAATTTGTGGTTCTTTGTATCGGCTCTCAGGATTGCGCCGTAGCTGCTTGCAACAACGCTCATGAATTCGCCGTAAGCATCTTCTCTGGCTCCTCCACCCTGAAGAACTTCTCCATAAATGAAAAGTTCATCTGCGCGGTGAAGCTTTTCACCACGAATAGCCTTTCTTCCGGTAAAAATCGGCCAGAAGTCATTTTCAGGAGATCTCGGGTCACGAGGATCATCAGGAAGACCGATGTGCTTTGCAGTATCAAAACGGAAGCCGTCTGCACCGCAGTCGATTACATCGTTCATAAACTTCATAAAATATGCCTGAAAATCAGGATTTTCAGTATTTACATCAGGAAGTCCGCCCATGGAATAGGTTGTACACTGAAGGCGGTCGCCGTAATTTGTAATTCCGCGCTTTTCGCCTTCATGATAAAGATTATCGATGCCGCCTACAGCATCAAGAAAATCCTTTGCGATATCCTTTTTTCTTGGAGTCGTGTGGTTTGGAAGAACATCGATTATTACACCGATTCCAAGCTCTTCAGCCTTTTTACACATGGAAATAAAATCGTCCCGGGTTCCAAGCTGATAGTTTCCGATTTTCCAGTCAACCGGCTGATAATGAAAGTACCATTTACCTGTCAAATCGGCACCTAGAAAATCAAGTCCGCCGTAATCGCCCTCAAGACAGGTGTTTACAGGAGACGGCTGGACAGCGGTAAATCCAGCGGCGGCAATTTCAGGAAGTTTTTCTTCAATCGTCTTAAAAGACCAGCAGAAACAGTGGAGAATGGCCCCTTCCTTAATACTTTTTTTTGTCTGCGCTCCAGCGGTAAAAGTCAGCGCGACCAGCAAAATAATTAAATAAATCTTTTTCATAAAGTCTATTTTATACCAGATTTTTTATTCTGTCACTTTTTTTATTTTTTGGGGCAACTGTTTTTCCCACGGGTGTTCCAGGGGCCCGCTCACGCTCGGTCTCCGGCTCCGCCCTCGCCTGGGCTTCCGCCTTTTTCCACTTCGTTATTTCTGTTTTTCGAAAGAAAAACAGAGCGGAAGCCTAAAACCAGTTTTTATCCAAACAAAACAAAAAAGGCTTCCGCCCACCCCTTCCATACCCGGCCCGGCACTGCCGTTAAAACAAAAAAGACTGCCCTCTCAAAAAGACAGTCTTTATTTTTCATCGCTAATCAATTCAACTTACGAACGGCCGAGGTAGCTTACAACCAGCTGCCCCATTTTCTTGGTTCCAACCAGTTTTCCGGCTTTCTTGCATTCTTCAAGCATGCTTCCTGCAATGTCGCGGCATCTCCAGCCGTCGTCCAGAACTGCAGAAACAGCCTTTTCGATATCGCTGGCTTCCTTTTCAAGACCGAAGTCGTATCTTAAGAGCATTGCGGCACTCAAAATTGTGGCAAGAGGGTTTGCAAGGTCAAGACCTGCAATATCCGGAGCAGAACCGTGAATCGGCTCGTAAAGTCCAGGACCAGTTCCGTCTCCGATACTTGCAGAAGCCAGCATACCGATACTTCCTGTAATCTGGCTTGCTTCGTCAGAAAGAATGTCGCCGAACATATTGCTTGTTACGATTACATCGAACTGGCGTGGATTTTTCACCAGCTGCATTGAAGCGTTGTCTACGTAAAGACAGCTGAATTCTACATCAGGATAATTTGGTTTAAGTTCGTCAGCAACTTTTCGCCAGAGCTGGCTTGAAACAAGAATGTTTGCCTTGTCTACAAGAGTAAGCTTCTTATTTCTCTTCTGAGCATATTCAAAACCAAGCTTTAAGATGCGTTCAATTTCTGGGCGGCTGTATTTTTCTGTATCCCAGGCAACGTTTCCGTCGTCGCTCTTACCTTTTTCACCAAAGTAGATACCGCCGGTAAGCTCGCGAACGATGAGGATATCGATTCCTTCACCTGCAATTTCGTCTTTAAGAGGGCAGGCTTCCTTAAGCTGGGGCCACATTACAGCAGGGCGAAGGTTTGCATATACCTTGAGGGCACCGCGAAGACCAAGGAGAGCTCTTTCCGGTCTCAGTTCAGATGCCAGAGTATCCCATTTTGGACCGCCAACGGCTCCAAGAAGGCAGGCGTCGCTGTTCTTTGCAATTTCAAGCTGCTCTTCAGGAAGAGGCTTTCCGAACTTATCGATTGCACAACCACCAGCAAGAACTGTCTGGTATTCAAATTTGTGACCATATTTTTTGGCAATTACGTCGAGGACATTTACAGCCTCAGCTACTACGTCAGGACCGATTCCGTCACCAGGAATCAATGCAATTTTCTTTTCCATTTCAAATCACCTTATAAAAAATAATACTGCTATTATCGCGTTATTTTAGCATTGCGTCAAACGGGTTCTCCGTTCTGTACATTTCCCGAAGCTTCGGCTTTTCGATTTTTCCAGTTGGGTTACGGAGTACCGGCGCAAAGATAATTTTCTTAGGACGCTTGTACTTTGGAAGCTCTAAGCAGAAGTTATTAACCTCTTCTTCCGTGCAGGTAAAGCCTTCCTTCACTTCGATGATTGCGCAGGAAATTTCACCAAGGCGCTTGTCTGCTAGTCCGATTACCGCAACATCCTTTACGGCTTCCATTCTGTGAAGGAAGTCTTCAATCTGAACAGGATAGATATTTTCTCCTCCCGTGATGATTACGTCCTTCTTTCGGTCAACAAGGTAGATAAATCCGTCCTTGTCTTCCATTGCCATGTCTCCGGTATAAAGCCAGCCTTCCTTGTCCAAAACTTCTTTTGTGGCTTCCGGATTTTTGTAGTATTCCACCATTACACCAGGTCCAAAAACTGCAAGCTCGCCCACATCGCCTTTTTTGACTTCCTTACGGTTTTCGTCCACGATTTTAACCTTCCAGCCGTAACCGGCCTTTCCGATGGCACCGATTTTATGGTCGTTTCCAACTCCAAGGTGAACGCAGCCAGGTCCGATACTTTCTGAAAGTCCGTAGTTGGTGTCATAATCGTGATGCGGGAAGTATTTTTTCCAGTCTTCAATGAGTTTTTTAGGAACAGGTTGAGCTCCGATGTGCATAAGACGCCACTGAGAAAGGGTGTAAGACTGAATATCAAGGTCTTTTCGGTCAAGAGAATCCAGAATGTCCTGCGCCCACGGAACTAAAAGCCATACAATAGTACATTTTTCATCGCTTACGGCTTTAAGGATTACGTCAGGCTTTGTACCGCGAAGAAGAACAGCCTTGCTTCCGCTTATAAGGGATCCGAACCAGTGCATTTTTGCCCCGGTATGATAAAGCGGCGGAATACACAGGAATACATCATCCTTTGTCTGTCCGTGATGGTTCTGCTCAACCTTTGCGGAATGAACAAGAGCCTTGTGCTTGTGTAAAATAGCCTTTGGAAAGCCCGTAGTTCCGGAAGAAAAGTAGATTGCACCGTAATCTTCGTCTGTGATAGGCTGGTTCAGATTCTGGCTTGAATAGTTCATTACGGACATAAAATAGTTTTCGCTGAAGGTAGGGGCGCTTCCCTCACCTACGAAAATCAAAAGCCGGTGAGCAATAACCTTGTCGCTGATAGCTTCCATTCGTCCGATGAACTCAGGACCAAAGAAAAGCACGCTGATGTCAGCAAGGTTCATACAGTATTCGATTTCGTCGCTGGCGTAGCGGAAATTAAGGGGAACTGCAAGAGCGCCGGTCTTAAGGATTCCAAAATAAATCGGAAGCCATTCAAGACAGTTCATCAGAAGAATTCCAACCTTATCTCCCTTTCGAACGCCACGTTCCAGAAGATAGTGGGCGCAGCGGTTTGCTTTTTCATTAAAAACGTGCCAGGTAATTTCCCGGCGGTAAGGAAGGTTCGGCTCAGGCTGAGTAAGATCGTAGTCCTTCCAGGTAATACGCATGGTTTCCCGAACCTCCGGGTTCAGCTCAACAAGAGCAACATCGTTTGGAAAATCCAGTGCATTTTTTTCAAGAAAACTTGTTATAGGCATAAAAAATCCTTCTTTCGTTCAATTATATTAGTCTAAATCTTGAACTAGTAAATTTTAATCCAAAAATTGGCTCTCAGCGGGAACCCTGTTTGAAAAACGGCAGTACCGCTTCGCGGTGGCTGAGTGTTTTACCTAACGGGTAGTCACGAGTCGCTCCACAAGTGCCAATGCAAGCATTGTCATTTGCTCCGCTTTGTCGTACCTTCAAACAGGAACCCCGCTTACGCCAATTTTTTATTAAAGTTCAAACACTCAAAATTAAGTCTAATAGTTCATTATAAGACCAGAAGAAGGATTTCTCAACTAAAAATTGGCGAGACTAGAGTTTTTTAATAAGGTTTACCATTTCGATTGCACCAAGGGCGCAGTCGTAGCCTTTGTTTCCGGCCTTGCTTCCGGCCCGTTCAATGGCCTGCTCAATATTTTCAGTTGTAATTACGCCGAACATAACCGGGATTCCGTTTTTCATACTGGCCTGTGCAATTCCCTTTGAAACTTCAGCGCACACATAATCGTAGTGGGTTGTTGAACCGCGGATAACGGCTCCCACAGCGATAATTGCATCGTACTTTCCGCTGGCTGCCATTTTGTCCGCAATCACAGGGATTTCAAAAGCTCCCGGCACCCAGACAGCCGTAATGTTTTTTTCTTCAACGCCGTGGCGAACAAGACCGTCAACAGCTCCGCCTAAGAGCTTGTTCACGATAATTTCATTAAAACGGGAAGCAATGATTCCAACCTTCATTCCTTCCGGGGCAACAAGTTTTCCTTCAACAAGATTAATAGTATTCATAAGATTCCTCTTTTATTATTATGCATTGATATCGGGTTTTATATTATTCTTCAAAATTGGCTACCGGTCGCGTCCTGCGGGTCAAAACCGCACGCTAGCGTGCTAAACGCTGTCTGTGGCAAGGGAACTCATTAATTGCCGCTTACGCGGCAGCCACAGACAGAGTTTTTTTGCCCGCATTTCGCTACCCTACCGCCAATTTTATATTATATTAGCAAACCCGATATCAATGCTAAAGTTTCTCCATAAAAATGTGGCCCATTTTGTCGCGCTTGGTTTTAAGGTAGGCGCGGTCATAGTCCTGAGGGGCAATCTCGATAGGAACACGCTCATTTACCTTCAGTCCAAAACCGTCAAGACCGTAGATTTTTTCCGGGTTGTTTGTAAGCAGGCGGAGGGATTTACAGCCAAGATCCCGCAGAATCTGGGCACCAATCCAGTATTCCCGTAAGTCCGGCTTAAAGCCCAGCTTTACATTGGCTTCTACAGTATCCAGCCCCTGCTCCTGCAGAGTGTAAGCCTTAAGCTTATTGATAAGCCCGATACCCCGGCCTTCCTGACGCATATAAAGGATTACGCCCCGGCCTTCCTCTGCAACCCGGGCCATTGCCGCATGAAGCTGAGGTCCGCAGTCACAGCGCTGGCTTCCAAAAACGTCCCCTGTAAGACATTCCGAATGAACCCGGCACAGAACATTTTCGCCGTCCGTCAAATCCCCACGAACAAGGGCAACATGGTGTTCCCCGGTAATATCATTCACATAGCCGTAAATATCAAAATCACCGTATTCCGTCGGAAGCTTTGCCTTAGCCTCCTGGACTACATGCTTTTCATGAACCCGAAGATAATCCTGCAGCGCCTTAATCGTAATGAACTTAAAGCCCATCTTCTTAGAAAACTCCTGCAGCTCCTGAGTTCTCATCATGGTTCCGTCGTCACGCATAATTTCACAGCAAAGACCGCATTCTTCAAGCCCAGCAAGACGGCACAAATCCACTGTTGCTTCCGTGTGCCCGTCCCGAACCAGAACACCACCCCTCTTTGCAATAAGGGGGAACATGTGTCCCGGCCGCCTGAAATCCGTAGGCTTACTTTCAGGATCTATGCACTTAAGGGCCGTTACAGATCGTTCCGCCGCACTGATTCCCGTTGTAGTTGAAACATGGTCAATGCTCACAGTAAATGCCGTTTCGTGATTGTCCGTATTTTCTGCCACCATAGGATAAAGATCCAGCTTTCTAGCAAGGCTTGCGCTCATCGGAGTACAAATCAGGCCTTTCGCATAGCTTGCCATCAGGTTTACATTTTCCTGAGTTGCAAAACGGGCCGCACAAATCATATCGCCTTCGTTTTCCCGGCTTTCGTCGTCGCTTACAAGGATAATTTCGCCGGCCTTTAATGCTTCCAGCGCTTCTTCAATCGTATTGTATTTAAAATCAGCCATAAAAACCTCTTATTTCGGGCATAAAAAAACTCCCCGAAAGGCTTCAGGGAGTTTAAAAGAAATCAGTTTAATCAAATGCCGTTTTTACAGCATCTTACTTCTTTCATCCGGACTATACCGTCGGCCGCGGAATTGCACCGCGTCATGAAGCATTCGCTCCTCGCTGGCTTACACTCAAAAAGTGCTTACAGCCGGTGGGGATTTTCACCCCGCCCTGAAGTTAGACACAGTTTACCACAAAAAAGGGGGCAAATGCAACATGTCTGCACTAGGAAGAAAGCCAGTTCAGAAGTTTTTCATCCCGGGCACTCTGAGTCAGTTCTCCACACTGCAAAAGACGCTTTACATATTTTCCCACAATATCGTTTTCAAGGTTTACTATATCCCCTGCTTTTTTTGAAAGAAGGGTTGTTTCTTCCCCTGTATGAGGAATAACGCTGACTGCAAACCAGCCGGCATCCGAAAGCTTTGCCACAGTAAGGCTTATTCCGTCAATTGTAATGGAACCCTTTTCTATTATAAGTGCCAGAACGCTGGCAGAACATTCGATGTAAACCCAGACTGCATTTCCGTCCTTCTGCATTTTCTGAATGCGGCCGGTTCCGTCCACATGACCGGAAACGATGTGTCCGCCAAAGCGACCGTCTGCAGCCATTGCCCGTTCAAGATTTACCGGACTTCCCTTTTTGAGGGAACCTAGATTTGTGCAGCTCAAGGTTTCATTCATAACATCCGCAGTAAAAGAACCGGCTGTTGCCCCGGAACCGCCCGCAGCCGCACCACCTCCAGACATACTGGTCACCGTAAGGCACACGCCGTTTACCGCGATGCTGTCCCCAACCTTAGTTCCCTCCAGAACCTTTTTTGCCTGCACCGTCAGCTTTCCGCCACCGCAGGAAACAATTTTTCCAGTTTCTTCTATTATTCCTGTAAACATTTTTTCATCTCCAGCATAACATCTTTATCAAAACGCTTAATGTCCGCTATTTCAAAATTGAAGGCCTGAGGGACTTCCTGAACTCCAGAGCCCCCAACAGGAGACTTAGAAGCCTCTCCACCAAAAAGCTTTGGCGCAATGAAAGCATAAATGCAATTCACAACTCCGCTTTCAAGGAATGAGAAATTTACGCCGGCACCGCCCTCCACAAGCACACTGTCTATTTTTCGCTCTCCAAGTACCGCTAACAAAGCCGGAATATCCGGATGCCCGGAAGCGTCGGATGGAAGGATAAGCACTTCAGCCCCTGCACTTTCAAGAGCCTGTTTTTTTGAAGAATCCGAGCCTTCACAGCAGGCCACAATCAGAGGTATTTCCCGGGCGGTTTTTACCAGGCGGCTTTCAAGGGGAATCCGCAGCGAACTGTCCAGCACTATCCGAATCGGGTTATTTCCCGCTTTGCCGTTATCAGAACCGCCTTCTAGACCTGCTTCCGTTTCATTTCCACGGACACTTTCCCCACCGTCTTCAGAAGAATTTCCCAGACGGCAGTTCAGCATTGGGTCATCCGCCAAAACTGTCCCGATTCCGCATAAAATCGAAGCGTAGCGGTTCCTCAGCTGATGAACAAAGGCCCGGGATTTTTCACCGGTTATCCACTTAGACTTTCCGGCAGAGGTTGCAATTTTTCCGTCCGCTGTCATTGCATACTTTAAGGCAACATAAGGAGTTTTGGTCGTTATATAGTGAAAGAAAATCGGATTAAGGGTATCGCATTCTTCCCGCAAAAAGTCTTCCGTCACTTCAATGCCTTGCTCACGGAGATACGCATTTCCCTTTCCCGCAACAAGAGGATTCGGATCCCGGCTTCCAACAAAAACACGCTTTATTCCCGCTTCCACAAGGGCGTGGGAACAGGGCGGCTGCTTTCCAAAATGCGCACAGGGCTCCAGAGTCACATAAATTGTAGCCCCCAGGGCATCGCAGCCGCGGTTTTTACAGTTTAAAAGCGCTTCCCGTTCCGCATGAAGGCCGCCGTACTTATGATGATACCCTTCTCCAATTATAACGCCGTCCTTTACAATTACGGCGCCCACAAGGGGATTGGGATTTGTCCAGCCTTCACCATTTTTTGCAAGTTCAATTGCACGGCGCATAAAAGAAGTCGCGTCATTCCCGGAGCCAGCCTGCCCTCCGTCACAATGTACAGAGACACCGCACACCGTTTCATTCGCTGCAGTACCTGCCTGCCCAAGACAAGAGCGCTCTACCTGTTTTTCATCCAATTTTTCGTTCATTCTGCAAACCTTACAGGGAAAAACTTTCCGGCAAAAGCTCAGCAAGGGTATAAATCTTGTATTCTTTTTCCGATTTTGCAAGAATTATCTTAAAATCCGGTGCACAGAACTCCCGCATAACCTGACGGCACACTCCGCAGGGCGGACAAAAATCCGTTACAACACCTTCCATTCCGCCAACGATGCAGATTGCCTTAAAATCCTTTACGCCTTCGCTTACCGCCTTAAAAATTGCCGTCCGCTCAGCACAGTTACTGGGTCCATAGGCAGCGTTTTCAATATTGCAGCCTCCCCAGATTTTCCCGTCTTTTGAAAGAAGTGCCGCACCCACCCTGAAATTTGAATAGGGCGAATATGAAAAATCCAGCATGCCTAAGGCCTTTGAAATAAGGCTCTGGATTTCAGGATCTTTAAGCTCTCCTCCTGTTGAACTGGAAGCATTATTCATATTTTGAGTCATTGTGCACCTCCCGGCAAAAACTTCAGTCTGACAGTTTTTAACCTGAAAGAAGTATACAGGTTTTGGCGGATTTTTTAAAGGAAGAATATATCTTCCGACGAAATCCTGAATAATTAATATCGGAAAATGATAAAGAAGTAGGTTTTGTTTATAAAAAAGCCGCCTTCGAAAAGAAATCTGAACGAAGACGGCAATCTGGACTTAATTGTTTTAAATTTTACTGCTGTTCAGACCATCAGCCTGAACAGTAAAACTTTGACTTTTAAAAATTAGAAGCTGTACTTCCAGTGAACCGGGAAGCATACCTTTGAACCGTCTTCATTGAAGAAAACGTTTACACCGGCACCAAATTCGTGGCGGTCAAATGTAAGTGTTACAGCAGGATTGATTTCAAACATTGCCTTTTCTTTTTTGTCATCGTCAGATTCAAAATCAAGGGCATTTGCAAATGTCAGTTCTGCTGAAAAATTATCGTTTACTGCAAAACCAAACTGAACTGCTGAGTAAAGGTCAAATTCCTTGTCGTCAGAGTTTCCGAAGTTTGTAGCAGCATCCACATTCAGGGTAACGGCATCCTTTTCAAACATGATGCCGGCTGTCAGAAGATTTCCGTCTACAGTTCCAACATCCGGTTCAACTGCATCGTTGTATGCAAAACCAAGATTGAAGCTGAAGTTTTCTACCATAAGAAGGCTTGTGTAAACACCAAAAGCAAGTTCGTCAGTTCCTGTATCTTCATCTTCATCACCGGCAACATTTCTTAAAGCACCACCGATTGCGAAATCCTCGTTTGCATATTCAACACCAAAGTTGAAAATCGGTTTTCTGTCATCGTGGCCAAAGGCTGACATAAAATCAACACCGGCACCAAAAACCAGTCCTTCAACAGGGCGAACAACTACACCAAAATCACTTCCCATATTTCCGGTTGAAAGATTGTCGTCCCAAACTGGAAGATATGAACCTGCTGTATTCAATTTTTCATGGAATTCAAAGCCAAGAACTTCAAAAGGACGGAATTCGATGAAAGTATCACCAAAATCAAAACCACCGGTACCGATTGCAAAATAATCCTTGTCATCATCTGCATCAAGGGGATTTTTTTCATCAGTTTCCTTCTTTGACCAGAAAACAAGCTCGATCATTGCATCAAGATTGTCAGATGCGTATTCAAAAACTGTCTTGTTTTTGATTCCGGCAAATTCAGTTTCAGTATCGTCGTCGTTTGAAACGATTTCTACGATGTCACTGGAAACCTTGTTTGAAAACTTAACTTCTGAATCTGCAAATGCAAACCCAGAAACCAGAGCGAATGCTGCAACCGCAGCAGAGATTTTTGAAATTTTCATAAAATACTCCTGAGAAAAACAGCTGTGCTGTTTTCTGATTTATCGGAAGCCGTTAAGAAAATTGCGAAAGCAATTTTCAGGCTGTCCTTCATCTAGAAACAGCTGTGCTGTTTTTCTGATAAATGAAAGCTATATTTTGTTAGCATTAACTAACTTTTATAAAGTTAGCAAACTATAACTAATTAACAGATAAAGTGCAATAGGAAAATAAAAGAAAATCACAGAAATATTATGAAAAATACTGAAAACTCTGACAAGTGTGATAAAAAAAAACTCCGGACTTTGTGCCCGGAGTTGTAGTCATCTTTTAAATTGTTATTTTACCTGAATTCCGCAGCCTTTGTGGTCGTTTTCCCAGGCTTTTGCAAGACTCAAAAGCTTTGCCTCACTGAACATAGGACCTGCAAACTGCATACCAATCGGCATATTGTCTGTTCCAGCTGCCTTTCCAGCCGGAACATTGATGGACGGAATGCGGGCAAGGTTTACAAAAACCGTATACATATCGCTCAGGTACATTTCAAGAGGATCATCCACTTTCTGTCCCAGCTTAAATGCAGGTGTCGGGCAAGTTGGACACAAAACGATATCATAACTTTCAAAGAGCTTTGCCATTTCACGCTGAATGCGGGCGCGAACAGTCATTCCCTTCTTGTATGTGTCTCCGGAGAACTGCTCAGAAAGAACATAGTTTCCGATTACGATTCGGCGCTTTACTTCCGGACCAAAGCCTTCGCTTCGGGTATCAACATAAAGCTCATCGTAACCCTTTTCGTTATCAACACGGCGGCCATAGCGGATACCGTCAAAACGGCTCAGGTTGCTGGCAGCTTCAGAAAGAGCGATTACATAGTAGCTTGCAATGGAAGCATCCAGAACAGGAAGGTCAACCTCGTCAATTTTAGCACCCTTTGATTCAAACCAGCTGCGGGTTTCATCAAATGCAGTCTTTACATCCTTATCAAGACCCTTCGTTTCAAGGAACTGCTTTGGAATAGCAATTTTAAGTGAAGAAAAATCAGTGTATGCGCTAAGCTGCTTTAAAGAAGCGGCATCCGGCAAATCTGCACTTGTGTCATCGTAAAAATCAACGCCGGCCATGCAGCTCAAAGGAAGAGCAATGTCATCCGGAGTGTGGCCCATGATACCAACCTGATCCAGGGAAGAACCATAAGCAACAACGCCCCAGCGGCTCAAAACACCGTAAGTCGGCTTAAGACCATAAATACCGCAGTAGCTTGCAGGAAGACGAACAGAACCACCGGTTTCAGTTCCCAGAGCGAACAGAGCCTGATTTCCGCTTACAGCCGCAGCAGAACCACCCGAAGAACCACCGGAAACATATTCGCGGTTTATAGGATTGCGGGTTGCCCCGTAAGAAGAGTATTCGGTTGAAGAACCCATGGCGAACTCATCCTGATTACAGCGTCCCAGAGTAATTGCACCCGCATTTTCAAGACGGTCGATTACAGTTGCGTTGTAAGGAGCCTTGTAGCCTTCAAGAATTTTTGAACCGCAGGTAAGGCGATGCCCTTTTGAACTGATGTTGTCCTTATTTGCAAAGGGAACACCAAGAAGCGGCTTCTTTTCAAAAAGTTCATCCAGAGCCTTTGCTCCGGCTGTTCTGGCAACCTGAATTTCTTTATCAGCTTCTTCAGCCTTAGAAAGTGCGTCCTCGTAAATTTCAAGGAAGGCATTCAGCGGTTTTTCAGAGCCCTTATCCGATTCAAAAGTATCGATTGATTTTTTTACAAGAGCGGCACTAGTTACCTCGCCCGCCTTCAAAGCTTTTACAGTTTCTTCTATTGTATACATATTATGCACCTTCCCCAAGAACCTTCGGAACCTGGAAATATCCGTCCATAAAGTTTTCGCTTACGTTCTTAACATTCGGGATATCCAGCCCCTGAACAATTTCATCCTCACGAAGCTTTTCTGCCTCAGTAGAAGGATATGCATCATAGGGATTTTCGCTGTCGTCATATTTAGAAAGGATGTCAAAATAGCCGACGATTTCATTCGCCTGCTTCTTCAAAGTTTCAAGATTCGTACTTTCCGGTGAAAGTCGTGAAAGATAAAGGAGATTATTCAGCGTCTCCTCGTCGATTTGTTTGTGAGTACTCATACCCGTATTATAGAAAAAACAAGGATTTTTAGCAATTGTGTTACAGAGATTTTACCCAAAGTCTTATCCGCAGAGCAGTATTCAATGGTACCCGCTCCCACAAAAAGCACTTCAAAAACTCCCACAAAAAGCATTTCAAAAAAACTTGCCAACTGAATAAAACCGTGTTACATTGAATTTATATTCACTTAAAACAGGGGTAGACTATGTTTGAACAGATAAAATTGAATTATGCGTATAATGAATTTGAGCCGGTTCTGGATGCGCTTACAATGGAGACTCATTATTCAAAGCATCATGCAACATACACAAAGACATTTAACGAGCTGGCACAGAAGGCCGGCTTGGAAAATAAAACAGCTGAAGAAATTTTCAAAAATCTTGATTCAGTGAGCGATACTGCGCTTCGAAACGGTTTAAGAAATAACGGCGGCGGATATTTTAATCACAACCTGTATTTTTCCGTTCTTGCACCTGAAGCAAAATGCAAAAAACAGCCGGAAGGAAAGCTTTCTGAAAAAATTAACTCCGCTTTCGGAAGTTTTGAGGAATTCAAAGAAAAAATCAGCAGTCTGGCACTCACTCAGTTCGGTTCAGGCTGGGCATGGCTTAGCGTTACTCCTTCAGGAGAGCTGGTTTTAAGTCAGTCCGCAAATCAGGATAACCCGATCAGTTTGAAAACCGGCAATACTCCGATTTTCTGCATCGATGTATGGGAGCACGCCTATTATCTTCAGTATAAAAATCTGAGGGCAAGCTATGTAAAGGAACTTTTCAGAATCGTCGACTGGAAGAAAGTTGAAGAGCTTTACGAAAAAGCTGCAAAATAGAACAGCATATTGAGCCGACAGAGCAGATTATAAAATGCTACCCGAGTCTTTCAGGAGTTTTTTGGGCTCGGGTGTTTTTTTTGTAATGAGGGCTGATTCAAACTTGATTTGACAATTGCTCCTGCGTCAATTTTCTATCTTTTATCACTTAACTAATAATTTTTTCTGAGCAGGTAAAAACCTTTCTTACACCTAAACCAAGCCTGTCTTTGTAACCGATATAATCGTGTTATTTTTACTTTATAGAAACACTTTTACAATGTACAGAAAAGGAGTTTTCGAAAACTATCTTAATGTATTGGTAAAACTTTATTTTATTTAACTTGTCAGTATAGTAAAATTATGCTACATTAACCATGGCATTCGCAATTGAATGGCGGTCTTGTCTCCGAAATTCGACCACAATTTTTGTGGATTCTATGAACTAGGAGGCAGCTATGACTTTGTTCGAAAAGTTGAGTTTGGTCTTACAGACAATCTCACTTATCGTCAGCATCATTATGCTCCTCTCTCACAGACGAAAAGACGATATAGAATAAAAAAAAGCACCCGCCAGTGTCACTACCACCGACGGGTGTAAGACCTAGTTATCTAGGCAAACTCAATAGGAGGCAAGACGCTATAATTGCGAATGCCTTTCTTATTTAATATACCACGGCTTGCTGTTTATTACAAGCCTGATTTTTTGAAAACTGGTGAACCGACCAGAGCGACATTATAACCTGCTTTTTAAAAAGAGTAACAAATATCACCTTTTACATTGTATAGGATTACCATTATTTTATTTAACTTGTCAGTATAGTAAAATTATGCTACATTAACCATGGCATTCGCAATTGAATGGCGGTCTTGTCTCCGAAATTCGACTGCTAGAAAGGGCAGATTCTTAAACTAGGAGGCAGCTATGAGTCTGTATGAAAAGCTTGCTTTGGTTATTGCCATTGCTCAGCTGGTAATCAGCTTAATTTCGCTCCTCTTCCACAGATGGATAAATAAGGACGAATAAAAAAATAGCCCGCCAGTGCTTCAGACCCACTAGGCGGGCTTTGTCCAGAAGGACAAAATTATAAACCTAGAGGCAAGACGCTTTAGTTGCGAATGCCTTTCTTGTTTAATATACCACGGCTTGTTGTTTATGACAAGTCAATTTTTTTTGCACTCACAATTGAACGGCGGTCTTGTCTCCGAAATTCGACTGCTCGCAAGAGCAGATTACTTGAAAGGTGGTAAAGCTAAAAATTGCTTTCGCAATTTTTTAACGCTTTGCTACAGAACACCGGCAGCCAGCTGCCTTACACAGGAGGCAGCTATGACTTTGTTCGAAAAGTTGAGTTTGGTCTTACAGACAATCTCACTTATCGTCAGCATCATTATGCTCCTCTCTCCCAGACGGAAAGACGATATAGAATAAAAAAAAGCACCCGCCAATGCTGACACCACCGACGGGCAAAATGTCTGATTAATCAGACTAGACCACTAGGAGGCAAGACGCTTTAGTTGCGAATGCCTTTCTTGTTAAAGATACCACAACCTGCTGTTTATGACAAGCCAATTTTTTTTGCACTCACAATTGAATGGCGGTCTTGTCTCCGAAATTCGACTGCTCGTAAGAGCAAATTACTTGAAAGGTGGTAAAGCTAAAAATTGCTTACGCAATTTTTTTAACGCTTTGCTATAGAACACCGGCAGCCAGCTGCCTTACACAGGAGGCTGCTATGAGTCTGTATGAAATTCTGATGCTGGCAATTGCCGTCATTCAGCTTATCATCGACATTATTACGCACCTTCTCCGTAGACGGAATAAAGGCAACAAATAAAAAAATAGCCCGCCAAGTGTTCGCACCACTATAGGCGGGCATTCGTCGTAAAGACGAGCAAAAACCAATAGAGGCAAGACGCTAGACTGCGAAGTGCCTTTCTTTTTTGATATACCCCACTTGCCAGTAAAAAGCAAGTTTTTTTTTATTACAGCAATGCAGTCTGCAAACCTAAAGACCACCCCATTTTCTTCTTTTTTCTGGGTGCGACCGCATCCACCTACGCCTGTTCCAGGGCCCGCCAAAGGCTCGGTCTCGCGTGTCTTTTTCTCATCTCTCTAATCTAGATTTTTTCTAAACCCATAATACCGGCCCTTCACACCCCCGTAACCCCTCGTCGAAATCAATACCCGAAAAAGCCCCTCTCGCCTTGTCGGCTCCCGCTCCGCTCTCGCCTCCAACCCTTCCATAGGCGCGCACTAAGCTATTCTTTCAAACCAGCAATTCCACCAAAAGCCCCGCTGATTCTCCTATAATTTCCCTTGACTTCACGTAATTTCATTATTATTTTATAAATTGTAAAGGTTGCAGTTCTGACAAACAGCCCAATTATACGAACCATTATTTTTACAGGCTGCACGGTATTTACCATATGTCTTCTGAAATTGGCAGATGGACTTAAGGCGCAGTCGCGCCGTTTATTCCATTTTCAGGATGTATGTATGAATACAACAACCCTACGCCCGTCGCCGACGGCACTCTTAAACCCGCGCCTTGACGTGAACTTCAAGGCAATTTTCACTCAGGAAACTAAGGAATCCGACGAAGCCCTGCTTTCGTTCTTATCGAGCGTTCTTGGACGCAAAATCAAGAATGTTCAACTCACGAACAATGAACCGCCAGTCGATTTTCCGACTCAGCTTCAGATGTCTTTTGATGTCGCGGTCACCTTCGAGGACGGCGAAAAAGCCGCAATTGAAATGCAGGGGCGCGACAGAGAATACAATTTTGAGGTCCGCAGTGAAATTCAAGTTGCCCGCCTTCTGAACACGACTGCCAAAAAGGGAGAAAACTGGAGCGCGGACAAGGTATATCAGATTTCCGTTCTGAACTTCCACCTCCCCAAAGATGACAAGCGCGAAATGTCATGGTATACTATGAAAAGTCAGTACGGACATGAGCTTGCAGGCTATCTTAATGTCATTCACATCGATTTAATTGAAATCAAAAAACTTCTTGGAACACCTGTAGACCAGCTCACGCCTTTACAGAAATGGGGTCTTTATTTTTCGTACGCAGACGACGAAAGCAAAGTCGACTACATCAATCAGATCGCTGAAAGTGAGGTTGGAATTATGGAAGCAAACAGACTTATCGGAAGAATGAGCGAAGAAGAATCAAACTGGTTCCGCCAGAACTCAATCGACACCTTCATCCGCGACCGCAACACAGAAATGGAAAACGCCACCAAGAAAGGACTTGAACAGGGGGCACGGCAAAAGGCAATTGAAGCTGCGACAAACCTGCTTAAAATGAATGTGCTTACCGCAGATCAGATTGCTCAGGCAACAGAATTACCTCTTGAAGAAGTTCTTGAACTTGAAAGAAAGATAAAATAATTGGATTATAAATAGCATACTTCAATATCGGCACTTCGCTGTGAACGGCGGTCTTGCTTCCGAAATTCGACTGCTCGCAAGAGCAGATTCTTGCACAAGTAGGTAAAGCTAAAAATTGCTTACGCAATTTTTTTAACGCTTTGCTATAGAACACCGGCTGCCAGCTGCCTTACACAGGAGGCTGCTATGAATTTGTATGAAATTCTTGATTTGCTGATTTCAGCAATTCAGATTATCATCACAATTATTCTGCACCTCTTCCGTAGACGGAATAAAGGCAACGAATAAAAAATAGCCCGCCACAGTGTTTCGACCTCAGTGTGACGGGTTATCAACTCAAACTGGAGGCAAGACGCTAGACTGCGAAGTGCCTTTCGTTTTTTTAATATACCCCACTTGCAGATAAAAAAGCAAGAGGGATTTTTTTAATACAGCAATGAAGTCTGCAAACCAGTGATTCCAATACACACTTGGATATGTTTCTAGAATATCGATTCTACTTTATTACTGTATTGTATTTCTTGCAATTATATAGTATACTTCATATTGACACTTCGTAGTAAATGGCGGTCTTGCTTCCGAAATTCAACCATTCGCGAGAATGGATTCTATGAAAATTGGAGGCAGCTATGAGTTTGTTCGAAAAATTGAGTTTGCTATTACAGGCAACCTCAATTATCGTCAGCATCATTATGCTCCTCTCTCGCAGACGGAAAGACGATTAGAATAAAAAAATAGCCCGCCTTGTGTCGTAACCACTAGACGGGCATTGCTTCGAATTGAAGCAGACCTAACTGGAGGCAAGACGCTAGGCTGCGAAGTGCCTTTCTTTTTTAATATACCCCACTTGCGCGTAAAAAGCAAGGGGATTTTTTTTAATACAGCAATGGTGTCTGCAAACCAGTGATTCCAATACACACCAGGATATATTTCTCGAACACCGATTTCACCTTATTATTGTATTGTAATATCAAAAAATAATATAGTATACTCTATACTGGCATTTCGCAGTGAACGGCAGTCTTGTCTCCGAAATTCGACTGCTCACAAGAGCAGATTACTTGAAAGGTGGTAAAGCTAAAAATTGCTTACGCAATTTTTTTAACGCTTTGCTATAGAACACCGGCAGCCAGCTGCCTTACACAGGAGGCTGCTATGAGTCTGTATGAAATTCTGATGCTGGCAATTGCCGTCATTCAGCTTATCATCGACATTATTACGCACCTTCTCCGTAGACGGAATAAAGGTGACGAATAAAAAATAGCCCCGCCACTTAGCTTCGACCCTCAGTGGCGGGGTACGGTCCGAAAGGACGTAACTTAAACTGGAGGCAAGACGCTGTAATTGCGAATACCTTTCTTGTTTAATATACCACGGCTTGCTGTTTATGACAAGCCGGATTTTTGAAAGCTGGTAATCAGGAAGCATGCGAAAGGTATATACAAACTCCAGAGCTTTATTTAATTCCTATCGTTATCAATATTTCATTCCGTTACAAAACTATCACACTGTATAGTAAAATCTTCTATTTATTTGACTTGTAATTCTACTTATTTTATGATACTTTTACTGTGGCATTCGCAATTGAATGGCGGTCTTACTTCCGAAATTCGACTGCTCGCAAGGGCAGATTCATAAATTAGGAGACGCTATGAGCTTGTATGAAAAGCTGGTTTTGGCTATTGCCATTGCTCAGCTGGTAATCAGCTTAATTTCGCTCCTCTTCCACAGATGGATAAAAAAGGACGAATAAAAAATAGCCCGCCTCGTGTTGCACCACCGGCGGGCAAAATGTCTGAGTAATCAGACCTAACCAATGGAGGCAAGACGCTTTAGTTGCGAATGCCTTTCTTTATTAATATACCACGGCTTGTTGTTTATGACAAGCCGATTTTTTTTACATTCGCAATTGAATGGCGGTCTTGTCTCCGAAATTCGACTGTTCGCAAGGGCAGATTCTTGCACATGTAGGTAAAGCTAAAAATTGCTTTCGCAATTTTTTTAACGCTTTGCTATAGAACACCGGCTGCCAGCAGCCTTCCACAGGAGGCTGCTATGAGTCTGTATGAAATTCTGATGCTGGCAATTGCCGTCATTCAGCTTATCATCGACATTATTACGAACCTTCTCCATAGACGGAATAAAGGTAACGAATAAAAAAATAGCCCGCCTTGTGTCGTTACCACATCGGCGGGCAAACGCTCTTTATAGAGCATACCCAATGTGAGGCAAGACGCTAGACTGCGACGTGCCTTCCTTTTTTAATATACCCCCCTTGCCTGTAAAAAGCAAGGGGGATTTTTTTACTACAGCAATGCAGTCTGTAAACTAGTGATGCTAATACACACCTGGATATGTTACTCGATTACCGATTATACCTTATTTTTGTATTGTAATACCAAAAGAAATATAGTATACTTTGTATTGGCACTTCGTAGTTAGAGTTCGCAAAAGCGAACTTGGCGGTCTTGTCTCCGAACTCAATCCGTGCTTGCATGGAAATAATTGACTAGGAGGCTCGATATGAGTTTGTACGAAATTCTTTCGTTAGCAATTAACCTTGCTATACTCATCATTGAAATACTTAAGAGCCTTCCCAAAAAGAAGAAATCTGAGTAAAAATAAGACCGCCACAGTCTTCAACCCATGTGGCGGTCTTGAACCTAAAACGTGAGGCAAGACGCTAAACTGCGAAGTGCCTTTCTTTTCTAATATACCCCACTTACCTATAAAAAGCAAGGGGGATTTTTTTTTACTGCAATGCAGCTGTCTGAAAGCCGGTCTTTGTCCGGCTTGTGAAATATTTCAAATTCTTTATATAGGAAAAATTACTCTTTCTTTAACTCTCCTTTTAATTCAGCTTGCTCAAGTTTTGATGCCGTGTAACCTACGACGATATTTCCTGTATAACCAGTGCTGTTCGTCTCAATATAGGTATTATCCTGACTAGGTGCATTTGCAGAGCATACAACAACAGTTTCCCATTTTCCTGTATAACCATCATCATCTGCACCTGCTTCTATATTTGCAACAGTTGTAAGTGGCCATGATGTACGAAGTGAATACTTTGTTCCACCAAATGAAATTGAGTAACTACAAATTACAGGACGAACATCACCTGTCGCAAACTGTTTAAGAGTAATACTGTTATACATACCATTTGAGAAGAGCGTGTCTACAAGAACTTTCTTTGAAACAGTAAGAGCAGTAATTGCTCCAGTATTTCCAGTAGGCGTAATAAGAGCATATTTTAAGTAGGAACCAGTTGAGTCGTAGTAAGCTAGATGTATGTTACCGCTACCGTCCGTCTTCATTGCGATGTACTGACCAGCCGCATCTGGGTCAATTTCTACGGCATTACTCCATGAATTTGTCCAGTTACCATATGTACCAGCCTTTGGATTATTAAGATACATAATCTTAAGCGCACCGGCGGCTTCATCATAGTAAGCAATGTAGGCAACATTCTTTACAGAGTCATAAGCCATATCGAAATACTTACTGTCTGCGCCACCAGAAGTTAGGTTTTCACGACCAAGTGGCGTATCCATACCATTAGAGGCTGTACTATTCCGATTTTCATATGTTTGAGTCTGTCCAGCAGACTTTCCTATATCTGAATAGGAAGTTACATTATTGTTGTTACGAGATAACTCATAGTTCTTACTTGTTATACCTGTTCCATCATGGAATCGCCAGAAAACTATAGAACGCGATACGTCTGATTTATCAAAATACGCAACCATGTTTAATGTATCTGTAGCATTTCCGCTTGCCAACACCTTAATATTCTGATAACGACTCATTACTGTATCGTTAAAATTGTAATTACTGCTTCCTTCAAAAGAAAGATTTCCTAATCCAAGTTTTCCATGATTATCAGTGGTTCTACCAACATTCCAACTCTTTGCCGAATAGTTGAACCATTCTTTACCCCAGTGAACGGAACCATATTCATAATATTTCTTTTTATTTGTTGCACTAGAAGTCCAGCTAGTATTATGCAAATAAACCCAAGAAGGAACACCAACATCATTATATGCGAAGTTTCCACCAACTATGGCACCACCCCAAGAAGATGTTAATTCCATGTCATTCTGGTACATCTTCTCAATGTTACTTGCATAATACCAAACCATATTTCCAGTTTTAACACCACTTGTATTGATTTCTGGTTTCATAACAGCTTCAGCGCCACTGTAAGTAGTCGTCGTTGTATCCCACATGTAAATATAGCGGTTATCTACAAGATTTGGAGCATATTGTGCAGGTTCTTTATTATAGTCCTTTGCATCATTGTTTACATTGTTCAAACTGTTCACGGAATTATTTACAACTTTAATTTCACCTGAAGTAAGTAAATTCTTAAGTACAGTTAAAGTATTTCCAGAAGCTGCAGTGGTTTTTGCAGTAGTACCAAGGTAAACATTTCCGCCTTTTAGGTTAAAGCCATTTACGATAATCTTATTATTATTTGCATTTTGTGTCGTAGCTGCATCATCAATACTTGTTACAAATGCTCCGCTTGCAGAACGGCGCAAATGCTTCCTTGTTGTACCTGTATCAAGATCACCAGTAAGAATATCTGTAATATACGGTACAACGTCCACCTTGTAACTTGGGACATTGGTTGTTCCGTCTGTCACAACATAACCGTCAGTTGTATTTGGAGCGGTTACGGCAGAACCAGAAGAAGTTCCGGCTTTATCGGTTGCGGTTACGGTAAGTGTAATATCATTTTGTGCAACGTTTGGAATCTGGGCTGAATCAATGCTGATTGTCCAGAAAATCTTATGTCCTTTCTGATTCTGGTAATAAGTATCATCATAGTAACCAGCCTTGAGTTCGCTACCGCTCTTATCCTGACTGATTGTCCATTCGTACTTTCCGCCAGATGCAAGCGCGCTTCCACTGTTTCCGCTTACTGCAGACCAGCCGCCGTTTGCTGTATTTGCTGTATTCAAAGCACTAAATGTTGCCATTGAAATATTACTAAAGCCTGTAAGCGCAGTACCGCTTGAATTTTTAAGCGTGAACGCAAGACTTCCTAACGTATGTTCGTCGTATGCCGTTCCGGTAAATGTAATCTTTCCGGAAACTTTAGGGTCGTTATCATACTCACCGCTTGTTGCTGTATTTGCAACATTGAATGTCGCTGTCGGTAAATCGCCGGAAAGTTCGATATGTCCATTATCTTTACTGTTTTTGAACAAACTGTTTACAGTAGATGAACTCCAGTAGAACGGATTAATTACAACTTTCGGAGCATCACCATCAGTTACATCTACAGTCAAATCTGTAATCTGAACATAGCAGCTCTGGCTGTCAAAACCTTGAGTACATTCTTCAGTGCTATCCCAGAAGGTGAATGAGATGTGCTTTCCTGTTACATCGTCACTTTCGACAGGTGTTGCATCCCCTGTTTTACCGGTTACAGCTTTGTTTGACATCGTATAAAGCCACTTGTGTTTACCATCCGTAAACTCAGTATTTCCGCTTGTATAGTTTCCAGTATCAAAATCAAGTCTTATACCACCGTTTGTATTATCATAAGTCTTATCTTTTACATCGCGGGAAGCTGTACTCTGTGCTGTTGAATCGTTCAACTTATAAACAAGAGCAATATCGCCGTTTCCGCCTGTAAATTCTGGTACGATACCAAGAGTATCTTTTACGATGAATGCAGGGCGAGCATTTCCAGCACTAATTTGTTCTGTAGAAAGACCGAAATTAGTAGTTGCAAGGTTGTAATCGCTCTGGTAACCACTTGCGCTTGTAAGAATATCATAGCTTTCAAACTCACTGTCAGCGAACTTACTATCACCGTTCAAGTCGGTTGCAAGGTGGAGTTTTGCAAGACGAGGTGCATTATTCTGAATCTTACCTGTTCGGCTGGTTGCGGTAATATTACCAGAATTATCGATTGCAACAAGTACAAGCGTTACATTACCATCCGGAACGTAATCACTTCTGAATGAAGCATCCCAAGACCAGATTGAACCTGATTTCTTACATCCTTCGATTACTCCGTCGCCATCATCATCTGTATATGTAAGAGCTGACCAGTCTGTACACTTTTCACCCTGTGTAATAGCTCCAACATCGATAACTTTTGCATAAGGGAAGAAGGCTTCTGTTTCTGTATCTGGAACTTCTGCAGAAAGACTGAAGGTCTTATTATCTGTAGAATCCTTAAGCAAGAGCCAGGTGCCGTTTATGTAAACTGCACTGCCATTTGTAATGTGCGAATCAACATCAGAAAGTGTAAGGCTTGTAGAGTTAGTTCGAGTCAACTTTATTGTTGTTGAAGCATTATAAGTTACACCATAAACCGGATATTTTACTTTTTCTCCATCTACTTCTTCTTCATAAACCTTTTCGCTAATTCCAGTTTTAAGAGTATAGCCGGAAGTTGCTGTTGTATTTGCAGTATCGCCGGTTACATAAACGCGGGAAGCAGAAGCATTCTTTTTATGATCCTTTGTAGGATCGTATACACGGCGGTTCTTACCAGCAGTTCCATTTTCATCGCGATAGAAATACCAGAGAGCCATATTAAAGCCACTTGCGACGTCTTCGATTTGTCCTCCTACACTGAATGAGCCCTGACTGTTCTGCAATGCAGATGCTCCTGTCCATTCAATGCCATTGTATTCAACTTTGCCGACAACAGGTGCGTCATTGTCGTAATTGAATGTATAAAGCTCTTCAGAAACAAGTCCACTTGAAGTAGCATCCTGTGCCCAGACTTTGATTGCTCGAGTACCAGAACCTGATCCAGTATTAAGAGGAATCTTCAATACATATCCAGAATCTTTTGCATCAGTTGGTTTAGAATTTTCATCATAATCAGATTTAGGACCTACGTAACCAGTAATATCTTTCCAGGTTTCATAACTTGTTCCTGTTCCTATAGTGATAATGCTTGCTTTTGGTACTTCAACTGCACTTGCAAGACCAGCCTGACTTACAGCACTAGTATAAGAGTAATCAGCAATGCCAGCAGAATGCTGAACTGAAACACAAAGATATGTTTCACCTTTAAGCCACATATCATTTGTTACGGCATGTCGTTTACCAGCGGCATCAAGAATATAAGCCGGAACGTTTGTACCAATCTTTGGAGCATTAGGATTAATTCTAAGCTGCATATCATCAGACCAGGTACCAAGTTTTAAGCCGTCATCGATAGCAACTGCTCGAATTTTTACCTTATAAATCGGTTTACCATCTGTTCCGACATTATAACCATTATGAAGTTCTTTTTCTTTGTTCAAAGTAATGTACCAGCTTGCAGTACCTGTTGCCTTAATTCCCCAGAAGTCAGGATCGCTTTCCCATTTTCCATTAGAAATTATATTAGTACTATCGATTCCGTACTTTGTTGCATTAGCAGCAGTATTTGTATAAACCGAATACTTATTTTTCAAAAGAGCAACGTCGGCAGCATCATAAGCATTGTCACCGTTTGCATCTATCTGGATATAAACGCTTCCTACAGAACCGTTGTCTTCAGATGTACCTGAAACTCGGATTGTACCTGAAAGCTCTGCGTAATCTACAGATTCGCCATCATGTGCCCTTGCCTCAGGATACGTTATCTTAGTCGTTGCACGGTCTCCGTAAGGATTATATCGCTGGGTATGAACAGACAATGTTTCGTTTCCAAGCTCATCTGTTGCAAGAATCCAGACAGGAAGTTCGTAAATACCCTTTGAATCGTGTTTAACATAAGATATTTCGTTTGCATGTACTGCTGTATCAGCGACAGTATTTTCATCAGGGAGATGTCCCTTAAGAGCCCACTTAAATCTGCTTGCGGTATAGTTGGTTTCCATATCTGCAACACCATATACCGAAGGATGTCCGTCAGTATGAGAAGCTGCCTGAGCCTTAATATATGCAATCTTTGCCTCAACTCCTGTCTTTCCGCCATAGCTTACTGTTGTCGGGAAGGTGTAACCGGTTGTCGTTGTATTAGAACGTCCGCTTGCACCAGCAGAATCCAGAGTATCGTAAACCTTGTTGTTTACATAAATGTACTTAAGGTCGCTTACAGAAACATTGTTCTGTGCAGTTACGCTTCCTGAAAGATAAGCTGTGTTTCCTGCACTCAACGGATCCGAAGCATTTGGAGAATCAATATTTACCTCAGGACCTGCAATAGTCAATACCAATGACTTAGCCTGTTCTCGTTCCAAAGTAGAACCGTCGACAGCAGTAAAGGTAATTGATGGAGTAACTTCTTTATTTGTAGCGTCCGTAAATTCAGAAATATCTATTGCATCAAAGTAGTATGCCGTAGCTTTATATTCTGTTGAATTTTCGCCTTCAGTTACTGTATAAGTCTTTTCTACTGCCGTTGTTTGTTCAACTTCGCTGTAAGTAAATTCCTTTGTAGTTGAATTGTATGCAGTCGGTTTTGTGTAGATAACTTTTGCAATACCGTTTTTATCACTTGCTTTTACTGCAAAAGCGATAAACTTGCGGGTATTTCCGCCTGCAACCGTCGTTGCTCCCATTGTTGCGTCTTTAGAAAGTTTTTCGACAGCATTATTTACAGCAGCCTCTGCAGTTGCACCAACACCACAGACAAGACTGTCGATACTTGGAGGAGTTCTATCACTTGTAAACTTGATTACACCAGTATTGTCGTCTTTTGTTTCTGACTCATCTTCAGTTGCATAAACAACATAAGGAAGAGTAAGATGATTTGTGTTATCTTTTCCTGTCCAGAACTTAGTACCAGCTTTATCCTCAACATAGAAGTACAATGTATGCTCACCATCTGTTGCATCAGCCGGAGTATAAGTAAAGTCTCCGCTTTTAGAAAGTTTAAGAAGGCTTGAACAATCATAACTTCCCCATTCTTCTTCTGTTTTTGCAGTTGGAGAAACTTTGAATGTATTTACGCCATCGAGGTCGCTGATATTTCCCTTGATGTAACATGCATAAAGGCTTGTGTAGCCGGTTTCTCCCGTTACATCACTGAATTTAATTACTGGTCGGTCGTTGTCCTGATCTACTGTGAGGTAATAGAATGTTTCGCTGTCCTTAGAAGGGTTTCCCGTTGGGAGTGCAGTAACGTTTCCTGCAGCGTCTGTGATGCGTACTGCAAGGAAGGCGTCTGTTGGACTTCCGCTTGCGGCATTTATCTTAGTTGAGTCAAGTGTAATATGCCAATCGTTTCCTGAGCGTGCTGCAGAATTAGAAACTATTGAAGAAGTTCCGTAACCACTAGCAGTATCAATCTTAACCCATGCATTGTTCTTGTATACCCAGAGTTCTGGGAGAGAACCATTTGCTACAAAGTTGTTATCGCTTACAGTTCCGCTGATTTTCCATTCGTTATCGATTACAGTAGAGCGAACTGGTGTTGTAATCGTTACAGCCGGAGCCGTGCGGTCTACTGTGAAGCTTGCAACAGCAGTAGAACCATCTGTGATGTTTCCAGCAAGGTCTTCTACGCGAATATAGAGAGAGTAAGTTCCATCTGCAAGGTATTCTTTATTTCCGCTTGTGCTGTCACCAACATTAAGCGTAATAATTCCAGAATATCCGGCAGCAGTAGCATTTGCACTTGTAAGCACTTCCGTCTTGATTGCTTCAGTCTTAGGGAAGCCCGGTGTTTTTCCGACGTAAATAGTCTTCACTCCACTGGTTGTATCCTTTGCCTTTACAGAAAGCTTCAATACAGTGTCGTTTATAATTGAATTATCAGAAACTGCCGTACTTCCGTCAGCCTTCTTAAGTTCGCCTGTTACATCTGTCGGTGCAGTTGTATCTACATTTACTGTGAATGGACCTGCATTTGCAGAGTTACCAGCTTTATCCGTTACAGTAAGGCTGAACTGTTTTGCACTTCCGTCCTCAAAGTCAACTGTAGAATTGAATTTATTGTTCGTTCCGGTATTTACAGGATACTGTGTGCCGTTTGCGTTGATTACAAGAGTTTCAACGTTCTGCTCTTTGATTGCAGTATTGTTACCCGTGTAAGAAGAACCAGATCCCGAAATCTTGATAGAACTGCTTGAGAACCAGGTATCGCTGTATTCTTCAGTATTCAAGGTGCTTATTGAAATAGCACTTGTTCCTCTGTTGCTTGTTCCCTGAACAGTTATGAAACTGTTATTGAATTCAGGAACCGTACCGTCAACTATGTAGTTAATCGCGGTTGTTGTACTTCGTCCGTACTTATCGGTTACTTTGTAAGTTCTCTGGAAGTAACCTTCGTTACTGTGTGTCGGACACTTCCATACATTGGTGATTACAGTATCGTCTGAAGTATCTCCAGGGGTTCCATTATCGTCAATTGTTAAGCTTGGTGTCCATACGACTGTTTCAACAGTTCCTTCAGGAAGAGTATAATCGTCATAAGTTCCTGTTTTTCCGTCATCACTTCGCTTAATCTCTGTACATTCAACTTTAAGATTTTCGCCGGTCATATCAGTTTCATCCTGAACTGAAATGTATACGTCGAATTCCGCTTTACCCCACATATTGTTGGTGTAATCCTTATCGTTACAGCGGGCAACACTGATTGTAGGAAGGTCGTTGTCGTAAGCAAAGTAGATGTCTTTAATGTCTTTATTGTCCACATACTTTGTATCGCTAAGACCCGTTGAACAGTCTGTTACTTCGATTGTGAATGTATGAGCGCCGGATGTAATCTTTTCACCATTAATTTCGATTCCCTCAAGGTTGATTGCAATTGCATAGCTTGTCGGGTGATTATCCGGAATTGTATCATCCTGTATAACTGTATCATCAATCTTAATTGTAACAGCAGAAACACCATCATCATCGGTTACAGTACCGTAAATAATAGTGTTACCCATACCAAAGAGGTTTCTTGCAGGGTATTCTGAACTGTATTCAGTTACTTCTTCAAGACTTGAAATAACTACCTTCGGCTTGTTAGTTGTCTGGTCAATCTTAAGTTCGATGTAATCTACTCCGGCGCCAGAACCACTACCTGCCTTAGATACCGTATTTCCTACGTTATCTTTTGCTGTGATGTAGATTCGGTAAGTTCCAGTTTCTGTCTGAACTCTTGTTGTATCAATATCAAAACTGAAACTACTTGTCTTGTTTCCGCTGAGCACTGCATATCCCTTAACAGGAGTTGCAAGGCTTGCACCGGCTGAAGTCTTAACTTCCCAGCTTACGCTTCGTGTTGTAGCACTTTCAGCGGCCGTTGGATTGTCTGTTGCAAGAAGGGTTTCGTCAGTTACTGTACCGCTAACGGTAATGATTCCGTTGTAAAGCTTATCAGTTTCGCCCTGAACGAACGGACTTGGAACGTTCCAGCTCATTGTAGGAGGCGTTACGTCGATGCTTATGAGAGCTGTTTTTTCCTTGCTGGTATTGTCAGCATTATCAGTTACTTCTACATAGAAGGTATGATCGCCGGTTGTAAGTACGCTTGAGTCAAGATGGATGTAATATGTTCCGTCTGCGTAAACGCCGTTTGTAGCCGAAGCTACTGCAGAAGTTGCCGCCGTTCCTGTTCGGACTGTGTATTTAGCGGCAGCAAGTTCTGTAGTTCCGTCGTAAACCGTGAAGCCCTTGATTCCGCTGACTTTTCCACCAGTTGCAGAAGAATTTGCATCGGAAGCAGCTACTGTGATATAGAACGGATTACTGATATTTGAACCGTTTATTGCAGCAGCACTTGTGCTTACACTTGAAATTACAGGCGACTTTGTATCAACCTTCAAAGTTTGAGTTACTTCGACAGCAGAGTTTCCTGCCTTATCAGTTGCATTAAACTTGATTGTATTTTCACCGTCTGCAAAACTGATTGTTGTACTGAATTTATTAAATTCACCTGGGTTTACAGGATAATTTGTTCCACCTGCAGTAATTGTTACGCTTTCAGGGTGCTCTTCAACAAGTGCCTGTCCAGCTGCACTTCCGCGTCCAATTACTTTTACAGCATCAGAATTGAACCAGTAATCTTTTGAAGTTCCGATTACAACGCCGTCAGCTGCAGTTACTCCAGTTCCAATGCTCGGGCTTGAACCGAAGAGTGCAACATTATCAAGATTGAATACAGGCACTACGTTATCTACAACGTAAGAGATTTCTTTTGTAGAACTTCTGCCGTATTTATCGGTTACGCGATACTTTCGCTTGTAAGTCTTATCAGAGTTTACAGTTGAATGTTTGAATACGCTATTTGGTTCGTCCCAGACAGCTGTTGCACTTTCGCCGGTACCAGCTGTTCCTGTTACATAAGTACTCTGATTAGCATCCCACCACTGAATTGTCTCGTTTGTAACAGTAAGACCTGTATGATTATCAGAACTTGAAGAATCGCTTACTGTAATTACAACATCTGCATTAACAGTAGTCCACATTCCGTCAGTGTAATTTGAACTACCAATCTTAGTTACATTGATTGTTGGAAGGTCGTCGTCGTATGCAAAGTATACGCCGTTTACACTGTCTGAGTTTACAGTATAAGTATTGCTTGTAAGACTGCTCTGGTTATAAATATCTTTTACAACAAGGGCAAGCTTGTATGTTCCAGCGTAGCTTGTGTTAGAATTTCTTACCTGAGAAAGAACCTTTGTAAGGTCAATTTCCATTGCATAGCTTGTTGGACTATCGGATACTTCAAAGTACGGCTTTGTTGCATCACCAACTTTGTGAACGGTTACATAAGAGCCAGAACCTGTTCCGTCATCATAGAATACTTTAAGTTCAATGCTTGCAATTCCGTCATCATCGGTTGCGCTTGCAAAGATTGAATCGTTACCCATACCAAAGAGGTTACCTTTGTTTTCACTTGCCGTTGTGCTTGTTACTGCTGTATTGCTTATCTGGGCTGCCGTTGTAACAAGAACGTTTGCGTTAGAAAGTTTGACTACAGGCTTATCGGTTGTCTGATCTATGTTCAGAACAATTAGGCTTGAACTGTTATCCGCTGCATTAGAAACCTTATCTAGAGCAGTTACCTTAACCTTGAAGGTACCTGTCGTTGCAGAAAGCGAAGTTGTATCTACATCGAATGTCCAGTCACTTGAAAGTCCTCCGACCAAGTTTACAGTTCCTTCTTTCTTAGGACTAAAGCTTGTTCCGTCAGATTTTAAGATTTCATAAGTAAGGGCTCCAGTTGTACCAAGTTCAGTTTCATCCTTTGCCCTTCCGCTTACTGTAACAACACCGTTGTACTTTCTTACGGTTGTATCTCCGCTTGTAACATTTACATAAGGAGAAACTTCGTTGAATTCAAGAGTTGGAGCGGTTACATCTACTGCAACAGAAACTGTGTCTTTTACCTTGTTTCCTGCAAGGTCGTAGGTTTCTACGGCAAATGTATGAGTTCCTGTAGTAATTACTGTACTAGCCGAAGCAGCTTTTAATGCAAACTCATAAGTTTTGTTTCCGCTTGCAGCAGGAATTGTAAAGTGCTCGGTTATATCCGTATTTCCGTCGTAAATCCTGAATGAAGAAATTCCGCTTGTTGCATCAGAAACTGTTACAGAAAGTTTGAACGGAGTTGTACCAAGGGCTGCAACATCTGCGCCTGAAATAAAGCTGTCGCTTGCAGCAATGCTTGAACAGGTCGGTGCAACTGTATCAACATAAACCGTAATAGATACCTGGTCTGCTGAATAGCCTGCCTTATCTGTTGCGTCAAACTTGATTGTATTTGCACCTTCTGACAGCTGGAGCGTTGTTCCAAAGCCCTTATTTGAATCAGAATTTGTCGGGTTTACAGGAGTTGAATCAGTACCAACTGTAATAAGTACAGTTTCCGGATTTGCTTCCACAAGGGCACCGGCATCACCTACAACCTTAAGTGAGCTTGTACTGAACCAGGTCGAAGCAAGGGAAGATGTTGCTACAGTATTGCTTGCACTGTTGTTTGTTCCCTGTACAGAAACCTTATCCGTGTGGAATACAGGTTTTTCATTATCAACCATGTATGAAATTTCTTTGGTTGAACTTCGGCCGTACTTGTCAGTTACGGTGTATTTTCGCTTATAAGTAAAGTTTTCGTTTACCGCATTATGGATGAATGCGTTATCAGTTGAGCTCCAAGAAATTGTTGCATTTTCTCCGGAAGCCCTAGCACGATCAACATAAGATGTTCCGTTCCAAACCTGAATTACATCGTTTGTTACAGTAAGACCTGTGTGGCTGTCAGAACTTGAAGAATCGCTTACTACAATGTAAACCTTAGAGTTTGTCTGAGTCCACATTGAATCTGCATAAGTGCTGTCATTAATCTTAGTTACATTGATTACCGGAAGGTCATCATCGTAAGCAAAGTATACGCCGTTTACGCCGTCATCGTTTACAGTAAATGTCCTGTTAGACATTGTGCTTGTATTGTAGATATCTGTTACAACAATGGCAAGTTTGTAGGTTCCGGCGTAATGAGTTGTAGAGCCGCTTACCTGTGGAAGAACCTTAGTAAGGTCAATTTCCATTGGATAACTTGTAGGAGAGTCTGTTACCTCAAAGTAAGGCTTTGATTCGTCTCCCACTTTGTGAACAGTCTTGTAGCTTCCGTTGTAGAATACCTTGAGTTCAATGCCTGCAATACCGTCATCATCGGTTGCGCTTGCAAAGATTGAATCGTTACCCATACCAAAGAGGTTACCTTTGTTTGCACTAGCAGTTTCGCTTGTAACTGTTGTAGAACTGATCTGGGCTTCTGTTGTAACCTTAACATTTGCGTTAGAAAGCTTTACAACTGGCTTATCTGTTGTCTGGTCTACGTTCAAAATCAGTTTAGAAGAACCGTCTGCAAGAGCAGCAGAGTTATCTACAGTATTCTGAACCTTATCCTTTGCAGTAACCTTAATCTTGAAGGTTCCGGTTGCGTTGCTTCCGGTAAGGGCGGTTGTATCAATATCAAAGCTGAAGTCGCTTGATTTTCCGCCTGTAAGGTCAACAGTTCCTGTAACACGAGGAGAAAGGGATGCTCCTGCACTTGAGAGAACCTCGTATTCAAGAGCACCTGTTGTACCAAGCTCGGTTTCATCTTCAGCCTTACCGCTGATTGTGATGATACCATTGTATTTTCTTGCTCCGCTTACAGAAACATAAGGGCTCGGGTCATTTACAGAAATTACAGGAGCCGTTGTATCAATGCTTACGCTTACGCTTTCCTTTACAGAGTTTCCGGCACCATCGATTGCTTCAACGTAGAAGTTGTGGTTTCCGGTCTGGTTTACGGCAGAAGCATTCAATGTAAAGGTGTATTCAACGCCGCTTGCAAAAATGCCAGTTGTGCCGTTTGCCGCAGGGCTAAGTTCATATTTTGAAGAATCAATGAGAGTATTTCCGTCGTAAAGCTTGAATTCCTTGATTCCGCTGACTGCTCCACCGACTGCTTCAGCGTTTGCATCGCTTGGTTTTACCTTGAGAGTAAATGGAGTTGTGCCAAGAGCGGCAACATCTGCGGCTGTAAGGAGGAACTTAGAAGCCTTTACGGCATATGTTTTAGTTTCGTCATTTTCGTCAGTGTACAGAGTATACTTTGGAGCCGTTGTATCGATGTTTACTTCGTAGGTTGCAAGATTTGCAGCTGTATTTGCCGGATTTGCATTGTCCGAAGCAGAAATTACTACGGTATGATGTCCGTCCTTAAGAATCTGTGTTGAGTTATAGTACTTATATGGTTTTACCTGCTCAGGACCTGTTGATGTCTGGACAGTCTTTTCAAATTCATCATAAGCACTTCCCAATGCCATTGTAGAAGCGTCATCTGAATCTACCTTGATATTTACAGTAGAAATTCCTGAACATGAATCATACAGGTAATCTCCGGTTACATTCCATTCATCAGATACCGGAATCTTGAACTGCTGTGCACTGTTCTTGCTCCATGCGCTCATGTCAGAAGGTGTCCATCCAGGAGCCTTTGTTGGAGCGGTATTATCAAAGAGATAAGACCACGAAACTTCAGTGCTCTGACCGTATTCATCTGCAGCAATATAAGCTACAGTTCCTGGTTCAGTAATTCCAGAATAACTGTCCGTCCATACATTAGTTGTTGAGTTATATTCAATTGTATTTGAAGCAGAACCTGCTTCCCATTTTGCACTTGGAGTTGAAGCAAGAATTCCCTGTGTTACAGCATATCGGTAGATTGTCTTGAGGGCTGCATCACTTACCTTTCCTTCAACAGTGAAGTTATCCTTCATATATCCGCTGCCAGTTGATACGGTAATTGAAGGCGCACCGTTATCGATAGCGAGATAGAATTCTTCTACAGTCTTGTGATTTGCAGCAGCTTCGGTGGTATCAAGAACTGTAATACGGATCTTGTACTTGCCTTCACTCAGGGAAGCACCGTTTTTCTTCAAATCTGCGGCAAAGTTGTAGGTTGTTCCCACATTCGAAACTGAGAACAACGGTTCAGTCTCATAAGAAGCAGCAGTTCCGTTTGTTACGGCTGCGTACTCTACTACGATGCTTGCAATACCGTCATCATCAGTGATTGTACCAAGCATCTTGCTGTTTGAAGTCTGGTTAAAGAGGTTGTGACCGCTTTCAGAAGAAACATCAGCGGCACTATTAATATCTACATTTGTATTAGAGAGAGTTACGATCGGTTTATCCGTGCTTTCATCAACATAAACCTCAGAAGTAGCAATTCCTACCCTTCCCGCACGGTCTGTAGAAGTAAGTTCTACTGTATACAACTGTCTGTCATCAATCTTAACAGTTGTTCCAAGGTAATTGTATCCGTCTCCTTCGATGAACAGAGACAGAGGTACATCACCTGTAAAGTTTGTAGGGTTAGTTGTGTCTCTGTCGTAAACCTTTACCCCGGCTTTTGCACCGTTGGCATATTTAATTACAAGGTGAGAAGAAGCAACCTTATCATCATCAACAGAAGTTCCCTTGATTGTTACGTTTCCGTTTACATTGTTTTCGCGGGTCGTTCCGTCCCAGCCCTTTGCGCTGAAGATTGGGGTAATGGTAAAGCTTGGAGTTGGAGCCGATGTATCGTAGAACACATTCAGGCTCAAATCCTTCTGCTGTCCTGCTTTATCCAGGGCAACAATTGAAATTGTGCTCTGTCCTGCATCTGGAGAAGTTACAGAATGAGAGAATGAATAGGTTCCGTCTCCATTATCTACCGGTGTTACAAGGACACCGGAAATCTTCAAAGTATCAAGATTTTCTTCGGTAATTGTGCCGGAAATTGTGTAGCCGGACTGAACATAATAGGTTCCTTCCTGAGCCGTTACAGTTCTTGAAGCAGCGTTCACTGTATCTGTTACAGAATTGATTGTGATTACCGGAATAACAGCATCTACAGTTACCGTTCTTTCTTCAATTGTAGAAATGCGGTCTGCACCATCCACAGCAAGAATCTGAACCTTCTTCTTAGAAGATGAATTTCCAAGTTCAATGTTGGCGTTCCAGGTTGTTGTTCCGTCAGCCTTAAGCCATGTGTCGTGCCAGTTTGCAGTACCGGCAGCCAGGGCTGTTCCATAATCTACGGAAGAACCGTTAATTGTTCCTACACGATAAAGAATTTCCTTTACACCAGATTTTCCGGTTCCATTTGTATCAGCTGCAGTTCCGCTGAATGCCTTTGTTGTGTTTCCATAAGCAGAACCAAGGAAGGAATCTGCTTCCGGAGCCGCTACATCAATAGTCGGGTCAGCATCATCAACCTGATACTTGAAAGACTTTGTAGACTCACGGCCGTACTTGTCGGTTGCCTTATATGTCAGAACTTCGCTTGAAGCAAGGGAAGTGAAGTTATCGGTCCACTCTGTTGCATTTGTATTACCAGTTACAGATGTGATAGTTGTTTCTTCACGAGCCTCTTCAAGGGATCCGTCATTCTTTACCTTCTGGCGGTAGCGGCTGAGAGTTACAACACCGCTTCCGTCGCTTACCTTACCGGTTACAGAAACAGACTGTTCTGCGGCAAGCATTTCTCCGTCCTGTCTGTTGATATCGATTACAGGAAGTCCCTCATCAATACCGATGTAGAACGGACCGACGATGGTCTGTTTTGAAGCAGGAACTGTGCCGTCTACTTCAGGGTTCTTTGAATCCTCTGCAATTACACGGAGTCGGTAGTCACCTTCAGAAAGCTTGTTTCCGTCTTCATCCTTCAGTTCAATAGAAAGATTGTAGGTTGAACCGGTTGCGGTGTAGGTTCCAATTGTGTGCCATGAGCCAGCAGGGATTTCTGTGGCGGCGTTGTCAAAGTCGGTTGTGTACTGAACTGTAATTGTTCCAACCTTATCGTCATCGCTTACAGAGCCAAGAATCTTATTGTTTGAAGTTTTACCAAAGAGGTTTCTCTGTTCGTTTACATCTGAAAGAACTGTTACAGCAGAATCTGCGTTAGAGAAGGTGATTAATGGTTTATCAGTTTCCTGATCAATGCTTACCCTAATCTGTGCAGTTCCAACGTTTCCGGCAACATCGGTTGAAGTTACAGTGAAAATGTAAACGCCGTCTTCAAGAGCTGTTGTATCAAAGCTTTCTGTAAAGTTAGAAGCATTTGAAGCGGTTATCGGGAGAATTCCACCTGCAGTTACAGGAGTTTCTGTTGCGTCATCAGCTTTTACAGCGCTGATTACAGTAGATTTCAGTTCATTTGCATCAGTTACGGTTCCTGTAAATGTAATCTTTTCGTTTACTGTGTAGGTTGTGCCAGTAAGTGAGTAGTATGAAGCAAGACCAAGCTTTGGCGTTGGAGCAGTTCTATCGATTACGATTGTAACCGGATAAGTTGTAATCTGGCCAGCTTTGTCCGTTGCCGTAAAGTTGTAGGTTTTGCTTCCATCCTCCAGTGAAGAATTTTTCCAGGTGAATACTCCACCGTTTTCGTTCATGTCATCTGTATTCAAGTTTCCGGATACAGAACAGGTGAGTTTTGCAAAATAATCGTCTGTTACTTTTCCGGTAATCTTGAAGAGTTTGTTTGCATAGCGTGTAGCACCGTCTTCTGAAGAAGGAACATCATCGCCACTCTCATCAGCATATTCAACCTTGAATGCACTTGCATCGAATACAGGTGCAGCAGCATCAATGATTACCGGAATGCGCGCGTAATTTTCAGCATCTGTTTTATTTCCGGCAGCATCGTGTGCGCGGATGTAAACGTATTTCTTTCCTTCGGCTTCTTCACCAAAGTTGATTGTAGAATTCCATTTTCCTGTTCCGGTGAAGGCTGTCCAGTCTGTTTCTGTGATACCTGCAGCAGTTTCAGAGGCAGAAATAATGTATTCAACCTTTGAAAGTCCGTTTTCGATATTATCCCTTGCGGTACCGCTGATACCCTTGATTGCATTTCCCTTTGCAAGGAAGACTGTTGTATCAACTAAATCTTCAGAAAGGGTAACTGTCGGGTCTTCATTATCGATGATATATGTGAATTCCGCTGTACTTTCGCGGTCGTATTTATCTGTAATATAATATTTTACGCGGCCAGGATTTTTTTCGCCGTTCAAATCGATTACATCTGTGAACTCAAGACCGTTCTTAATTGCAGAGCCGCTGGGTGCGCTCAATATTGAAAGAATATCCTTTTCTGGAATTGCAATTTCTGTAACAGAACTTTCTCCTGTTTCATCGTTCGTTGTTGTTACGACACGGTAAACAGTACGCTTGAAGCTCTTGATTTCCTGGCTTCCGTCGCTGATTTTTCCCTTAACGGTAGCACCTTCAGTCCCGCTTACATAAGAGTTCTGTTCAGTTGTAATGGTAAGAGCAGGAGCGGCTTCGTCGATGGCAATAAAGAATTCATCAGAAGAAGTAACCTGAGAATTTGCAACGGCTCCTTTACCCTTTACAATATCCTTTACTTCAATTTTGATTTTATAAATGCCTTCAGTAAATCCGGAAATTTTTGAAAGATCTACGGTAATATTTGCAGAAGTTGATTCAATACCTGTGTTTGAAGCAAAGAGCTTCCATTCGCTTGCAGTCTGCTCTGAAGTTCCGGCTGAATAATATGCCTGCCAGCCCCATACTCCATCATCATCGGTTACGGTACCCATGATTTTGTTGTTGCTGGTTTTTCCGAACATGTTTGTACTTTCGTTCAGTTTTGTAACATCAAGAATTGTCTTGTCTGCATTGGAAGGAATAAAGCGAGGTTCATCGGTACGCTGGTCGATGCGGACTTTTTTTGTAACAACATCGCCCGTGTTTCCTGCTTTATCGGTTGATTCAATTTCAACAAGCATGTCCTTCGGCTCTGTTACGCTGGAAGTATCTACCACGAATGAGAAGGACATTGAATCACCAAATTCTTCAGTTGCAAAGGCTGTCTCAGAAGTTTTAGTTCCGTCTGCCTCTAAAAGATATGCCCGGGCAATTGTATTGTTGAGGGTGTAGTTATCACTTACAGTTCCTTTGAATGTAACAGTTCCGTTAACATAATCAGTTTTTATAGCCATGTCTTCGTACGGAAGGTCAGATGCTTCCTCATATTCTACAAGAGGAGTAACACCATCCATGGTAACTACTGGCTTCTGAGTATCAACATGAACACGCTGGCTTACAGTTGAAGTTTTCTGGCTTCCGTCATAGCCGTAGAAGTAAATTGTATACAGGTAAAGTCCGTCAGAAAGATCCTTGCCGTCTGCCTGAGCCATTTCATAGAGCTCTGCAAAATCTTCGCTTCCTTCAGGAATTTCAAGACTCCAGAGGAAAGGAACTTCAACAGAAGAATCTGTATTTTCTGTAATTACAGCGGTTCTGTCTGCATAGTCCTCTTTCTTTGTTGACCAGGTTTTAACAGTTTCACCCTTTGCAGGTTTTTCGTCTTTTACAGTTATGTAATAGAAGACTTTAAGATCTTCGATACCTGAGTCAGAATCAAGAGTTCCAGAATAATTGAAAATCGGAGCACCAGAAACAGAAAGTGAGCGGCTGGTAGAGAAATCCACAGGGGTTCTCTGAACGGAGTTGTCTTCTGTTCCGCCGGTGACATTGATAATCGGGGCAGAACCGTTCTGGAATGCAAGAATGTAATCCGATGCAGCAGATTCAATTTCGTTGTCTTCGTAGTCGCAGCCTTCTACGCTTACATAGTATTTTTTTCCGGTTTTATAAACTTCGCTTAATGGAGAAAGACCGTTTAACTCAATACCAAATGTAATTTTTGTGGCTTCATCGTTAAATACGTTATCTTCATCCTTCTTCAGTGAAGTCCAGTAGGTTTTGTAAAGTTCACCCTTTCTTGCTTCAGAAGCATCGTCGGAAGAAAGCATTTCTGTATATTTGTTGTAAGATTCAAGAAGTACAATATTGTTGCCAGTTTTCTTGTAGGTTCCGTTTGCAAGAGCCTCTGCTTCCTGCAATTCAACCCTGATACTGTTTGAACGAAGGGAAATTCCGTCTCGTCCCTGGGAAATTTCAATGTTGATATCGCTGTTTTTAATAACTGACTTTACATTTGAAGCGTCTCCAAGACCAAGAACCTTAAAGCGCGGAGAGTTATCCGGGTTCAAGCTGAAGGATGAAACACTTGCTGAAATTGCTGAAGTATTAATTGCATACTTTTCAAGGGTTTCCTTTACATTAGCAATCTTTACCTTGCTGGTTTCAGTGAAAGAACCGTTATAAATGGAAACAAGATCACTGTTGGTGATGTTAAATCCATTTTTTGAGTAAATATCATCATAGATTGAGCTGTAAAGATAATAGCAGGTTGAAAGGTTTCCGCTTACTTCACCTTCGTAAGTTCCGCCTGCAGGTGCCAGTGCATCTGAAAGCGTTGCAGCCGGGGAAGCTGCAGTGGTACTTTTAAGGTTTCCACGATATTCTTTTGCGCTGTCGGCAACCTCTACCATACAGTAGAAATTCTGTGTTCCTCCCACAGTTGAGTCATAATATGCATCGTAAATCTTTTTCTGAGCGATTTCGCTGTCGCTTAAACCGTCTTCAGAATCAAAATAGCGTCCAACGATAAGTTCAAGTCCGACACCGGAGATATTTTCATATTTCTGAGTTCCGATTAATTCAAATTCAGGAGCGTCTTCTGTTCCCTTATTTCGGTAGGCAGTAAAATAAAGGGCAGAAAGTTCGTTTTCATCGGAAATATCACCAGTTACTTTGATTGTTCGTCCGTAACTGTCATCAAGACCAGGGCGCTTCAATACGACAACAGGGGCAGTGTTATCGATTTTGTATACGCGGGAAAGTTCAGTTGTACGGTCAGATGAGTCGGTACAAATCATCTGGAAAGTGTATTCTCCGTCAGGAATTTCAAAATTTCCGGCGTCATCCTTGTTGTTAATTGAACAGGACCAGGTTTTAGCCTTGGTATCAACTTCAGCAAGATATTTCTGAAGAACAGTGCTTTCTTCCTTATTGGATTTAGGAATAGTTTTTACAATTACCTCAACGGTTTTAACATAGGTTTCATCCTTTGCTTCACCGCGCATCTGGAAGGTATTCATTACCGTAATACCATCGTTAGCCGGGTAATCCAGAGTGAGAGTTGGCGGATAGGTATCTACCGCTTCACCAAGACCGACTTCACAGGAAGTGAAAAGACCGGTTACCAAAAAAGCCAATACTGAGAGTATTGAGAAAATTGAGAATACATTTTTTTTCATATTTGCCCCCCTTGTAAAAAACTGACTATACTTCTCTTCTATATATTTCGGCGAAATTTCACGGTTTCTTACACTTTTTATGATGAAGGGCGAGAATGCAGACAGACTAATTCCAATCTAAAACCGCAGACATACACAGTCATTATCGCACAGTTTGGAGAAAAAGCAAATTTTTTAAAAACTTAATAGATTTCTCTTGATTACGAACAAAAATGTAAGTAATTTTGAGTAAGTAAAAGTTGCAGTTGCTTTCTTAAATTCCAATTTTAATTGCCGGTTGCGGATAGTGCGTAACGAGGCCGTGTGCTTCTACACGAACGCTTCGATTAACTATTTATTATCCGGCAATTCCCCGACCATTTTTTTTGCGCTGCACGGGTTTTACCACAGGTCTTCTGAAATTGGCAGTTGGACTTAAGGCACAGTCGTGTCTTTATCCAATTTTTCGGAGCACTTATGAATACTCAGACTTTTACACCGCAGACCTCGTCTTCGGTTCAACCTTCAAAACCGCTGAAGCCAACTTTGCGCCCATTCCCAACAGCCCTTTTAAATCCCTGTATCGACCCGATTTTTAAAATCTTGTTTACCACTGATTCTGAAGAGTCCCACCAGGCGCTAACCTGTTTTTTGTGCGACTTAATCGGAAAGCCAGTCACCGATGTAGTTTTGCAGCCCAACGAGCTTTCCGGCGAGGCGATTTCCGACAAGCAGAGCGAGTTCGACATCAATTGCAAGGTGGACGGCAAAATTGCAAACATTGAAATGCAGGGCAGAAACGATTCTTCAGACTACGGAAAGCGGGCTGAATACCATGTAGCCCACCTTTTGAATCACTACACGCCGAAAGGTTCAGCCTGGCTTGATATTCCCGAAGTATTTCAGATTTCTGTGCTGAATTTTATCTTTGATAAGGATGAAGAAAACTCCGTGAACCATTATCTCCTTCGGAACGAAAATGGCCGCCGAATTTCCGGCACAATGAACGTGATTTTTATGGAGCTTCCAAAAATTGCCAAAATCTCAGACGATATTGATTCATTGACACCGGCCCAAATGTGGGGTAAATTCTTCTTGTACGGAGCGAATCCTGAAAAACAGGAATACATTCAGAAATTAGCGAAACAAAACAGGGGGATTTCTATGGCATTTACAGTTCTAGATCATGTCAGTCAGGACGAAGCAAACTGGTACCACGAAAGCCGCTACTGGATGCACGTTTCTGATGAAAAAACAAGGCTGTATGTGGCAACTCAGAAAGGAATTGAAGAAGGACTTGAACGTGGCCGTTCTGAAGGCATTGCAGAATCTTCTCGGGAAATTGCCATCAATCTATTAAAAGATGGCATGCCGATTGAAAAAGTTTCTCAATTTACCAATCTCACTGTTGAACAGGTAAAAGAACTGAACACCGAAAACTCCTAAGGATTTCAGGGAGAAATAAGGCTGCTTCAGCCAGGGACAGCAGTAGACTGGAATCAAGCTGTCCCTCCAAAAAATCACAAACGAATTCCCAAAAACACAACTTTTCGCTATATTAGGCATACTATTAACAGGCCTCAAGCGGCCGCACTCAGGAGAACCATAATGGCAGTGAAAGTTTTTATAGACGGAAAAGAAGGTACTACCGGACTTAAGATTTTTGAAAGATTCAGCAAAAGAGACGATATCGAAATTCTTCAGATCGATGAAGACAAACGAAAGGATCCGGTTGAAAAGGCAAAAATGATAAATGCTTCGGATTACACTTTTTTGTGCCTTCCGGATGCTGCGGCAATTGAAAGCGCAGAGCTCTGCACAAACCCGAACACTGTAATTATCGACGCTTCTACGGCGCACCGCACAAACCCGGACTGGGCATACGGTTTTCCGGAGCTGGACGCTTCTTTCAGGGAAAAAATTCAGAAATCAAACAGAATTGCGGTTCCGGGCTGCTACGCTTCGGGCTTTATTGCAATCGCCTACCCTCTTGTGAAGGCTGGAATCATGCCGAAGGACTACCCGGTAACTGTTCACGCAGTAAGCGGATATTCGGGAGCAGGAAAAAAAGCAATTGCTCAGTATGAAGCAGAAGGAAGGGACGAAGGACTGAATTCTCCGCGGCTTTACGCCCTTACCCAGATGCACAAGCACCTTCCAGAGATGAAGAAAATCAGCGGTCTTGAATACGAACCGATTTTTATGCCTTATGTATGCGACTACTTCCAGGGAATGACTGTAACTGTTGCCCTTCACACAAGACTTCTTCCAAAAAAGGTAACGGCAGTTCAGGTTCGGGACGCTCTTTTTGAGCACTACAAGGCTTCCGGCTCAAATTTTGTAACAGTTCCGCCGTTTATGGGAGAAGGCGTTCTTCCGGAACAGTTTATTCCTGCAAACACCCTGGCCGGTACCAACAATATGCAGATTTTTGTTTACGGAAATGACGAAAGAATCGTAATCACAAGCCGCTTTGATAACCTTGGAAAAGGCGCTTCCGGAGCAGCCGTTCAGTGCCTGAACATCCGCATGGGAATCGACGAAGGAAAAGGCCTGTAAAAAACAGACTGGCCGGCAGAAACAAAAAAGTTTAGAAAGCCCTCCCGGGGCAGTAAGCAAACATTCCGTTTCTCTCTTGCCGACAAAACTCAGGGAACAAATAACAGGGGATTCGCAAAATGAAAAAAATCAGGACAAAAAAAATTATTCCACTTTTGACCGCGATCCTCTGTGTGGCGGCGTGCGTATTTCTGCTTCTTCCGGATTCCGTATCTTCCGGAATATTTGGAAAAAGCGAATCCATGCCTTATTCTGATTTTATCGGGCTTCTTGAAAGCGGAAAAATCGACAGGGTAACCATAAAAGACAAGATTCTTCTATTTAACATCAAAAATTGCAACACTGGAAACAGTTCCCTGGAAGCACAAAGCTCAAGCCCGGAAACCGGCACCCCGGATGCAGCAAACCTTTCTAGCGCCGGGAACAAGGTCTTCAAAACTGAAAACCCGGGTTCAAGCGACCTGAAGGAGCGGCTGCTTTTACAGGGCGTTAAAGTGAAGGAAGAAAAAAGCTCGGAAGAAATCTTTTCGCTGATTTTCGACGCCCTGTTCTACATCGTATTTTTCGGAATCATTGCCGCAGTTTTCTTCAAGTTCATAAGCCCCAATACCTTTAAGGTTGTTCGCAAAACCGGAGTAAAATTCAGCGACATCGTAGGAATGGACGACCTTAAAAGCGATTTTTCTCAGATTGTGCAGATTTTAAAGGCGCCGGCTGAATATGCAAAGCGGGGAATCCGACTTCCGAAAGGCATTCTTTTAGAGGGGGCTCCGGGAAACGGAAAAACGCTTTTTGCCCGGGCTCTGGCAGGTGAAGCAAAAGTAAACTTTATTCCCGCAAAGGCCACAGACTTTGAAAGCATGTTTATGGCAATCGGTCCAATGAAGGTAAAGCTGCTCTTCAGTAAGGCGCGGCGAAAAGCACCCTGCATTGTTTTTATCGACGAATTTGACGGAATCGGAACAAAAAGAAATTATTCCGGTTCTGCAATCGAAACAGAAAATACCCGGATTGTTACCGCCCTCTTAAATGAACTGGACGGCTTTGAAGCAAATCCTGGAATAATTGTAGTTGCCGCAACCAACAGCCGCGCCGCCTTAGACGAGGCTCTTATCCGGCCGGGACGCTTTGACGCAAAATACACTGTTCCTTATCCGGATAAAGATGCCAGAAAAAAGCTCTGCGATATGTACCTGGCCGGAAAATCATTTGACGAAAGTGTTTCTTCTGAAAACCTGTCTTCTCTCTTTAACGGCTTTTCCTGCGCCCAGATTGAATCCGTAATAAACCGGGCCGCAATTCTTGCAGTACAGAAACAGAAAACATCATTTAATATAGAAGAAATTAAAGCAGCCCTGAAAGAAATATAGCAAACCCCAGATTATGGCCCGGAAGTGTATTTTATATAGGGCTGGGCATTTAAATTCTGGGTATTTAAATTCTTGAAAGTCTCCGTTCTTAGTCGTATAATTTATTAACCAAAAATTCGAGTTTTATAAAAATAATTCAAACTTGATATTTTCACCATTAAACAGGAGTTAAAAAAAAATGGATTTGATCTACGGAATTAAAGACAGACCGAGATTTTTGAAGGTTTTTGCATTTGCTACACAGCAGCTTCTTGCAATTATGGCCGCAACGATTGCTGTTCCTGCAATTATAGGACACAATCTTTCTGCTTCGGCAGCCCTCTTTGGCGCAGGTATCGGAACAATTATCTACCTGCTTTTCACCAAAAGTTCAAGCCCGGTTTTCCTGGGAAGTTCTTTCGCCTTCATCGGCTCAATGTTCAGTGCATTCCAGGGCGCTGCCGTTCTTGACCTTTCAGAACAGGTTGGATACTGGGGTCTTATCATCGGTGCCGCAATGGCAGGTCTTGTTTACGTAATCATTGCTCTTATCGTAAAAATCTTTGGCGTAAAATGGATTGACAGACTTATGCCGCCGGTAATCATCGGACCTACAGTTGCAATCATCGGATTGAGCCTTTCCGGAAACGCAGTTGGCGACCTTATGAGAAGCAACGTTCTTGGCGGAAGCCACAACATCACCCTCATCTGCGGGCTTTTCACTCTTGCAGTTACAATGCTCTGTTCAACTTACGGAAAGAAAGTTGGAAAGCTTCTTCCTTTCATCATCGGTATTCTTTCAGGTTATGTTCTTGCTTCAATTTTTGCCCTCATCGGATACGCAACAGAAAACGAAGCCCTCAAGGTAATCGATTACGGCGCCCTTACTTCACTTGATTTCAAGAGCATCAGCGGATACATTTCACTCCCTAAATTCACCTTCCTTCTTGCAGGAAAAGATGCCTTTGCAAATGTTCCACACGACGTTCTTGTAAAATACCTCATCACAATCTTCACCGGCTATGTTCCGGTTGCATTTGTTGTATTTGCAGAACACCTTGCAGATCACAAAAACCTTTCTTCAATCGTTGGACAGGACCTTCTTAAAGAACCAGGTCTCACACGCACACTTTTGGGAGACGGTTTCGGTACAATGTTCTCTACCCTCTTCGGCGGCTGTCCGAACACAACTTACGGTGAATCTATCGGCTGCGTTGCAATCACACGAAACGCTTCTACAATTTCAATCTGGGGCTGTGCAGTTCTCTGTATCGTAGTTTCCCTCATCAGCCCTCTTGTTGCCCTTCTTGAAACAATTCCTCACTGCGTAATGGGCGGCGTATGTATCGCCCTCTACGGCTTTATCGCAGTTTCCGGCTTCAAGATGTTCCAGAACGTTGATTTGAACAAGAACAAAAACCTCTTTGTTGCTTCCGTAATCTTTATCACCGGTGTCGGCGGAATGGTTTTGACCTTCGGTGCCGTTGAAATCCGAACAGTTGCATGTGCACTTATTCTTGGAATCCTTACAAACGCAATGCTTTCTAACGAACCGGATGAAGACAACGACGGAAAATCAAGGAAAACTGCTAAAAACTAAAAAAAGGAAAACACTATGAAAGAAATTCTTGCAGAACAGCTGAACGAAAATGTATTTTCTCTGATTGGAGATGAATGGTCGCTGATTACTGCCGAAAAAGACGGTAAGGTAAACATGATGACGGCAAGCTGGGGCGCTCTTGGAGTTTTCTGGAACAAGCCGTGTGCAACCGTTTACATCCGTCAGAGCAGATACACAAAGGAATTCGTAGATTCTCAGGAAAGATTTTCATTGTGTTTTTTCAAAAGTGAATACAAACGAATGCTTTCGATGTGCGGAACAAAATCGGGCCGCGACATCGACAAGGTGAAGGAAGCAGACCTTACTGTTGAACACTACGAGGAAGTTCCGTATTTCAAGGAAGCCCGTCTTGTCCTTATCTGCAAAAAGATTTTCAGCCAGAAGATGGAAAAACGGGGCTTTATGGAAGAAGAGCCTTTTAACAAAAACTACACAAACGGCGACCTTCACCAGCTTTACATCGCAGAAATAGATAAAATTCTTGTTGAATAAAGCAGCGTAAATAAGTAAAATTACCTAAATTTTCGCTAACCGCGGGATTTTTTTAGTTTTATAAACGTTATTAAGGAGACATTTATGTCAACACCATTGGAAGAATATTTGGCCAGCTGTAATGGAAAGCCAAACGCTGCAATGTGCGCTTATGTTGCAAACCTTCAGCAGGTTGCTGCAGTTGGTCCGGATATTGCTGCTTCAATCGTAAATGAAATTGAAAACCAGAGAAGCCACTTAAAGCTTGTTGCTTCTGAAAACTACTGTTCTTTGAACGTACAGGCTGCTATGGGAAACCTTCTTACTGATAAATATGCAGAAGGATATCCTGAGCACCGTTACTACGGCGGATGTGTAAACATCGACGCTGTTGAAAATGTTGCCGCTCACGAAGCAGAAGCACTTTTTGGTGCAGACTATGCATACGTTCAGCCACACTCTGGTGCTGATACAAACCTGGTTGCATACTGGGCAATCCTTTCTGCAAAGGTAGAAACACCAACTCTTGAAGAACTTGGCGTAAAATCGCTGAATGATTTGACTGACGAACAGTTCGATATGCTCAGAAAGCGCTTTGGAAACCAGAAACTGATGGGTCTCGACTACTCTTGCGGTGGTCACCTTACCCACGGATACAAAATGAACGTTTCTGCCCGCATGTT
>CAMHMJ010000012.1 GCA_946186185.1 uncultured Treponema sp. | reverse complement strand
TTTTCAACCTATGCAACCTGGTGGATTCGTCAGGCAATTACCCGTTCAATTTCTGATCAGGCACGCACAATCCGTGTACCTGTTCACATGATTGAACAGATCAATAAGGTTGTTCGTGAAAGCCGCCAGCTTATGCAGAAGCTGGGCCGTGAACCAACCGATGAGGAGATTGCTCAGCAGCTTGCATGGCCATTGGCTCGTGTAAAGCAGGTTAAGAATGTTGCCCGTGAACCAATCAGCCTTGAAACTCCAATCGGAGAAGAGGAAGATTCTTCTTTGGGAGACTTCATCGAGGATAAAGAAGTTGAAAATCCGGCAACACAGACTGCATATACGCTTCTTCAGGAACAGCTTCGTGAGGTATTGAGCACTCTGCCACCTCGTGAACAGGAAGTTCTTAAGATGCGCTTTGGTCTTGATGACGGTTATTCACTGACTCTTGAAGAGGTTGGACTTTACTTCAATGTTACCCGAGAGCGTATCCGTCAGATTGAAGCAAAGGCTTTGCGCAGACTTCGTCATCCGCGCCGCGCAAACGGATTGCGGGATTATATTGAAACCTAAAACTTTAGGTTATTGATCACCGGAAGAACCTTGTGAATGACAGGGTTTCCGGTGATTTTTTGTATATAGACATAAAACCTCTTTTAATGTATATTCTATAAGATAATACAAGTGGGAAGGAATCAAATAGATGGTTACTACAGAAATTTTTGAAAAACTAAAAAGCCTTCAGGTAATTCTTGGAAGAAAGTACGAGCTTGAGGCAAAGATTGCAGATGCTCCAAAGCAGCTTACAACTCAGGAAGAGCTTTTAAGCAAGCTTAAGAAAGAGTTCATTGAAAAAAGCAATGAATATGAATCTGTAAAGGAAACAGTAAACGCTCTTTCTTTAGATCTTGATGCCGCTGTAAAAACTCGTGAAGCAGGTGAGAAGAACATGGATAACATCACAACTCACCGTGAATACGAAGCTTTGGACAAACAGATTTCTGAGGCATCCCTCAAAGAAGCTGAAATTCGTAAAGAATTGCAGAAAGAAGAAAGAAAACTTCAGGAATTGAATGATATCAATAAATTCAAGAAGGAAATGATTGATTCTCAGGAAAAAGATTTGAACGAAAGCCGCAGCAAGCTTGATTCTGAAATTGCAAAATATAAGGAAGAGCTTGAAGGTCTCGTTGAAGAAGAAAAATCAATCGTTCCAGATTTGGATCAGGAAATTCTCTTCAAATTCCAGAGAATTATCCAGCGAAATTCAGAAGGTATTGTTGCTGTCAGAAACGGCGTATGTACCGGATGTCACATGATTCTTCCTGCACAGTTTGCAAATGAAGTTCATGAAGGTGACAGCATTCTTTTCTGTCCATATTGCAGCCGAATCCTTTATCACGAAGATGCTGATGAAGATTCACAGGAAACCTTCTTTAATGATGCAGGAAGCCTTGCAGATCTTTCTGATGATGACTTCGATTCTGATAGTGAATATGATGATGAAGACGAAGAAAGAGAAGATCTTGATGAAGATTCAGAAGACATGGATTCTTTAGACGAATCTGATGAAGAAGACGATGAAGAATTAGACGAAACAGACGATTCTGAAGAATAAAAAAAACTTTTAGGCCGTCTTGAAAAAGACGGCTGTTTTTGTTTAAATTGTATTAATGCAGGCAGGATATAATCGCGCTTTGCTTTATGATGATATAAAGTGAAAGTGAGGAAAGTCCGGGCTCCTACGGAAAAGATGCCGGGTAATAACCGGGCGTTTCAGGAAAGATGGATAATTTCTTCCATATCTCTTGAAGTGACAGACAGCGCAACAGAAAGTATACCGCCTTGAAAAAGGTAAGGGTGAAAAGGAAGTGTAAGAGACTCCCGGTTTTTTGGTAACAAAAAACGCATTGCAAGCCTCATCTGGAGCAAAATAAAGCAGAAGCCGTTTTAAGTTTTCCGTGCAGGTTTCGGGTATATTGCTAAAGGTATCTGGTAACAGGTATTTCGGATAGATGGTTATGTTGTTTTACAATGACAGAACCCGGCTTATTGTCCTGTCTGCTTTTTTTTTGAAGAATTATGGCATTTAAGAAAAAGAATAATTTCCAAAATTTTTCCTCTGGTTCAGTTGTGCGAAAAACTGGAAAAGTTTTTCCTGTTTTAATTACAGTTGCAATTGTTGTTTCAGTTCTTTTTGTTTCTGTGTTTTTTACGGTTAAAATTATTCGTTCAAGGCTTAATAATTCCCTGTCTATAACGGCTCTGGTTGAAAAGTGGAAAGAATATGACTACGAAGAATGCTATAATATTTCCCGCCAGATTCTTGAAGAAAAGCCGTTTAATAATACAGCCCTTACTTATCACGGATATTCAAGCTTCTTTCTGGCTGTTTCACAGATTGATACTTCTCTGGCACAGGGATATCTTGATGAATCCATAAACAGCATGAGGCTTGCGCTTTACAATGGAAGAAAAAGCCTGAAGCCACAGCTTGAGTATATGCTTGGAAAAGCATATTTTTATAAAAATACCATTACTTCATATTATTACTCAGATCTTGCAATCAAGTATCTTAATATGGCCCGGGAAGATGATTATAAGGCCGACGATATTGCAGAATACCTTGGTTTAAGTTATGCAAACCTGAATAAACCAATGGAGAGCATTTCTGCCTTCACGGAAGCTCTGATTGTCCGTGAATCACCGGCACTTCTTCTTTCCATAGCCGAACAGTATTACAAGGTTAATCAGAGTGCAGCTGCAAAGCAGTATCTTTTCAGAATTAAAAAAGATTCAACAGATGATTTTCTTGTGTTAAAAAGCATGAATCTTTTGGGAACAATCTATCTTGATGAAAAGAATTATACCGAGGCAAAGAAAGAATTTGATTCAATACTTGAAAAGAATCCGAATTCTGCCGATGCATATTATGGGCTTGGTGTTATTTATGAAAAACAGGGTGATTTAGTGAAGGCCAGGGCAGAGTGGAGAAAAGCCCTGAAATATCAGATTAATCATGCACCGACCCTTGCAAAAATTGCTTCTTATGGAAAATAAATTGTTATTTTCCTTATAAGTATTATTGTAAAAGATAATATTTTTAAATATAATGAGTTACCAAAAGTATTAAAAAATCCGGGAGGATTTATGGGATTTTTTGACAGATTTTCAACAGATATTGGAATTGATTTAGGAACCTGCAACACTTTGATTTATGTCAGGGGAAAAGGTATTGTAATTGATGAACCTTCGGTTGTTGCAGTAGAAAAAGGTACAAAAAAAATTGTTGCAGTTGGTAAGGATGCAAAGAATATGCTTGAAAAAACTCCAAGCAATATCATGGCAATCAGACCACTTGCTGACGGTGTTATTTCAGATATAGATTCCTGCGAGAGGATGATTAAATATTTTATTCAGAAGATTACTCCTCGTCATCAGATTATAAAATCAACCAGAATGAAGATTGGTATTCCTTCCTGCATTACGGATGTAGAAAAAAGAGCTGTAATTGAAGCTGCCCTTAAAGCAGGTGCAAAGGAAGTTGAAGTAATTGAAGAATCAAAAGCTGCTGCAATCGGTGCTAAAATCCCGATTTTTGAACCGGCAGGACACATGATTTGTGATATCGGTGGTGGTACAGCTGAAATCTCCGTTATCTCTCTTGGTGGAATGGTTGTTACCAGTTCTATCCGGGTTGGCGGCGACAAGTTTAACGACGCTCTTGTAAAGCATGTAAAAAGCGTTCACAACCTCATTATCGGACATCAGGCTGCTGAAAGACTTAAGATTCAGATTGGAAACGCCGCTCCTGATAAGACCATTGAAAAAATGGAGCTTAAAGGAACTGATGCTATTACCGGTCTTCCTCGTCGTCTTGAAATCGACAGCGTTGAAGTTCGTGAAGCCTTAAAAGAGCCTGTTAAGCAGATTGTTGAAGAAATCAAGAATGTAATCAGTCAGACTCCTCCGGAGCTTGCAAGTGATATTATTGACCGCGGTATCGTAATGACCGGAGGCGGTTCAATGTTAAAGGGGCTTCAGAAGCTTATTTCAAAAGAAACAGGTGTTCCTGTAATTCTGGTTGAAAAACCTCTTGAATGTGTTGCTCTGGGCGCCGGGGAAGCATTTGAGCTTTTCAAGGACATGTCTACTGACCGTTCAATTTACGACAGCTTAAATAACTAAGTGAACTGATGAAAAATCGTAATTCGCTTCTTAATTTGAGATTCAAGCTTCCTGAATTTGTCCTTGTAATATTGATAATTATTTCCGGTATTATGCTGGCATTCAGTTCGGGAAGTTTTGTCTTAAATTTTAAAAGTATCGGCTTTACTCTTGTTTCCACGGTTGAACGCGAAGTTCATATCGTAACTTCCTCTGTAAAAAATGTATTTTTATCTGTTTCTGAGCTTGCCCGGCTTAAAAAAGACTATAACGAGCTTGTGCAGAAGCTGGAAAATTACGAGCAGATGAGGCGAACAAATGCCGATATCCGGAAGGAAAACGAACGTTTAAAAACTCTTCTTGATTTTACGACTTCCCTTGAAGAAAAAAACTACCCGGCTCAGATTATTGCCCGTGACACGGACAATATTTTTTCATATTTAACGATTGATAAGGGTAGTGCCCACGGAATAAAAAAGAACATGCCGGTAATTGCCTATCAGGATGGAAATGCCGGTGTTGTTGGAAAAATCACTCAGGTGGGGCGTTTTACCAGTGTGGTTATGCCGCTTTACAATATAAACTGTAATATTTCGGCCCGCATTCAGAATACCCGGGATCTAGGAATTGTTTCCGGAACTGGAAGTGAAGATTCTCCTCTCTCCATGAAATATATAAGAAAGCGTGTTCTGGATGACCTTCATTACGGGGATATTGTCGTTACCAGTGGCGAAAACAATAACTATATGAGGGACCTTGCAATCGGTTCAATTTCAAAAATAACTGTTCTGGATTATAACTCTTCTCTGGATATTGAACTTACTCCGATAATTGATTTTTCCCGTCTTGAAAATGTTGTTGTAGTCAATATGTCTGAAATCAACAGTGCGAAGGTGAAATAGAATGGTAAAATCTTTTGGTATTTCATTTTTAATTCTTCTTACTCTTGCCATTGTTGAAACGGCTATTCTTTCAAATATTACGATTTTACCGGCTGTCCCGGATTTAGTTCTTCTGGGCTCTATCTATATTTCCCTGGTGAATGGACGGGGAATGGGGGAGCTTTCCGGTTTTTCTTCCGGACTGATTATGGATTTTTTAGGCGGTGCGCCCTTTGGCTTTAACTGCATATTCCGTACAATTATTGCCTATATTTCCGGCTTTTTTGGCGGCACCATCAATTACAACGGCTTTTTGATTCCGTTTGTTATCGGACTTATTGCAACAGTTTCAAAAGCCTTTTTAATCTGGATTATTTCCCTTTTTTACACTTCTGTTTTAAATTATACGATTTTTTCTCTTCCATTTCTGTTTGAACTCCTGGCAAATGCTTTTTTAGCTCCAGTGATTTTTAAGCTGTGCGGATGTTTTAAAAGGCAGCTTGCTCTTTACGGCGAGGACAGACGCTGATGGCATCCATAAAAAATGATACTAATGGAAGTGAAATCTCAAAAAATGCCCGGCTCTTTGCCCTTGTGATTTTTTTATTTCTTTCATTTCTAATATATTTTTACAGGCTCTTTTTGCTTCAGGTAATTCAGGGTTCAGAATACCGGAACCAGTCACAGAGGCTTTCAAGTCAGGTAAGTACAATTCCGGCTCAGCGTGGTGAAATTTTTGACCGTAATGCAAATCTTCCCATGGTTTTGAACACGGAATCCTTTGCCGTTGAGATTACCCCGGGAGAAATTCCTTCAGGACATTACGATACGGTTGCAACAAAGCTTGCAAATTACCTTGGAATTTCAAAGTTTGATATTGATAAAAAAGTTCCTCCTTCAATCCGACGATCTTATTCTTCGGTTCAGATTCGAAGTAACGTGCCTTTTTCAATTATTTCAAATATTGCGGAAAATAAAACGGATCTTCCGGGGGTTTCCTGGGTTTCAAAACCTATCCGTAACTACGTTGAAACTGGTTCCTTAAGCCATGTCATCGGATATGTAGGCGATATTACAAAGGAAGAAATGAACGTAATGTATAACCAGGGTTATACAAAAAACAGTATTGTCGGAAAAACCGGTATTGAAAAGCAGTATGACTCCCTTCTTCAGGGAAAGCCGGGACGGGAAAGCCGTACAGTCGATGTTCGTGGACGAATTATTTCCGATACTCCGGTGGTAGAACCGCCGCAGATGGGAAAAAACCTTGTTTTGACCATAGATACTTCAATTCAAACTCTTGCAGAAAAAACTCTTGGAAACCGGGTAGGGTCAGTTGTAGTTCTGAAACCTGCTTCCGGTGAAATTCTAGCCATGGTTTCCTATCCCTATTTTGATGCCAATGTTTTCAATACTGATGAAGCCGGCGAATATTATCAGACTTTAATATCGGACGAAAAAAACAGGCCTCTTGTAAACCGCGCTGTAAATGCAACCTATCCGCCGGCATCCACATTTAAAATCATAATGAGTGCCGCAATGCTTCAGGAAAAGGCTTTTCCGTCTTCAAAAGCAATTGAATGTAAGGGTAAGCTTTCTTACGGTAACCGTATTTTCCATTGTCACGTTCACGAACCGGGACACGGCTGGCTTGATCTAAAAAATGCCCTTGCCCAGTCCTGCGACGTTTATTACTGGACTATTGGCCGTGATTATCTTGGTATTTCCAAAATTGCTTCCTATGCCAGGGAGTTCGGGTTAGGGCAGAGCGCTAAGGTGGATCTTCCAAGCCAGCAGACAGGTTTTATTCCGACTGCTGAATGGAAGGAGCGACGTTTCCACGAAAAATGGCTTGGCGGTGACACAATGTCTGCCTCCATCGGACAGGGATATACCCTTGTAACGCCCCTTCAGGTGGCAGATATGGTTGCAATGGTCTGCAACGAAGGCGTTATTTACAAGCCTCATCTTTTAAAAGAAGTCCGGGATCCTGTAACAAATGAAGTTTTGCAGGAAATTAAACCTGAGGTTCTCTTCAAATCAGAAATCGATAAAAGCGTCTGGAAGGAAGTTCAGGAGGATATGCTTTACACAATCACAGACGGTACTCCTCAATATCCTATGCACAATAAGATTGTTCAGGCAGCGGGTAAAACTGGTACTGCCGAAGTTGCTCCTTACAAGACCAGCTGGCATTCCTGGATGGTTGCATACGCTCCTTATGATGCGCCTCCTGAGGAGCAGGTAGTTGTTGCTACAATCGTTGAAGCCTGTAACCCATGGGAATGGTGGGCGCCGTATGCAACAAATATTATTCTTCAGGGAATTTTTGCAAAGCAGAACTATGAAGAAGCAATGACTGCATTAGGCTTCAAATATTTGATGAAGAATGGAAACCGTCAGGAATAGGAGAGAAAAATGAAGGAAAACCGTTTTTACGAAGCTTTTGATGTAATCATTCTTCTTTCTGTTCTTGTTCTGGTAACAATTGGAATTGCTTTCATTTATTCTTCCGGAATCAATTCTGAAGGTGTGCTTGTAACCAATGAATATGTAAAACAGATTGTCTGGGCTGGAATCGGACTTTCATTTCTGGTTTTCTTTGCCCTGTATGACTACAGACGTTTTGAACGTCCTGCTTACTGGTTTTTCCTGGCTTTAATTCTTGTTTTAATATATACCCGTATCTTCGGACGCTATGTAAACGGTGCCCGAAGCTGGCTTGGAATTGGTGATTTTGGAATTCAGCCTTCCGAGTTTGGAAAAATCGTATTTATTTTTACCCTTGCAAAATATCTGGATGTTTCGGAAGATGAAAATCCGGTAAAAAGGCTTTTTATCAGTTCTGCAATCTTTGGTCTTCCGGTGCTTCTGATTCTTTCCCAGCCGGATATGGGAACCGCTTCCGTTTATATTCCGATTTTTTTCCTGATGTGTTTTATGGCGGGTCTACCTTTAAGATACCTTATGTTTCTCTTCGGAAGCAGCGCAATGGTAATTGTATTTACAATTCTTCCTGTATGGAACGAATACATTGCCCACAACAGTGCGGTTTTTGTTACGGCCCTTACAAATCTGAAGCTTAAAATTATTCTTATTCTTGCATGCGGTGCCGTTACTCTGATTTCCATTGTCGTACGCCGGTATTTTGGCGGAAAGAAATACTTCTACTGGATTGCCTACGGCTTTTTACTTGTAACAATCGGACTTATTTTTTCTACCTTTGCAGGCAAAGTTTTAAAAGACTATCAGATAAAACGTCTGATTGTTTTTATGGATCCGTCCGTTGACCCTCTGGGTGCAGGCTGGAATATCATTCAGTCAAAGATTGCCATTGGTTCCGGAGGACCTTTTGGACGTTCTTTCCTCCATGGAACCCAGAGTCATTACCGGTTCTTACCGCAGCAGTCCACCGACTTTATCTTCAGCATTCTTTCTGAAGAGCTTGGTTTTGCCGGCGGTGCCTTCGTTTTCGTTTTGTACCTTGTTCTTATGATTCGAACTATTTTTATTATAAAGAACTGTTCAAATTCCTTTGGAATCTACATTGCGTCCGGAATTTTAGGTCTTCTTTTTATCCACTTCTTTATTAATGTAGGAATGGTAATGGGAATCATGCCGATTACTGGTATTCCGCTGCTTTTCCTTTCTTATGGAGGCTCATCACTTTTGACAGCAATGTCCGCAATGGGTCTTTTGATGAGCATCAACTACAGAAAGTTTGACTTCTCATAAAAAAAAGTAATTCAGACTGGTAACGCCACGCTTGCCTTAAAGCAACTATGTTGTCTTTTTTTAGTAAATTATCAAAAAAATTGCCGTGCAGCACAGGTACCGCACGGCTTTATATTTAACAAATTAAATTTACAGAATTATAATCCCAACGTAAGATATGCTGTAAATACATGCTTGTCTTTTGATTCAATCAGGTTTGTTAAATCTTCGATGTAATTGTATCTCCAGGAAGCATTGATAAGAACCTTATTGTAGCGTCCAGGACTGAAGGAAAGTCCTGTTTCAATTCCGAAGGCATAATCATTTTTATTGCTTCCGTGATATTTCAGGTTCTCGTCTGAATAGAAGGAACCTTTTAACAGGGCTCCGATCCGGTAGTAATAAATTTGACCGTCATAATAATACCGGAACAGATGATTTGCGGTAACGCCTGCGTTCGCCTTTCCAACATAGAAGCTTTTGAAGGTATCTGATACAGAAAGACTCAATGCTCCTTCAAAATATGCGTAGGATGATGTATTTTCAAGGGTGTAGTGAAGGTTTATCGGAATATCAAAGCGGTTCCAGTTGATTTTTGAAATGGTTTCAGCGCTGACAGTAGGGGAGAGTTCCTCTTTTGTGTACCAGGACATACCGGCTGTAAGGCTGAAATTGTAGCCGAGGGGTTTCTGCAGCAGGAATAGGGCAATGTTCCAGGCATTCAAAGACCAGTCAAAGCTCTGAAGCTTGTATTTCTTGTCAAAAAGAAGGTCTACTGTAGCAAGACTTGAAAGCTGACCTTTTATACCCCAGTAATCAACGGAAGATTCCTTAGAGCTTGATAGTATTCCGCTGTCTTCCGGCTTATAGTTAGCAGAAGAGAAAAAGTATCCGCCCAGCCATACAATATTTTTTACACCAAGAACGCCGCAGTAGATATCGGTCATAATCTGGGTTCCCATAAAATCGTTTACGGTAATGTTATCTACCGGGTCTCCGGAAGGAATATTAAAATCGATATCTGTAAGGAAAACACCATAGCGGCTTCCTGCTGTTCCGAAGGCAAGGGTTACTGTATCAAGGATTTTTAAGCCAAGGAGTAAATCAGAATATCCCTGAACAAGGGCTCCTTCCTGTTTCCCATAGTCGGTTTTAATGTCAAAGCCTGTGTAATAGACAGCATCAAGGCTTGTCTTGAACTTAAGGTTAAACAGCTTTCTTGAGGGATCCATATCCATGAAGGGTTTTACGGTTTCATAGCCGTCCTGTAAATCCCGGGCAACTTCCGCTGTATCAGAGATGAAATCCAGAACCTGACCTGCATCGTCAAAAAAATCATGAAGCTCATACTCGTAGTCATATTCGTATGAATCATCCTCATCTTCTTCATAATCCGAGTTTTCTTCATATTCTTCCTCATCGTCTGAATAATATTCATCGGAATCTTCTTCGTCTTCTTTTGAAGTTTTTTTGTTGTACGAGGTCCCGTCAACAGCTTCAAAGGTCAGGTCGTTTACAAAGCCTGAGAAAGTCTGGAAAAAGGAATCTGCAAGACTTTTGTTCTGTGAAATTTTATTTGTTAATGCTGATGAATCGTAGGTTACTGAAAAAACAGCCGGAGAACACACCAGAAAAACTGTAAAAATAATAAGTAATGCTTTTTTCATGTCTGATTTCCTCCGTTAGTTTGATTTCGGCGAGGAAGGAACCCAGCCGCTGGTATCCTGTGGTAAGGAAAATGATATACTGTCTGAATCATCAGATTTCGAATGGCTTTGTTTTAACTTGATTTTAGAAACTCTGTAGTAACAGGTGATTCCTGTTGAAGGCATGGTATCAATGAACTTTCCGCTGGATGTATATACTTTATTGATACCATCCTCAGGAAGAGTAAAATCATAATCTTTATAGGTTGTTTTTCCCTTATATGTACTGTGGCCTGTGTACACTTTAGGAAGTCCGCTGATATAGATTCTCTGCAAAAGCTCATAATCCTGATACGGACTAACTGTACTTCGCCAGATATAAAAAGCGAAATCCCGATCCCAGCTTTGAGAATCATTTTTGTCATAAGATATTTCTGTAGACATTGAATAAGAAATCTCCGCACCCTGGGATGTAAACTGAATGTTCGGTAAAAAGTCTGGTGCAAACGGAATCAATGCCATGTTCAAAATCTGGGAACAGCCTGAACAAACCAGAACCAAAAATGAAATAAATAATATTGATAGAAAATGCGCTTTTTTCTTCATAATAACAATATTTTATATGTAAACAGCGTTATACGCAAGAGTTTTAGACCTTGCTACATAAGAAAAATAACAGACAGGAATAGGGCTCTGCTTCCTTGCGGATTTCATACACAGGTAGACCTAAAAATTGCTAGCGCAATTTTTTTAACGGTCTGCTATCAATCAGGGATTTGCATAGCAAATCCTCTCAGGTAGACAGAACGTACATTATAGAAAGTATATCAATGCTTATTAAAAATATTAGTAAATTTATTAGTTTTTTATACAATCTTTTCAAGTTTTTCCTTTATGAACTCAGATTTTTCTTTAAGCCCGATTTTTCCAGTATTCAGATAAAGTATACTTGGATTTGAAACATCCGGCCGTATTGTTCCGCCGCTTTCTGTTATCAGCCTTAAAAGTTTGTTTACATCAATATCAGAAATCCGTGCAAACTCAACCTGGGCAACACCGTTTCGTTCCTTTATTTTTGATATATTGAGCTTTCTGCAGAGGATTCGTATCTGTGCAAGAGCAAAAAGACTTAATACCTCTTCAGGTACAGGTCCAAAATGGTCTGTAAGTTCGTTGTAGACACCGTCCAGCTCTGCTGTGGTAAGTACGGCTGCAATCTTTTTATAAATTTCCATCTTTGTCTGAGGATTTTTTACATAGGTTTCCGGTATAAATCCGGTATATTCAAGCTCTAGCAATACCTCGTGTTCCGGTTTGAAATCCTTGCTCTGGGAAAGACGCAGAACCGCTTCGTTAAGTTTTTTCATGTACATGTCAAAGCCGACAGAACAGATTGAACCTGACTGATCCCTGCCAAGAAGATTTCCGGCACCGCGAATTTCCATGTCCTTCATGGCGATTTTAAAGCCGCTTCCAAGCTCCGTAAAGTCGCTGATTACCTGAAGTCGCTTCATTGCAATTTCAGAAAGACTCCTGTTTCCCGGATACAATAGATATGCGTAGGCTTTTCTGTCGCTTCTGCCCACACGTCCTCTCAGCTGATAAAGCTGGCTTACACCATACATATCAGCACGGTCGATAATTATTGTATTTACATTCGGGATATCAATTCCGTTTTCGATAATTGTGGTTGCAACAAGAATATGAAAGCCGCCCATTTTAAATCGTCTGAAAATATCGTCAAGCTGTTCACTTGTCATCTGTCCGTGGGCAACTTCTACGCTCATTTCCGGCATAAGCCGTTCTAGCTTCAATCGGGTTTCATTAAGGGATTCTACCCGGTTATGGAGATAGAATACCTGTCCACCCCGCTCTACTTCCCGTCTTATTGCCTTTGTAACCCTGTCGTCGCTGTAGGCGTCAATTACGGTTTCAATGCTCTGACGGGACTGTGGCGGTGTTGTTAAAAGACTTATGTCCCGGATTTTTAACAGGCTCATGTGAAGAGTTCGGGGAATCGGAGTTGCGGACATGGCAAGACTGTCAATATTGGTTTTCATTTCCTTGAGCTTTTCCTTATCCTTTACACCGAACCGCTGTTCTTCATCAATTATCATAAGTCCCAGGTTTTTGAAAATAATATCCTTCTGGATAATTCTGTGGGTTCCAACAAGGATATCAATTTTTCCTTCCGTAAGGGCTTTGAGGACTTTTTTCTGTTCTGCTGGAGTTACAAACCTGGAAAGACAGGCGATTTTTACCGGGAAGTTTTTAAAGCGTTCAATACAGTTTTCGTAGTGCTGCTCGGCAAGAATTGTAGTCGGTGCAAGGAAGGCAACCTGTTTTCCGCCCATAACAGCCTTGAATGCAGCTCTCATGGCTATTTCAGTTTTACCGTAGCCGACATCGCCGCAAAGGAGCCGATCCATTGGAACAGGCTTTTCCATATCCTTCTTTATTTCTTCAGTAACTGAAATCTGATCCGGTGTATCTTCATAAGGGAAAGATGCCTCAAAGGCGGTCTGCCATTCAGTATCCTTCGGGAACGGAAAGCCGGACTGACTCTTCCTTTTTGAATACAATTCGATGAGTTTCTGGGCAATGTCTTCAACTGCTTTCTGAACCTTGTTCTTCCGGTTCTCCCAGGATTTACTTCCAATGGTGTCCAGCTTTGGAGCTTCTCCTTCGTTTCCGATATAGCGCTGAAGCATATTTACCTGCTCAATCGGTACAAATAAAAACTCCTTGCCGGCGTATTCCAGCTTTATGTAGTCACGCTCGTTTCCCATGGCGTGAACCCGTTCAATTCCAAGGAAAAGCGCAATTCCGTAATTTACATGAACCACATAATCGCCGGGATTCATTTCTACGAAGGTATCAATTACCTGACTTTTTACCTTTCTGAAGGTTTTTGGAACATATTTTTTGCGGCCAAAAATCTCGTTTTCCTGAATGACTTTCAGCTTAAGCTCCGGCAGGATAAAGCCTTCTGAAATGGACTGGCCTGTAATAACCAAAGGCTTTAGGTTCTTTTTGTCGGAAACATCAGTAAATTCCTTGAAAATTTCGTTGATGCGCAAAGCCTGGTTTTCGTTATCAGCAAAAATGAAAATTGACCAGCCGTTATTCTGAAGATTTTTTATTTCATCTTTCAGATAATTTATATTTCCAAAATAGCTTTGAGAGGTCTCTGCATTTATTTCAATCCAGGAAGATTGACGGGAAACTTCTGGAATCGCGCCTGTGGAAGTTGCACCTGGTGCTTCAACTGTACCGGATTCTTCCTGAGTTTCCCTTTCTTCGCTTTTTATTGTACAGAAATTTATACAAGTTGAGTGTCTTTCTAGGATTTCTGAAAAACTGAAATTAATCGCCTGGGGAGGAAGAACCGGAAGTTCAGCCCTGGCCTTACGGTATGTATTGTTTAATTCTCTATCCGTAAATTCACAGGAATTTTCGATTCTGCTGTAATCTATATAGAACACAGGAAGTTCTTTAGAAAAATAATCGAAAATCGAATATTCCTTGTCCCATAAAGCAGGATAAAAAAGTTCTTCTCCTTCGGCACACCCTGTCTGTTTCAGGCTTTCAAGCATATGCTCTCTGAAAAGTTTTGCCTGTTCCGTAAAAGCAAGGTGAACTGCAGATGTTGAATGTCCTGTTTTTTTGCCGTCTTCTATGTTTTGTGAAGATGCTTCATCTGAAGCAGGCATCGCCGGTGCATTAAAACTGTCTTCCGAAATGCTGTTATTGCTGTCGGATAGAAGTTCATTTAGTTTTGAAATCAGATCTTCATTCCAGATAACTTCCTTCATCGGGTAAATCAACAGGTTATCGATATTTGAAACGGTGTTCTGGCTTTCTATATCAAAAGAGCGGATGTTTTCAATTCTGTCGAAGTCAAAAAGGATTCGGCTGGCCATTTCACTTTCAGGAAGGAAAATATCTAAAACTTCACCCCGAAGGCTGAATTCTCCCCGTACCTGAACCCGTGGAACTCTTGTGTATCCGATTTTTATAAGTTTTTCAGAAACTTCAATGGTGTCGAGGCTGTCCCCTTTTTTAAGGTTAAAACTTAAACTCTGAATATAATTTTTTGGAGGTACGGGAGTTGAAAGAGCTCTGAATGGAACAATATATATTTCCGGATGAAAATCGAAAGCCGTTGAAAAATTATTGGAATGGTCACAAAAGGCCATTTTGGAAAAAAAACCGGCCCGCTTTCCAAAAATTACAGAGTTTAATGCAGCCGGCTTGTAATAAAGGGTTCCCCACAAAGGAAGCACGCTGATATTAGCTTCTGGACATATTGTCTGAAGGTCGCTTTTTAAAATTTCCCCTTCACGCTCTCCTGGAACGATAACTAAAAGCCTTTCGTATTTAGTTTTATTAAATTCTTCTTTGTTATTTGCTGAAAAACTTGTTCCCTGATATTTTACGGTCTGAATACGTTCTGAATAAATTTTCTTTAAATATTCGATTATAAAATATGAATTTAATGCACCCTTAAGACCAGAAATATTTAATGAAGAATTTTCCGGAAGGGTTGAAATCTGGTTTACAGCATTTCTAAAATCAGTATAATTATGTAGTGAATCAATGATGTAATTTGTTGATAATGTATTCATAGTTTTAAACCGATAATATAAATATGAAAAGAAAAATTTTATTCATTATATCAATTTTTTTCCTTTTTGGCGACCTGCTTTATTCTCAAAGTAACAGTAAGACTTTTGAGGGAGCAAGTGTTTTTATAAAATATTATGACAGAACAATGTACTACCCGGGAGATGCTGATTCAAATCCGGTTTTCGTGCATATTTCGATTAAGAATAATTCTCCGGAAACTCTCCGTTTTAAGCTTGCAGACGACAGAATGTTCAGTGTTGATTTCAATGCTTATACCCTAAAAAATACAAAGCTTGAACAGACTGAACGCCTTATCCGTAAAAGAACTACAAATCAGACTGTATATTTCAGGGAAATTGCTCTTGAAACCGGTGAGGAGTATTCTTTTGTAGAAAACTTAAAAGACTATGTTGATATTCCGGAACCTTCCATATATTACATCGAATTAAAGCTTTATCCGGAGCTTTATAAATCAAAGTATATTGAACTTACTTCAAACAGACTTACAATGGAAGTTCGCCCTTCTCCTTCGGCTGCTTCTTCTACGGTTCTTCCTGTAAAGGCAAAAACTGCAGAACTTTTGAAGCCTGAAGAAATCTCTCCGGACAAGGTTGTTGAACAGACTATTATTGCCCGCCAGAAATCTCTGTGGGATCAGTATTTCCTCTATATGGATATTGAAGCAATGCTTCTTAGAACCAGCAGCGCAAAACGAAAGTTCAGTCAGGTTTCAGCAGACGACAAGATAAGAATGCTGGAGCAGTACAAAACCGATTTGATGGATTCAAAAATTGACGGTGACATTGTTGCAATCCCTGAAAAATTCCAGATTGAACAGACTGTTTACACTCAGACAAAGGGATCCGTAACCGTTACCGAATGGTTCAAATATCCGAACTTCCATGAAAAGAAGAAATATGTATACAAGGTTCGTCAGCGAGAAGGAATCTGGCAGATTTATGATTATACCGTAACTAACTTGGGAACTGAATAATGAAGGTACTTATAATTTCTGAGAACAAAGAAAAAACACAAGCTTTGATAAATGCAGTGAAAATTTCTGAAAATGAAATTATTCACTACAAGTGGTTTATGAAGGCTCTGGATAATATCGAAGAAGTTTCTCCGGAAATTATAATTATAAATGCAGAGGATTTTCCACGACACTGGAAGGTTCTCTGCCAGTATACCTTGTCTTCTCTTTTCAGCAAAAATGTAAAGATCATCCTTTTTGTTCCGAAGGATTTTAGTGAAGAAGATTTAGAAAAGTCAAAAGCATTAAAGGTTTCCGGAATCCTGCGGGACGAAAACAAAACTCCCCGGCAGCTCCAGGAAGACTTTATTTCAATTATAAAAAATGTACCGCAGAAAAACACAACACAGGGAGAAACAGAAATTATGGATGATTCATTTAGCCTTTATACTGTAGATAATCTGATAAACAATGATACTCCCTGCGAGGACGCTTTGTATTCTGTTGATAATCTGTTTGAAAACGAACCAGTTACTGAATCTGCTGCTGATAAAACCTCTCTTTTTTCGGTTGATAATCTTTTAAAAACTGATTCGGATTATGATTTCCCCCTGTACAATGTAGATAATCTTATTGTTCTGAACGATGAACTTTATACTGTAGATAATCTTCTTGATGGTATGGAAGAATATGAAGAATTCGGTGAAGACATTGTAATTGAAGATTATGATGAAGCTCCTGCTGAAGAATATGTTGAAGAATTGAGTGAAATCAATTCTGAAGAATTAAGTGAGGAATGCACCGAAGAATTAAGTGAAGTTGAGGCTAAAGAATCTGTCTCAGATTCAGCTATGGCAGGGGCTTTCGGAACAGTTGAAGAAACTTCTGAAGAAAGTATTAATGAAACAACTGCTTCCATGGAAGAAGAAATCCTTCTTGAAGATGAAATCCCGACTGTATCTGCTATAATCGGTTCAAAAAATCCGGATGAAGAGGTTACTCAGAAGGACCCGGCTCTTCTTCATGAAATTCAAAATGTTTTTTCTGCTAATTTGCAGCGCAGAATTACAGAAGAAGATATTCAGAATGAATATTCCATCTACTCTGTAGATAATCTGTTTGGTCTTGAAGAAAATGATTACAGTATTTCCAGTGTAGACAATTTATTCTACAGCGAAGCCTCCCTTGAGGAAAAGCTTCCTAAAACTCAGTCAGAATGTAAGGAACTTGTAGGTTCACTTTTAAAAAGGATTTTGAAATATTATGAAAACTAATAAGGCAAAATTTTTCTGTGAAAACTGCGGTTCTGAAGTTCCTGAAAATGCAAAGGTCTGCAAGGTTTGCGGGAAGTTTTTTATTTCTGTAAGATGTCCTCAGTGCGGCGCAATCGGAAACCATGACGATTTTGCCGACGGCTGCCCTAAATGTGGCTATGCGGTTGGAAAAAGTTCTAAATCAGCCGGTGCGTCTGAAGGTTCTTCGAGTATTTCTTCTGGTCGCTTTTCTGGTTTCAGAAGCTCCGGAAAAGGTGTTTCAAACAGAGAAGACTCATCTTCCCTTCCCGTATGGATTTATATTTTTACGGCGGTCGTTTTATTCGGCGTTCTTTTTGCTGTTTACAGTTGTATTAAATAGTTGGAAAACTAAATATTTATTCAGTTTATAAAGCACTTTAAAGCATTTTTTTATAAAAAAAGCCAGGATGTTTTAATTGTTACCTTGACCATAACGGTATAATAGTATATATTGTTATAACGATTTTTTGCCCGGTTGGCGAAACTGGTAGACGCGCCTGGTTCAGGTCCAGGTGGAAGCAATTCCTTGCGAGTTCAAATCTCGTGCCGGGTAGTACAATAGAAGAATAACAAGGGACTATTCCGATTCTGGTAGTCCCTTCAATTTTTTAAACAGAAATATGGGCGTTTTAAAATTATTTCTGCTATACCTTCTCTTCAAAGATTTCTTTTACCTTGTCTCTATTTTCATAAAAGAGGTTTGCAATAACCGGGTCAAAATGCTTTCCGGCGCCTTCTTTTATGATTTCCATAGCCTTATCGAAGGAGAAAGGTTCTTTGTAGCTTCGGCTGGAAACAAGGGCGTCAAAAACATCGCTTACGGCCATGATTCGTGCTGAAAGCGGTATTTCTTCAGCCTTAAGGCCCTGAGGATAACCGGTACCGTCCCATTTTTCGTGATGATAAAGAGCGAGGTTCAAAGCTTCATTCAGGTAGCCGGAGTCTGCGGTCAGCTGCATTGCGCCTTCAATAATTTTCTTACCGGCAGTAGTATGCATTTTCATCTGTTCAAATTCTTCTTCAGTAAGCTTTCCCGGTTTATTCAGAATCGAGTCCGAAACATTGATCTTTCCTACATCATGGAGCGGAGCTGAAGCACAGACATTAAAAATGTATTTTGGAGTAATCAGGTCGGAAAACATGTTGTTTTCAACTAAAAGCTCAAGAATCAGTTTTACATAGCTGGCGGTTCTTTTTATATGATCTCCGGTACACTTATCCCGGCTTTCAACAAGATCCGCCATAAGGTAGATAAGACCGTTCTGCATCTTGGTAATTTCTTCATTTTTTTTCTGCAGATCCTGAACATAACCCACGGTTTCTTTTATGGTGGCACAAAGGGATGTATAGAGATTTTCTATTTCATCACCTGTCAGAATGCAAAGTGAATTAAGACGGGCAATACTAACTTCCCGGGCTTCCTTTGTATTGAAGGCAAATTCTTCTGCCGCAAAAGTCAGAGCATCTATCGGGTAAATTACATGGAAATTGGTAAACCAGATGCAAAGCATCAGAATCAGGATAAAAAAGCCGATAAAAAGCGAGATGACCTTTACAAGAAAGCCGATACCGTTCAGATGCACATCTTCAAGACTGATATCGGCACAGGCGTAACAGACGCAGTTTCCATTGGAATCAAAAACCGGCTCGTAATCCGACAAAAGCCAGCCGTAGGAATCATTTGAAATAACCGGTTCAATTTGTTTTCCCATCAGGAGGGCCGGCAAAACCTGTTTAAAGGAATCTTCAAAGGGAACGACGGTTCCCAGCTTTGCTCCCGGTAATTCATCGCTGTCCAAGTCAAAAACAACATGACAGCCGTCCTCTAAAATTTTATAAACGTAAATGTATTCGATAAATGGAGAACTTTCCTTAATGCGGTAAAGACGGGATTCCATTTCCTTATAGCCTTTTGGTATTCCGCCTTTTGCAAGGTATTCGTCAACCTTATCTGCATCGATTGTAAGGGAAACAAGGGTGGCAATATTTTTAGCCATGTGGGTATACTGCTCAATTTCAACCTTTCTGTATAAAAAGAAACTGATTGCAGAAGTGACTAAGGCCACAAAGCTGACCAGTATACCGATTATCCAGATAACTTTTTTCTTTAGTCCAAGCTGCCTGGTTTTTGTTTCTCCAACCTGCTTTAATTCTTCCTCAACCATGGGACTCTGTTTCCAGTCTGTAAGGACCAGATTTTCCTTGATATTTTGAGGTATAATCTTTAAAAGCAGGAAAACAACTGTAACCGTAATAAATTTATCCGCAGCATCGATTGTCACATCACTTATAAGCTGGGCCTGAAAAACTGAAAGCCGTCCTTTTTCAAGAAGATGCAAGGCAAAGGGTGCAGAAATTCCTTCTCCCAGTCCAAAGCCGTACATAAGGTACGTTAAAAGAGAACCAAGCACACCTCCAATGAAGGCAAAAAACGGTACTGTAAGAAGAGCTTTCCAGTAACTTTCATAAAACTTCTTTCTGTAGAAAAAAGTTCCTGTAACGGCAATCAATACGCTTATGCCTGCATAATAGGCGTTTTCTGGACTCTGAAAGGAATTGATGATATTCGTGATATAGCCCACAAAAATACCGGGAAGATATCCGCCTAAAATCGCAGCAAGGAGGGTTCCGATACAGTCTAAAAATAAGGGAATATTGAAAACTGAACACAGTTTATTAAAAGCGATGTTTAAGAAAACTGCACAAACATACAAAATAATCTGTTTAAATAATGAAATTCCTTTTAATCTAAAAAGTTTGCTGTAATTCATAACCAAAACCTCGCAATAAACTCAGTCTAAATTCTATCACGGCTGATATAGAAGTCAACAAAAAAGTGAAATGTGTAAATGTGAAATGGAGGGATTTCAAAAAAATTGTTTATATATTGAAAGCAAAAGTATTTTGAAAAATGGCAGCCGCTTTCAAATTGATTATACTTTAAACTTCAAAGTTTCTCCGGTGACCGGGTTTGTAAATTCAAGGCCTGTAGCGTAGAATTCAAGTTTTTCCAGACCGCCGGATTTTTCAAAGCGTTCCCTGGCATTAAAATTATAAAGTTCATCCCCTTTTACAGGTAGCCCTAGCCAGCTTAAATGACACCTTACCTGATGTCTGTAGCCTTTTGAAATCTGGCATTCGATTAAAGCAGTTTTTTTCTGGGGATTTGTTTCAAGAAAATGTACTCTGGTTGAATATTCCGTTTTTTTTCCCAGTTTTTTTAGGGCTGCCTTACCTGATTCTTCGGTAACGGGACGAACTGCCTTCTGATTTTCACCGAAGTTTCTGAAGTAGGAAGCAACAATGATATCCTCCGGGTATTCTGATTTTGCATTTTTTGCGTGGGTATTGCAAACTTCTCCTGTCCGCCGTGTCCCGCCATTAAAAAATCCATCGTTATGAATTTTATCAATTCTCTTAAACAGTGGATAGCCTCCAAGCAGTTCTGCATTTTCTTTACAGATTGAACATTCTGCCCTGTATTTTTTTAGAAACCGGCCTTCCTGCTGTTCCTTAAGCATATAGTCATAGAAATCCTGGGTTAAAGCAATAAGTAAAAGACCTTCCGTTCTTGTGTCCAGCCGGTGTAAAAGACCGTGCTCACAGGCTTTTATCCCCTTCACTTCAAGAAGCTTTGGAAAGGCTTTTGCGGCAAAATAAAAGGCGTTGTTTGTATCTTCTTCCGACAGGGGTGCCGAGGGTAAACCTGCACTTTTTTTGATTACAACAAAGGGCTCTTTTTCGGATGGAAGATGAATAAGCTGAATAAAATCCTCATTTCTTTCCATATTTACCCTTTATTTTTGGAAGCTCTTCCCGGGGATATTTTTTTCGCAATACGCTGACGGTTTTCTTAAACCGACCCGGAATGCTGGCCTTAAATCTGTGATACTTTTTTGAATCCGGCAGCTTTAGAATCATCTGCCTTGAGTGAAGCATCAGTGTTGCTTCCGGGAAAAGTTCATCCTTTCTGCCGTACAGGCTGTCTCCTAAAATCGGGCAGCCGATATAGCGCATGTGAACCCTTATCTGGTGGGTTCTTCCGGTTTTAATTCGAACCCTCATAATTGAATAGGGACCGTAGCAGGCAATGCAGTGATAAATTGAGCGGGATGACTTACCTTCCTTAACTGTGGGGTCTGCTTTGAACTTTTTACGGTTTTTGGGATCCCGGAAAATCTGAGTTCGGATATCACCGCTTCTTGCCGGAGGACGGCCCTGAACAATGCAGATGTATTCTTTCTGTAAAAGCCGCTCCTTGAACTGATACCCAAGATATTCTTCCGTTTCCCGGTTTTTTGCCGTAATTATTATTCCGCTGGTGTCCTTATCTAGCCGGTGAACAATGCCCGGGCGCCGCTGCTTTAAGATTTCGTTGGTTCCACCCTCTTTTTTCTGTTCTATGCTTGAAAGATTCCAGTGAAAAAGAAGGGCATTAACCAGAGTTCCGCTCCAGTTTCCGCAGGCAGGATGAGTTACCATCCCCTGCTTTTTATTGACGATTGTTACATTATTATCTTCATAAATAATATTCAGGGGAATGTTTTCCGGCTCGATATAATCCGGTACTGAATCCAGCCAGAAGATTTCAATTTTATCCTTTGCCTTAAGCTTGTAGGAAAGCTTTGCATTTTTTCCGTTTACAAGAATCTCCTGTGCAGTTGCCTTCAGTTTGGAACGGTTCATGTTCTCATCGAGTTTTGAGATGTAGACATCAAGACGCTCTCCAAGACTGTAATCAGAGGGAACGGAGTGTTTAATTTCCGGCATTTTTTTTCTCCGGATTTTTTGAATTGACACTTTTTTCAGATTTTAAGTAATCAGCTGGGTCTGATTGGTTTTCTGAGATTTCAGGGTTTTCAGAATTGCCCGGAAGGGGAATTTTTACTGCATCCGGATCATCAGTAACTGATTCAATATTTATATTTCCCATTTTTTTCTTGTTCTTGTTTGTAATATTCTGTGTTTTTAACAGGTGAACGAGAAAGTCTGAAATTCCGATTCCGGCTGAAATTCCAAGGGAAGTCAAAAGAATTCCCACAGTCTGGCTGTTTGTGTATTTTGTAATTCCTGATTCCGTGGTTCCGTCAAAAGGACTGTGAGCGTCGTCAAAGCCATTGATTGCCCAGAAGCCCAGGGTAACGTTAAAAGTAATAAAAGGCATTGCACCAAGGGTAATGATTTCAGCCCGTCTAAGGTCTTTCAGCCAGGAAGGAAATTCATCCGGTGCATAAGGTTCCGGAGTATGAGAGTCTGTTGTGCTTGCCCCAAAGCCCAGGGTATTAACGAGTAAAGAAAATAAAAGAAACAGAAATACAGACTTTTTTTTCATTTTTAAGTATAAATCCTTTCGCCGAAAATTGCCGTTCCGATTCGCACCTGTGTTGAACCTTCTTCAATGGCGATTTTGTAGTCAGAGGACATTCCCATAGAAAGTTCTGTAAGCTTCAGGTTCGGGAATTCTATCTTTGCTTTTTCCAGTGTTTTTCTGAGGGTAACAAAAGAGTTCCGGATAATTTTTTCATCCGAGGTAAAAGGCGCCATTGTCATAAGCCCTGAAGGAAGAACGTTAGGAGCATTATTGTTTGAAAGGTACTCCAGTGCTTCAAAAAGCACTTTTTCATTTCCAAAGCCGGATTTTGTATCTTCACCTGTATGAAGCTCAAGAAGAATTTCAATTTTTTTATTCAGGCTTTCTGCATGGCGGTTAATTTCTTTAATCAGCTGTAAAGAATCAACGGATGCAATTGTATCAGAAATCATGCAGGCTTTTTTTACCTTGTTTGACTGAAGCTTTCCAATTATCTGAAGCTTAAGCTTCTGGTTTTCCCTGCTTCCAATTTTTTCCCGGATTTCTGTGAATTTTGAAACAGCTTCCTGAACCCGGTTTTCGCCGAATAAAAACTGTCCGGCTTTTACTGCACTTAAAACGCTTTCTGCCGGATTAAATTTACTGACAGCAACAAGCTTAACGCTTCCTTCTTTTCTTCCGCTTGAGAGTTCTGCATTTTTTATATCAAGTAAGACTTTTTCAAGCCGCTCTTTTATCTGGTTATTCACCTGCACCTGATTATCTTCCATTTTTTACCTTGCTTTTTCGCTAGTCTTTGCTTCTACATTGTATCATCATTGAGGATATCGGACAATCTCAGGATGTCCTCGATGGGAAGAGCCTCTGCCCTTTTTTCAGCCGGGATTCCTGCTTTTTCCAGGGCGTTTACAGCTTTTTCCTGGGAGGACAAAAACTGGGTCAAATTATTTTTTACGTTCTTTCTTCTGGATGAAAAGAGTGCCCTCTGAAGCTTTGAAAAAAGCAGAGGATTTTTACATCCCGGGAAAGAAGGGTTTGGTGTCATGTTAAAACAGCGGGAATCTACATTTGGTTTTGGCCAGAAATTGCCGCCGGTTAAATCCATTACGGAAGAAAGGTTGTAGGCCCACTGACATAAAACGGAAAAAGACGAATATTCTTCGCTGGAGCATTTTGCCATGGCGCGTACGGCAACTTCTTTCTGTACCGTGAATACGCATTTTTCAAATCGGACTGAATTTTCAATTGTTTCTGCAATCAGGGTTGCGGCAATGTTATACGGAAGGTTTCCGAAAAAGCGTGCCGGGCAGCCCTCTTCCTCGTAGATTCGTTTCCAGTTTTTTAAGACATCCCCTTCAACGATTTTGAGCATGCCTTTTTCAATGTAGTCTGCATAAAACTCTTTTAATAAGGAAGCAAAGCCCCTGTCGATTTCAAAAACAGTAAGACGGGCTCCCCTTTTAAGTATTTCTTCCGTCATGGAACCAAGTCCTGGTCCTACTTCCCAGACGGTCATTCCTTCCTTCAAATCCAGAGCATCAGCGATTCTTTTTCTTGCCGCTTCGTTGATTAAAAAATTCTGTCCGAATTTTTTCTGCATTGCCATGCCGTTCTGTTCAAGAAAAGTTTTTAATTCCTGAGGAGAATTGTAATCAGGATGCTTCATGCTCATACCGCCTTAAACTTGAATCTTGGGAAGTCTTGAAAAAAATACTACGATTTTTTCAATCACAGTATATAGAATATTCATTAAAAATGCACTATATCCGGAGAAAAAAGGAAAAATCAGCGTTAAAATAAATAAAATCAGCCCTGAATAAATGAAAATCGTAATAAGGGGTGAAACAAAAAGCGTTGAAATGATTCCCCCGGGAGAAAAAGTTTTAAGGGCTTTTAAGGTAACAGGACAGGTAATGCTCTGGGCTCCCAGGCTTCCCCCAAGCCCCTGGGCAATGGAAAAGGGAATATTTTTTGTTTGAAGAACCGTAAAGAAATCGGAAAAAATGGTGATTCCAAGCATTGCTCCGTAGGAAAAAATAAAGGAAAGGGAAAATAAATCCTCCGGAAAAATTACCGTATGAATTAAAAAAGTAAGGCTTAAAATATTTAAAACCGAGGGCTTTTTTATATTCAGGAATGAAAAAATTATCACAATTGTACTTGAAATAAAAGCCCGGAATAAGGAAGGAGAAAAGCCTGCGAACCACACAAAAATACTTATAAAAATAAACTGGAAGATTAGGGAAAGCTTTTCCGGCAGTTTTTTTGAAAACATATTTTTTGAAATTCCTGAAAAAAGCGACAAATGCATTCCGGAAAGCGCAAGAATATGACTTAAACCTGCATCCTTGAAGGCATCCTTCAGTTTTTCATCCGTATATTCCCTCATCCCGGAAATGAGCGCAAGAAAAAGTCCCCCTGCTTTATTCCAGCCGTACATCATTTTTCTGAAGGAAAGACGAGAAAAGGCACGTATTTTTTGTAATTTTGACAGGGGTGTGTTTTCCCAGGGAAGCTGAAGGCCTTTGTTTGCCACAAAATATCCTCTGGCGTTCATTCTTCCGTCTATTTTTATTTGGGAGCCCTGTTCAAAAATTACGGCAGAGCCTTTGCTTACAGAATAAAGCTTTCCGGGAAAATAGGCTTCCGCAATTTCTTCCGGAACAATTACATCTACATTTCCGGAAGCAGAATATTCTGAAGGAAATGAAAACATTGAGTGTGCAGAATCCCCTAAAGATTCAGAATATCCGGAACCGAACCTCCTTGAGCTTTCTGCGTCTTTTATTCCGCAGACCTTTTCAGCCTTCAGAACAAAGCTGTAACTCTTATTTTTAGTATTTTTCACCGGATTTGAATAAACCACACCGTAAATTGATGAAATTGAGTCCAAAGGACACAGGGTCGTAAGATGCTGCTGTTTACGGACAGGAAAAAGATTTGAATATATAAGAACGCAGAGGATAAAAGCACAAAGAATTACGGGATCCTTTGTGCTCTTTTTTAATGAGAGAAGTTTTTTTCTCCACCGGGAAACTGAATCTATTCTTTTTACCATTTCAAGCTCGCAAGAGCATCGCGAGCCTGGGTAATAACATTTTCAGGATATGAGTAATATGTGATTGCAAGTAATGTATCAAAAGCGTTCTTATCACCGATGGCTCCCAATGCAGAAATAAATGCGAGAATTACCTTGTCAGAAGGAAGGGAAACGGATGAATCAGAAATTGCTTTTTCTGCGGTCTGATTAAATTCATTTATGCAGGAACAGTAAACGCCAACAGAATCAACAGGATCTATTACAGGAAGTTTTTTAATGACCTCCGTGTACTGAGCTTCTGAAAGCTCTCCTCTTTCATACTGCTTTTTTGCAATTGAAAAATATTTCATTGCAATTTTTGCGCTTCTTGTCCATTCAAGTTTTGCAAGTACAGAAAATGCATTGTACTGAAGCTGTTCAAGACCTTCTTCTTTTAAAGAATTCTCATATAATATTATAGTCCTGGACAATACATTTTCTGATATTTCTGCATAAACTTTTTTAGGAAATTTTTCATTTTTTACAGTCAAATCAAATATATTCTGGCATTCTGCAGCATTTCCTGTCTGAATTATGGAAATTGCCTGAGGAATTGATTTTTCAAGAAGCTGGGTAACGGATTTTTTCAGCTCCTCTTTATACTGAGCCCAGACAGAGTCTCCGTAAAGGAGATAAAGAATTACAAAGGAATCCTTGTTTCCGATATAGCCCAGGGTTGAAATTACGGCTTTTGAAAGAGAATCTTTTTCCGTAGAAACAACGGCTCTTTTTAAGTAGGAATTCAAAAGTTCCGGGAACCTTGTATCCTGAGTCTTAAAAACCGTAAGCCGGTTTAGAACTGCAATTTTTACGTTAGTGTCGGAAAACAGATTGTATATTTTATAAAAACGGTCATAAATTGCTTTTGTCTCAGTCTCTTGTGAAGAATTAAGGTAATCCTGAGGGATGGAAAGAATTCCAGAAACTGCAAGGGCATCCAGATCCCGGTCATTTCCTAAAACTTCCTTGCTGGAAATTGCAAAATCCAGGGCAAGCTTAGAAAGAAGAACGGCTTCCTCCCCGGAGGCAGATCGCACGCACTGGGTTTTGTCCTGAATATTTCCGCTTACGAATTTTTTCTGGTTTAACGAGCCTTCTGCAAAGCAGAAAGAAGAAACTAAAATGAGTGTTAAAAAAATATATTGTTTTTTCATAATTTCAAAAATCATAAGACCTCCTATCCGGTGCTAAAATACGGTGTGCAGCAGGCAAGCCGCTAAAGCATCAGAAAACCGTATCCATAACTCCGGTTTCCGCTTCCAGATTCTTATTTTCAACGGTTATTGCTTCTATATTTTCATCTGTCGTCTTGATATCATCTTCTTCAGGCTTTTCCCCGCCTTCTTCTGCTGAATAAACCTTAATTCCGTCAGTAACCTGCTCCGAAATTCTTTCGGACATACGGGCCTGCTCAAAGGTAGAATCCTTCTTTTCGTCCTCATCAGTATAGGTCATGGCCTCATAAATTTCCTTTTCATTCTGAGGAAGAATATTGTATACATAGCTTAAAATATTATTCTTCATGTCATTGTCTATGTGAATGCATTCAAAATGAAGACGGGACTGGGAAATTTCTTCGTTGAATTCGACGGTACGCACGATGCCGAACATTATCACAAGCCGGTTATCCAGCTGGAACTGAAGCCTGAGGTGAACGTTGGGAACGCCCTTTCCGCCGATTCTGATAAGGGCGCCCTTGGAAGATATATCCTCAATGATACAGCGGTAGCCGGGCTTGGTTTCAACCTTGTCATAATTTTTATCATCTTCCTTTAGGATGTAAAGCTCCGCATTTAAATGGCACTTTGCCCTTACGGCGTTCCTCTTCTGTGTTCGGATTAAATTTGTTGTGTGCTGCAGATGAAGGGACGGATGACCTAAGAAAAGCCCCTCGCTTAAAACCGTGGTGTCAAATACATACCGGGCATCCCCGTTCCGCCAGAGATATACATTTACTGTCTGATTCAGCCAGGCCTTTCCTTCTACCGTAATCTGTCCGTTCTGGGTCGGAAGAAGAATAGTAATGTCCCTGCCGTTATTGGTAATTTCCGAAGAAAAAACTCCCTTTCCCGGAAGAATAATACGCAGCTTCTGTCCTGCTGAAAGAGACCGGGTAGATTCAAGTCCCCGCTTTTTATCCGCATCTTTTTCGATTTTTGTGCGGTATTCATAGAGTTTCGTTAAAAGGCTTTTCATTTTCTGGGTATTGGCAGAACCACCCGTATCAGCGTGAGTTTTTATCTGAGAGATACATTTTGTTAAGGAAGGAAGACTCCAGAACAGAGAGGTTGCTTCTTCAAGGTCGCATACCTGAACAACCTGCCACAGGGTTGAAATTTCCCAGGTGTGAAAGCCCTGATCCATTCCTTCTATGAAGAATTGAATTTTTTCCTTATTTTTTACATAAATCCAGGATGAGACAATCGCAATTGCAGTAAGAATAAATATGGCAGTCAGAACATACATATTAACTTTAAACTCACTTTTACATATAATAGCATATAAATTTTCCAATGAATAGACTTAGATTTCCAGAGATTCTTTTTTTAAGCCTTCTTATTTACATATTTTTTATAATTCCTCCCCTTACCGTTCCCTATGATGAAGGAAGGGTTCTGTTTTCAAGGCTCAGTTTTCCTTTTCAGGCTTTAATCTCCTTTCTTGTCTTTATTGTACTCTATATTTTTAGAAAACACATTTTTAAAGAAAGTTACGAAAATACTTCTAAAAAGAAACAGCCCTTCGCCGGCGTATTCTGTTTTCTGATTTCCTTTGGAAGCCTTCTTTTTATTTCGGCAATACTTCAGCTGATTTCAGGTAAGGTTTCTTCAGGGGGCTCCCTGGAAGTTCTTTCGCCGGAGGGAATTGAGTGGGTCTACCTCTGTTTAAGCTTTGTTTTTCAGGGATTTAACGAGGAAGTTCTGTACAGGTTTTATTTACCTGAATCGGGAAACTATTTTATAAGACTTATCGATAAAAAACGGAAAAAGACGGTTAAAGCTGAAAGCCAGACAGAAACAGCTCAAGGCACTGAACAAAGCACTTCTTTGTCAGTTGATCAAAAAAATGTGCCTGTAATTTTTTTGATTTCAGAAACGGTCTATGCCCTGATTTTTGCCTTTTCCCACAGATATCTGGGATTCTTTGCGGTCTTAAACGCCTTTTTTGCCCACTGTGTTTTAAGATGGAGCTTTTGTAAATGCAGGAACATTTATGTAACGTCTCTTGCTCATATTATATATAACTTTTTTTCTTTACTGTGTTTTTTATATGTTTAATCCCAGCAAGTTACAGAGATTTTTATAGGTCCAGTCGGAAACTGAGACAGCATAATTTACATCTTCATTCTGAATTTTTATGTACAGGCTTTTTTCATCAATTCGGAAAAAAGAAAGGTTTACAAAATAAAAATCAGAATATTCCAGTTTTATAATGCACTCAGGGGCACTTTCTTCTGTGGAATTTTCGGGAGAAGCATCGTAATCAGAAAGCAATGGGCCGTGGCGCAAAGACAAAAGCTTTGTAAAATCCTCTGAGGAAGAAGGAATCATACGGCCCTCTGAATAATCAGAAGCCCCTGGATTACCTGAATACGCGGAATTGGTTGAGGAGGCTCCGGACATATTTTTGATTTTTTTCCAGCTTACTAACTGAAGCTCTTTATTTTGAAATTTTGGAAAAAGGTACGGAGATACATACACAGAGGCATTCATTTTTTTCAGTTCTGAAAGCAGGGCCTTTGTTTTCCAGATATTATCAGCGGTGGAAATATAATAGTTTCCTCCGGAGGAATCCAAATTTCCGATAAAAAAACTGGTTTCATCATCTAAAATTGAATATTTAACCCAAAGCCTTTGGTTTTCATTTAAGCCATAGAGCTGTTCATTTTGTATTTTGTCTGATATTTTATACAACTTAATAATATTTTTAAGTTTGCCAATTATATTTTTTATTTCGTCCTCATCACAGAAGAAGGATTTTTCATCATTTTCAGTTCTCTCTTCATTTGATTCGCACCCTGTCCATATGCCGGCAGTATTCTTTTTCAAGGCTATGGATTTTCCTCCCTGATGTAACTCCAGCGTTGAAACTGAAGCTGCCTTGTCAGGATTCAAAAGTGCCGTAGTAAAAGCTTTCCCTGTATTTTTCTTTCTGCTGGCAGTGGAAAATCCGGGAATAAAAGAAAGGGCAAATAAAACACAAAGAAAAAGAGATATAAAAAATAAAACCCTGTTTGAAAATCTGAATGTTTTCATTATGCAGTATACTTCCTTCTTTTTCGAAGAATCATCATGAATGTAAAAATCCCCAGCATAACCACAGGGAAAACAATAAAATGAAGAATTAAAACGGCCTTCTTTGTTTTTATAAAGGTTTCTTCATCTGGAATTTTGTGAAAAAGTGAAAAATAGTCTATTGAGTTTTCATACATTTTTGAAAGTTCTTTTTCACCATTTAAATAAAGCAGCTCTTTAACAAGAAAATCCAGGTTTCTGAAATCGGCTCCGGAAGTTGAAATATAGCCTAAAAGAAGAGAATCCAAAAAGTTCTGGTCGCTTAAAACTGTAAATCTTATATCCGGGAAAACTCCAGGATTGTAGTAGCCGTAACCTTCTCCACTGTGGCGAGCGGCAACGCATTCCTTTTTCATGGATGTCTTTTCGGGTATCTTTCTGTTTTCCAGTTCAAAAGGATTTGTTTCAAAAAGACTGAATGCAACCGAATCTGCTGTCCGTTCCGCTGTTCCTTCTCCGCTTTTAAAATGTCCGGTTTTTCCGGGTTCCTGTGCTTCATTCCCCCGTTTTTCTTCCCTCCAGGTATATTCCGAGGTAAAAATCAACGGCTCAGTTTTTTCCGGCGGAAGCTCAAGGGCACAGGGCCAGAATAAGGTCATTCCGTTTTTTACACCTTCCTGTGGAAGAATTGAAGGCCATTGTGTATAGTTTAAAAGCTTTGAATACCCGGAATCGTCTTCCATAAGAATTCTTGAGCTTGAAATATCGCTTAAAATTTCTGAAGAAAACCTAAAGCCATAGGTTTCTAGTAACTGAAGCAGCTTCCTGTTACTGATTTTTTCTACCGACCAGGAAACAGCCGCATCTTTCTTATAGGGAGAAACGGCAAAAAAACAGGAGGAGCCCTCTTCAAGAAAGGTTTCTATCTCTTCAACTGCCTTGGAATTTAAGTCTTCTGACCCCAGGACAAGCATTAAATCGGAATATTTTTTGTGGTTTATAATCCAGTCTGCAACGTCACCAGAGTTATAAATATACGGAATAAAGCCTACAGATGAAAGAAAGGTTTCAAGATATTCGTATGCACCTTCTGAACATTCAGAATAGGAAGGAACAATAAGAAGGGTGCGTTTTTTTATTCTGTTCATGTCAGCAATTTTTTCATCAATCAGGTATTCCAGGTTCTTTGAAGTAAGTGTAAACGGAATTATCTTGGTGTCCCCCTGATATTCAACAAAAACTGCGGAATAAATATCGATGTATTCGGTTTTTCCGTTTACCCTTCTCTCAATGCTTTTTGGTTCAAGACCGTTTCGCTTTAAAACCTGCTGATTTTGGGAAAGAGCGGCATCTTTTACTTCGAATTTTATATTTGAAAAGGAATTATACTCGTACAGAAAATCGGGAATTTCCCGGCTTGAAGGATAATAAGTTTCTACACCTTTAGTTCTATAATAAGTAATTTCGATGTTATCCTCACATTCTGAAATCAGGTTTTTAGTGTATTTGGAAAGGCTGTAATTTTTTTCTTTTGTTAAATCAAGCCTGAAATAATAACGGCTGGAATTTAAAAATACTAAAAGCGTAATAATAGAAATCAGAATATTTTTTATTTTTTCTTTACCAGAGCTTTGTTTCCCTCTTTTTTTGTTTAAAATCAGAACAGCAATAAATACAAATACAAAAGAAGCCGTTATAAAGAATATAAAATCCCGTGAATCAAAAATTCCTTTTGAGGCAGAATTAAAGTGACAGGAAAAGGAAAATAATTGTAGAAGTTTTTTTAAGGGGCTTTCAGAAATATTCTGGATTACCGATGATGCAAAAAAGTTGATCAGTAATACAGAAAAAGAAGTGAAAAACCGGGTAATTTTTCTGGAAATCAGGGCTTCAAAGAAAATACAGATTGAAGAACATAATAAAGCGTAAACTATGATGAATAAAAAGCTTGTTAGAAAGGCTGCAAAATCCACTGATGTAAAAAGGCCGGTTGAAAATGTTACCAGAAATAACGGAAGCAGTGAAACTGTGTATAAAAGCGTTTCACAGAAGGACTTAAAGATGAAAAAGGTTGTTTTAGAGACAGGCAGATATTCATCAAAGTCTTCACTGAGATAAAGTGAAAAAACTGGAATACATACGGAAGAAATCAGGGGAATAACTGCAAAAAGGGAAAGCAAAGGATAGCTCTGTGTTCCGGAAAAGAAATTACCTTCCGAAAAATAATAAGCAAAACACAATAGATTTTCAAAAATTGAAATAATGTAAAATAAAGGTGAAGTAAAAATATAATAAAACTTCTGCCTTAAAAGCTCCGGGAAAATAAGAAGGGAGCCGTTATTTTTATTGGACATTATGTTTTTGTCTTTTTTTTCAGGCATTTAGACCTCTCCCGCTTTTACAGAATTTTCCTTCAGACAGAAAAGGAAAGCTTCTTCCAGATCCTTTGTTCCGGATAAATCAAAAAGAGCCTTCTGGTTTCCTTCAAAAACAATGGAGCCTTTATTTAGAATATAGATATTGTCAGAAAGGGCGCTGACATTCTGCATTACGTGGGAAGAAAAAAGTACCGTATGTTTTTTTGCGTATTCTAAAATCACCGGCCGGATTCTTGTAATCTGGTATGGATCCAGTCCGCTTAAAGCCTCGTCTAAAATGAGGTTTTCCGGCTCATAAATCATTGCGCTGGCAATGGAAGAGCGCTGGGTAAAGCCCCTTGAAAGGGTATTTATTTTTTTATCCATTACCTCATCAAGTTCTAAAAGAGAAACATATTTTTTTAAAAGCTTTTGCTGCTCTTCCCTGCTCTTTTCTGAAGCGTGAAGCCGGAGGGTATCGGATAAGAGTTCATAAACAGTTTTCCTTTTTGGAAGAAGGGAGTTTTCGCTTACAAAGCCGCAGCATTTTTTCCCGGCAGCTTCATTGGCTTCATTTTCTGAAACATCAAACAAATCCTTTTCGTCACCGGAAGAACTTAGCTGAATTTTTCCTTCTGTTGGAAAAGTAAGAGACATAATGGCTTTTAAAAGCGTTGATTTTCCGGCTCCGTTAGGTCCTATGAGGGCGGTAACCCCGTGCCTTGCAGTCAGATTCACATTTTTTACGGAATACTCTTTTGAGGAAGAATATTTTTTTGAAAAACCGGATATTTTAATCATTTTCAGGTGTTGTCTCTTCCGAGGTTTCTTCATCCTCAAAGGGAATATTGATGCAAAGTCTGTCTCTGGAAAGCTCTGCATGCGGATAAATAAGCCGGGCCTGGTCAAGAAGCTTTGTTAAATCCCGGTCTGTATAACGGGGACTGTAATGAATCATGTACATCCTTTTTGAACCGGAATCCCTGGCAATTGTGGCGCACTGACTTGCTGTCATATGCTTTTTTTCTTTTGCCTGATCTATAAGCTCATCTTCAAACATACATTCGCAGACAAGAACATCAGAGCCCTGAACTTCCTTTGCAATTGAAGGTTTATAAATGGTATCCGTAACAAAACTGAATTTTCTTCCAGGGCGGGTCTTTCCTAAAACCATGTCCGGGGTAACTTCATTCCCGTCTGAAGACAATACCGTCTGGCCCTTCTGAAGCTTTCCCCACAAAGGCCCCATGGGAACCTTCAGGCTCAGGGCTTTTTCCGGATTGAACTCTCCCGGTCTGTCTAATTCTTCAAGGGTGTAACCTACACAGGTTTTAGTATGTTCCAGAGGAAATGCCCGTACATAAAAGCCGTCTCCCTCGTGAACAATGCAAGGTGCTGTAATTTCCTTTACAATAATCGGATAGTTGATATACATATCAAGTACACGGCGGCTTGTTTCAATATATTCCTGAATTTTTGGCGGGCCGTAAATATAAAGAGGTTCCGTTCGTTCAACCTGGGCATTCAGCATTAAAATTCCCGGAAGACCCGTAACATGATCTGCATGGGTATGGGAAACAAAAATTGCATCTATTTTTTTCCATTTAAGATTCAGTCGTTTTAAACTGACCTGGGTACCTTCTCCGCCGTCAAATAAAAAAAGATCACCTTCACGCCGTAAAAGTACGCTGGTTAAATGTCTGTAAGGTAACGGCATCATGCCGCCGCAGCCCAAAATAAATGCTTCCATATTCATAAGACTCACATTCTACAAAAAAAGAAGAGAAATACGCAAGTCCCCGAAAGGATTTTTTAAGAAATTACAAAGGGAAATCTATTTTAATTTCTTAATTGCCTTGTTGCACTCGCTTCCGGAAACGTATTTTTCAGGATAGAAATTCTGTGCATCCGGAAGCTCTAAGATTTCTTCTTCTACGGAACCTAAGATTGCATCAAAGTCTCTGTCGTCATAAGGAATATCAAGCACCGGCGATTCCCTGGAAGCTTCAAAGGCCTTGGAGTATTTATTTTTTTCACCCTTTGTAAGCTTTAAGTCATGCTTTAAATTCCAGACAAAACGGGCAAAAAGCCGTCGGGTAAGAAGAGTTTCTTTTGTAAGCTTTGTTTCTTCTGTTGCTGAAGCCTGATATGGAGTAAAAAGTCCGGCTTTTTCTGTTCTCCGGAACAATTCTGCTTCATTAAGAGACTTGGAAGCTGTGTATTTGTAAAGAATTTCCCCGGAACTCTGGGTTAAAATCAGCATCTGACCAAGAGTAATTTTTTCTTTTTTAATCAGATTGCCTGTTTCGCCGGAAGAGCCGGAACTTTCCCGTAAAGACCAGCAGGAATTTCGAATTTTTTCATAGCACTGGCGGTACGGAAGCGGAATACTGATAAATGCTTCATCGAATTTTGCGCCGGCTTTTCTGTATTCTTTTTTCTGATACAGATTCATGGCTTTTTCCAGAGTTAAAAAGCCATGAAGGTCACTTGAAATTGTAAGGGATTCTATATCTTCTTTTGTAAGACCAAGCCTTGCTGAAAGAATAACCGTATTAACTTCACCCTTGTAAAGAGAAGCCGCTTTATCATAGCAGTTTTTTGCACTTGTTTTTTTGCCTTCCAGAAGGAGACATTTTCCTTTAAGGGCAGTAAGCTTTGAAAGGGCTTCCTGCTCCACCTTCTGTTCTGAAAGAAGGGAATCAATCTTTTTTATGCAGGAATCCAGGGAAGTAAAAAACTCCTCATCACCGGTTTCTGACAAGAGCCAGGAGGTTTCAAGGGAAGCTATTTTCAATTCTACCTCAACAATTTCTTCCTGACCTTCCTGAATCAAAACGTATTTATCCTGCTGCAGGGACTGGCAGGATAAAAATAGCATGGCAACAAATGAAAAAATAGTGCCCGCAGAGAACTCAAAAAACTGACCTGATACATTAAACTTCTTTTTCAAAATTATCTCCTTACTTACTCAACACTCCAGGCTGCAAGCTTGTCGTCCGCTGTCAAAAGGATTATGTCAGATCTTGAATCTCCGTTTACATCCGTAAATACCGGATTTTTCCAGCCTGAAACAGGGAAAAACGGCAGCAATTCCAGATTTTCATTAAATCCATATAAAGAGTTTCCGTCAAGACTTACAAAAACATTCATATTGCCTTTTTCATTCATTTTTAATGCAGAAAGGAAGCCTTCCCTGCAGGCTGCGTCAGGGATTTTTACGGACATAAAGGCTCCTTCATTTGAAATTCTAAAGAGCTCCGCCGTATCTGAAATTGCAAAAAGGTAATTTCCGTTATGAACTACATTCGAGAAGAAAACCCCAGGAAGCTTTAACGGGAAGCCGGATTTTACCTCCCCGTTTTCCCAGAGGTAAAGGTTTCCGTTCTGGGTTATCATTGAAATATATTCAGTCTTTCCTTTTTTATACAAAACCGGGCTTCCATAGCACACTCCGGAAATTGAAAGCACTGAGTCAGAATTATAATTCTTTCCTTCAATTTTGTGGATTTTTCCGATGAAGCCCTTTTCGTAAACCAGGACAGTTTTTCCGGAAACAAAGGGCTTTGATTTTATCTGTCCGGAAAGGTTCAGCTGAACTTCTTCCTGACTTGCATCCGGTGAAACATAGCAGAGGTTTCCGTTTACAAGAGGAATAATGAGTCCTTCCTGACTTCCCGACGGTTCTGCAGAGCTTTTATAGTCCAGATATACCGGGAAATTCGGCTTTAAATTCAGCTCTTCATCAAAGAGGTATACTTCAGAGTTTTTAGTAAGTGCCCAGAGCCCTCCCTGCTTTGAGTGAACTGCCTGTGTAATGCTGCATTCTCCGGAACATTCGAAGGAATATTTCTTTCCGGTCTGAACATTGTATCCTTTAATATTTTTAAGGTCTTCAACCCAGTAAACCGTTTTTTCTTTTGAATTACCTGAAGAACAGACAAGATTTCCGCCGGCTTCACCTTCAAGTTCAATTGGGAAACCAGGAATACTTGAACGAAGTGCAAAGCGTTTTCCGGAAGCATTTAAGGTTACCCGGAAGGTTCCGTCAGAAAGCTGGACATCAAAACGACCGATTGAATAAAGGGAAAGAATATCAGAAACAACGGACTTCTGCTTTAAGAAGAAAGGAATGCTTCTTTCAAGATCGTAGAAAAGACTTATCATTGAAGCATTTGAAGCTGGAAGAACCGATTTCCAGTTCATATTCTTTGAAATTCTTTCAGTAAGGGAAGAATTGAAAACCTGGGAAAGAGGTTCCGGAGATTCTGAAAAATAGATAAAGCCGTTGGAAACAATGTAGTAAACACCCTTAATGTTCTTTCCAAAGGCTTTTAAAAGGTTCTGAATATAATCCGGGAAAACCAGCTTCGGAAGGCGAACTCCGTTTAAAATCAGGCTTGTGTCATCCCGCATTATAAGTGAACTTGAAAGCTTTTCGAAAACCTGGCTTCTTTTTTCTTCATTCTGAATCTGAAGGGCAAAAACAGGAGAAGTAATTCCCTCAAGACCGAATACACACACTTCTTTTCCTGTCCACGAAAACAGGAGTTCTTCAAGAGTATTATTCAAAAAAGATTTTGTAAGATCGTTTGAAGATTTCCAGAGCTCCTGATATTTTTTCCCGTTTGGTAGTACCGGCAAAAGAGCATCCTTCAGCTTTTCAAAAGGTGCTGCATTCAAAATCGTGTAATACTGAACGGAGCTTGAAAGCCGGGATATAATCGAAGGAACCTGAATATCAGTTTTTAAGATTTCAAGAAGCTTCTGATATTCTTCCTGCTCAATATCTGTGTCCGTTGGAAGAAGGGCCTGCAAAGACATGGAAGAATCTTTTATATCCAGTGTGAGAACCGAAAGCTCCTCCTTGGAAACAAGATTTTCCAGCACCGGATAAAACTCTTCTTCTGCATTCTGAGCCTTAAGATCCGAAACAAGCTGCCGTGCATTTAAAAAGATTTTTACCGGATTTGAATCGGTTTTAGAAAGTGAGACAATTTTATCAGAAAAATTATATTTTGGATTTTCACTGCTGAAAGCGGTTTCCAGAAGCTCTTTGTTCATGGAAACAAGAACAAGATTTTTTAATGCAGAAAAATAGATTTCAAAACCCGCCTCTTCATCTTTGTAGGAATAAATTGTCAGGTTATCCCTTTTTTCCTGAAGAATCCCGAATTTGCTTAATACCGGATAAACCAGGGGAAGGGGTCGGGTAAAGCCGGAAAACCAGCCTAAATCAGTAACCACTGCAAAATCTGCGGTTTCCGGATTTGTCGTATACAATGAAGCCTGAACCTTTCGTCCAAGCAGAAGCTTTACAAAGGGATTTTTCCTTAATGGAGATTTTCGGGCGGTGTAAAGATATGGCAGAAAGCTTTCAAGATTTTTTTGAGAAGAAAGGTAAATATCTGCAGCCTTCAAATCCAGCAGAGGATTTGTAGCCTTATAAAGATTATCGATTGAAACAACGGCAGAAAAACCTTCCGGAATATAGTTTACAGACTTTTTTCTGTCCAGAGCGCAATAGCAGAAATAACCTGCCAGTAAAATAAGAAGCGAAAGCAGAAATATTCCAACTATTTTAAGAAATACTAAAACCGGATTTTTTTTTGTTTTCTCTCTACTGCCCATTTTTTTACCTCTTTAATTTTCCTCTTTATTTAATATATGCGAATTTAAACTATTATATCATATTTCTGTAAATTTTTACAAAGCAGAAAACGTGCACAATGTATGTTACTGCCCAGGAAACCGGGTACGAAAGGTACAGACATGAAAGTGTGTGAAAAGCAGGAATCTGAAATACCGTAAAAATCCAGAGAAGCCTTATTCCGCAGGCTCCAATAAGGGTAACAACCATGGGAAGCACTGAATGTCCTGTTCCCCGTATAAGGTTTGCGGCGCAGTCCATTACTCCGCAAAGCGCATAAATCGAGCAGATCATTTTAAGGCGGACGGCACCGGAAAGAATAACTTCCGGATTATCCGAATAGATTCCAAGGAGACTTTTTGAAAATAAAACTGCCGTAAAGCCTAAAAGAAGTCCGATGACAATTTCACAGCCCTGAGAAACAAAAAATAATCTTTTTATGCGGTCAATTTTATGGGCACCTGCATTCTGGGAAGCAAAGGTTAATGTTCCCTGGGAAAGGCTGTTCATGGAAAGAAAAACAAAGCTTTCGATACTGGAGCTGGCGGAATTTCCTGCAATTACAATGGAACCGAAGGAATTAACCTGGGACTGAATGATTACATTGGAAGAAGCAAAAATTATTCCCTGAAGCCCCGCCGGAACTCCGACCTTGATTATTTTTATTAAAATCTCCCGTGAAATGTGAAGCTTTTTAAGGCTGAGGCGGAATTCAGTTTTCTCCCTCATTAAAAGCACAGTAACGATGGCTGCGGCAATTGTCTGGGAAATTACGGTAGCAAGTGCAACCCCCTTTACGCTCATCTTAAAAAAAATAACAAATACAAGATTTAAAAGAACGTTTATTACTCCGGAAAAAAGAAGGGCAAATAAAGGCCGCCGTGTGTCCCCTTTTGCCCGCAATAAGGCACTGGAAAAATTGTACACCATTGTGCTTGTAATTCCTGCAAAGTAATATTGAAGATAAACCGTACTTAATGGAAGAACCTCCGGTGGAACCAGCATAAGCATTAAGATAAGGCGGGCTCCAATCATTCCAAAAACCGTCAGAATAACTCCGGAAACAAGGCTTAAGGTCATGGCGGTTTCTACAGTTTCTGAAATCTGTTTTTCATCCTTTGCGCCATAAAAGTGAGCGCAGACTACATTCGCTCCGATGGAAAGCCCGATAAAAAGATTTACCAGAAGATTAATAAGGGAAGTAGTCGATCCTACCGCTGCAAGGGCAACTTCTCCTGCAAAACGGCCCACTACAATAATATCAGCCGTGTTAAAAAGAAGCTGTAATATACTTGAAAAAATTATGGGAATTGAAAAAGTAAGTAATTTATATAAAACGGAACCTTCCGTCATGTCGATTTCAGTTTTTTTCATTCGTTTTTATGCCTAAAGCTCCTCCAGCATTTCTCTTAAAAAGCTGTTTTCAACTTTTGCCTGATTCATAAGATCGCCCCAGGAATAATAGTTTTTCTGCATATAGCGCTCCCCAAAGGCAATGTATTCTTTACCCTGGTCATCTTTTCCGAATGTAAGGTTATAATTTTTATTTTTATATGAAAACTCAAAAGGCTTTTTTGTATCTATCAAAAACCTGAACTCTTCCTTAGTCATAGCCACATTATTATGGAAGTTAGAAAAAGTGTAAATATGAAATACTCTGTCTTTACTATATACTCTTATTGAAAATATCTATAATATACTCAGACTATGACTAATGAAGAAATTGAAATGACTTTTACCTCCTGCGAAACAATGCAGAAGCTCTGTGAAGAAGTAATGCCCGTAAACGGTTCTGATTTTAATCTGCAGAAAATTAAAGAGGTGTACGAAAAGCTTCTTGAATTTGCTGTCCCGGATAAAAAAGAAAAATTCTTAACCTGGATGGAGAAATACGATTTCTGGAAAACTCCTGCTTCCACCCGCTTTCACGGTAATTTTGAATCAGGGCTTGCTGTTCACACCCTTCAGGTTATTTATCAGAGCGTAAAATTTGCCCGCCCCCTTCTTTCAGATTTCCTTAAGACCCGGCTTTCTGAAAAATGGTCCTTCACCTTTCAGGATATATTTGTTGCCGCTTTAAGCCACGATTTCTGCAAAGCGGATACTTACGAAATCAATTACAGAAATACAAAGGATTACACAGGTAACTGGGTTAAAAAACTCTATTACAAAACAAAGGAAGATTCCAGAAATCTTGGACACGGAAATGAATCCGTACTTCGCCTTCTTGAAGTAGATTCTTCCTACATAAATAACCGGCCCCTTCTTGAAGCAGTAAGCCGCCATATGGGCTTTTCTGATTTAAGCGGAATTGAAGAAATCAACTATTCAAATTTCCTTGAAAACCCGCTGGTACTTCTCCTTCAGACAGCAGATCAGACAGCTGCCGCCTGGTACGGAAATTAGAAAAGCGTTCCCCGTATTTTGGTTCTCTTTTTATCAGAAGGATTTTAGCTGGAGCCGTTTCTTGCCAATACAACTATAATGTGCATGCCTGTTGACCAAGAGTGCGTTTTTTTGATATATTATGTCTAATATTACGGTTTCCCCCGAATAGAAGGAGGTGAAAATATGGCTACAATCACAGTTGAAGATTCAGAGAACCTTGAAAAAGCAATTAAACGCTTTAAGAGAATGGTTGAAAAAGAAGGAATCATCCGCGAATATAAGAAACGCGAATACTTTGTAAAACCGTCTGCTACCCTTCACCAGAAGAAAACTACTTTGGAAAGAAAGCTTTTGAACAAAAAGCGCAAGGCAGAAAAAAAGGAATACTAATTGATTAGTTTATTCTAAGTAACAAAGAGGGATTTTTTCAATTTTTATAATTGAATGCCCTCTTTTTTTTATTTATCAGATTGAATTGCAAACAGAATTTATACGGGAGTTTTTATGAAGCGTTTGTCAGCATTTTTCATTTTTATTTTTATATCAGCACTCTGCTTTTCAGAAACCTTATATGTTGGTGATAAATTAAGGGCATTTTCAGTTTCTGAAGATTTACATAAAAATACAATCTATCTTTCATCGGTAAAGCCATCTAACGCAAAGGATTACTATGAAATCACTTTTTATGTGATTGTAACTCCTGCCGGAAAAGAAACTCTGGAAGGCACACATACCTACCCCGTTACCTTCGTTGCAAAAATCGGTGACAGGCTGATGCTTAAAAACAACGTATGGAGTTATCCGGAAACCATCATCATCGAAGACATTTCAAACAATCAGCTAACCTTCCGGGAAGATGAATCAAATAAAGAACGCAAGCAGAATGAGGATCTTTCTGTAATTCAGGAAAATCTTGACTGGTGCGAAAAGAATTTTGAAATCAACAGGATTACTTCAAAGAATGGAAAAACTGTTTCTGCAAAAATTCAGCTGGGCTTCATCAGAAACGATAAGGCAACCTCAAAGCTTATTCTTGATAAAGAGTCCCATATTTCAAAAAATCTTAATACCTTCTTCTCTGAGCTTGATGAAGATTCATTAAAGATTGAAAACAGAAATGACCTGAAGATCCGAATCAAAAATATGATTAATGAAAAGGTATTCTACAGCCAGAGAATTGTTGCGGTCATGGTTACAGATTTTACCGTTTCTGAATAATTCTTAAGAACTAACCGAGGTACTTTTGAATATCACTTTTTACAGTACAAACTCCTGTAAAACTCAGGAAGAAGGAAGTCCTTCTCAGGTTCTTTTTGAAATTCCCTCAAGTCTGGAATACTGGACTTCTTTTGCAGAGTCTTATCCGGAAATTGAAATTCGTTTTGTGGTTCAGTTTCCGGGGCGTTTTCTTTTAGATAATGGAAAGGCCTCTTCAAAGATAAAGCTCACGATAATAAGTGAGGAAGCCAGCGCAGAAGAGATTGCAGAAGTTATTGCATCAGAAAGCGTTGATTTAGCGGTACCCGTTACCTTCTGGACGCCGCCCTACGACTGGCTTTCATTAAAAGACAGTCTGATTGCTTCAATTCTGAACAAAAAAGGAATAAAAACCGCCTGCCATTCAGAAAAGACAAGTCTTATCTGTTATGATAAAAAGAATACGGCGGATTTCCTTAAAAAGAACAATTTAAACTGTGCAAAATCCGTATTTCTTGATTTCCAGATGTTCAGAACTGAACTGAGTCACAGGGAGCTTTCTTCAAATGTGTATAAGGAATTCATTTTAGCACAGATTCAGAAGCTTACCCTTCCCCTTGTTGTAAAAAATACATCGGGATTAAGCTCCTGGGGAATGGATGTCTGCAAAACCTTAAACGAAACCTTTCACGTGCTTAATTCAAAAAAAACAAACGGAAACCGGCTTATTGAAGAATTTCTTTCAGGCCCATCCTTTGGAATTGAAATTTACGGAAGCAATAAAAAATACAGTTTTTCTCCCCTGCTTATCAATTCTGTAAACCAGTTCGGCCTTACAAGTCCAAAACAGAACGTAAAGCTGGGGCCGGTTACAAATCCAAACTTCAGGCTTAACGACCTGTACCGGGATTTAGAACGGCTTGCAGCGCTTCTTGATCTGAACGGAATTGCCCAGGTGGATCTGGTTTTTCACGATTCCAGATGGTACATAATCGAAATAAATTCACGGATCAGCGGAATGACGGAAACTGCTGCCGCAGCCATGAACCTGTCTCTTCCCGAGCTTTTAATTTATTCTTCTTTCCTGGGAAAAAATGAATTTGAAGAAACATCGGTTTTCAAAAAAATTGCTGCAAAAAAAGCGCAGAAAAATGAAGAACTTTATTCGATGAATATGAAGTTTCCCCTGCTTTCAGAAGAAAAACTCAAGAAACTTTCAGAACTCTACTTTGTAAAAAAAGTAAACCAGATTGAAAATCTTGAAGCAAAACAGCTTAGGGAACAGGGCTATTCCGAAATTATTTTCGGAGGCTTTAAAACTCTTGAAGAACTCATGGACAAACTGGAGGAACTGAAATCGTCCTTCGGGGATTACATGGAAAAAGTTTTCTATGAAAATGCACTTAAGTTGAAGGAAACGATTCTGGAATAAAAGTCTTTTTCAAAGGAAGGCTGTTAGTACTTTTTGAAAAGAAAAATCAGGCAACCCTATTCTGCCGTAAAAGTAAAAAATCTTTTCTAGCGGTTATCAACCCAGTCATTACCACTATCGTCATCTGAGCCGTCTTTTTTCTCTTTTATGTAGGACTTTCCGTCGTTAATTTCATCCTTTACTTCAGACCAGACTGCCACATCGCCTTTTTCGTGCTGCTTTACGTAATACAAAGCCTTGTCGGCAAAATCCACTGCCCTGCTTAAATCTCCCGGATCTTCAAGGTCAAGGTTAGAACACAATCCCATAGAGAAACCAAGATGACGGTTTTCAGGAATTTTTAAATCGTCCTTTTTAAGGAAGTCCTTTAAGTACGGAATAAAGAAGCCGGCGGTTTCAAGCCCTTCCTGAATTCTTCTGTAAACATGCCGTCCTTCCTCAATATTTGTATCACTCATTACAAGAACGAATTCATCGCCACCAAAACGGGCTATAAAGTCGATTTTTCGAAGGGTTGTTTTCAAAAGAGAAGCAAAAAGCTTAATGAAATAGTCACCTGAGGCATGACCAAAGGTGTCATTGTAGTATTTAAAGTTATCCAGATCGATAAAACCGATTGTAAACTGAAGAAGAACCTTTTTTCTGGTAAAGAAACGGGAAATTCGTTCGCTTTCCATTGAAAGGTGCTCTTCCAGAGAATGCCTGTTCTTCAAAAGACTGAGCTGGTCCGTTGATGAAACGAACAGAAGATGCTCGTTCTGACGAACCATAACGATTTTTGCCTGAATATTTGTTAGGCTGATGTTCAAAATATTTATGGTTTCAGAATCTAAAAGCCCCAGCTGTCCCGGGACAATAATTATTGCACCGCAGAAATCGTATTTTGAAAGGTTACTTACATATACTTCAAGATCTGAATCATAGAAAAGCTGGCAGTCATCATGACTCAATGCCTTTGAGAACAAATCAGACATGATGGAATCCTGCAGAGGCTTTTCTCCCGCCTGTGAAATATTGTAGAGGCGTTTCCAGTTTCCATCCACGTTTTCAGCAATTATAATGCGCTTGGTCATGGTATATTCTGAAATTGCGCTGGAAACCTTCTCAAGGTATTTCTTTATTCCCGTATTATCGGAATTGTAGCTTCGGATCTTATTTAAGAACTGATATTCATGAATACGGCCGTGGAGCTGGTTCAAAAGCTTGTCTTTTTCCGCTTTTTCAACCAGAAACTGCATGCTGATTTTTACCGGCTTTATTTCTTCTACCCCGGTAAGATAGTCCTTCATGGTAATTTTATCTTTATTTTTAGTGTAATAGGTAAAATTAAACTTTTTTGCAAGCTTAAAGCCTTCCTCAAGAACTTCTACGGCTTCCTTCATATATCCAAAGCGTGAAAGGTATTTTGCGTATTCAAAATACATGTACACAACCTTGTGTTCCTGATTTTCATTCAGTTCGTAGTATTCGTCGGGACCTGCCTGAAACTCCTTTATGGATTCATCATAATTTTTTTCTTCAAGAAGAAGAATGGAACGGATGAAATGAAGAAGCGGCTTATCCACGGAGGCAATATTGATTGAATTCTGTGTAATTGAAAGGTAATTCATTTTTGCATGAATGAAATCGTTTGCATCCAGGGCAATTAAAGAACGGTAAATCAAAATATCATTTACCGAAGGCAAAAAGGAATTATTTGCAGAGCTCGTAAGAGAAAAGAGATTTAAGAAATACATAATGATGGACAGGATATTGTCTGCCACTTCATAGTTTCTTGTGTAGAAAATTGCATAACTTAAATTCTTTAAGGTATCAATTATAGTTGAAAAATCCTTTACCTTGTACAAAAGTTCACTTATTTCGTTTACTGTTTCATAGGCTTTAATATAATAGCCGCGGTTTAAGGATTCGTAGGCAAGTCCGTTTCTGATGGCAAGCAAAGGTCCGATTTCACCAATTTCAGTTCGGATTTTGTTACATTCATCCAGATACTTCATTGCTTCGTCTCTTCCGCCATTGTGTGAAAGAACGATTGCCTTCCAGTGACAGCTAGAGGAATAGAGATGCTTGTTGTTCAGCTGCTTTGAATATTTAAAACACTTATCCAGAATTGAAAAAAGATATTCTTTTTCATTTGGATTTATGATAAGGTTCCATGGAATTTTTACGGCGGTTGCAACAAAACTGTTTATCAGACCGGCTTTTTCAAGATAGCGGAGAGCTTCCCGATATTTTTCCGTAAGATTATGGCTTTTTATGCTGTTTATTACAAAATACTCCATCATGATGCTTAGAGCATACAATGGAGAATCTTTCTGTTCCTGAAGCTTCTGCTGGGTTAAAATCGCATATTTCTGGGCGATACTGTTAGCCTTTTTCTTAGAGAAAACTCTGGCCATATAGTAGTAAGCCCAGACTTCAAGTTCATCATCATATTCGTAATCAATAATATTATTCAGGAACAGAACCGCCTCATCCGGGTTCCCTGTTTCGTAATAAATCTGGGCAATTTCCTTATAGATATTTCTCTTCTGGATATGATTAAAGGAAGCTCTCTGAAGGATTTTAGTTGTCCAGTCACAGAAGTCCTTTGCCTGCTCATAGGAACACAGAAGACGGTAATTTTTTAAAAGAGCATGGATGTTGTCAAAGGAAATCAGCTCCTTGTACGAGGTGGTATGACTGAAATTATCTGAATCCATAAAATTATTTTTATCAGATATTTCTTTTAAATTTTCATTTACGATTATGTGAAGGAAATTTCTCTTGTTACCAATTCTGTCCATAAAGGAACTGACTGAAGGAGATGTGAATTCAGAATTGATTGAATCGAAGCAGAAAATAAGCTTTCCGTTCAGCTTTGATTTTTCAAGCCTTTTTAAAATATTAAAAGACTCTTCAAACATAAACTGAGCATTCAAAAAGATGTAATTTTTGTCAGTGTAATCGTTTACAATGTTTACAACGGAATCCAGCATGCGGCAGGTTTCATAGAAGAACTCCTGCTCAAAAATCGGGTCTTCCCTTTCTTCTGCAAATCCTGTCTTTAAATAGGTTTTTACCGGCGTCATCTGAAGTGAATAAAAATGGGATTTAATCTGTTTTTCACTTAATGACATGTCTTGAATAATCGAAAAAAAAGGTTTTAGAGGAGTAATATCGTTCTTTAAATCACGGACAAAAAAATCCTCCCCCAGGCGAACAGGAATTTCATTCATCAGGGATTGATTAAGTGCGAGATATAGGACAGACTCGTCTGAGTTCAATATAAATGTTTTTATAAGTTCAATGTAATCGTCTATCTCTGTCATCAATGAATTCATTGTATATCATAAAATCGATTTAGTAAAAGAAAATATTCTTTTCAGGCAGTTTTTTCTATTACCTGTGTTTCATTTTCTTTACAACTTTTTTATGCCAGAAAGCCCTCAGGTTTTCTGCAATTCTATAAAATCTGTAAAAATATTTATACGGATAGTCCCAGCTTCCTGTTCTGTGAAGCATTTTTCCGCCAAAATTTGATTTGAACAGATACAAACCGTGCATCGGATGTTTTTCATCCTTTCCTTCAGGAGGAAGGCCGTATAAATCGTAATAAGAGCTTCCGTAGGCCTTTGCATCCTTTATGGCAGTCCACTGCAAAAGATAGTTAGGCATCAGATTTCGTTTTCTGTTTGAAGAGGCTCCGTACAGATACACGCTTTCAGTTTTTGAAAACAGCGTAATTATGGAAGCAATTTCATCACCCTCTGAACTTGCAATATAAAGAGAAACTTCAGGACAGTCTTTTCCCTCCTGAAGTTCCTTTGCAGAACGAACCAGCAGGTCTTTATAATATTCCTTTGCGTGGCTTGAATTTCCGTCTCTGGCGTTGGTTTCTTTTGTTAATTCATAAAATATGTCTACTTTTTCAGACAAGTTGATAGAATTTCCAGTATATTTTTCTACAACAACGCCTTTTTTCTGAGCAAGGCGGATATTGTAACGCCACTTTGAATGCATCTTGTTGAGGATTTCTTCTTTAGAAGGCGTTAAATCAACAAGGGTTGTATCCGGCGGCTGGATATCGTTTTTAGCCTTGTAGAGCTTCAGTCTGTCGGCATAGCTTACAAGCTGCATACCAAAATTAAAGGAAGAGCGTTCTTCTACATTATCAAAACCTATATCAGGATCGAAGCGAATGAAAAGAGAATTTTTTGGTAAAAAGGTTCTTAGGGCTCCTGAAAGCTCTGACAAAAAAGAAGCAAACTCGATTGTCTGAGTTTCGGCAGTGACTGGTTCCCCTTTCATTGTGATAACTTCTGTTCCCTCTTTTGAATTTTCCGAGTCTGTTGAAAGAGCCGTGTCAAATTCTTTATTATCCGTACACTTATAGGGCAAGGAAGGAACAAGAGGAACATAGTTCAATGAGAAAAATCCCTTACAGAAAGAGCGGTTCAAAACTGTAAGTTCAAAATCTTCGCTGTTTTTCTGAAGCATAATTTTTGAGCCGTTGGAACAGGCTGCTCCGGAAGAACAATTTTCTCCTGATGAAGAGACGCCTGTTTCTTCTGGATTTTCTTCTTCATAGAAAGGATCTTTTTCAGGGTATTCTGTATGAACCTTAAAGGTATAAGCCTTCCAGCCGTGATTCTGTTTAAAATCCGTCCAGAAGGGTGTCTGAAGAAAACTGCCCTCATTTGTGACAGTTCTCTTCTCAAGCTTTTCAATAGTGAATTTAAACATAGATAAAAACGCCTTTGAAACTATTAGTGAACATCACCGTTTACGGTAAGTTCTGTTGTAAGAGTTTTTCCATCGGCAGAAAGTTTTTTTCCGCCTACAGTAACATTTTTATCCTGAACCTTAATTTCAATCTGGAAGAAAAGTCCTGCATCAATGTTTTCAGGCTTTTCAGAAGAATCTGCTTCGCCTTCAAGAACAACAACAGTTCCCGGATTTGCCCATGGAGCAGTAAGGAGTTCAACACCTTCTGAACCGTCGGCCTTTGTGTAATCGGCTGCAAGAAGCATTCCCCGGCTTTCAACTCCGCGCATCTTTCGAGGAGCAAGATTGTCCGCAATAATTACATTCTTTCCTAAGATTTCATCTTCCTTAAGATACGGAACAAGACCTGACTGAATTACACGGTCTTCCCCGCTTCCGTCATCAAGATGTTCAATATAAAGCTTATCTGAATCAGGGTTTCTTTCGATTTTTACAACCTTTGCTACCTTAAGGCGGATATTTTTATTAAAATGTTCTGCCTGTTTTTCAAAAGGAAGAATTTCCGGCTCTTCTTTTTTTGCAGCTTTTTTCTGCTCTTTCTTGCCTTCTTTCTTATTTTCCTTCTGATTCTGGGCATTCTGAGTACCGCTGAATTTTTCACGGAAGCTGGTCATTGTTTTTACATCAAGAGGACGGAAGAATACTTCAACAGGAGAAACTTCACAAAGACCTTCAGTTTTTCCCAAATCGTCCCAGGTAAGTCCTTCGATAACCGGAGCCCCTACTTTAGTTTCCCTTACAGCCTTTCCAAAATAGCTCATAATTTTCTGAGTGTATTCCGGCATGTACGGGTTCATCATAATCATAAGGTCTTTAATTACATAACACAGGTTATGAATGAGGCTTGCAGCTTTTTCAGGCTCCGTTGTGCGTGTCTTCCACGGCTCTGCTGCCTGGAACCTTTTGTTACAGATGTCGGCAATTTCAAAACAAAGATGGAATGCGTCCTTAAGGTTTGCCCATTCAAGTTCTTCAGTAATTTTTTCTTCAAGGGCACGAACTTCCTTCCAGAGTTCTTCATCTACCGGAGCGTCAGGGATTTTTCCTTCATAATACTTATTTACGAAAAGCAGGGTCCTGTTTACAAGATTTCCAAGGTTTCCGATGAGTTCGGAATTCATCTTTTCCATGAAATCTTTCCAGGTGAACTGGAAGTCCTGTTTTTCAGGTCTGTTGTAGAAAATATAGAAACGCCATGCATCACTTGGAATTCCGGTCTCAATTGCGTCCGTACCAAATACACCTACTCCACGACTTTTAGAGAATTTTCCGCTTTCGTAGTTCATGTATTCAGTTGAAGACATGTGGTAGAGCTTTGTCCAGTCATGAGGAGACCCAAGAAGTGTACAAGGGAAAATTACGGTGTGGAACGGAATATTGTCCTTTCCGATGAACTGGAAAAGTTTCACTTCTTCCTTACCCTTTGCTTCTTCACTTTCTGAAGGAATCCACCAGCTTTTCCAGTCAAAGCTTTCACGGCCGGATTTTGTAAGCTCGTCAGCCAGCTGTTTTGTAATGGAAAGATATCCGATTGGTGCATTGAACCATACATAGAAAACCTTGTCTTCATAGCCTGCCTTTGGAACAGGAATTCCCCACTTTAAGTCACGGGTAATTGCACGCTCGTTCAAGCCGTCACGAATCCATGCTTTTGTAACATTGATGGCGTTGTCAGCCCATTTTCCTTCTACACTGGTCTTTTCCATCCAGTCGTTTAATTTATCAGAAAGTTTTGGAAGGTCGATGTAAAGATGCTTTGTTTCACGAACTTCAGGAGTTGAACCGCAGGTGTGGCATCTTGGATTCTTAAGTTCTACAGGATCCAGAAGGCTTCCGCAGTCATCACACTGGTCTCCACGGGCTTTTTCACTTCCGCACTTCGGACAGGTTCCGTCTACATAGCGGTCTGCAAGGAACATATTGCACTTTGGACAGAAAAGCTGCTTGTTGGTGTGTTCGTGAATAAGACCTGCTTTATCAAGGTCGTTAAAAAGCGACTGGGTTATTTCAGTACACTGCTCATTTGAGGTGCGTCCGAATTTATCAAAATTGATGTGGAACCACTTGTAAATTTTTGTGTGTTCCTGATAGTAATAGTTGCAGAGCTCCCGCGGAGTCTTCTTCTCTTCAAGGGCTTTTGTTTCTGTTGCTGTTCCGTATTCATCGGTTCCGCAGATATAAAGTGTATCGTAGCCCCGGCTTCTTGAGAAACGGGCAAATACGTCGCCGGAAAGCATCTGAATAAGATTTCCAAGGTGAGGAATATTGTTTACATAAGGCAATGCTGAAGTAATAAGTCTTCTTTTCATCGGTAATACTTCCTGTAAAAAAATGTGAAAATATTATAAAGATTTTAAGGGTTTTATGGAAGATAGGGAGAAAATATACGAGGATAAATCCGGAGAGTAAAATTTAAATTCCAAAATTGGCTCTCAGCGGGAACCTTGTTTTGAAAAACGGCAGTACCGCTTCGCGGTGGCTGAATATTTTGCCCAATGGGCCGTCACGAGTCGCTTCACAAGTGCCAATGCAAGCATTGTCATTTGCTCCGCTTTGTCGCGCCTTCAAAACAAGAACCCCGCTTACGCCAATTTTGCATTGATTTTCAGAACTCCGAATTCGTCCTGCATGAATTTTCTTATTTCTTCACCCGGGTGCGTTTTTTGTGCTGGCTGTAGATGCTGAAATTTATGGTTTTTTCCATTTCCATGCCGGCTTCAAGTTCTACATTCCAGATCATGGTATTTGCAAAAGTCATTCCGGCACTCATAAGTTCTCCGGTCATGTATTCCGGGCGGTTAAATATAATCGGAACAAAGGAAAGATCGGCTTCTTCGTTCGGTTCAAACATAAAAGATATTTCATTATCTGTATCAGTAAGATAATATGCCTGAACATTATTCAAGGTTCCCCGGGAATTAAGCTCCTTTGAAGAGCTTTTTGTGTCCACTTCCCGCTTTTCTCCGTCAAGAATAATTTCCAGCTTGTAGGCAGAAAAATCTGTGTTCTGGAAATTGGTCTGGGCAAAGCTTGATTCAACGGCAAATTTTGCAGAAAGTTTTGAATCGCTTTCATTTTTCAAAATATACTGAATCATCATTCCGCTGGCTGTAAGAACATATTTTTTTCTGAGGGTAACCTTTTGCTTTTTTCTGTAAAGTGCACTTACTTCAAGGGAAATTTCCTTTCTGGAAGCATTAAACTTTACCTCAGAATAATAGAGCTTTGAGAAAATTCCGTTACCGCTTGGAAGATTATCCAGATAGTAAGATAATTCTTCTTCAGTAAAAAGATGGTCCACGAAAAGTCCCCGGTCATAACCGTCGCTTACACCTTCGAACTCAATTGAGCGGGAAAGGCTGTCTGCATAGTTCCCGGAAGACTGAAGGGGGCACAACTCACGCACGGCTCCGCCTAAAAGGGATATTTCGGAAAAATAGTTATCCATACGGCAGACATATTCGTTCAGACCGTCGGAGTTGTAATCAAAACTTGAAACGGAAGGCGTAAACTCGCTGCAGCTTCTTAAGGTTTTTTCTACATCCGTCAGGATTCTGTAGGCATTCTGGCGGAAGCTGGAATTTACAAATGCGCCCTTGGAAGTACAGATAAATCCGTTTCCATTCTGGGCTTCCCAGAGCTGTTCCCTGGAGTTCTTTTTTCTGGCTTTATCCCCGTGACTCTGGCTTACCAGAAGACTTACATAAAGCATTTTATCGTAAAGCGCCCTGCTCTGAGGATAAAGTTCAAAAAAGTCAAAAATTGTAAGGCTGTTTTTTAAGTTTTTTACAGCCTGATATGGTTTAACAGCCCACTGGCTTATTTCTTTGGAAAGTCCGGCAGCGATGTAAACCGGTTCCTTGTAAAATGAAGCTTTCACAAACTGAAAACAGGTTCCTGTTTTATATTCACTTTCCTCTGCTGAAACAATATCTGATATTTCTTCGAAAAATTTCCGTTCAAGAAGAGTTTTAAACTCATCCGTAGAAAACTGAAGGGTTATCCCGCTGGTACAGACTGAAGCAAGCTCCTGGGAAGGGAGATTTTTCATTCCTTTTTTTACAAAAATATCCGCCTGTTCTATAAAAGAAGCAGCTGATTCAAAGCAGGAATTTTTAATCGAGGTAAATACAGGAAGAATTATTATGCTTTTTCCCTTGTCGCTCATGATAAGTGGAATGGACTTGTTTTTTTCAGGAGGAATTAAGGATTCATCAAGGAGAACATATTCCATGCCACAGGATGAAAGGCTTGGAAGCATTCCGGAATCCCAGCCGCTTGCACACAATGAAAGTCCGCGGGGCCTTTTTCCGGTGGTTTCACGAATTGAAGAAGAAAGTAAATCTATCTGGCCGGTTCTATCCTGAGGGAAAAGCAACGGGAAAACCGGATCGTAGTAACCGCCGCCTAAAACTTCTGCCTGTTTTCGCTGTATCAGTTCATGTAAGATTTCGAACATTTCAGAATGCTTTCGTCTGTAGTATTCCATCTGAATTCCCGTAAAAGAAAAGGAAATCCTTAAGTTTGGATGAGAAAGCATACATTTTAAAATCGGCTTGAAGACGGACTGATATTCCTTTTCAAGAACATCGGTTGATTTTTTATCAATCAGAGAGGCCTTTAAGCTGAAACATACATAAACAGACATACTATTTTTTGGTTAAAAGTTTATAGCAATATTGCCACATTTTAAAGCGTTTTTTTGAGGAACGCTCAATTTTTTCTTCATTTTTGAAAGCAGAACAGGTTGTAAATGTGTCGTCCGGATTTGAACATACAACAATTTTTTCCTGAGTAACCGGAACAAGCTTTATTATTCCCTTTGGACAGGCGGAAACGCATTTTCCGCAGCCTGAACAAAGCTCTGTGATTACGGCTGTACTGTTTTTTATTTCAATGGCCTTCTGAGGACAGATTTTTTTACAGTCCCCCATGCCCAGACATGAAAACGAACAGAAATTCACAGAACCATACTGACTGTAAAGCAGACTGCAGCTCTGGCTGGAAAGGACTTTTACATTTTTCTGTCGCTGGAAGTTTTTGTTGCAGGAACATAAAACAACGGCTTTCATTTTTTCATGATTCTCTTCAGAAATGCCGGAAATTTCGTTTTCATTAAGCTTATCAAATTTGTGTTCAATCTTAGAAAACATAATATTATCTTTGATCCGTGTCTGCTCCTTTACTGCTGGAACCAGAATACAGGAAAGGAAAAAAAGAAGAAGAGCCAGAATAATCATCAATAAAACTAAGAGAATAATTTTTAAAATCACTTTAAAACCCCCGGATTCAGCCAGGAAACATTTGCAAAAGATAAAATTAAAATTAAAAGAGCAACAGAAAGAAAGACAAGAGCTTTTTTATTGCCGTAAATCTGGCTTTCACTCAAAACATCGATCCTCTTCTTTAACGAATACATAAGAGGTAACAGCAGAAAGAAAGAACACATTGCGGAAAAAGAAATCATGAGTACATCAAGAATGCTTGTACTTTCATTCAGGGCAAGAAGTGTTATGAGGAATGAAAAATTGAATTCAGAAGTTATTTTACCAGTGGTTATTCTGATTAAAACCTCGAAAAACACACTTAAAGCAAAATAAATAAGTATTGAAATCAGGGGGTACATCAGAACAATATGAAGCGGTATCAGAATATGGCGTATAATAATCCAGGAAAGAACGGTAGAAGAAATAACGGTTCCCACAATCTTTACCAGAGGAAGAGTCAGTTCTTTTAGTGAATCACAAACGATTGTGGCAGTGTTTAATCCGATCCCGTAAAGCAAAACTGCGGAAGAAAAAACTGTATAAAAGAAAAATGTAAAAATCATTTTATATCCGCCTTTTTTAAGATTTCCATACGATTTTCGAAGGTCAGGTAAAATGCCATAACCAGAGATGAAATCATAATTGCACCAGGGATTGTAGCAAAAAATGACAGGAAAGAAATCCGTTCAGATTTTATCAATACAACTTCCAGCATTTTTCCTTTTGCAGGAAGCGTAAAGGTTCCGTAGCCTAAAATATCCCGCAAAAGATTTTGAATTAAAATATATGCAGAAAAAACAAGGACAGGAACAAGGTTTACTTTTAATTCGTCCTTCAAAACTAGATTCTGTTCATCAAAAAGGAAAACGCTGGAAAAAGTACTTATAGCCGGAAGATAAAAAACAAAACTCAGCTGGAGCGCAGTTTCAGGCATTAAAAGACATACTATTTCCCGGAACAGCATTGTCATGGAAACAATAAATGTGCATAGACAGATGCTCTTAAGTTCCTTCATCTTTAATATTTTTAAAAGTGAACGGAATAAAGTTCCTGTAAGCATTAAAAAACAGAGTTCAAAAGCAACAATGAGGGCAAAAGCAAAGCGTCCCGGTAAGGCAACTGCCATTGCACAGGTAAGGGCCATATGAATTGCAACTGCTTTTCGTGTCATTATTCTACCTCCGTTCCAAGATTCAAGATTTTAGGAAGGCGGGAAATCCAGTAGGAAATAAATATATCAGATTTTCGCTCTTCCATAAGGGACTTTACCCTGCCCTTAATACCTGAATAACCCACAAATTCAAAATCAGAATCCTTCTGCTTGATAAAAACAGCGGGATAAGGACCGTACAGGGTCGGAGTGCGGATAATTACTGCGTACCCTTTTCTCCCGTTTTCCCGGGATACTATCATATAAGAAGCAGCACTTGCATAAAATGGATTATCTATTGTTTTGTAATCCCCTACATTCCATTTATCCGGATATTTTTCATTCAGAACTGTCTGAACGCTTTCTTTAAGACCTTTTTCCCAGAAGCTTTTTGACAGTTTAATGAAGCCAAAATTCAAAAAAAACAGAACAACAATAACGGCAGAAAAAAGCCCGAAGAGTCTCCAGAATTCCTTTGCATCCATAGAATTTTTAATCGGCATTTACAAGGGCCTCCTTTCTCTGTATAAGCTTTTCTATTCGGATTCTGTCGTTATGCTCTTCAAACTGCTTTATTACAAGGGAGAAAATATTTGAAATCATAACGGTAAAAACAAGTCCTACAGGAGAAGTTCCCGGTCCTGCAATAAAGAATGCTGCGATTCCGGCCAGAACACCGGTAATTATTTTTCCGGGTACAGTAGCAGGTGCTGTTCCGTACCAGCCGATGATAAAAGTAGCAAAAAACAGGGTTCCGCTGGTAAGCAATGCCAAGACTATGTCTCCTTTAATCTGGAAGGTTCCAAAAAACAGAGGAGAAATATATCTGATAAGCAGAAAATATACTCCAAGGAAACAGGCGGCGATTATTCCCTTTACATAATCATCTCCAAAAAGAACAATAGAAGAAATGATTGTAAGAAAATTAAAACGGAAGGCAGGAATTACGGAACCCGTATCCCAGAACATAGAAACATAACCTTCAGGTACGGAAACCTTAAAAAGACTGAAAACGGAATTATTAAGGACATCAGTAATCTGTGTGTCAAATTTCATATTCGGGAAAGCGCCGCTTTCTATCAGTAGCTGACTTGGATTTCTCATTGAAAGAATATCGTAGGAAACAAGAAAATCCGGAAAAAAACGGCTTCCGATGGTCCATAAAATTAAAACGGTTACTATGCTGGGGTTAAGCCAGGCTCTTGAATAGCCGCCGAACATGTATTTGTACACGCCCATTGTAAAAAGTGTCACAAAAAATACAGTTACCAGAGGATAGCTTTCAGGAAGCAGGAAACCGATTATCAAGCCCTGAACGGCACTTATCTGAATTGAAAAGGCATCTGAGGCTTCAGCCTTATTCTGAAACTTTTTATCAAGGATATCAGCAATTACGGAAGATGCAAGACTTGTCAAAATTACGAAAACTGCCTTGTAAGACGCCGAAACCAGAAGAAGAATAACCTGAATTAAAAGCAGGACGCACATTTTTAAGGAATCTGTTCCAACGGACTGAGTAATATAGGTATAAGGACGAACAAGAATATTTCTTGGTTTATTTTTATTTTTCAATTTTCTTTTCCTTAATTATTGAATTTTCCACGGAAGGAGAAACAGTTTGAGAAACCGTTTCCCCGGTTTCCTTACCGGCAGTTGAAATGTTCTGTTTTACCTTGTTTTCCTGCTTTTTATAGATGGTCTGACTAAGAGGCAAGCGGGACGGACACACGGAATTACAGAGAGAACAGTCGATGCAAAATACCCTGGATTTTTCGTAAATCTCAGGAAGATTTTCGATTTGTTTTAAGCGGGAATATACTAAATCCGGACTTAATTTTTCAGGGCACACCCGTCTGCAGGCTCCGCAGTGGATACAGACAGACATGCGCTGGTCCGGAACCTTTGATTCCGGCAGGAAGGTCACTGATTTTACGTATTTTGTAACCGGAGTATCCAGTGTAATCGTAGAAAAACCTGAAACATAGCCGTTTACAAGAATGGTTCCCGGTCTTTTTACAAGTCCTCCGCACTGTTCTGCTAAATCTCTGAAGGAAGTTCCGTGAACAACCTTAATCAGTCCTGAAACATTCAGGCATTCTCCACCAACCAGAACATACCGGTCAATTGACGGGAAGCCGGAATTAATGGTTCTTGAAAGCTCAAGCATTGTGGAAGAATCTGTGAAAAGAGAATTACGGGAAACCTTAGAAAAGGTTTCGTCCTTCACCTGGGATTTTACCAGGGAAATTAACTGATTTTTATATCCTGAAGGATAAAGCCGGGTTTTAGCCTGAACAAAAAAACAGGGAACCTTGAGGGAAAGATTTTCCGGCTTTACAAAATCCTTTTCCGTAACAAAAATGATTCCGTCACCGTTCAGAGCTTTAAGGGCTATTTTTGCACCTTCAAAAATTTCGGCGGTATAAAAATTGGCAAGAAGACTGTCCGTATATCTGGAAGAATCCTCATCAAAAAGCCGCACTACAAGAAGCTTGGCTTTTTTCTCAACGGCTTTACTGATATCATCAGAAAGAAGAGTCGGTTCCTGAGCCGTAAAGGTGTTCACAATACCCTTTATGGCGATTTCCTGAATTAATTCATTCTGTCTCATGAGGGTTATATCCAGAGGATTTTTTTTCTTACCAAGAAAAGAAAAGCTGCCCCCCAGCTTAATTCTTACGGCATGAGACATTTTTCCATCCGGACAGACACAGAGCTCTTTTCCGGTTACAATTCCGGGAATGGGAGAGTAAACACAACTCATGGTTTTTCCGTTTTCCCATGAGCTTTGGGCAATCAGCTGTCCTTCTTTTACGCTTTCCCCTTCCTTTACCAGGAGATTACATTCAGGACCAAAATCCTGTCTTAGAGGAATCAATACAGTTTTTGGAATAAAACCATTTACACATTTTTTATAGGAACTTTTTTTAATTCCATGTATATTCGGAAAAACTGTCACTTAAAACCTCCCGCGAAATTTTGGGTTTGTAATAATAAAGTACATAAAAAAGGAAGAAATAGAACAAATAGTCATCAGAATAACTGAAACAAAAGATGGTCTGGCATTTGCAGCCGATGTAAATCCTGGTCTCATTCTGCCCTGCTTCCGGATTACCTTTTCGATGGCCGGATAATCAAGGCTTTCCAGGGAGTCAACAGAATCTTCCTTAAACTTCTGATTAAAAGTAATAGATGTCAAACTCTGAGTTATTTTTCCGTTTTCTTCTGTAAATCTAGGAAAATATACAGTATTTCCGTCTTTTGGTAAAATAGTTTCACTTGAATTAAGGGAAACATATGGATAAATCAGAGCTTCCCATCTCCAGTCAATAAAATCTCCCAGATCCGGAAGGGATTTTTCAAGAGAAACCGCAGAAGGAAGCTTTACACCATCATCTGAAGACGGAAATGAAACCTTCATGGAAATTAATGCAAACAGGAAAACAAAGGAAACAAAAATTCCCATCAAAAGAAGGCAGAACCGGGATTTTTTTGTAACCAGGCGAATCATATTTGCAGTCCGGATTTTTACGGGAACAAAGGAATATTTTGCATTTTCAAATGCAGAAAGAATATTTTTATATAGATAAAGAACTGCGGCACAGGAAAGCAGCAAAAGAATATAAAGAAGCACTGCCTTAAATGAAGTAAACAGCATGGAAACTAAGGAAACTGAAAGGAGGATTACAAAAATTCTGGATTTTTTCAAAACCTCAAAAGTATTTTTTCTTTCCAATATTCTGAAGGAAAGAAAGGAGGCGTACATGAAAAGGCACAGGCTGGAACAGACAAGGTACACCGGCACAAAAAAAGAAAAATATACGGGAAGGGAAAAATAGAGAACTGCCCTGATTTTATCCTCTGAATAAAAAACTAAAAGTATTGCAAACAGAAAAATAACCAGAGGACAGATAAATGGATAATTAGCATTTGCGTTTACCCCGCCCTTAATACCTTCCCTTCCAAGAGCACTAAGAACCTTTGGAAGCTTTGAAGAATATTTTTCCGGGATATAGAAAACCGTATACAGCTTATCACGGTCAAAAAAATATGAATTTCTTCTGGAAAGATAGGAATCAGAGTCATTTAAAAATGAGGCAGAAAGACGAACCTCAGGGCTTTGATCCACAAGATTTAAGGGAACAAACTGATTTTCAAGACAGCTGTAATTTTTTACGGAATATTCCTCCAGAACCTGATAAACCTTCTGCATATCCGCATTTTTCTGAACATACATAAGGGAATATCCTGACCAGAGCTTTTGAATCTGAGTTACCTTAAAAATCTTAATGCACAGCAGAGAAGAAAGTATAATGAAAAGAGGTAAAATATAACGTTTAAGAGCAGACATTTTTAAAAAATCGAAAAAGCGAGTCCCAGAACCATTCCCAGAACACAGCCGAGGGTTACTTCCATTGGAGTATGCCCGTTTACCTCCTTGAGAGGTTTATATTCGATGATTTCCTTTTCGCTAAGGTTTCTGCCTATTTCGTTGATTTTTTTAGCCTGAATTCCGTTTGAACGGCGTACTCCAAGAGCGTCCCGTACCGTTACCATAAGAAAAGCAAGGGCAAGCATAAAAATATCGCTCGTAATTCCATTTCTGAAACCGATGGTAGTACAAATTGAAGTTACCAGAGCGGAATGACTGGACGGAAGTCCGCCGGTTTTCCAGAACAGGTTTTCAAGTAATTCAGGAATTGAATGAATTCTTCCATAAAGTATATTTATTACGGTTTTTATAAACTGGGCTGAAAGCCAGCTGGAAAGTCCTGCAAGTAAAACAGGACTTGTTATGAAACCTTTTATCTGCTCACTGAAATTCACAAACATGATTTTTAATTTTACCATTATATGATGATTTTTACTAGTGTTAATATTGCTCCAAACAACATTTTCTTTCATAATTGCCTTATGGAATTTAAATCTTTTTACGCTGGAGAAAATGATGATTCGCGAAGGCTCGATAAAATTTTAAGGGTTCTTCTGCCTTCTGCTTCCCTTTCAGAAATTTATTCCCTGATAAGAAAAGGCCTGATCCGTGTAAATGATAAAAAAGCAAAATCCGAAACCCGGGTTTTTTCCAGCGATAAGATAGATATTCCTGTTTTCATTGCAGAAAAATACAGTGCTTCAGGTGCAGTACAGACAATGGCTGTGGGCGACCAGACTGGAAACATCAGCAAAAACAAGGGAGTCTCCGGAAAAGCTGCAGAATTTTCCGGCGGACAAAACTCTTCTTCCTCAACTCAGGATTTTCCTTTTGAAATAGTACTAAAAAATGACGACTTACTGATTATAAACAAGCCCTACGGTTATTCCGTTCATGGGAAAAAGGACAGTCTGGACGCTTTTGTAAAAAATTATTTTTCAAAAAACGGGAACAATTCCCTTTCCTTTTCTCCAGGCCCCCTTCACCGCCTTGATGAACGGACCACAGGCCTTCTTGCTTTTTCCTGGAGCCACAAAGGGGCTGTGTGGTTTTCAGAAAAGATCAAAAATCACGAAATAAAAAAAGAATACCTTGCCCTTGTTCAAGGAACCGTTACAAAAAGTGAAAGCTGGAGGGACTACATAGAAAAAGAATCCGACCCTTCCGGAGATGAAAAAAACTTTCACACCGTAAAGGCTTCTTCCTCCCGGGATTCTTCCGGTTCAAAAATTGCTGAAACCGATATCTATCCGGTTAAAAGTTTTATTTACAAAAATACGGAGCTGTCTCTTGTTCGCTTTGTTATTCACACCGGCCGCACCCACCAGATAAGAAGCATGAGCGCTTTACACGGCTTTCCCCTTTACGGGGACACAGCTTACGGCGGAAAAAAGTCTGAGGGGCTGGGGCAGGAATTATTTTTGCACGCTTATAAGCTTACTTTCCCGGAAAATCCCTTTTCCCTACCGGAATACATTAAGGCTCCCCTTCCTGAAAACTTTAAGAAATTTTTAAATGCGAATAATTGCGAAATAAATGAGTTAGGTTTATAATTTGGGAATATGGGCAATTTTATTCAGGACATAATCAAAGGACTAAAACCAGTTTCTGTATTTGCGCTGGTTGGGGAAAGCGGAACAGGAAAAAGCTTCCGCTCAAAGCTGCTTGCAGAAAAATACGGAATCGATTCAATTATTGATGACGGGCTTTTGATTCAGAATGATAAAATTTTAGCCGGACACAGCGCAAAACGGGAAAAGACTTATATGGGTGCCGTTAGGGTTGCCCTTTTTGACGATAAAGATCACCGGGATGAAATTGCAAAGGCCCTGAAAAAAGCGAGAATCAAGAAAATCCTTATTCTGGGCACTTCTGAAAAAATGGTAAATAAAATTGCTACCCGGCTTCAGCTTCCTCAGCCTCAGAAAATAATTCACATTGAAGAAATTGCAACACGGGAAGAAATTGAAAAGGCAATTAAATCCCGCCAGATTGAAGGAAAACACGTAATTCCGGTTCCTTCGATTGAAGTAAAGCAGAGTTATCCTCAGATTTTTTCAAATTCAATTAAGGTCTTTTTCCGAAAAAATAAATTCCTTTCTAAAAAAGACAAAAACACCGGAAAGCTTTTTGAAAAATCCATCGTACAGCCGGAATTCTCAAAGAAAGGCCGTATAGAAATTTCGGAAGCTGCCCTCACCCAGATGGTAATGCACTGCGTATACGAAACCGACAGTGCCGTTCGTGTAAAAAAAATGACAATCCGTACCGATAACCGGGGCTATAAAATCTCGATCATTATCGACGTTCCTTTTGGAACCCAGCTTACCGGTAAAATTCATAAAATGCAGCAGTACATTATCGACAAAATTGAGTCTTATACGGGCATTTTAATTGAAGAAGTAAGTATCGTCATCGATAAAATTACGGGAACCCAGTACATCGACGGGGAAACTAAGGGACAGAACAAATCCGAGGAGAAAAAATAACGGAGTTCTCACCGCCAGCAGGATAATAAATCCTGTAATCAAAAAAAGCCGTCAGATTTTCATCCGATGGCTTTTTTATTCCTACTGAGCATTTGACGAAGAATAAGAAGCTGAGCGTCTTCGTTTTCTGCGGGAAGGATTTCCTGATTTCCCCTGAGATTTTTTTACGCTGTCGCCTGTTGCTGGTGCACCTGCACTCTTTTCTTCCACGGCACTGCTGTTTTTCATGGATTTTTTTGAGCGGAAATGTACGCCTAAATCAGAAAGAACGGCTTTTATTGCGTATTCAAGCTCCGTTCTCTGAGGATTCATAGGAAGCACGAAGGAACGGCATTCTGTCCAGGTTCGGGTATAAAGTTCTCCCTGTGCCGAATGATTTTCCAGCTCTTTTTTCCAGTCGGTCAGAGTATAAATAAAGTCTTTAATAAGGAAAACCAGTTTTTTACCCAGCCGTGCATCGCTTTCCTTCTGCACAAGCTCATCCAGCTCCCGGATACTTTTCATGTAGGCGCTTTCAAAGTTTTTATCGGCATACATCATGGCACTTGCAGCCGGCTGAAGAGCCATAAAAAGGTCTGTATCCAGAGCTTCTTCAATAATACGGTAAGCAGAACCGCTGTTAACGATTTTTAAAAGCTCTTCCGTAAGGCGCGAAGGAGAAATCTGGGAAAGAAGACTGGCACTGTGGCGGATTTTGTGCCGTAACTGAAAGGACATCCTTGATTCGGTTTTTGCAGAATACTTAATGGCACGAAGCATGCGTACCGGATCTTCAACAAAAATTCTGTCCAGAGGGATTACAGGACGAAGAACATGTTTTTTTATATCCCGCATTCCACCAACATAATCGATTACCTGCTCCTGAATCGGATCGTAGTAAAGGGCATTCAGGGTGAAATCCCGGCGCATTACATCTTCATCCATGGAACCAAAATCATTTCCAACAGAGCCTTCTGCATTGCTTCTGAATGTACTTACCTCAAAAATCTTTGAGCCGAAAATTACATGAACAATGCGGAACCGTCTGCCAATAATTCTTGAATTTCTGAATAAACGCTTGATTCTGCTTGGAGTTGCGTCCGTAACAATGTCAAAGTCCTTTGGACTGTTACCTGTAATCAAATCACGCACGGCTCCACCCACGATATATGAGTGAAAGCCCGCATCCTTGAGTCTGTTTATAATTACGATTGCATCAAAATCTATTTTTTCACGGGGAATTAAATGTTCTTCCTTTGTATATATAACAGCCTTTTTTACAGGCTTCCCGTTTTTATCTGTACCGTATCTGATTAACACAATGCAAAATATTATTACTTTATTTACATTTTAGTCAATCGGCACCAGATGTTTTTCAATCCATTCAGTAACATCCTGAAGGACTGTGTCGCTTATTTCTTCGTTGAGAATTTCGTGGCGGTAGCCTTCATAAAGCTTTACGGATACATCCTTCATTCCGTTTTTTATGTAAATATCCTTCAGATTTTCGATGGTTTTTCCGTAAGAACCAACAGGGTCGTCCCCGCCGGCAATCATGAAGACAGGAAGATTTTTTGCAATCTTCTTCATGTTTGCATTTTTGTGGATTTCTTTCATTCCGGCAAACATGTCGTGGAAGAACTCCAGGCTTGCAATTCCGCCGCACCAGGAATCGTTCAGATACATATCGATATTCGACTGGCTTTTAGAAATCCATTCAAAGCCGTTTTCATGTTTTTCAATTCTTTTGTAATAGCCTGAATAAACGGTTTTCTGAAGCCAGGCTGACTTGTAATTGTATTTATGGAAAAGAGACAGCAGATTTGTTACGAAAAGCCCCAGATTTACGGCCTGCTTCTGAGGTCCGGCTGTTCCGCACAGGATACAGGCATTTACAGCCGAAGAATTTCTTTCAATGAAGGCCTGTGAAACAAAGGAACCGAAAGAATGTCCAAAAAGAATTATTTTCTTGTCAGGGTAATCAGAGCGGACTCTGTCTACAACTTCTTCCAGGTCCTTTTCTACAGTATTAAAGCCGTCTTTCCTGGCAAGAACTCCGAATTCACCCTTGCCTTTCTGTTCGGCGTTGTGTGCAGTTCGTCCATGCCCCCGGTGATCGTGAGCATTAAAAACAAAGCCTTTATCTGCAAGCTCTGAACCGATTCTATCATATCTTAGGGAATGCTCCAGCATTCCATGCGAAAGAACAATTACAGCCTTGATGTCATCATCTGAATCCGGAAGCCATCGGTTCACTGATATTTCAGTTCCGTCTCTCATAGTCTGAAAAAATTTTTCTGTACGCATAAATTCACACTCCACTAAAAATAATTTTTTTGCTAGAATTAAACTTAAATGAATTCTTATACCATTATAACAGATAAATTTGCTTTTGGGGGAAAATGTGTTGGAAAAATTAACGGAAAAACCGTATTTGTTCCCTATGCACTCCCCGGCGAAGAGCTTGAAATAGAAATTACTGAAAATAAAAAAGACTACGATGAGGGAAGAATTGTAAAAGTTCTAAAACCATCCCCTGACCGGGTTGAACCTGTTTGTCCTCTTTACCAGAAATGCGGCGGCTGCAACATGATGCACATAAGTGAAGAAGAACAGAAAAACCTGAAGCTTCAGGTTTTAAGGGAACTTTTTGAAAACAATGGCGTTACCCTGCCGGAAATTTCAATTTTAAGCGGAAAAGCAACAGGTTACCGTTCAAGGTTTAATCTGAATGACGGTGCATTCTCAGAACGAAGCAGCAACGAAAAAATCTATGCAGAAAACTGCCCTATTGCAGACAAAAATATAAACGAATATTTAAAGAGCGTACCGGCCGTAGCCCGTCCAAAAGGGAGATGTAATCTTTTCGGAAGCGACTTACTGGATAAAAAAGTAGTAATCGCAAAAATTCCTGAAAAAAACACTATTGACCCTAACCTTTCCCTGAAAAAGAAAAACAAAAATATAAAAATGACAAGGAAAATCTATTCCGGAACCCAGATCAACGAAGATACGGAAGCAAAAATCACGCTTCTGGGAAAAGACATTTACTTCGATGTCCGGGGCTTTTTCCAGTCCAATATGGAAGTCTTAGAAAAAGCACTTCAGGAAACAATCCGGGGACTGAAAGGTCACAGGGTTCTGGATATGTATTCAGGCTGCGGAACCTTTTCTGTATTTCTGGCAGACTTTTTTGAAGAAGTAACCCTGGTTGAACACAACCGGGATGCTCTGGTTTACGCAGAAAAAAATCTTGCAGGAAAAAATCACGTTTCCTGGGGAATGAGCGGCAAAAAATGGGTAGAAACAATTGAAGCATCAGAAAATTACGGAACAGGTAAGTCTGAGGCTGGAAGCCGAACAACAGGAACTGGAAGTCATAGTGCCGGAAACAAATCTAATGGCGGACAGTCAGAATTCAGTCAGGCAGATTTCGACGCAGTTGTAATAGACCCGCCTCGCAGCGGCATGGAAAAAGAAGTCCGGAATTATCTTGCCAGTTCAAATATTCCGCAGATAAGGGCCGTTTCCTGTGACCCGGCTACTCAGGCAAGGGATATTGCCTTTTTAGTTAAAAACGGATACAAAATTCAGAAAGCTTTCCTTCTTGATTTTTATCCCAACACAAGCCACATTGAAAGTCTTTTGTATCTGGTAAAAGAATGAAAAAATATTTGCGCTCCGCTTTTAATGTTCAGTTAGTTTTGTTTTTTTTTCTCTCTTTTTTAGTTTTTCCAGAAAGAAATATTTCTGCACAGAATAATCCGGAAAAAATAAAACTTTCCTTTGACAACGCAAGCTGGACCAGCGTTATGAGCGGAAAAGCAATACAGTCTCCGGAAATGACAAGCTACGGCTTTGTTGTCCTGACAGACGGAAAACTTCTTTCAGCCTATTCCGAAAATGGAAAACAGCTCTGGGATTATCCGGTTTTCAGCAGAAAAACAAACTATATCTCAGTTCTCTCAAAAGATTTTATTATTCTTGTAAGTGAAAATTCTGCAGTAAGCCTCATTAACCCCAGCGGAAAGCTTTTATGGTCCCAGAATATCGGTTTTCCGGTAATTGCAAAGCCTGTAACAGGCCGGGATTCCCGAATATTCATCCAGGGAAAAAAACAGATAGCCTGTCTTGGTGTAAACGGAATCGTAAAATGGAAGATTCAGACACCTCCATTAAAAAACATGAGCATAGTTCCCCTTGACGACGGAACTCTTATAGCATTTTTAGACGGACCTGTACAGGAACGAACCCAGGGCCTTCGATTTACTCCCTTTGGAGAAGTTCTGGAAACGATTTCATTTGCAGGCCCCGTTTCAGACGCTAGTGCAACGGACAGAGGCATTCTTTTAAGCTTCCTCTGCGGAGGACTTGGAATGGTTGGCGTTGAAAAAAACAGCGTGGTAACAAAGTGGGCCTTTCCCTCTGACGACCCCTGCTTCCGGGAAGCACTTCCTGAAAAGGGATCCGCTTTCGTTCAGACCTCAGAAAATGAAGCAGCCCTGATTTTATGCAATTCGGCAAAGAATATAAAACTGATCTTTTTTGATTCTAAAAAAGGACAGGTAAAAAACATTTTTCATGTTCCGGACATAAGCTTTGACCGCCTTTCCTGTTACTCAAAAATTTACGGAGATGAAGGAGTCTTTTTAAGCGACGACAAAACAGCCCTCATAATAAACTGTTCCGGTCGTACAGTTTACAATGCCGCTCTTCCTTCCAGAAATTCAAAGGCCACAGGCTGGAATCACATTTTTTACACCAGTGAAAACCATCTTGTGGTTCTGGGAACATCCTGGGTATTAAACGGCTTCAGGACTGTGATGAAAGTAACCGTGGAAAAGACAACCAAGGGAAGCCGGGGCACAAACCTTTCAAAAACTAAAAATGAGCGGAAAAACACCTGGTGTTATCAGGAATATCTTAAAATTGATGAAGTAAAATCGATTCTATCCTATTCAAGTTCCCTTCCTGCTTCAATGACAAATCAGGCAAGAGTAAAAAAAATCGGTGAAGGACTTTATTCAACAGAGGAAATTGACTATTCAAGCTCAATTATCGCAGCCTGTGAAAAATACATTGAATTGAAACAGACCTCTTATTCAGGCTCCCGACCAACGGAGCGGAATATTTTTGAAAATGATTCCGCCGGTTTTGAAAGCATAATTCTTCAGATGCCCCTTCTTGGAACAGATGATTATTCAAAGCTTTTAAGCCGCCTGGTTCGTGCAGAAAACAATCCACAGACCCTTACAATGCTGATCCGGGCCTGCGGACTTTGTGCCTACGACCCGGAAAACCTTATGCTGGATGCCATTAAAGCAAAGCTGGTTACAGTTCCTGCCCGCTCTACAACAATTCTCATAAACATAAGCCGCTCCGTCTATGAAATCTGCCGGTTTATGGGACGCCCGGCCCTTTACAATTACGGAATGGAAATTCAGAAGCTCCTTCTTTCAAGCCAGTATTCTTCAGAAGTTCGGGAAGAAGCCAGAAATAATCTTTCAAACATAGCCCGTCTTAAGATGTAGCAGAAAAAGTTATTCCCCGAGGCTGGAACTTGGCAGACTGCCAGCCAAAGTTTAATTCGGTTTATTACGGCAGTTCCCTTTTTTTATCCTTATTTATTTAAACGGATCCTTTGACTGGTCAACCGTCATAAGCTCATTTATGTTTACGCCGTAACTTCTTTTCTGCATTGACTGCAAAACTTCCTGATAGTTATAGCTCTTCTTTTCTACCTTCTGGTCATCAAGCACGGCAAGAACCTTTTTGCATGGATTATATTTTGCCGCTTCTGCAAAAAGCTCGTTTCGGGCTACAGCCTTTTTAGTTTCCCGAAGCTTCATGGCAATTTTACTTACAATTATATCGTCCTTACGGGAGCTTATGGAGTCAGAAGCTGCATAAGCCTCCCTTACGGCATTCAAATCGTAATCATAAAAAAATATTTTTTTTGAAGAAGGATAAGCCTTGCCGGGAACAGTTTTTTTATCGGAGTAATCTTCCGAAGATTTTTCAAGAGACTCTTTCCCGTCGGAAAGCTCAACCGCTACAAATGCAGAAAATCTGAGGGGATTCTGCTTTGATTCAATTTTTTTAGTTAATTCAGGATCTGAAAAAAGGAATGTATTTTCAATTGCTACCGCACTTTCACAGTTGAAGGCAAGAACGTTTTTTTCAATCCAGAAATCAACATTATCGTAAACCGAGTGGAAATATTCCTTTTCGGAAATATCTTCAATAATTTTTGAATCAATTTTTCCGTCCAGTTCAAGAATTTCTACATCTGTTCCTTCCGAAAGTTTAAGGAGGGAGTGCATTTCAGAATCCCGTCCAAAAATACAGAGGGAGGCAGATTTACTCATAATTTTTCCGGTTTTAAAGGATTCAACCGGCTGAACTTCCAGGGAAACAATCTCCGATTCTGCACCCGGATTTCCGGAAGATGCCCCTTTTTTTGCGCAGGAAAAATAAAAAAAAACTAGAAGACAGAGTATGTTAGGAATAAAAGCCCTTGTAAGCAGGGAAAATTTAAGACCAGGCTTTACAGCCGGAAAAATCAGAAAGTACATTTTCATACTACATTTTTCGGCACAATCCCCCTGCTTCTGAAGACTTGAAAAAAGGGGCATGAAAACCGCAGCTTTATAAATGTAAAATAATCTATACCATGTATAACTGTAAAATTTATTCACAGCCTTCATAAAGATTGAATAATTTACACTCTATATAAATGTAAAATTTGTTTCCATTATTTGTTGATTTATTGTATAATATTTCTACGTTGTTTAAAAAAATGGAGGAAAAAATGAAGTTTAAAAAGCTTGCAGGCTTTCTTTTCTGCCTGCTTACAATTTCAACGCTGTCAGCACTTGAGGTAGACGAAAAGGAACTTCAGAGCGCAGGAAACGACACAATCGTATTTATCAACTATACAGGACCTCATTCAAAAATTGACTCACTGGAGAGCATCAAAAAAATCGGTTCTGATATTGGAAAAGTAGTTGCCACCTCAAAGGATAAGGAAATTCGCGCAGGTTATTCAAAATATGCAGTTATTCACGCAGTTGATGCTTCTGAAAAAAGCAAGCTTGATGCAGATATTCTTTTAATCGGATCGGATGCAACAGTAGACCACATTACAAACCTCAGACACATCATTGCAAGTTACCTTGTATCTGCATACGGATATTCAGAAAGCGATGCAGAAACAATTGCGGTTTTTGTTACCGTTTACAATGCAGTTTATCGAGGAAAGCTCGATCAGTTTAAGGAAAAATACAAGAACGTTGTAGTAAAGAATCTTACGGAAGGTTCATGCGGTCTTTCAGTGAACTACAAGGAATGGCCGGGAAAAAGCCAGATTGTGATTCCTCTTTTTGATGTAAACGGCGGATTAAGCACGATTGATACAACAGTCATCACTGATACTCAGGTTGTAAAACATATGCAGGAAGACGACAGTAAAAATATCGATGACCGTAAAAAAATGGTAGATATTAAGGAACGTGAAAGCGAAGATTCTTCAAAGAAAGCTCAGGAATCTCAGAAAAAGGCAACTGAGGAAAAGAAAAAGCTTGTAGAAGAAAAGAAGAAGACCGAAGAAAAGAAGACTCAGGCTCAGGAAGCAAAAAAGAAAGCTGAAGAAAATCCTGACAACAAAGAACTTCAGAAAAAAGCTGAGGAAAAGAAATCTGAATATGAAGAGCAGAAGCAGACAGAACAGCAGCAGCAGAAAAAGGTAGAAGAAGCTGAAAACAAGGCAACCGAAGAACAGCAGCGCTCTGACAAAAAGAGTGAAGAAGCACAGTCAGAAAGAAAGACTATTGCCCAGGATCAGCAGGAAGTAATTCAGAAAGAGATTGAAAACTCTAAAGCACCTTCAGCTTATGCAATCAAGCTTACCGATGAAGGAAGCCTTCTTTCAGGACTTGTAAAGGTTAACACTTCAAATGGAGAAGTTATTCAGTCCTCACCTGTAACCTATATCCGAAACAGAACCATGTTCCAGGCTGGCGAAAACTTTATCGCAATTGCCGGGGAAAACTCTGGAAACGGAGCAGTAAAGCTTGTCCTCCTCTCCCCTGACACAATGGAAATCTGTAAGGAATCAAATGAAATCGTTGCAGAAGATTCTGTACTCATTCAGGATAGCGGAAGCTTCTACTGTGTAATTCAGAATAACGATAACTGGGTTGTTGGAAAATACGATGCAGATTTGAACCTTAAATTAAAGGGAACTACAAACGTAAAACCAAGTACACCAATGACAATCACTTCGGAATATGTAATCGTTTCCGGAGCAAATGGTAGAGTTAAAATTCTCAAAAAATCTGATTTAAGTGCTGTTGAATCAGAGGATAGAGACGAGAAATAAGATTTGCCGAAGCCTTTTTAATCAAAAAATGAAAAGGCTTCAGCATTATAATTTATAAGCCATAATTTCGACTTTAAAAGAATAAATAAAAATTGGCGTAAGCGGGGTTTTCGTTTTGAAGGCGCGACAAAGCGGAGCAAATGACAATGCTTGCATTGGCACTTGTGAAGCGACTCGTGACAGCCCATTGGGCAAAACACTCGAGACTGTGAAGCGGTACTGCCGTTTTTCAATCGGGGTTCCCGCTGAGAGCCAATTTTTAAGTTAGAACTTTAAAGTCTTTTTTTTATAATATTTTTCCTGATTCCTATTGACATTTTTTTAGTAATTTTCTATATTATATTCATCGGGCAGTTAGCTCAGCTGGTACGAGCGTCTGGTTTACACCCAGAATGTCGGGAGTTCGATCCTCTCACTGCCCATAAAGACTCTAGGTTTTCTAGAGTCTTTTTTTTGTTTTAAACAGATTTTACATTTGAACTCCCGACATTCTTCCAGACCTCGTTCGCTGCCGCTCACTCGGAGCGGTTTTAGGGATAATCCTAAAAAATTGCTTTCGCAATTTTTTTTAACGGATTCCCGATTTTACGCATGTCGGGAGTTCGATCCTCTCACTGCCCACTAAAGCATCTTGATAATTCAAGGTGCTTTTTTATTTTTAAATTGACTTCTTTACAGCGAACTCCCGACCTTAGGTCGGCGCCTTTTCGCTACCGCTCAAGGCGAGCCTTTTTTTGGATGAAGCTAAAACGACCCTTTCGGCTCGTTTTTTAACGCTTCTTCGATTTTAGGCAAGTTCGATCCTCTCACTGCCCACTAAAGCATCTTGATAATTCAAGATGCTTTTTTATTTTTAAATTGATTTCTTTACAGCGAACCCCCGACTTATAAAGTCGACTCACGGAGTCGGCGCCTTTCGCTACTCTCTTTCTTCAAATCGAACAAATATTTTTTTATTCCTTTCTATTTAATCTTCACAAATTTTCAAAAAGAGTTTATAATATATAGATAATTGCAAAAAATTTGCAAATTAAAAAGTCATAAATATTTGATATATATTTTATGGGAGCAAGTATGACATATTCTTATTTTCCAGGCTGTACGCTCAAGAACAAGGCAACCGAACTTGATATCTGGGCTCGTAAGTCTGCGGAAGCATTAGGATTCACACTTGAAGAAATTCCTGAATGGCAGTGCTGCGGCGGAGAATACCCTCTGGCAAAAGATGAGATTGCTTCAAAGCTTTCTTCTGTCCGGGCTCTGGCAAATGCCCGGGATTCAGGACATGACTTAGTTACTCTCTGTTCTGCGTGTTATAACGTGCTCAAGCAGGTTAACAACGACATGCTGACTGACGAGAACGTCATTCTCAAGGTGAACAATTACTTAAAGCAGGATGAAATTGAGTACCATGGAGAAGCAAAAGTTCTTCACTACCTCGAAATTCTGCGGGATGTTGTAGGCTGGGACAAAGTAAAAGCTGCCGTAAAGAATCCTTTAACAGGAAAGAAAATCGGTGCTTATTACGGTTGTCTTCTTTTGAGACCTGGCAAAGTTCTTCAGCTGGATGATGCTGAAAATCCAAAACTTCTTGAAGACTTTATCAAGGCTATTGGTGCCACCCCGGTTATCTATGCACAGAGAAATGAATGCTGTGGTGCCTACACAATGTTTGAAGATGAGTCTATCCCAAAAAACAGAACAAAGAAGATTCTTACAAATGCAGAAGATATGGGTGCAGATTTCCTTGTTACCTCTTGTCCTCTCTGTCGCTATAATCTTATCAAGAGCAAAGGCGAATCAAAGCTTGATGTAATTTACTTTACAGAACTTCTGGCAGAAGCCCTGGGAATTAAAGAATCTTGTGCCAAGGAGGGAAAGTAATGCTTCAGAATGAAATTGAAGAATGTAAAGAAGCAATTGCATTGATCAGCGGAGTAAACACAAAAAAGTGTATGGTCTGCGGAAAATGCTCTGCTACCTGCCCTAACTATGATTCTATGGAATACCACCCGCATCAGTTCGTTCAGATGGTAGAAAACGGTGATATTGAACCTCTTTTACAGTCTAAATCAATCTATGCCTGTCTTTCATGCTTTGCCTGCCTGGAACGCTGTCCGCGTCAGGTTGAACCTGTAAAAATTATTGAAGCTGTTCGACATCTTGTTGAAGGTCAGCGTGGTCCACATCACTTAGATCCTGTTCAGGTTCCTGAACACCTTGATGATGAAATGCCACAGCAGGCTATTGTCAGTGCTTTCAGAAAATACAAACGGTAAGGTTATAATATGGAAAGAATTGGTGTATTTGTATGTCACTGTGGTACTAACATTGCCGGAACAGTTGACGTAGAAAAAGTTGCAGAAGAGCTTGGAAAGGTAGACGGAGTTGTTTATTCAACTCACTACACTTACATGTGTTCTTCTGCCGGTCAGAAAATGATTGAGGACCACATCAAAGATGACAAGCTTACAGGCGTTGTTCTTTGTTCATGTTCTCCACGTATGCACGAAAAAACCTTCCGTTCATGCGCAGAGCGTGCCGGTCTCAACCCATTCAAAGTTGAAGTTGCAAATATCCGTGAACAGACTTCATGGGTAATGAAAGATATGGAGCAGGCTACAGAAAAGGCCATTGCTCTTGGTAAAGCTGCTATCGCAAAGACAATCCTTGACACACCTCTTATCGCAGGTGAAACTCCAATGACAAAGCGCGCTTTGGTAATTGGTGGTGGTATTGCCGGAATTACAGCTGCCCTCGACATCGCAGATGCTGGCTTCCCAGTAGACATCGTAGAAAAAGACTACACTGTCGGCGGTAAGATGGCAAAACTCGATAAAACCTTCCCTACTTTGGACTGTGCATCTTGTATCGTAACTCCAAAGATGACAGAAGTAAGCCAGAATCCTAACATCCGCATTCTTTCAGCTTCTGAAGTTTGCAGAGTTTCAGGATACATCGGAAACTTCGAAATCGATATCAAACGTCACCCACGCTATGTTGATGAAACAAAGTGTACAGGTTGTGGTGCCTGTATCGAAAAGTGTCCTAACAAGAAGGTTCCAAACTCATTCAACCTTGGTCTCAACAACCGCAAGGCAATCGACATTCCTTTTGCTCAGGCTGTTCCAAAGGTTGCAAACATCGATGCAAACTACTGTCTCCACATGAAGGGACTTGCAAACGGCAAGGACAATGTTTGTGGATTCTGTGAAAAAGCTTGTGCAGCAGGTGCTATCAAGTTTGATCAGAAAGAAGAAATCATTACAGAAAAATACGGTGCCATTATCGTAGCAACCGGATACAATCCTATCTCTCTCGAGAAGTTTGACGAATACGCTTACAACCAGAGCCCGGACGTTGTTTCATCTCTTGAATTTGAACGCCTGTGCAATGCGTCAGGTCCTACAAACGGTCACCTTCTCCGTCCTTCAGACGGAAAGGAACCAAAGACTATCGTATTCGTTCAGTGTGTTGGTTCACGCTGTTCTGCAGATTCTACAAAGGGTCACGAGTACTGCTCTAAGATCTGCTGTATGTATACTGCAAAGCACGCAATCCTTACACGCGACCACTATCCTGATACAAACTGCTATGTATTCTACATTGACGTTCGTACTCCAGGTAAACTCTTTGATGAGTTCTATCGCCGCGCTGTAGAACAGTATGGCGTTCACTACATCAAGGGTCAGGTAGGAAAAGTTACTCCTCAGAGCGACGGAAGTCTTGATGTTCAAGGGTCTGATTTGATTTTGAACAAACAGGTTCACATTAAGGCCGACATGGTAGTTCTTGCAGCTTCTATCGAAGCAGACAAATCTGCCCGCCCACTTGCAACCATGCTTACAACTTCTATGGACAACAACGACTTCTTCCTGGAAGCCCATGCTAAACTTCGTCCTGTTGAATCTCCAACTGCAGGTATATTCCTTGCAGGCTGCTGTCAGGGACCTAAAGATATTCCTGAAACTGTTGCTCAGTCTTCGGGTGCAGCAGCTAAAGCCATCTGTCTGCTTGTAAAAGACAAGCTTAAGAACGACCCTTGTACTGCTCAGCCTGATGAAAATGCATGTAACGGTTGTGGACAGTGTCAGAATGTTTGTCCTTACGGAGCTATTTCTTATGTTGATAAGGATTTCCGTGGTCCAAACAGAACTACAATTACACGTCACGTATCCCAGGTAAACAGCGCTATGTGTCACGGTTGTGGTGCTTGTACAGTTGCATGTCCTTCTGGAGCTATGGATCTTAAGGGATTCAGCAACAAACAAATCTTGGCGGAGGTAGATAGCGTACTTTAATAAGTGCGGTGGTTAACCGCTCCCTGAGTCTGTCGAAGGGCGAAACCACCAACGCTAAAAATGATTATGAGTGAAAATAAGAACTGGACGCCAAAGATTGTAGCATTCTGCTGTAACTGGTGTTCTTATGCAGGTGCCGACCTGGCTGGTAACAACCGTCTCGAATATCCTGGAAACGTAAAAATTATCCGCATTCCTTGCTCATGCCGCTTGAATCCTTTGTTCATTTTGCGCGCATTCCAGCGTGGAGCTGACGGTGTTATATTGTGTGGATGTCACCCTGGTGACTGCCACTACTCTACTGGTAACTATTTTGCACGTCGTCGTATGACTCTCCTTTTCTCTATGCTCGACTTCTTAGGAATTGAAAAAGGTCGTACCCGTGTTGAATGGTGTTCTGCTGCAGAAGGTGTACGCTTTGCCGGAATTATGAATGATTTCGTAAAGCAGATTACTGAGCTTGGCGAATGTAAAAAGCTGGAGGATGTAAGATGCAAGACAAATTAATCAAACGCGCAAAGGAACTCCTTGCTGAAGGAAAAGTTCAGAAGGTTGTTGGCTGGAAGAAAGGTCTTTTTGAAGATGATATCACACCGGCTGTATTCAACAGTGCAGAAGAACTTGATAAAGATTTTGTGTTCAACAAATACTGCAAGGCTAACCTTTCAAAATATCTTGTAAAAATCACAAGAGAAATTGAAGTTGCCAAAAGCACAACAAGAATGAACAACACTATGGCTAAGCAGCGTGATCCAAATGCCGAGGATAAACCTATTCCTCAGGCAGTTGCTCTCGTATTCCTTAAGCCAAGTGATACATATTCATTCACCCAGCTTCTTAAAGAAAACCGCATTACCCGCGGCGACGTATATGCTATCGGAGTTCCTTGTCAGGATACTCTCGACGGTGGCGAAGTTTGTGAAAACTGCAAGAACAAAAAGCCTGTTTCTTGTGATGAATTAATTGGAATCGAAGCAGAAGTTGCTCCAGTTGAATCTACACGCATGGCTGAAGTTGCAAAACTCGAAGCTATGACAGCAGACGAGCGAGACGCATTCTGGAAGAATGAGTTTTCCCGCTGTCTCCGCTGTAATGCATGCCGGGATATTTGTCCTGCATGTACCTGCGAAAAGTGTGTATTCGACAACAACAAGCTTTATACTTCACAGAAAGTTGCAGAAACTAACTTTGAAGAAAGCCTCTTCCACATCATCCGTGCATGGCACGTTGCAGGCCGCTGTACAGACTGCGGTGAATGTTCACGCGTTTGTCCACAGCACATCCCATTGTATCTTTTGAACCGCAAGTTCATCAAAGATATCAATGAGATTTACGGCGAATATCAGGCTGGTTCAGATATGGAAACAAAGCCTGCCATGCTTACATTTAATCCGGAGAGCGACCCTGAAACAACAATTGTCTGGGATCGCTCACACGACAAGGAGGCTGAATAATGCTTAGTATCAGTGCTGATAAAATTGATTCATTGTTTGAGCTTATCGGTTCAAAGCAGCCTCTTTACCTGCCTGTAGACAATACTTCCGGAAAGGCTGATTTTAAGAAGTGGGAAAAAGGCGTAAAGCTTTCTTCTGCCCTTAAAACTGTTCGCTCTGCAAAAGACTTCTT
>CAMHMJ010000011.1 GCA_946186185.1 uncultured Treponema sp. | reverse complement strand
ATCTGGGTGTCGTTGCGTGGAAGCTTTGTTCCAAGCGGGCCAACTTTTTCAAAGTCTCCGTAGTCGGTCATTTTTATCGTGACAGGGCCTTCTTCCAGCAACTCGTAAAACGACATGGCAGAAGAATTGTCGGCCAGTGTGGCAGCGAGCGAGTGGCTGCCACTGTCGCTTGTAATTTGAATTGAAATCTTCATATCAGAAAGTTCTCCTTTGTCAGATGATTTTATCCCCCTGCTGCCATTAGCGCAGGCCGTAGAAGCAAGAAGAAAAACAGAAATTAGAAACGCAAATAATCTTTTCATGTTGAGATACTCCTTTTGATTATGCTACTGCGTTAGGGATTGTAGCCACGCCGGTGAACCCGCAACGAAGTGCGGCCGTAGGGCGGGGCTCCGCCCTCCTTACTTCAAATACTTTGCAAAAAAATCTGCAAGCTTATCAAAAGGAATTGCATTGTTTTTTCCGCCGTCGTACAAATCGGTGTGACTTGCGCCGGGAATAATTACCAGCTCCTTGTTGCTGCCGGTAAGTTTCTTAAAGGCATCTTCACCAAAATAACGTGAGTGGGCTTTTTCGCCATGAAGAACCATAACGGCACTCTGGATTTCTTCGGCATAGGCAAGAAGCTTTGTATTCAAAAGAGAAGTTGCAGCAGTTACATTCCAGCCACCATTTGAATTGAGACTTCGCTCGTGATAACCGCGTGGAGTTTTGTAGTAATCGTAATAATCCTTTACAAAATAGGGAGCATCTTCCGGCAGAGGATCTACAACACCGCCTCCAAGCTTGTAAGTACCGCCAGCCTGCACCGCCTTAAAATCTTCTGTGCGCTGTGCCATAAGAGCCTTACGGGATTCGTGTCTGGCCTCTGCATTATTTGCGCTGTCAAAATATCCGTTGGCAGTAACACGGCTCATATCGTACATTGTACTTGCAACGGTTGCTTTAATTCGGGTGTCGATTGCCGCAGTATTAATTGCCATACCGCCCCAGCCACAGATTCCAATGATGCCGATTTTTTCCGGGTCAATGTTGTCGCGGGTTGAAAGAAAATCTACTGCTGCCATAAAATCTTCGGTGTTGATGTCGGGACTGTTCATGTAACGAGGTTCACCGCCAGATTCTCCTGTGTAGCTTGGGTCAAAGGCCAGGGCTATGTAACCGCGGGAAGCCATCTGGTTTGCATAAAAACCGGAAGACTGTTCCTTTACCGCACCAAAAGGCCCGGAGATTGCAATGGCTGGATTTCCTTTTTCAGCGGCATTTTCTGGTGCGTAAAGGTCTGCTGCAAGTTCAATTCCAAAATGATTGCGGAAGGTTACGGTTGTTCGTTTTACGCCAGATGCTAATTCAAAAGTGTAATGTTCATTTGTTCTGTCTATTTTTGCAAGATTTGGATTCATAATATTCTCCTTGTGTTTTAGTAACGTTCTGTCACTTAACTAAAGTGTATGGTATAATCGGTGACTTGTCAACACTAAAATGCGATTTTAGTGACAAAAAGTTGCTTATTGCAAAAAATCTTTTACTGTGTTATTCTCTAGGTATGGCAGACTATATCCGCGCAAGAAGCGACGAACACAAAGAAGAAAGACTTTCTCAAATAAAAGAGGCAACTGCAGAACTTTTTGCAAGCTGTCCTTATTCAGAAATTACCCTTACTACGATTGCAGAAAAACTTGGCTGGTCTCGTGCCAACCTTTATAAATACGTTACGACCAAAGAAGAAATCTTTCTGGAAATCTCTGCAGAAAAAATGGCGGCTTACTATGGCTCCCTGCTTTCGGCTTTTCCAGAGGGCAACAATTTTACGCCAGACGTGATAACCGAAGTATGGGCTGGAATCGTAAATGCTAATCAGGATTATATGCGCTATGTTTCCTATCTTAATCCGGTTATAGAAACAAATGTAACGGTAGAACGTCTTGCTATTTTCAAAAAGAAATATTATGAACTGGCTTATGCCTTCCGCGACAGACTTGCTCAGATGCTTGGCACTGCGCAGGAGGCGGCCTACAAAATCCAGCTGGATGTTTTATTTTATGCTTCATCAAATGCAGTCTGCTGTTACAAAAATCCTCTGGTGCAGGAAGCTCTTAAACAAATTAACATTACTCCGCCGCCAATGGATTTTTACAAGGACATGAAGGACTTTATTAAAATGCGGCTTGAGTGGAAAGAGTAAGAGCATATCTTATTGAAGAAAAATGCTTACTGCTTTTGGTCTTGTAAAACTTTATTTGGCTTCTCTCCCAATCTACACCCAATCTACACCCAATCTACAAATCTTCCCAATTTCATGCTATACTTTTAATGTAACATTTCGCTGGTTCTGCGTTTTACAAAGTATATAAAGGTATAAAAATGAAAAAATCTATTCTTTTTGCGGCAACTTTTCTTGCCCTCACTTCACTTTTGTTTGCGGCTCCGGCTAAGGGGCTTTCTAAGGCGGATAATAAACTTTTGAAAGAGGCGCTGGAGCTGAAGGCTGACGGTTATGCCTATCTTGAGGGCACTGAAGTTGACCAGGATTTGTATTCTGCACTGGACTGTTTTGAACTGGCCCTGGATATTTTTGATGAATTAGAAATCCAGGACAAAAACGCGGTTTCCCTGTATAACGGAATCGGAAGGGCCAGCTTTGAGCTGGGGGATTATTTTAGCGCCCAGGAATTTTATGAAGAGGCTTTCACCCTTTCAAAAAAGCTTTTTGGTGAAAGTGCAAAGGAAACGGCGGTCTCATATAACAATCTTGGACTTGTGAACTTTGCTTTTCAGAATTACGATGACGCCTTTTTGTATTTTGAAAAATCTCTTGCGCTTTACAAAAAACTGGCTTCCGGGGGAGCAACCAGCGCCTCTTTGGACGCCGAAACAGCGGATGTTTACAATAATATTGCAAAACTTTACGAAGCCCGGGAAAATTTTCCTAAGTCTCAGGAATATTTTGAGAAGGCCCTTAAAATCATCATTCAGACCAATGGGGATTCTTCTTCTTCCGCTGCTGCTATTTATGCAAATATTTCCAGAGTTTTGATGGAGAAGGGCGACCTTAAAAATGCAAAGACCTACGCTGAAAAGGCGCTGGAAATCCAGCAGGAAGTTTATGGGGATTTCAATTCACAGACGGCGGCAACTTGCAGGCTTCTTGCGCAAATTTATCAGAAAAGCGGGAACTTAAACGAGGCGCTTAATTTATACAACGATGCCCTGGATTCCTACTCCGAGGTTCTTGGAGAATATCATCCCGATGTTGCCCAGACTTATTTTGACTTGGGAATGCTTTATTATGCCCAGAAAAAATATAAGGAAGCCTCTAAAAAACTTAAGACGGCTTTTGATATATATTCAGAATGCCAGAATTATGATGTAATCATTAAGCACGCTCTTGAAGTCTATTTTGAACTGAAGGATTATCCTTCAAAATTCGAAAATTCTTTCTACGAACTGAAGCTTTATGCAATTTTTGAGGGAATTTCCGCTGCGGAGGATGCCAGAATCGACTTAAGCTCCCGAAAGGAAGCGGTAATGCAGAAGGCGCTTCCTTTGTATTATGCGGCGGTTTCCCTGTTCGCTGAAGTTGATGACGGAAAATCGGCTTTTTACTACTCTGAACTTTTGAGAAGCCGCGGCTTTCTGGATGAAATCGGAACAGAAGTTGCCCTTAACTTAAGGGGAGTGACGGAAGAAGAGCGGACTCAATTCAAAGAGCTTACTAAAAAAATCCAGTCTCTTTCAAAAAAGATTGCAGGACAGAACGAAAAGCAGAAAAGTCAGATCGACAGTGGTGCAATTTCCTCTTACAAGGACGAACTTACCCAGGCGAACAAAAATCTTTCTGAATTGAAAGAAAAAATCATCGCTCACCAGCCGAAATTTGAGTATTTTATGAATCCTGAGCCGGTGGATTTTGACATGGCAAAAGACTGGTGCGGAAAAGACCGTGCCGTTCTTGAGTATGTTATCTGGGACGACGATAAAACAAAGAAAATTACCCCGTATTGTCTTGTGATTTCAAAAAATAAGGTAACCTGCGTTCCTCTGGATTCGGAATTTGATTTTTCTGAAAGCGCTAAGCAGTTCCGCGAGCTTATCACCGATCACAAGTCTCTGTCTGATTCAAAATTGAACAAACTGAACGGTACTCTTTATCAGAAACTGGTGGAGCCTGTAATTCCGGCTCTTCCGAAATCTGTTCAGAATATTGTGATTGTTCCTGACGGAGCAATTTCCTTCATTCCTTTTGATGTCCTGAGCCCGGACGGAAATGTCTTTTTTGGTTCTGCCTATAATTTGAGCCTTTCGCCGTCGGTTTCTGTCAGCATGATGAACAATGCAAAAAGCGCCGGCTCTTCCAAGAAAATGCTTGGAATCGGAAACGCCGTTTATTCAAATGAAGATTCCGGGGAAGACCGTGCATTTAAGCCAAAATTTCTGAAGCAGACTGAGGCAGATAAAAATGCGGGCTCTGGTTCCGGCTCGGGCACTGGTGTTGGTGCTACTGAAAATCTCATCAAAAAATATGTTGCCGACGAGGATGCCGGCCGGTATTTTGCGGCAAAGGAAATCAGCTGGTGCAATATTCCCGGAACCGGCGAAGAAATCCACAATATTCAGAGCAAGGTTTTTGGAAGCGGAAATTTCCAGATTATCGAAGCGTCTGGGGCAACGGAACAGAAATTGAAGGAGCTTTCTGATTCAAAGAAGCTTTCTGATTATTCGGTTCTGCATTTTGCCTGCCACGGTTATTACGACGTGGAGTACCCGCAGATGTCCAGCATCGTTTTTGGCGAGGTTTCCAAAGCGGTGGATTCCCGGGGAAAGCAGGACGGCTATCTTACCTTGTCGGAAGCGGCGGTTCTTGATATAAATGCGAACCTCGTAAATCTTTCTGCCTGCCAGACCGGTCTTGCCAAAATCCAGAAAGGCGAGGGCATGACGGGACTTGTCCGTTCTTTCCTTGTGGCTGGGGCTAAAAAAGTGGGCGTTACCCTCTGGTGCGTTGACGACGAAGCCACCTGCGAGTTTATGACCAGAATGTATTCAAAAGTAAACGATTACGGCCTCACTTACGAAGAAGCCTATTCCGCAGTAAAAGCCGAATTCCGCAAAATCGAAAAATGGTCTTCCCCTTATTACTGGGCAGCCTTCATTCTGTATGAGTAGGAAGAATTTCTTAGTAAATCGAATGTCGATTTTGGTGTAGAAAATATAAAAATCGGCATTTGAGTTAGTATTCAAAAACTCGCACCGCCCTGATGCTTAACTCTCCATAAGTTGGATTCATGCCGTTCTGTCTGCCATCGGAAAAATCCTGTGCAAAGGCTGAGCCGGAAAAATCAGTGTTTGGGGTTGATGACCAGTACCAGTTGTCATCGCTTATGATTCCGGCTTTTTGCAGGTTCCTGTAGATATAATTCAGCTGTTCTTCATTTGGCAAAAACCAGTCTGACTTTCCGCCGCCTCTATAATTCTTGCACAGAGTTTTTGCGTTTTCCCAGTCTTTCTGACCTATGATTTCGCTGCATTCGTAGGCCTTCTTTCCTTCTATATAGAATACAATTCCGCCGGCAGGGCCTTTGTCTCCGATTTTTGGAGAAGAAGATTTTCCGGTTTTGCCTGAAGACACACTGGTTCCAGTTGTTTTTCCATTATTTTTTGAAGAACCGGAATCGCTGTTCTCAGTGTTTTTTGCCGCGCTGATGTTTGAAGTTACAGCTGCTGAGGAAAATACATTTCCGCTTCCTGACGAACCGGTTACAGTTTTTGCAGAAGCACTACTGCCTGACGAACTGTTTCCTGTATTCTTTGGAGCATCAAGGGTTAGCTCATAAACTACACCGTTTCCTGCATAAGTACGGCTTCCTCTAAGATAATAGTCGTACAGATCGCCTTTATAAAGCCGGTCGTAGAGTGCGTCCATTTCTTCCCGTGATGGGACAAAAAAGTTAATTACTGTGCCTTTGGTATAATCTGTTCCGTAAGTATCGTTAATCAGGACAAGTAAATCTTCACCGGTTCTTACAGTCCTTAAGATTTCAGGGTTGTTTTTGTAAATCTTTACGGCTCCCGGCTGACTGATACTCTTTTCCGGGTCGTAGAACGACAGCTCCTTGTAGGTGTAAGGGCTTCCCTCAAGAAGAGCGCCGAAATACTGAAGATAGGACATCTGATTTCCTGTGCTCGGGTGGGCATCAATAACCTTTTTTGAAATGGCTTTCGGCGTATGGCTTTTTATCTTCTGCATTTCTTCATGAGTTAAATTATAGTAGCTTGGAATTAATTCGGTATCGTTCCAGGTAACATCCATCTGATAGTACTGGCCGTTTACCTTCAGGAAATTCCATGCATGTCCGCCGCTGGAAATATAGGTGCAGGGAATTCCAAGATTCTGCAGGTAATACTCAAAGAGGGTGGAATAGCCGGCGCAAACTGTCTTATATTCTACGGCACCGCTGTAGGCTGTCTGAAGCTTTCCGCCTGTGTTTCCGGATTCATAGGACTCATCATCGTATTCTATGGAAAGACAGAGATAGTCGTGAACATATTTTATTTTGCTCATTTCGTCCGGCAACTTGGAAGCATAAAACAGAATTGGAGAAGTAGCGTTCCAGAATTCTTCATATTTTTGTTCAATTTCAGAATCTTCAAGCCAGTTTTTGAACTTAAAGCTGGTTACGGTATCATCAGAATTCGTCCAGTACCTGTAATGGCCGTCCCACCAGAAGGCTTCAGGATTATCGTATTCAACGGCGTCCATAGCTTCGAAAAATTCGTCTTCGGTAAGACCAACAGGAAGAGAAGCCCCTTCCTCATTTTTCATTAAGGCTTTATAAATTGTATCATAAACGGCTTTCTGCTTCTGGTTCAGGTTTTCCCTGTAAAACAGAAATGAATCAGGAATCGTCTTTCCCCAGATATTCAGTTTGCTGTAGCGCTCAACACCGCGAGTCTTTTTTGGCATGGCGATATCAACTTCGTTGCGCTCTGAAACAGGTTTCGGCTCAACAAGACCTGTTGGTTTTTCACCAGAGCGTCTTTTTTCCTGGGTAAAAGTAGTTTTTACCTGGGCTATGGCCGGCATCTGAACCAAGGCAGCAGCCACGACAATTGCAGCAAAAGATTTAGAAAAGATTTTTTTCATTTATGCTCCCTCTTAATAGTAAGCGGGCCGATTAGTTACAGCCCGCGGTGGTGTAAAATTAATATTTATAAGCACGAACAGCCCGGACTGTCAGTTTATAATTCTTGTCCGTGGTGTAGAATTTTTCTCCGTCGGAAAAGTTCTGAACCCAGGCGCTGCCTGCAGTGTTGGTGGAAGCGCCCCAGTTCCAGGTATTATCGTTTACAATTCCTGATTTACGAAGATTCTGATAGATATTTTCCAGCTGATCTTTATCCGGCAGAGCCCAGTCTGCTTTTCCGCCGCCTTTGTAATTCTTACACAGTTTTTTTGCAGTTTCCCAGTCTTCGGTGCCTAAAATCTCGCTGCATTCATAGGCTTTTTTTCCTTCTATATAAAATACGGTTCCGCCGCAGGGACCTTTGTCACCGATTTTTGGAGGTTCGTTATTTTTATCGTGGATTTCGAATAAATCAAAACCGCTGTTCACAAGTTTCTTTGCAAGGGCAGGACGAATTTCAGCTTCCTCGTTTACCGAAAGCTTGAGTTCAAAAAGTCCGTCTCCCAGATTATTTACTGAGGCAGAAGCAACGTCTTCAAAGGATTCAGCAATTTTTTTTGCAGCACTTGCTTCTCCACCGCCCAGTGTAACAAACAGTGAGGTTAAAGAGGTAAAGTTCTTTGCTTCATAAACAACAAGTTTTTGAGAATTGTCTGTCTTTACGCCTTCCGGCTGTTTTTTTGAAGAAGCAAGGGTCAGGCTGTAAATTACGCCGTTTCCCACATAAGAACGAACTCCTTTATGATAGTCGCAAATCTCTCCTTCATAAATCCGGCTGTAGATTTTATCCATTTCATCTCTTGTTGGAACATAGAACTGGAAAATCGTGCCATCGTAATAATCTGAACCGCAGGTCTTGAACAGGGCAGTTTTTAATTCATCAGCATTGTGTACGGTGCTTAGAATCGTAGGTTCAGTCTGGTAAATTTTTACAGTGTTTGAATTATTGCTGTTTGTTGTGTAGTCAAAGTCCGCCAGTTCCTTGTAGGTGTAAGGGCTTCCTTCAAGAAGAGCTCCAAAATACTGAATATAGGACATCTGCCTGTTCGTGTTCGGATTAGCGTCGATAATTTTCTTTGTTGATTCATCGGGAGTGTGGCTTTCAATTTTTGCCATTTCTTCATGAGTCAGATTAAAATATGGAGGAATGGCGTTTGCGTCATTCCAGGTGACATCCATCTGGTAGCACTGTCCGTTCACTTTTAAAAGGTTCCAGGCATGACTGTTGCTGGAAATTTTTGCACAGGGAATTCCAAGATTCTGCATGTAATACTGGAAGAGGGCAGAATAGCCGGCACAAACGGTCTTATATTCAACGGCACTGGAATAGGCAGTCTGAAGCTTTCCGCTGATTTTTCCGGCATTCAGGGAATCGTAATCGTATTCGATTGAAAGACAGAGATAATCGTGAATGTATTTGATTTTGCTCATGTCATCCGGCAATTTAGAGGCATAAAAGAGAATCGGAGCAGTGGCGTTCCAGAATTTTTCATAGCTGGCATCAAGTTCAGACATGTCCATCCATGGTGAAAAACGGAAGGCGGTTACTGTATCATCAGAGTTCGTCCAAACGGAATATCCGCCGTCCCACCAGAAAGCTTCCGGATTATCGTAATAGAGGGCATGAATTGTTTCCCGCATTTCTGTTCGGGTAAGTCCTACAGGCATTTCAACCCGGTCTTCATTTTTCATTAGGCCTTTGTAGCCGGCATCGTAAACCGCCTTCTGCTTCTGACTAAGAGTGTTTCTGTGAAAGAGGAAGGAATCTGGAATTACTTCACCCCAGATATTCAGCTTGTTGTAGCGCTCAACACCCCGGGTCTTTTTTGGGACAGATACATCTTCTTTGTTCCGTTCCGAAGAATAGTCGAAGTCAGCAAGACCTGTCGGTTTTTCATCTGAACGCCTGACTTCCGGGGTAAAGTTGATTTTTACCTGAGCCAAAAGCGGCACCTGAACCATAACCGCAGAGATAATTACAGCGGCAAAAGATTTAGAAAAATGTTTTTTCACTTCAGTTTTTCCTGTACGGGCCGCCGGTCAGAGTCAATTAGAGACAATTAGAGCCGGCCGGAGCGGTCTTTTTTTAAATAAAATGCACCCTTAACAAAACGGTTACTGGAATTTAAGTTTATTTTAAAATTGAGAAATTTTCAATTGAGCTGAACAGCCTGAAAGACAAAATGACACAGGTTATTTGTCTGAAAAAGTAGACGAATTAAGAATGTTTAGAGCATATTTTTTGCCCTGACTGCCGCAACAATGTACATTATTTCCCCACGGCTTTCATTTCAAGAAAGCCTGCGGTTTCTTCCGCCCAGCTGAACTGGCTCATGAACTCACCGGCAAATCTGCTGATGACAGTTTTGTCGCCGTTCAAGAAGTCGTAGTAGTCGCATTTTATTACTGCGGGATTGATTCGGAAATTGTTGTATTCTGCAATGAAGAAATTCTGGATTTCCAGCTCGCTTAGGGTATGCTTTATATCTACGATGAGGTTTCGAAGGCTGCTTCCGTGCTTGCTGGAATTTGCCTTATCGCCCCACAAAACTGAAAGCAGCTCTTTTGTGTTGATGGAGCTTCCGTTTTTGTAGATGAGATAGGCCATCAGCTCGTTCGATTTTGTGCGGGAAAACTTGATGACCTTATTTTCGTATAAGAGGGTGAAATTGCCGAAGGTTTTTGCTTCAAGGTTCTGCTTTTGTTTTTTAAGGAACATGAGCTGCTTTTTTTCGATGCGTCTTTTGTAAAGAGCAAGGCAGAACATTACTACAGTGGCAAGAATTGAATCTGCAATGCCACTCAGGCCGAACTGTTCATAAATACCAGGAGCCATTACTCCGATTGCCATGACAATGCCCAAAAGAAAAATTACAGGTGAGAAGGAAAATACGCTGAGGGAAATGAAGGCCGTTAAAAAATATATTACGACTCCGTTGAAAGTTTTTCCCAGAACGTAAAAGTTGAAGACGGAAATAAAAAGGGACATGTAAATTACTATGTACACGGGAATGGTTTTCTTGATGTAGGATTTTTCTTCCGGCCCGTTTTTTGTCAGCTTTGAATATAAAAATATCAGGATTCCGGGAATCATAAAAATTCCAAAATAGGTCAAATGTTTACTGTAGCTCTGAAGGTCAGAATGGTGCAGCAAAATTAAGGCGATTAAATCCCCGGCTCCGAGTATAAACAGAAGTGAACTTATGATGTTTGCTACAATTCTGTTGGATTCCCCTGCATCCGCAAGGTCACGGCTAGAAATGTGGTAACGCTCTCTGTAGAAATTTAGGATGCTGCCTTTCATACTTTCCATTATATCATCTTTTTTTAAGAATGTGCTGTTTAGGTGCTGATTTTTTATTCTTTTTGTGCTGATTTTGTGCTTTTGATGACTTAAACTTTCTATTATATATATTGGAGGATAAATATGAAGAAATCAATTTCAGTTATAATCAGTATGATATTTGCGCTTGTATGTGTACTTGGATTCAACGCATGTTCCGAAGCAGAGGATTCTACGACCGATGTGAATCCGACTCCATCGCCACAGCCATCTCCAGAACCAGAGGAGGATGAAGCAGGCATTCCTGACGTTCCAAGTGGAGATTACATGACTATGACGGACGAAAACATCATCATTCATGTTGATAAAGAAAACGGAAAAGCTGCCATGATTAGCTGGGAAGATTACGATTACTATTTACTGACCGGAACTTCAGGCGACCTTGTGAATAACGATAAGGTCTGGGCTTATTCACCTAGTCAGGTTTATGTAAAGTTTACTTCTTCAATCGATGCGTATAAGTTTCAGTATGGATTCCCGTCTGCATTCTATTATGTGTACAACAATGGAAGTAAAATCTGTATCTCCAAAGAACTGTCAGAGAATTCTATGGACACAAAAAATCTTGTCCTTCTTAAAGATACAATTAAGGCAGAATGGGAAAAGCCTGCTGACGGCACCTGGGTTTCCGGAAGAATTTCAATGAACGGTGAAGACAAGTATCTTTACGCAGTGGTTTCTGATTCTGCTTCCACAATCAAATTCTATATTGAAGGTTCTGCCTCGATTTCGGATTTTTCATCCCTTTCGGCGTATGAAACTTTCGAAGAGATTTATTACAGCTTTATTCCCCACGAGCTTATCTACGAAGAGAATGGCTTAAGGATTTTGTACAGCAAGAAATTTTTCAAAGTCAAAAAAGACGGCGTGTTTGATTCCGTTAGTCTTACAAAGAAATAATTTCATTTCAGGATAAAACTTTTTATACTGACAGATATTATCTTGAGCCAAGTCAGAGAATTATTCTCTGGTAAATTAAGTTTTTGCCCGTTTGTGGTGAATTTTGAGTATAATAAAGTAGTATGGATTTTCAGCTTGAAACTCTTCACGTAAGTCAGATTCGCGGTATGGATTTTTCCTGGATGAAGGAAGCTATGCCTGAACGCTGGAAAAAAGCACACCGTTTTTTAAGGGAAGAGGACAGACTTTTGTGTCTGGGGGCAGGCTTCCTTTTAAAACGGTTTGCCGGAATCAATTCAGAAAAGGGGCTTTCGTTTAACGAATATGGAAAGCCTTTTGCTCCGGGGAAAAAAGCCTTCAGTATTTCTCACAGTTTTGAACTATGCGCCATTGCAATTAGTGACAGGGAAGGCGCAAAAATCGGTCTGGATATTGAAAAAATGGAGGAAGCTTTTCCGGAAGAAGCAAAAATGATTTTTACCTCAGAAGAAAAAGAGTGGGTGACGGCTCTGGAAAAGGACAATTCGACAGCTTTTTTTAAGGATTTTTCGGGCAATTCTTCAGAATGTTTTTACAGGCTCTGGACCATGAAAGAAAGCGTTTTAAAAGCCATGGGACAGGGCTTTAATTTTGAGCCTGCCTCGTTTTCTGTTTTACCGGCTTTTTCTAAGAAAGACATAAAAATCAACGGAGAAAACTGGCGTATCGAAGCATTCGAACGGGACGGCTACAGCATAAGTGTATGCATTTCAGATAAATAATTCAGATAAAAATAGGGAGACTTCAATTATATGGAAAAGCGTTGTTTACTTTCAAAGGAAAAAGAAGAAGAAAAAAATGCAGCATTTGCTTCCGATCGGGAATATTACAAAAATCTTCTTTCGGGAGTGGAGGTTCAGTTTCCGGAAAAAGATCTTTGTGAAGAAAAAGAAGGCTTTGCTCATTATTTTTACGATTTTGAAAGAATAAATGAAGCCGATATCAAAAATAAAAAAGCCTCTGCAAAGGTCAGTACGATTTTCCTTGGAGCAGTTGGCCATGCCCTTGCCGTATTTACGGGCACTGAGCAGTCTGTTGTTGCTTTAACAATGGCCGGATCCAGTGAAGAAAACAAAAACAGCTGCGGTATGTTTGTTCAAACTTTCCCCATGGTTTGTACTCCTGATTCGAATCATACTGTGGACCAATACCTTCGCAGCCTTGATGAACAGATTACAAAAATCCGCCAGCATAGTCTTTACACATACATGGATATAAAGCGGGAGCTTGAGATAAGTATACCGGTTGCATTTACCTATCAGGGTGACAATAAGGAATATGATTCTTCTTCAGAATCTGACTATCAGATACAGCTTTATATCTGGCGGAAAAACGGCAAGTACCAGCTGGAAATTCTCTATCGTTCGGATTTATATTCAGGTGAATATATGAAATCTTTTGCCCAGACAGTGGAACAGATTCTTTCCGAAATGCTGAAAAAACAAAAACTGGGAGAAATTGATTTACTTCCGCCGGCACAGAAGGAAATTCTTGACGGCTTTAATAAAACAGAGACGGATTACAAGAAAATCGACATAGTTACTCAGTTCAGAAATCAGGTGAAAAATCATCCTGAAAACGTTGCCATTATTTTTAAGGAGAAAAAGCTTACTTACCGTAAGGTTGATGAAGTTACCGAAAAGATCGCCGCATACATTGCAGGAATGGGTCTTGGCCGGGAGGATGTGGTTTCCGTCCTGATTCCCCGGTCGGAATTTATGGTTCTTGCTTCAGTTGGTGTTCTTAAAGCAGGCGCCGCCTACGAGCCTTTAGACCCTTCTTATCCTTCAGAGCGTCTGGAATTTATGATTAGCGATGCTTCTGCAAAGCTTTTGATAGCTGAGCGTTCCCTTATGAGTCTTGTTCCTAATTACAAAGGACCTGTGCTCTATCTTGATGAAATTGAGGCTCTTCCGGCTGTAAAGGAAGGCGCTTCCCAAAATGATAGGCAAATTGCTTCGCATCCTGCTCTTAACGACCGCTTTATTATGCTTTACACCTCAGGAACCACCGGTACACCTAAGGGCGTTATGCTTGAACACGAAAATATTTCGACTTTCTGCGCCTGGTACAGAAATTTCTACTCCCTCACAGAAAAATCCCGGGTGGCAGCCTACGCAAGCTATGGTTTTGACGCAAACATGATGGATTTGTATCCTGCACTTACAACTGGTGCTGCCGTTGTCATCATCCCAGAGGAAGACCGTCTTGATCTTATTGCAATCAAAAAGCACTTTGACGATGGGGGCGTAACCCACAGTTTTATGACCACTCAGGTTGGACGCCAGTTTGCAGAATTCTACGAATCCGGCTCCCTGAAACATCTTTCTATTGGTGGTGAAAAACTTGCACCGATTATGATAAAAAGACCCTTTAAGTTTTACAATGTCTATGGGCCTACCGAATGTACCATTTTCTCATCAATATTTGAGATAGACAAATTGTATTTCCGGGTTCCTATTGGAAAGCCCCTGGACAATATGAAATTCTATGTGTGCGACAAGAATATGCGTCGCCTTCCTGTCTTTGCTCCCGGTGAACTGGTTATTTCCAGCCTTCAGGTTGCCCGAGGATATCTGAATCGTCCTGAAAAAAATGCTGAGGTTTTCATTAAAAATCCTTTTGAGACGGCGGAAGATTATCAGAAAGCATACTGCTCTGGAGATGTGGTAAGGCTTCTTGCAGACGGAAATGTGGACTGCATCGGACGAAACGACGGTCAGGTGAAAATCAGGGGTTTCAGAATTGAACTTCCAGAAATTGAAGCCGTAATCCGTGAATTCAAGGGAATCAAAGACGTGACTGTTCAGGCGTTTGATGCAGCCGGAGGCGGTAAGTTTGTAGCGGCATACATCGTCTCTGATCAAAATATTTCGGTTGAAGAGCTCAATAATTTTATAAAGAGCAAAAAACCGCCGTATATGGTTCCTGCCTGCACAATGCAAATTGAAAACATTCCTCTGAATCAGAATCAGAAGGTGAACAAGCGGGCTTTACCAGTTCCGGAGATAAAAGCGGTTACAGCAGGGGAACTTGTTCCTGTTCAGAATGATAAACAGCAGAAAATTTTTGACTGTATAAAGGATGTGCTGGGACACAGTGAATTTGGAATTACCACCGACATTTTTGAAGCAGGCCTTACCTCAATCGGCGCAATCAGATTGAATGTGCTTCTTTCAAAAGCCTTTGATGTTGTGGTTAAAACCTCTGATTTAAAGACAAATTCCACAATTAAAAAACTTGAAAATTTCTTGCTTGGGGCGGACAAGTCTGTTCTGCATGAAAAGCAGGAGGATTATCCTCTTACTGCTTCCCAGGACGGCATTTTTGTAGACAGCATGGCAAATCCTGTCAGTACGGTTTACAATCTTCCGTATCTCTGGAAGCTTGACGAAAAAGTCTCTGTGGACAAATTGAAAACTGCAATAGAAAAAACCGTGGAAGCTCACCCTTATGTAAAGACCCGGCTTTTTATGAACGAGGAAGGTGACATCAGGCAGAAGAGAAATGATGATGAGGCTTTTACGGTTCCTGTGTACGAAAAACTGGATAAGGATAATCTTGTAAAGCCATTCAATCTTATGGGAGAATCCCTTTTCCGGGCGGAAATCTACCGAACGAACCAGGGAAATTTTTTATTCATCGATATACACCACATCATTGCAGATGGTACATCCTTTGTTATTCTGCTTTCGGATATAAACCGGGCATACAATGGCGAGGAACTTGAAAAAGAAACATACGACTTCTTTGAAGCATCTCTTACCGAAGGAGAACTAAGAGAAAGTGAGGTCTATGCAAAGGCGAAGGCTTTTTACCAGACACTTTTTGGTGATTGCGGAGGAAATACCGATTTTCCACCGAATGTCCATGGAGATGAGGCAGCATTGGGTGAATTGGAACTTCCATTCGAGAAACTTTCGGCTGAGATGGTTGAGTCTGTTTGTAAAAAGTATGGTGTAACTGAAAATGCCTTCTTTGTGGGCGTCTTCGGACTTTTCCTTGCTCAGTACAATCTTCTTGAGCGCTCCGTCTTTACCACAATTTACAGTGGCCGAAGCGATTCCCAAATTATGAATACCCTGGGAATGTTTGTAAAAACGCTCCCGGTTCGCTCGCCGGCATTTATCGGTGGGGCAGCTAAAAATGCGAAGGACTATTTTGTTCAGGTGCAGCAGGAGCTTCTTGGCCTGATGGAAAACGACCTTTATCCTTTTGAAGAAGCAAGCCGTGAATTCAATATTGTACCAAACACCATGATTGTCTATCAGGGAGATACTTTTGACTTTGACGAATTGTGCGGTGCTAAGGCAGAAAAGATTCCTCTCAAACTGAATGCTGCAAAGACTCCTTTTTCATTGGAGATTTTCAAGACTTCGAAATCTTATCGCTTCTATCTTGAATATAGAAAAGACATTTATTCAAAGAAGTTTGTAAGCGACATTATTCAGGCCTTTGAAAGCTATGTTTCTGCCCTGTGCAATGAAGAGCCACTTTCGGCGCTTGAAAGAATTGCAGAGGCAGTATCCGTAAAGTGTGCCGCAGCCGACCTGAATGATTCTGCGATAGACGTTCCGTTTGAGTCAGTGGTTTCCCGCTTTGAAAAACAGGTTGAAAACCATCCGGAAAAAACTGCCGTCATCTGTGGCGGAAAAATGCTTACCTACGATGAGCTGAACCGGCAGGCAAACCGGGTGGCTCATTCGCTTCTGAAGAAGGGTTTTGGCCGGGAAAAAATCGTTGCGGTGATGCTGGAACGAAGCGTGGGCGTGTATGTGACCCGCCAGGGAATTTTAAAATCCGGAAGCGCCTTCCTGTGCATTGCCCCCGATTATCCTGACGACCGGGTAGAATTCATTCTTCAGGATTCCGGTGCCAAATTCATCATTACGAATAAAGAACAGAAGGAGAGCAGGGGGGAACTCTGGAAAAAAACCGGCTGTACTCCGCTTCTGCTTGAGGATTTGATTTCCGATACCTCTGTTTCTTCTGAAAACCCCAAGGTTGAGATTCAGGAAAATGATTTGTGCTACTGCATCTACACTTCCGGCTCAACGGGAAAACCTAAGGGCGTAATGATTGAGCACATGAACCTTGCAAACTTTGTGGATGCAAATCCAAAGAATTACGAAACCCTTGGGTATACGGAAAGAACGACGGTTTCACTTTCTCTTGCGGCAATGACTTTTGATGTTTCCATCATGGAAGAATTCATTCCCCTTACCAACGGCATGACGGCTGTAATTGCTACGGAGGAGGAGATTCACAATCTTGACCTTCTTTCCGATTTGATTATCAAAAACAAAGTGGACATGATGACTACAACACCGTCCTTTGCTTCGGTCATGGTTGAAGTTCCGCAGATGAGGAAGGCCCTTTCCCAGATTAAGTCCTATGACTTTGGTGCGGAGGCCTTTATTCCAAGTCTGTATGAGAAAATTACGGAAATCAATCCCGATGCATATATCATGAACGGCTACGGACCTACCGAAACCACAATCAGCTGTACAATGCAGGTGGTTACGGGTACAGAAAATATTACCATCGGGCGCCCGAACGCGAATGTCTTTGTGCACATTGTGGACGAAAATAACCGGGAAGTGCCCCGGGGAACTTTGGGAGAACTTCTGATTTCCGGAAAGGGTGTAGGCCGCGGTTATGTAAACCTTCCTGAGAAGACAGCGGAAGCCTTCATCAATTTTAACGGAACCAGAGCGTACAAGTCCGGGGACCTTGCCCTTATCAACGAAAACGGCGAGATTGAATTCCACGGACGAAAGGATAATCAGGTGAAGCTCCGTGGGCTTCGTGTGGAACTGGGTGAAATTGAGTCGGTTATCGCAAGCTTCCCGGATATTACCAATGTGGTTGTGCTTGCTGTTGAAGCCCAGTATCTGGTAGCATATTTTACGGCAAAACGCCAGATTGATACGGAAGAGCTTACTGCATTCGCATCCGAGCGCCTTACGGAATATATGGTGCCGAATATTTTTATGCAGCTTGACCAGATGCCTCTTACGGCTAACAAGAAAATCGACAAGAAGCAGCTTCCTGCGCCGGACATGTCTTCCCTTAAGACTGCGTATGCCGCTCCCCGCAATGAAACAGAGGAAGAGCTGTGTGCAATTTTTGCGAAGGTCTTGAAGCAGGAGAAAATCGGTATTGATGATGATTTTTTCATGCTGGGTGGAACTTCCCTTCTGGCTTCCAAGGTTGCCATTCTGTGTATGAACCAGCAGCTTCCGTTAGTGTACGCTGATGTGTTCAAATTGCATACGCCACGACTTCTTGCAGAAAAGGTTAGTCAGAGCGCAAGCCAGAATACAAACCTGAGCCAGAGCCAGAATGCAGCAGAAAACAGGAGCGAAGAAAAAGAGCTTGGGGAGAACAGTGTGGCTGCATCGGGCGATTTTGAGGTGGAAGAGCCTCTGGCAGAGGTGCTTTCTCACAACTCGGAAGAATATGTTTGCGGCATGACGACAAAATCTCTGGGAAGGGTTCTGCTTCCTGGCGCAACCGGATTTTTGGGAATTCACATTCTGCATGAATTGATAGAACACACGGATTCTGTTGTGTACTGCGTAATCCGAAAGGGAAAGGCAGGCTCTCTTGAGACCAGACTGAAAATGCTTCTGGAATACTACTTTGAAAAGACTTACGACGAGCTTTTCGGAAGCCGTATCTGCGTGGTTGAGGGGGAAATTTCTGACAGGAAGCTGGTTGATTCCCTTAAGGAAATCGATTTTGATACCGTAATCAACTGTGCCGCCAGCGTTAAGCATTTTGCTTCTGATGATTCTCTGGACAAAATAAATGTGGATGCCGTAAAGAACCTTATTTCTCTGTGTCTTGCAAAAAAAGCGCGGCTGATTCATGTTTCTACAACCAGTACGGGTGCCTATCTGGAAGCATCTCGCGTTAAACCCGGCATGATGTATGCGGAAAATATGCTCCACATCGGGCAGGATTTGTCCAATGCCTATGTTCGTACTAAATTCCTTGCGGAAGAAGCCGTGCTTACGGCGGTTAAGGAACAGTCGCTGGATGCAAAAATCATGCGCGCCGGAAATTTGATGAGCCGTTATAGCGACGGTGAATTCCAGATTAATTCCGTTACCAACAGCTTTATGCTTCAGCTTCGTGCCTATGCCGCTCTTGGTGCCTTCCCCTGCTACCAGATGGATGAACCGGCAGAATTCTCTCCGATAGACACAACAGCCGCCAGCATTATCGCTCTTGCGGGAACTCCAAAAGAGTTTACCGTGTTCCACACAAGGAACGGACATAATGTTGAAATGGGCGATATTGTGGCTGCCATGAATGAGTGTGGCATTGAAGTAAAGCCCGTAAGTGACCATGAATTCCAGGAGCGTATCGGCAAGTTTATGGAGGACGAAGCTAGGGGTATGCTTGTTGCTCCTCTGATTTCCTATAAGAATTCTCCAGGAGAAGTACAAATTGCGGCAATTCCTGATGCAAACACCTTCACCACAAAGGCATTGTACCAGCTGGGGCTCAAGTGGCCGATTATTTCCAGCGATTACATCAAAAAAGCCATAACTGCTTTAAAGACGCTGGGCTTCTTTGACAAAGAGATATTTATGAGGAATAAATGATGACAGATTTTATGCGCAACAATAGCCTGATAAAACGGAAGTACCGGGAATTCTTTTTTCCGACCATTGTTATGGCTCTTTCCAATTCCCTTACATCGATTGTGGACGGTATCATCGTAAGTATATTCCTTGGAGCCGAACAGATGGCTGCCATAAATACCTGTCTTCCAATCCCGCAGCTGAACGCAACCATTGCGACCCTTATCGGTATTGGTGCCTCCACGCTGATTTCCATTGCGAAAGGGCGCCGGGAAAAACAGACGGCAGACAGCACCTTTACCTCGTACATCATACTGTTTATCCTGTTTGTGGGCCTCCTTCTGGGAATTTACACCGTCTTTTTTGAGCCCATATGCCGTTTTCTTTCCTCGGACAGTACCCTTTCCCCCTTTGTTCATTCCTATTTTGGAATATTACGCTGGGGTGCGGGCTTTCATATTGCGGCGGAATCCCTTGGCTACATCGCTTCGGCGGAAGGACACGCTAAAATTTCTTCTGCAGCCATGATTACGGCCAACGTATTCAACATCGTACTGGATATTGTATTAATTCGATTTTTTGGAACGGGCATTGCAGGCGCGGCCGTTGCTTCCGTGCTTGCCTTCTGTATTCAGGTATGTATTCTGCTTTTCCTATATGTTTTCTCAAAGAAGCGGCGTACGGTGAATCTTTACTTCAAAAAAATTGGAAAAAATTCCATTTCTACTCTTAAAACCGGATTTTCTGCGGCTCTGGGACTTGTTCTGGTGGGAGTTAAAATTGCCTGCGTCAACAGGATTGTTACCGGCATTGCAGGTGCTGACGGAATGATTGCGTTCTCACTTTGTATTGCTGCCCTCACCATTGCTTCTCTTCTGATTACGGGTGCTTCCGACACCATGATGCCGATTCTTGGAATCTATCACGGGGAAGGGGACAGAAGCGGAGTAAAGCTTGTTTTCAATTACGCTCTCAAGGTTCTTATTATTACCACGCTGGCTTTGATGGCGGTGCTGGAATTGTTTCCTCAGATATTCTTCCTTCTATATAAAATCACCGACGAAACAACAATTTCAATCGCCTTGCCGGCAATCCGGATTTATGCCATCAGTCTGATTGGCGTTTCCTATTCATTTCATTATCTTTACTATTTTATGGGAACCGAACGGGAAGCAGAATCCACCGTGGTTTCCGTGGTGGACGGACTTGCGGTTGTCCCCTTTGCATTCCTGCTTTCAAAAATTTTGGGAATTTACGGAGTCTGGTATTCCTTTATTACGGCAGAATTTTTATCTTTTGTAATAATCCTGATTATGCTGAAAAAGGGCAGCAGTAAAAATGATAAATCCGAAACCCGGCTTCTCTGTGAATTTTCCTTTGATGAGACCCAGGTTTCCGGCGCACTCCAGAAAATCCAGTCTGTTTTAAGTGAACAGAAAATTGATCCGAAAACGGCAAATATTGCCACACTTTCAATAGAAGAAATCGCGGTAAACTCAGCGGAATTTACAAAAGCTGCGCGAAAGAAAAACCGAACCGTTACTTTTGACATAACTATTAAAAACACGGGTGAAGCGCTGGTGGTTTCTGTGTGTGATAACGGAGAACATTTTGATCCGATTGCATATAAGGCGGATGACTCCGAGGAATATCCGATCAGCCACATATCACTTTTAAAGACGATTGCCTCAAAACTTGAATACAGTTATGTCATCGGGCTGAACAAAACTTCAGTTCTGCTGAAGTAGTTTTTCGGAGAAGGAGGTTGTTGTAAAAATGACGAGACCAGCTAGGAAAAATTTTGCGGTGATTCTGGCGCTTTGCGGATTGCTGCTTTCTTGCAAAAATACTACGGATTCTTCAGATGGGGAAGGGGACAAAATAAAAAAAAGTGACTGGCTGTTTTTGTGTTATTTCGATGGTGATGACAGCTATATCAACGACGACCTGTACAGGAATATCCGGGATATCGAATGTGCTTTTGCCCAGACCCGGAATGAAGACGGAAGTCCCAGGGAAGGTTTTGCTTCAGTAACAGCTCTGGTTCTCTGGGACGGAATCAGTGAAGAAAAGAAGTTAGAGCAGGAAGCGATTCATCCGGAGGGTGCATTGTACGAAATTGGAGCGGACTACAGCCTGCGCTATGTTCCCGAAAACATAAACGAGTACGGTGCCGGTTATGTGAAGCTTGAGGACGGATTTTCAGTAGGGCCGAACACTAAGGACTTGACTTCTCAGGCGGGGAAGTGGCTTAAAAAAGAGCCAGATATGTCGGATCCGGCCACTTTTACAAATTTCCTGAAGTGGGCAAAAAAACACTACTCAGCGCCCAATGTGGTAGTCTGCCTGCAGGACCACGGCGCAGGAACTTACAAGGAAACTTACACTGACTCAACCGCTTCTTCACGCACCTTGTGTGTTGATGCCAGTACAGGAAATGAAAGAATGTTGACCTGCAAAAATATTACGGACGCTCTTACTGCGGCGGGCTATACAGGTGAAGATAAGCCTAAAATTTTGTGGAACGACGTTTGCTCTCAGGCTACCGCCGAGATTGTCTGGAATTACAAGGGTTGTGCCGACTACTATTGCGCCTCTCCGAATGTAAGCTGGATGCCGGATTATTACGGGGTCTTTTCCAATATAAAAAGCGGCATGACAGCGGTGGAAGTAGGAAAAGTGCTGGTGAGCGCTTATTTTCAGCGCTATTACAGAAATCTTCAGGAATGTCCTGCAAATGAAGAAGAAGCGATTAACAGCAGAGCCAGCGGGTGTTCACTTTTTACGAATTCTTTTATGAGCCTTGATTCTGCAAAGATCAATGCATTATATGAAGCAGTTGAAAAACTTTCCGGAGATTTCCTCAAAATAAAAGAAAGCAACCCGGACCTTTTTAATTCGATTTATACAAATTATATTAAGCAGGATGTTTTAAGCCTTGAAAATTGTATGGGGCTTGCCTATAGTAGCTATGTATCCTGGCATAACGACCTGGGCTGGTTTTGTAAAGATGTAGTTCATGATGGCAACCTGGCTGCTGCACATGATAGTGCACTGGCTCTATTGAATCTGCTGAAGCATGGTGACGACAACCTGATAATTTATGCCTGGGGCGGAAGGTATGCCAATGGGGAAGATTTTTCTACAAACCCAGCCACCTGGACTCAGGTCACAGAGAAGCAATCGTATCTTACCGGACAAAAAGATTTTATTTCCCAAAAAGAGGTTGAGGTTTTAGACGAGAATGACTTGTATGGGCTTGTAATTACGGGAAGCGAGTGGGGAATTATATCGGAGCAATATAGTCTGATTTCAAACTACGACGACTGGACCGGCTTTTCTTCAAAGTGGGGACAGGTCATAAACTCCTGGCGTGAGTTCAGCAAACAGTAAATGGGAAGGCCGAAAAGCGTTCTTGTTATAAAAAAAATCGAAGGTTGGGGGGAACTTTTTAATGTCATTTTCTTTGAAAAATTCATGCATACACACTGAACGGCTTGAGCTTGTTCCACAAAGTATTCGTTTTCTTGAAACAACTCATGCCTACGCCAGCGACAAGGAAAATATGCGTTTTGTGCTTCATCTGCCCAACGATTCCCTGGATGAAACACGGGATTTCCTTCTGGGCGCGGAAGCCGAATGGAAAAAAGAGGTGCCGGACTTCTTTGAATTTGCAATTTTGCGAGAAGGAAAGCATATCGGCGGAGTCAGTTTGTATCTGGAAGACGATAGAAGGAGCGCCGAGCTTGGCTGGTGTCTTGATAAAAGTGCCCAGGGGAAAGGCTATGGGGCAGAAGCGGCGAGGGCCCTTATTGAATGGGCACAGAAAGAGCTTTCTGTAAACCGTTTTATCGCTCACTGCGACAGCGAAAATATCGCCTCCTGGAAAACCATGGAAAAACTGGGCATGAAACGCATTTCCTGTACCGGAGGTCGCTACAATAAGAGCGCGCCAGAGGAAGAGAGACAGGAGTTTTTGTATGAGATGTTTGAATCAAAATAAATATTTAACTTATTAAAAGAATTATCGAAGAATACTTTTGCCATTTCCTAAACTCCCTTAAAAAATTATTGACAGTACTACGCCATTGGCGTATATTTATTGTATGGAATTTATTGAGACAGATGTTTTTACAAAATGGGTTGTAGAAACTATTACTGATGATTCTTACCGGGAGCTTCAAAGTTTGCTTGCTGAGGATCCAACTGCCGGAAAGGTTGTGCGAGGCTGTAAAGGACTTCGCAAAATCAGATGGAAACTTAAAAACCGGGGAAAAAGTGGAAGTGTTCGGGTTATTTACTACTACAAGGTTGTTGCCGGACAGATATATATGCTGTTCGCCTATTCTAAGAAAGAACAGGGCGATTTGACAAATGCCCAGAGAAAAGCACTTGTTAATGTTGTTAAGGAGATTTAAATGAAAGACGATGCATTCAAAGAACTTATGGAGAGCGCAAGACAGGCTGTAAAAATCAGTAAGGAAGAAGCTCTTCCTTCCAGAGTTTTCTATGTTGAGCCTGTCGATGTAAAAGCTGTTCGTGAAAAATCTGCTAAGAGTCAGGAATCTTTTGCAAGCATGATTGGAGTAAGTGTTTCTACGCTTCGTAACTGGGAGCAGGGACGGCGTAAACCTGATGGTGCTGCTATGTCTCTTCTTCGTATTGTTGCAGCAGATCCATCTTATGTTGAAAAGATTCTTGTTCCTCACGCTGTTTTGTAACATTCTTCTCTCTCCCTTAAAACGAACCCAGCGATATTGCCTTTCCTGTAAAGGGTTACGCTTTGTTCTGAACTTTCTTCTTCTGCTGAATCCTGGTGTGGTTTTACGCCGGGATTAATTTTTTCTTCAAGGTTTCCCGGTGCAAAAACGACGAGAACCGGACAAAGGTCAAAGAAAGGATGATTTGCGCCGTAAGTGTCTTCAAGCTGCCGGATTGTCTGGCACACGATTGTAAAGAAGACGCCGAAACCTCGGGAAACTGCCATTGTCTGGGCAACCCGTCGAGACGTCCTAATACCGGAAATTCATCATAGAAGAAAATATCTGCGACAGGTCAAAAACTGAGATTGTTTGTAGAAAATATTGTGATTAATTACTAGGGTTTTATGTCGTATTGGTAGACAGAATCTCTATTATAGACACTATATATTGTGTACTAATATTTTGAATAACGCTATATATAGTGTATTATGTAGCCAGATTCGCAATAGGTTAAGTGGCTGTCATCGGAAACCGAAAACAGCCACTTATCTCATTCATAATTACGCTGCAATTTTATCAAACTCGCTGTACGGTTCCAGAATCTTAAGCATGAACTCATAAGGAGTTACAACCTTAAGATCGCCGCTAACAACATCAGCAAAGATGTTTGCGCTGTGGCGGAGTTTCGTTCTATGCACCGAATGTTGTAGATGATGGATATGTGGACGATTTCGGCAAATGGCGCAGATATACATACTTCGATTACTTCGACAACATCTTCAAGACAACAAAACAGGATGTCCGGACTGAAATGTACCAGGCAATCCAGCTTGAAAGGTCGTAGCTTATGATTCTTGCAATAGTTTCTGCGATTTTTGTTTGATGAACCTACAAGCGCACTTGACCCGGAACTTACAGGGGAAATTCTTTCCGTAATAAAATCACTTGCCGCAGAAAAAATGACGATGGTCGTAGTAACGCACGAAATGGCTTTTGCGCGAGACATAAGCGACCATATTATTTTTATGGACGGCGGCGTAATAGTTGAGGACGGAACGCCGCAGCAGGTTATAAACAATCCGCAGGCGGAGCGAACAAAGGCGTTCCTGTCACGCTTTAAAAAAGATAGCGTATAAAAGCCGGTCAACCGGTCTGCTTTACCATCATTTTACAACCTTTTACTTGCTGTTTTCTCTTTTTATGTTACAATACTTTGGGTTAGTAATAATTAACTAAACTTTTAGGCATATCCGTACGATACTAGGAATAGAGTTCTTATTTTTATCTTCTTATAGTTTGCGTTGCAAACCTTTTTACGAGGAGTGTATATGAAAAAATTTTTAGTATGTCTGCCGGCTGTACTTTTTATATTGCTTTCTGTTTTCATTTTATCCTGTGAAGTAGGACTTGGTGAGTCCGTAGATACAGAAGCCCCTAAAATTTCCATTACATACCCTGACGCAAAATCTGTCATAAAAGACAGGTTCGTCCTTGCAGGTGAATGTTCCGATGACCGGATGGTTTCAAGCGTACAGGTTACCATTCTTGACTCCTCAAATAATCCTGTAACAGGCTATGAATTAAAAGCACCTGTAGTTGAGTCTGCAAAGTCAGGACAGGTATGGTCTGTAGAAATAAATGCAAAGAACGCAGACGGCTCGTATCCTCTTAAAGACGGAAAATATACGTTCCGCACAATTGCAACCGACGGAGCCGGAAGAAAGTCTGCTCCGTTTGAACGTGACCTTGAAATAGACAATACTGCTCCTGTATTTGTAATAAACAGTCCTGGAAGCACAGACACAGAAACGTCATACGGTTCTGTCTTAAAAGTAGAAGGTTCTATTGCAGAAGCTCACTCCGTAAAATCAATGGCGCTTACAGTCTATGATACAAACGGAATTGAAAAAGCCAGCTGGAAAGAGGAGAACATTAACATTGCCGGCGGAACTTCAGTTACGTTTGCAAAATACTATTCCAATACAGGCGGAACAGACACGCTTCTTGAACGGTATAATAATATTTATGATTCACAGAAAGGCGGATTTCAGGCATTTAAGTGTTCCGTTGAACTTACAGACAGCTCGTGCGTATACCAGAAACCGGATTTTGTTCCGTCATACAACCGTTCTTCCGATGCAGGACAGCCTGTTTCTTCCGACGGTAACACCACTTGTGACGTATGGCTTTATGACGACATCTACGGAACAGATGCAAAATACGTCCTTATGGGAACAAAAGCTTCTGAAGTATGGGGAAAAGCGTTTGAAGTAAGCGACTTTATGAACATTCTGAACGGAACAGTTCCGTACGATACTCCAAACGCAGACGGAAAAACTGTTCTTGAAGTGCTTAACAGTGCAAAAACAGATACGTCAGAAAAATCCCTTAAAATGAAACTGAACAAGGATGCAAATCCTACGTACACAGTAATGGGCTATTCATTTGATTCAACGGCAGAAAAAGACGGCGTTCTGACTTTAAGCCCGGCTTCAAAAGGCGGAACGATTACGTTTAAGGCAGATGCAGGTCTTGACGGCGTACTTTTTTCACCGGAAACAATAAAAGTCTACCTTTTTGGTCCGTTTGAAAAAGATGCCGTATCATTAAAACTTTCTGACATATACAATGACCCTAAGGCGTATGCCGAAAAAAATGCACAGGTTACTTCAATCCTTTACGACGGAAAAAACGGCGTAGGTGGGGGCAGCCCGGATATTTACGGGCCTTACACAGGCGAGTCCAGAAGTACATGGACGCAGTCGCTTTCCCTTCCATCTGATTCAAAAATAATGAAGGCAACAAAGTGCTATGTTATTGCGGCAACAGGCGAAGATAAGGACAATGTAGAATTTATTTCTGCAAACAACAAGTACAACGGCTTTGAAGCTCAGGCAACCGGCGTTCCGCCGTCTGTTACAATAAAAGAACCAAAGACGGATTTTATCTCTAATAACCCGCAGGATATTCTTACGGTAAAAGGTACAATAAAATCTGATGAAGGAACTGCGGTAAACGATGCCTCTTATGAAATCTATGTATATGATGTAACGAACAATAATACCCTGCTTGGAACAATCAAAAATCGTGATACAAACAGTGATGACAACGGTTCTATGAAAATAACCGGAACGCTTGGCGTAGATTCGGAAGTTTCTTTTGAAATAGATGCCTCAAAAGGAACGTGGTATCCTGAAAAAGATGCCTCAAAAGACGGAACAAAGCCTTCTGAAGGCAATGTATTTAAGTACGTAATTTCTGTTTCCGGCGTTACAGATACAACAGGCAAGGATTCTGTTACTGCACAGGTGGATATGCTTAAACCGACTGCAAGCATTGAGGTTTCTACGCTTCTTTCAAATGAAAAAGACGGCAAAACAAGAGATAACTGCGTAAACGGAAAAATAAAAATTAAGGGAACTCTTTCAGATAATGACAAAATCTTTTCAGCCTGGGCAGAAATTTCAGATTCAAACGGCAATGTAACAAAATCTGATGTTCAGCCTGAAGGAACTGGTTCTTTTCCTTGGAATTTTGACACGACTTTACTCAAGGACAAAACTGAATATTCCGTTACGGTTTATGCTTTAGACCGAGCCGGAAACAAAAACGCAAGTGCAATTCAGAAAATCTATGTTGACCAGAGTACGGATTTGCCGGTAATTACGCTTTCTAATGCAGATAAAACATTTAAAGGAAAACCTTCTCTTTCTTCAAATCTTTTTGGAATGGGCTCAAATGTTTTAATCGGTGCAGTTTCTGACGACGACGGAATTGCTTCAATTGATTATGTAATCGACGAAGACAAAGGTGAAAATGCAGTTCGCGGAACAATTGATATGGCTGGAAAAACGCCGACTTCAAAATCGTTCCAGATTGATATTGCACAACTTGTTAAAGACAAAAAAATTTCTTCCGGCGACCACACTTTGAGCATTTCTGCGACAGACATTTCAAGCGGCTTAAAAAATGTTTCAACTCCTGTAAAAAGCAGCAAAGAAACTGGCGTTTCAAAAATGGCTTTCGGTTACGACGACGATGTTCCAAGCCTTTCTGTAACTACAAAGAGCGGCGAACTTATCGGAAAAGATATTTCTTATTCAATAACCGGAACTGCAAGCGACGGAAGCGGACTTAAAAAGAATTCAGAAGGAAAATCTGTAATCTTCAGATACGCAATCGATACTTCTCGCCACGGTGAAAAGTACGGTACAAAAGAAAAACCTGTAGAAATCCTCGTTGCTGAAGACGGAACTTGGACAGATATGATTAAAACTGACGGTAACGGAGACGAATTCGAATACCGTGCCGAAGACGAATACGAGCGTTCAACGACGGCAAAATTTATTTTCAAAATTGATTCAGTAAAACCTACAATCAAAATTGAAACTCCGTCCGAAGAAACTATTTACATCGGTGACACAAAACTTTATTCATTCCGCGGAACTGCTGATGACCCTGTAAAAGTTGGTGAAACAACAGTTGATTCAAGCGGAATTTCAGGCATTGAATATACGGTTTACGATTCAAACGGAACAGAAATCGAAACAAAAACAGTTGATTCTTCTACTCAATGGAATATAAACATAGATTTTAGTGATTACAAAAAAAATGATGAAATAGATGTTTCACAAATTAAATTCCGTTCTGTTGACGGCGGTGGACTTAAATCTGATGAGGTTTCAAAAAATATTGTAATCGATAAAATTGCGCCTGAAATAAAGTTTACAATTGACGGAATTGAAAAAACTAATTCAGAAACGATTTATATTTCTAAAAACCCAGATTTTATTTTTGAAGTTTCAGATGAAAATCTTGATTTTACTTCTTTACAGTGCCCTGTTCCGCTTGCATGGAATAAAATAGGAGAAACGACAAATTCTGTAAAATATAAAATTACTGGTTTTGCAACAGACGATGTTGCTTCAGTTTCAAAAACTTACTCATTCACGGCACAAGATAAAGCAGGAAGAATTACAGAAAAAACGCTGAATGTTTACTACGATAAAGATGAACCTGTTATTGATGAACCTTCAGTAACTCCGATTGCGTCAAAAGAAAACGATGCTACAGAATATGTAAACGGAACTATCAAACTCAAAGGAACTGTTTCTGATAACGACAAAGTTTCTTCAACAAAAGTGATTTTAAAACAAAATGACGAGGATGTTACTTCTACTGAGGGAGCTTTAACTCTTATTACTAATACTGGCGACAGATACGAATATACAATTGACACGAACAAACTTACAGATAAAACACCTCTTGAGATTATAATCGAATCAACTGACCGCGCAGGAAATGTTATTCCAAAAACTAAAACTGTACAAATTGACCAGGACACAGACAAACCTGTTTTAAAATTCAATAACGGTGATGAAACTGTTATTGATGAAAACAATATAAAAGTCGGAACAAACTTGTTCGGAATGGGAAGCAATACCCTTTACATAAATGTTTCTGACGATGACGGAATTCAGTCTGTTTCACTTGTAGTTGACGGCGGAACTTCGGCTGAAAAAACTGAATCTTTGCTTACAGCCGGGAAATCTACAACTTGGTCAACTTCAAAAGACATTTCTGAATACGGTTCAGGCGTTCATTCGCTCAAATTTACAATTACCGATACAGAAGGAAAAACCGTTTCTTACCCGGAAAATGACTCTGAAACTATAAAAATTGCATTCGATGATGATGTTCCGTCTGTTTCTGTAATTAAATTTAATGAAGTTACATATACAGAAGGCTGTTTTGCACCTGCCGCTTTTACTCTGAACGGAACTGTAAAAGATTCAAGCGGAACTGTAAAAATATATTATAAAGAAGGTGGAACAGAAACCCAAGTTTCAGAAATCGGAAGTTGTACTGAATCTCAAAACTGGACTCATGGCATTTCTGGGGAAACTTCCGGCAACAATAAAACAAGAACTTATACTGCACGCGATAAATACGGTCGGGAAAGTTCTGTAACAATAAAATACAATGTTGATACGATTAAACCTGTATTTATCAGCGACTATATTTCAATTTCAGGAGAAACTTCTGCAGGTTCAAAAACATATAATTTAAACAGTTATAATTCTTCAGATATCTGGTTTACAAATTCTTTGTTTACTGTGAAAGGAGAAAGTTCTGGTGAAAATAAGCCAGTTACAGAAGAAAATAATTTTACAATTCAGATTAAAGTTGGTAATGAAATCGTTTCAACGCTTCAGCCGGGTGCAAACAACGCTTTCTCTGGAACGCTGGATGTCGGAACAACAGAAGCTGAATATTCAAAAACAATTACACTCACTGCAACTGATGAAGCCGGAAACATTTCTTCTCCTTTGCAATTTACGGTAAATGTTGATAAAGATTCTCCTGAAATAACTACAAAAGACCTTTACACAGAAAACCCTGAAGAAAATCCTGGTGCACAGGCGCTTACGGAGAATTTCGTAAATAAAGATAAAATTTATTTCAAATACATTGTTTCTGATGCTGTAAGCGGCGTTTCTAAAGTTGAAGTTTACAAAACTGTCGCAATGAAAGACTTAATTGGAAGTTTTACGGTTAACTCACCTTCTAAAGGTAATGTTGAAGGAATTATAGAAATCGACATTTCAAGTTTTGAATCAAAAGAATACGATTTTTATGTAAAAGTAACAGATAAAGCCGGAAATACAACTTCTTCTGACCTTGTAAACTTTACATTCGATAAAACTGCACCGACTGTAACATATTCAAAACCGTCAGAAAATTCAAATGTAAACAAAACAATTTCCATCGAAGGAACAATCTCTGATTTAAATCCACGAGCGTCAAATTCCGATTGGAACTGGCATTTGAAAGTTAAAAAACCTGGAGAAAGTTCATTTACAGATATTACAAATTCTGTTTCATTCGATACTTCGCTTTCTATCAGTTCATTTAAAATCTCTGGAATCGATACAACAAAAATCGGCGAAGGAAATGCAGAATTCCTTGTTATTGCAACAGACAAAGCCGGAAACACAATCAGCGAAGCAAGTGGAAAAACTTTAACACTCAATATTAATCAGGATTCCGACAGACCTGAAATAAGTTTAAGCACGATTTCAACAGCGGGAACTACAACTCTTTCAAGCGGAACAATCACAGGAACAATTTCCGATGATGACGGCATTGAAAAACTTGAAATTCAAGTTGTAAAGAAAAATGCAGAAATTTCAGATTCTGGCTGGAAGGAAGTAACATTAAACGGTTCAAACTGGAGTTACACTTATTCAGACGGAAATAATAACATTGACGGCGATTATTACCTTTATTTCAGAGTTAACGATAAGGCAGGAGGAACATTTACTTCTTTAAATGCAGAAACTTCTGATGCGACTGCAAAACTTTCTTGTCCTAAGATTAATTACAGCGGTTCAGGAGAAGTATGTTCAAAAATACCATTCAGCATCGATACAGTTCCACCATCGATTAATATCGTTCAGTATAAAATTTCTTCTGATAATGCCGCTTGGTCAGAATGGACAGAGTTGAGTCATAATACAATTTTTGGCGGAGTGGAAAAACGCTATATCAAGTTCAGATTTGAAGCACACGATACGGTAACGGCTCAAGACGCTCTTGTTGTTACAGTAAATATTTCTGGTAAAGAAACATTTTCTACAAAAGACAGTACAATTACTCTGAACATTTCAGGTGATAAATACGGCGATTATTACTATTTTGAAACCGCTTCTCTTGATGCAAAGAATTTACCAACTGGTTCATATACATTTAGTTTTGATGCAAAAGATAAAGCCGAAAAACCGTCTACATTAAGTTATCAAATAAGAATTGATAATACTGCACCTGATTCAATTTCAATTAGAAATTACTCAGGAACAACAGAACTTACAGGAAATATTTCGCTTAACGGCCTTTGTTCAGATGAAACAAAAGGAAATTCCGGCGTAAAAGAATTGTATTATTTAATTCCGAAAACAAGCATAACTTCACCAGAAAATGTTGCGGGTTCTTCATTTGGAGAACAATGGGAAAGTTCTTCTCTTGAATCTTCAGGACTTTGGGAATTTGAAATAAAATCAGACAATCTTTGTGAAACCGCCGCTTCTGGAATTACATTAAAAGACGACTTTAAAGGTTATGAAACAGCTTCTAATTCCGGCGTATTCAGTCTTCCGCTTTGGTTTAAAATTGTTGATGAAGTTGGAAATTTTGCTTACAAAACAGGAGATTTCATCCGCTACAATCCAGATGCCGATAAACCTCGCGTTTCAATGACTTACCCTGTTCACAATGTAAAAGACGGTGAATTCAATTATGTAATAATGGGCGGAACTGTGCGCTTTACAGGAACTGCAGAAGACGATGAAGGAATTGCAGGCGTTTATCTTCAGTTTGATATGAATGGCGACGGAATTTTTGAAAACGGTGAAAATATCAGCGGTTGTCCTTACGATTATGCTTCAACAGTTGTCCCAATTCCACATTCTACTTCTAATGAACGCGGCGTAAAGGCAAACGGAACTCAAAGCTGGAATTATTCCCTTAAAATTTCAAATTTGGATGGACTTCTTTATTCTCCTGAAAATAAAAAAACGCTCAATGTTCGTGTTGTAGCGGTAGATACAGGAACAGCAGATGCACCTCTTGTTGGCGCCTGGTCAGAAGCAGTTCATATTTCTGTAAATAAAGATGTTCCGGCATTTGAAACTGTAAGACTTTCTCAGTTTGATGGAAGCGGTTCTGTTATAAAAACGATTGATTATGAAGATGACAAATTTATTTCAGGCGAAAACTGGTATTTAATCGGAAAGATAAGCAGCAACGCCGGAATTTCTGAAGTAGATGTTACGGATTTATCTGGAAATTCTATAGGAACAATTTCAATCGATACAACATCTGGAATTCAGATAACCGATAACAATAATTTCATTAACGATAAAACAATAAGCGGCGGAAATATAACCGAACTTGAATACAAAATTCCTGTTTCAACTGAAAATCGCTGGGCAATAAAAATTACAGTTTCCGACAATTCTGAAGAGAAAAAGTCTAATTATTCAAATTACAGTCTGAATATAGACAACACTCCGCCTTCATTCTACGATATGCGCTCAGATTCTGAAATTTCTAAATACGGAACAATAAAAATCTACAGCGGTGAATACGGAAATGGCGGACAAGTTTTAAGTGATGTGAATAAAATTCAGAATTCCAACAGAATGTTTACTCTTGCAGGCCGAACTACAGAAGCTGGAAGCGGTTACGAAAATATTCTCTTCTACTTTAAGCGAGTTCCTGAAAATATAACGGAACAAAATCCAGTTCGCGTTTACAATCCGATGAAAGCTCACGGTGCGACAAACAAAGAAAACAGAACGGACATCACAGAATCGAATAAAACAGATGGAAAAGTTTACATTAATTCAGACGGACTTCCAGTTCTGTATACGACACAGATTTCTATAAACGATAGCAACAAATTTGAATTTACTTCAAATGCAGTTCAGAATAATGATAATGTTAGAATCGGCGGACTTGTAAAAATCGGCGGAATTTACAGAAAAATTTTGAGCGTAAATTATTCAACTGGAACTGTAACTGTTGATTCAGAATGTGAAACTTCCAGCACAGAAGCAGAATTTGTTTACGCAATGGTAATCGATAATTCCGGAGAAAGTTTTAACATCGATAATTCCATTAAGAACGACGATGGCGACGGAATGGTAGAATCTTATTCAAAGAGCGGAACAAATTACACTTGGGATGCGTCAATTGATTCAACTCATATTCCAGACGGACCGATTGAACTTCATATTGTTGCCTTCGACAAAGCCGGAAATTCTAACCACGGTTATGTAAAAACGGCAGTAAGCAACAATGCACCGCGAATTGCACGAGTTCGACTTGCAACAGACTTAAACGGTAATTCAACTTACGAAGAAAACGAAAAACAGGTTTTTGCATACCTTGAAACAGACACGCTCGACTGGGCAGAAAACACAAAATCTAAGGGAACTGAAATCTGGAATCTCGATGGAAAAGTGAACGGAAGCGTATGGACAATTAAAAACAATCTTCAGATAGAGCCGGAATTTGTAGGCGGAACTGCACCGTTCCATTACATTTTCACAAAAGAATCAGGCATTGAAGAAGGAAAAAATCTTTCTTCGCCAAAAACAGGAAGTGCAACAGGACAAATAAACGGAAATAAAGAAGCGTTTGTAATTCCAAATTCCAGCCTTGATACTTCTGAGCCTTATGAAGATAAAATTAATACTTATCAGTTCAGTTTCTGGGACTCAACAGAAGAAACAACGCCGTGCACAGATTCTCAGTGGACAGTTTTGAATGTTCAGTTAAAGCAGGATATTATCGATAATTTTGCGCCGAAAGTTGTTGTAAAACCGTTCTTCTGGAACAGCGCAAGCGACAACAGCCTTTATAAAAATTCTCTTGATAACGGACACATTGAACTTGAAGGCGACCTTGATTTTGAAAATACTCCGTTTACAAATGCAGACGGCGAATACGATAAAGACCCTAAAGTTTCAGGAAAAATCGTGTTCCGCGGAACTGCTTACGATGATGTGCGCTTAAGTTCCCTCTGGATAAAATTCAGCGGCTTTACATTCAATAATTATGTAACAGAATCAGGTTATGGAACTAACGGAACAAGCAATGGTTATGTTCAGACTGCGTTCTATAATATTCAAGATAATTCTTGGAATAATTCTAGTGCAACGCTTGAATCTGACGGCTGGTCTTTTGAAACAACAGACGAATATTTTGACCAGAAAGGACACAAAGTAAACTGGGCACTTACTATCGATACAGCAAGAATTTCTACAGTTACCGCTGTTGACGCAGAATTTGCCATTATGGCAGTTGACCATGTAAATACTGACACCAACAAATCAAGCGAAACAGATCATATCGTAGTAACCGATTCTGGACAGACAGATACTTCCGACAATGTTTACAACAAACCGAAGTATAAAGTTGATGTCGTGCCGTATATTACGGAAGTTGAAACAAGCTTGAGTATATTAAAAAAGAAGAATCCTTCTGTATATACCCGAACGGCATTGGGACATTATTCTGTTGCATCAAATGAAGAAGTAACGATTAATGGTTTTAATCTTGATAATTATACTGTAAGTATTTCAACAATAAGTTCATCAAGGGAATTTGCTGTAAAAGTAAATAATGTAGAATCATTAAATAATAAAAACAGAAATGATGCTCGAGGTTCGTATGAAAAAGTAAATACTGTTTCTACAGGCGATTATCTTGTTTACAGCAATTATTATAATCGTCAGCCAAATAACGACAATAATAACTTACTGACTGATGATATTTATTTTGATATATGGCAGTTTGATAGTGAAGCTATAAAGCCTATTAGCGGAGGTGTTGACCAGCCTGTAATGAAAATTGACCCTAAAACTGGTGCAATAGGAATGGCATTTGCAAATGGGGCACTTTATTTCAGTATGGGAGGAACTGTTAGTTCTGAAACTTATTCAAGCCAATATTGGATGGGAAGTTATGATTTCTTTACGTCTGTAGGATTTGCCTATGATGATTTGGGCTATAGTTACGGAAGTGCTGCTGGTGGTGACTGTAATTCTTCTGAAGGAGATGCGTATTGTTTTGTAACAAGTCGCTGGGGAATCGGTGCTCAAGGACAAAGAGGTTCTTATGATGGAAAAAATACTTTGCGTCTTGAAAGAATAAGTCATCAAGATTCTAGCGGTAACATAACAATAAACAAGCAGAGAGTAAAATCTCCATCATTTGTTACGAGCGTTCATGATACCAATTATACAAATGTTTATCTTGCTTATTATGATGATACAAATGATGAAGTACGATTTAAGGCAGGAAGAACAAATTCTACATCAAAAGGAGAATTTGGAATGTTTTCTGATTCTGCAACAAGTTCTGCAGGAACTGCTAGAAATGCAAATGTTAAGTATGTAAATCTTCTTGCCGGAGGAGATACTGGAAGAAACGCCGGTGAATATGTTTCTTTGGGTGTAAAACCAGGAACTGCATATGATAATGATGTAGTTGTTGCTGTTTGGTATGATTCTGTTAATCGCTGTTTAAAATATGCTTATAATACAAATCCGTTGGGAAGTTCAAAAGGTAGTAATTCTGGTTCTGAATGGATTGGAGTTGAAACTGTATTTACAGATGAAATGAAAAATGCCGGAGAATATTGTCAGGTTATTGTAGACAAGGATGGTGGAATTCATATTGCAGCGTATGACCCTCTTAATCTTGATTTGGTTTATGCTTATAAATCTGCATATGATATAACTGGATTCCAGACTTGTATTGTAGACGGTAATGGAGTAGTTGGTACTAATTTGACGCTTGATGTTGCAAAAGTAAATGGAGTATGGACACCTTATATTGGTTATTATGCTACAAGTTGTGTAAAACCTAAACTGGCATATAAGATTTCTTCTGGCAATGCTGTTTCAGGAACAATTGATGATATGCTTACAGGTGCTTGGGAATGTGCTGTAGTTCCAACATCAAGTTACATAACATTAGGAAGTCAAGGTAATAACAAAATGAATGTTGGTGTTTGGAAAGATGTTTCAACTTGGGAACTTAAAAACTCTATAACAGGAACAAAAAAATCTAATCATTCAGGAAGCGGTTATAGTTCAACTTGTAACGATACAGTTTGGGGCAACGGCACAAAGAATCCTGTGATGGGGTATGCAATAAAAATTTCCGGTTCATCTTGCTACATCGAAACCGCCCAACTTAAATAAAATATAGGACTTTTCAGAAAATTCTCGGCGAGTTTTTCCCAAATTCTCGCCGAGTTTTCCCTAAAAACTCGCCGTACTTTTTAAAATTCTCGCCGAGAATTTTTTAAAACTCGGCGTGTTTTTTTTCAGTAAAGGCAATTGTCATGGTGAACTTCACACTTTGTCATGCTGAACTCGGTTCAGCATCCCACTAACGCTTGTAAAGACCTATCAATGGGATTCCGAAACAAGTTCGGAATGACAGGGTTGGCGAGTGAAAAGACCTATTTACAGCTCCTGAACCTGCTGTAAAGAAAGTCCTGTACATTTAGAAATAATTTCCGCAGAAACTCCGGATTTTTTAAAGTTTCTTGCACTTTCAAGTTTTCCTTCAATAGCCGCTTCCTTTAGTGCAATTTCTTTCTCTTTTTCAGCTTCTTTATATGCTTTCTCATAAGCTTCTTGAGCAGCCGCTTGGGCGGCGTGTTTGGCGGCTAATCTTATCTCTTGCTCCAAAGTCATAAAAGTCCTCCGTGCGTCTTCGGTGATTTTGGCTTTGAGGACTTTTTCGTTGATAATCTTTGAAAAGTCTGTTTCGTCCGGTTTCTTCTGTACAAGAAATTTGAAAAAAGTCCTTAGCTTTTCTGCTGGCATTTTATCATACTTTTGGGCATTGCAAAAGACTTTTGTTGTTTTGTCGTCAAGTACAAGGGTGCTGTCTTCGAGGCAGACGCTTTTGAAGGTATAAATCGGTTGGTCCTTGTGGAAGATATCATCAAGGCAGAGGAAAATTACATAACTTTCTGTAAGTGATTCGTAGTCCTCGCCAGCGTGCAGGGAAGAAACATCCAGTACACTTTGATAATACCGTGCTCTGAGCGGAAGATAATCGTTGCCGATAACCTGCATTTCAATATCAAAAATTCTATCAGTATCATCCTTCACGAAAACATCGAGGCGGATTCCTTTTGCGAAGAAATCGACATTAAGGGTTGTTTCTGGCTGGGCAAGACTTATGCTTTCAATTTTAATGTTCAAAAGCATTTCAAGAAACTCCTTGCAAAGGTCAAGATTCTCAGACATAACCTTGCAGAAAATGAAGTTGTCTGAAAGTGAAGCTTCGTTCCATTTTTTGAGAAGCTCCGGCGGATAGTATTCGTTCATACACGGCTCCTGTTCTTCACACGATTCTGTGTGTTTTGTTCGGGGATTTTTCTCCCTACATATAAATCGAATTTATCTTTCATTTTGGGCAAAAAAGTGCACGGAAAGCGACCTGTTCCACCTGTTCACCGATATGTTCTGCGCGTTGCAATTCCTGTATTATGCTTGCTTGCCAGATACTGGTGGGTGCTGCTAGTTCTTGGAATCTTAGCAATGGCAAGTCCGCTCGGAGCTTTGTTCCTGTAATTCAAATCAAAAAGAGGTCAGCAGAATTACGATTAGTGACTTCTTTCCTTTTCAAATCTTTCAAAATGTTTTGCTTGATTTAAAATCCGTGATAGGTTATACTGAATCTATAAAAAGTCTAATTCTATATATTATATAGAATTAGGTAGACAGAATTCTTATTATAAACACCGTATATAGTGTACTAATATTTTGAATAACGCTATATATAGTGTATTATACAGCCAGATTCGCAATAGGATAAGTGGCTGTCATCGGAAACCGAAAACAGCCACTTATCTAATTCATAATTACGCTACAATTTTATCAAACTCGTTGTACGGTTCCAGAATCTTAAGCATGAACTCATAAGGAGTTACAACCTTAAGATCGCCGCTAACAACATCAGCAAAGATGTTTGCGCTGGCACCGCTTACAAGCTTTACGCCTTTCTCATTCTGTGTTACAGGAAGATGAGTATCCCGGGCTTCGACATTCCAGAAAACAAGTTCCGGAAGTTCATAGCCGGCCTTTTCAAATTCCTGTTTCCAGTATTCGAATGTAGAAACCCCTGCCGCACAATAATACGAAGGGTCAAGGGACGCTTCGCTTAAATTCTTGACTCGTTCGTTTGCAGCAGTGTCGGAAATTATCACCGCTGCATCAAACTCCATATCAGAAATAATCAAAACGCGTTCAATCATTTCTTCTTTCGGAACATTGTTATTCTTTGCAACATCAAGAATCAGTTTATAAACACGACTGATGTCAGTATTCGCAACTTCATCAAACTTGGAAATGAAGTGCAGTTTTTTCTGCAGAGTATCACAGGTCTCAGGAATCTGAATCAGCTGAGGATTCACGCTGAATGTGATAAAGCTGTTCTTGTATGCACCATCAAGCTGTTCTGCGAAAAGCAGGGCAAGCGAAGTTGCAATATTAATCGGTGAATCACCGATTCCGTGATACATGGATCCGGAACCATCGCGTACAACAATAGTACGGGAATCATAAGTTCCGCGGTCCAGAGACTTCCAGCTTGCTTCCAGAGGAAGGACCTGCTCGTCCGGCAGACTACGATTATTTCCATACCAGCCATAGCCGTCCAGAAACGGAGCCACAATCTGGTATGGATACAAGGTCTTAGTGTTGAGCTTTACCCTCTCCTCTTCCGGAATCTCTTCGCCCCGGGCAAGCTTTTCTGCCTGCTCAATGGCCTTGTGCAGAAATGCCGTATAGCGTTCTTCATCGTTGCGAATAAAAGCCTTCTTATAACGAAGCATTGCCTGGCTTGGCTGCTTTGAATAATCAAATGTGTAATCACGGGTGCGCAGGTTGTTTTCAAGAATCTTGATTTCCCTGCGAAGTGCAGAACACAGCTTGCGGTATTCAACCGCCTTCATTCCCAGCGCTTTCATAAGCTTTTTGGCAAGACTTACACTTTCCGCACAGGATGTATTAATGGAAGGAAGCCACTTTCCAAGGAGGCTCACTTCCCTGCCCCCGGTCATGGCAGCCTGATCTTTTTCAATCTGAGTTTTGATAAGTGCTATTGTATCATCCTTTACAGAAGTTTCCAGGAGCACAAGAACGTCATCCCAGCGGCCATATTCAGGAACGGCGTACAGAATCTTTTTTGCAGTTTCAGGATAAAAATCCCCCAGTTCCTTCAAAAGCACCCGGAAGCTGTTTCGTTCACCAAGGCCGCCGCGGATGTTACGCATATAAAAAAGAATCTTAATCGCAACTGCAGGATTTTCTGCATAGGCTTTCACAAAAAGCTTGCTCAGGTCTGTAAGATTTCTTCTCATACCACCGCACAGGGCAAAAAAGTCCAGACATGCCGAACCTGTGGTTTTATAAGCCATGTCCCCATTCTCAGTACGAGCCACATTCAAATTGATTTTCATTGCCTGTAATGCGTTCATTTTTTTTCTCCTTGAAACAACGTTCCATTTAATTATCTTTCTGCCAAAACACGACACATTGGGCTTTCTGCCAGCTATTCAAGTAAAGCTCCTTCAAATCTTGAAAAGCTATAGGCTGTGAAGCTCTAGACGCTTTCGCGTACTAAAGCCAATCATTCATTTTGCTGTTCATGTGTCGTTAGTCGGTCTGGCAGGACTCGAACCTGCGATAAGCTGGGTGTAAACCAGTTCCATTAGCCGCTGTGGTACAGACCGAAAAAACAAGATGCATACTCGAATACAAGATTTGAACTTGTGCATTCTGGATATCAAGCCAGATGATCTACCAACTGATCTAATTCGCTTTCGCTATTGCTGTAAGCATCTTTACGGAGTTACCGAGAATTGAACTCGGACCCTCGGCGTGACAAGCCGACGTGATAACCATTTCACTATAACTCCAGAATGAGCTGCCTATAGGATTGAACCTATAACCTGCTAATTACAAATCAGCTGCACTACCATTGTGCTAAAGCAGCAAAAACAAGACGCGAATTGCCTTCGCCCGGCAATTACAGGCATATCTTTGATTCTATAAGAAAAGACAGTTTGCTGTGCGCGTCTTTTTGAACTGCATCTCAAGAAGATTAATTGCCTCCACTTACACAATTGCTTGCTTTGTGCCAGCTAATCTTTGGTAGATCCGCAATTCATAATTTAATGATAGCAAGTTTCGTTTTGTTTGTAATTAAAGTTGTAATTTATAAAGTGGCGCTTTAATACAGTATAAAAAATAATACAGGTTGACAATGATTCTATATATCTTCCCTGATTTTATCAGGATTTTCACCCTTCTCAACCCCTCCAAAATCAAACACCTTTGTGCTGGCGTCAAACACAATCTTCCGCACTTCCTTCCCTTTCTCGCTGACAATTTTGATTTCACTTTCAAAAACCGGGGAATCATTACCACCGGTTCTGCCTTTGCGGGCTAAAAAGATTGTCTGTCTGACTTTTCCGTAAAGAGACTTTTTTATCCGCTTAAAGCTCTTTTCTTCAACCAAAAGCAGAACGGGTATGTTCAGCATTCTTGAAAACTGTTCGATTTCGCATAGGAAATTCCAGATTTCTTCCTTTTTATTTTCTGAAAGGTTGCGAGTATCAGCTATAAGAAGTTTGAATTTAGTCTCGGTATAGACTTTTTTGCACAGTCTTACAAAATTTCTAACTGATAATTTTTCATTGCAGGAGACATAAAAACTTCCGTTGCTGATACCGCCTGCAGCGTCATGTATTTTTTTCATATCAATTAAAGAAAGCTGTCCATTCCTGATTTTCCAGAGGGAAACCTTTGTGTTAATCGAAAGTATTTTATACGCCTGCTATAAATCGGTTTCCTTTACAGATGGCACTTCAATCCTGAACTTTTCCAGAACCATTTCCGGATAGTAGGAAAGTTTTGCCTTTCGAAGTCCTTCAAGACCTAAATCTTCTTCGCGGTTGAGGTACTCTGTTCTGGCTGTTTTGGAAAACTCGTTGTTTATCACGGTATAGCCGCCGTCACGGGCAAAGCCGGAAAGGCATTTTTCAAAATGAACATCAGTCACATTCCGGCTCAAAATGCTGGCGATGCAGAATGCAACTGGATTTCCAGACACAAAAAGGATTCCGCCTGTCATTCCAGAGGATTCTGAAAAAGCTTCAAAATTATCAAATGCATAAGTGATTATTTCTTTTTCAGCTGCTAAATCAGAAAAATATCCGGATTTGGAAGCCGATTCTTCATTTTCCCTGAGCCATTTTTCTGCAATTTCTCTGGCAGAAGAAAGATTCTGCAGGGTCAAAGGTTCATATGAAAAATCCGGGTATTTTTTTTCAAACTGATGAATGTGATTTCTCTTCCGGCTCAGTTTTTTTCCTTCGAGAGCAGCAAGCTTTTCCCTGCGGTAAATGTAGTCACCGGATTCCGGAGTGGCAGAAACTTTTGCAGAGGGATATAAACTGAGAAGAATATCCTTTTCATCTGCGGTAATATTTTCAAATGTTACAGTTTTGAGAGAAGAAGAAACCTCCTGCATCAAATTCTCCAGCGCATTTTTTACATCATCCGTCTTCCCATGAATATTGTGAGGAAAACTGAAGCACGCATTCTCGTCTTCAAAATATTTTTCGTAAATCCACTCTCCTTCAATTGCGATTTGAGAGCGAAATTTCTTTTCATAGAGAATCGAATTTACTGCGCCGTAATTGTTTGCAAAAAAACCATTGCTGACCGCACATTCCTGAAAAATTGCAGTATCAGCAACAGCCGGAGTTCTCCAGTCCATTTTTACCGCCTTATATATTAACACTGGAAAAAAATTCTGTGGATTCTGTTCAATTGTTCCATTCGGATTTGTTTAATTCAGTTCATTTCAGAACGATTTCCCCGTTTTCTTTTACCCTCACCTCAAAACCCCGTACTTCTTCCGCTGCTTTTTCTTCCCAGGGGCGCTTGTATTCAAACTTCAAGCTTGTTGTTCCGGGTTTTACCGATCTGATTGTGTAGGTAAAAAGGCTTGGGGCGCCGACGATTCCTTTTTCTCCAAGGTATTTTATCTCTTCCGACACCTGAATAATCGACTCGTCTTCAACCGTGTAAATCCAGGTGTAGCCCGTCGTGGGGTTTCCCTTAAATTCGAGCGTTTTTTTGCTCGTCTTGAATGCTGCAGATTTGCAGCCGGCAAAAATCATACCTGATAAAAATAAAACTATAAATTTCTTCATATTTTCTCCCATATCCCCCTTATAATTCAACCTATGGCGGAATCTCAACTATTCATCCCGTCAACAATGCTTGCAGGTTTTATGGTCATTTCAACCCATGCAGGAATGAAACCGCTTTTTGCCGCATTTCGGGCAGACCTGACATTCGACCATGCAGAGCAATAAAACGGAACTTTCCCCCGCTTCAGGATTTCCCGCGCCAGTTTACTTGTCAGTGAGGTTGCAATTCCTTTTTGCCTGTATTCCGGAAGGACATCTACACCAATCTGCCACATTTCGTTGCAATCAGCAGAACAGGCTGCAAGTCCCACCAGTCTGCCTCCATCATATGCACCAACCCCAAGAATATCCAGATGCTTTCGCTCCTCACAGAGCGCATTTCCCCATTCCGGAAGATACAATTCCCCGAAATCCTTTTGAACAAGTATTCGGGTTTCGTACTGGCATTCCGCATCCGGAATTTTATTCACATCGGGAAGATAATACTCCGCCATAAAACAAACCTTATGACCTCGTTCTGCCAGTCTTTCATTAAACCAGTGCATATTTGGCGTCTCAAAGCAATGATAAAACTCAAACTTGCCAATATACTCCGACACAAGCGGGGCTACTTCTTCCGTGGTTGCGGCAACGATGTTACTTCCATAGGAAACAAATGTGCACGTAATGGGCTCTTTATAATACTTTCGCGCATTTTTCCCCAGACAAAAGGGAACAATCACATTCTTATCTGAAAGAAAATCACTTACCCGGCAACCTATATCCTCAGCAGATTGATTTAATGCGATTTGTTTTAGCTCAGTGTTTGTCATTAATTTTCTCCGATGGTAATATTATACAATCTCACCTTCTATTTCAGAAGCAATTTTGGAACTAAGAATTCGCATACAGCACTCTTCTGATTCAGTATATCCCAAAAAGTTAATATTTCCATACCATAAAACCTTTTCATCAATGATAGCGATTTTTTGAGAAATATCGTCTCTAACTTCTACTTTAATTCCAATATTTTCTAAAAGCTGGATACAGGCGGACAACTTCTTTTCCTTTGATTCATCCGATGCTTTTCGCACAAGAACATGAATTAAAACACCTTCTGCAATCTTTTTTGCTGTAAGCAGGATAAATGTCTGAACCTCAGTTTTTGAAAGATATGGCGTCGTAATAATTATTTTTGCTTTTGCATTAGTAATATCATTTTCAAAATCCGCTAAATATTCCTCTTTTGAATAAAGCTTCGAGAATTCACAGATGGGCGAAGTCTGACTTTCAGCCTCATTCTGAGGTTTTATGGAATACCCCAGTTGCTTATATCCTTTCAGACGATTCTGATACATTCTGTCGAAGACGGGTACTCTAAAATCAACATAATCGTAAATCAAAACTTCATCTTTTCCGACAAAGTTTCGATGAAGCCGTCCGCAGTACTGAGAAAGTGTTCCTTTCCAGCTAAAAGGCATTGCAAGCATCAGCGTATCTATTCGCGGATAGTCAAACCCCTCCCCTGCGTATTTTCCTGTTGCAAGAATAATCAAGGTCTCATCCGATGGAATACTGTTCAGTTTTTCCAGCTGTTCCCGTTTTTGCTTTTGAGTTCCCTTTCCAGTAATGAGAATTACATTCTGCGCGCAATCTTTCAGCTGTTCTTCCAATAACTCCAAATGTTCCACCCTCTCAGAAAGGATAAGCGGAGTTCGGTGATTTTCTACAGAGGTCCTTACATCAGAAATAATAAGTTCATTTCTTGCCGTATTTTCAATTATCTTTTCGTAATACTTGTTTATGGAAGGATTTTTATTATCCGCTATCTCGGCAATGTAATGGAAGCTCGTAAAACGGGGGATAAAATAGTGAGCAAAATCCTGTACCGCGTTCATCTGTTTTGTGGTAGTTGAATATAAAATTTTCCCGCACTGATAAAAAATGATTTTCTGATGTCCGTCCCGCCTGATTGGTGTCGCCGTCAGACCATATACATATTTTGCTTTAAAACTTGCCATAAGATTTTCTGTTGTAAAAGCCGAAACATGATGACATTCATCTACAATCACCATTCCATATTTGAATGAACGGGGTTTTACTTCATCCGATTGCTTTTCAACGAGAGAATTAACAATTGCAATATCGATAATACCAGTGGATTTATCTTTACCCGCAGCAATTGTTCCGGGAGTGAAATCCAAAAACTGTTTGACAGCTTTTTTCCATTGTTCAAGAAGGGCATGAGACTGAACCAGAATGAGTGTGTTTGTTCTACGCGCAGCAATAAGTGCTGAAGCAACTACTGTTTTTCCAAAACCAGTACCGGCTGAAAGAATCCCGATATCGGATTTTAGCATTTCGTTTAGGGCTTCTTTCTGATTATCATAGAGTTCAATGTTAGATTTAATATTGATTTGTTCTCCGGGCTCACGATTATCCGTTATTCGATATGTGGCCCCTGCCTCTGTAATCTTATCAAGAACCAGTTGAAGATTTCCCCGGGGAAGAAGGAGGCAGTTTTCATTCTCTTTAGAACAGTCTATAAAACGCGGAATGTTATATAGAGGAAGATGCATCCTGAGATTTTTAAAATATTCAGGATTAAGGAAGACTGCCGTACGGCGCAAAATTCCCAATGCACGCTCTGAAACTCCAGATTTATTGATTTCCACATAATTTGAAAGTGTAATTTGGACTTCAGAAGGAAAATCCGCTTTTGAAAGATTTTCTACACAGTGGTTGAGGTTATGCTCGGAGGCTGCTGCCTCTGTATTCGAGGAAGCCACTTTATCAAAATCTGCATGACGCACAACCTCATCCACTTCCCTTTCAACAAAGTCTGGAATCTGACTTTCTATTTTCCTTATTGTGCTTCGAATCGTCTTCTCATCAAGCTTCCAAACCGAACTCAAAAACTGCCACTGGTCTTCATAAGGTCGAAATATTTCATCCACAAAAACGGAATGACCTTCCCTCACCGCTATTCCCTGTAATGGTAAGGCAATCAAATTTCCATATCCGCCTTTTGGAATTTCATCCTGATTCGGAAACATTCTGTCAAAGCTCTCAAAAGAAAGAGAATGCCGCTTTTGCATAGAAAGCTTCAGAATGCTGGAACCTAAGTTGCGAGCCAACTGCGCAGAAATGTTTTCCTTAAAGAAGAACCATAAGTGACCGCCGTTTCCAGAACGGGAAATTTCCATGTATGCAGGAACATTTAATTCAGCACAAGTTTTGTAAACAGCTATAATGTCGGATTTCCAGGGTTCCGAGCTATGCGAGTCAAAATCGATTGCAAGGAACCGACAAAGATTTCCTTCCATCAATGGATAAAGCCCGATAACATCTCGAGCCTGTTCATCCTTTCCTGCAAGATGATTGTAAATGTATCTGTCATCCAGCCGCAACGGAAGTTTATACGGGCAAGTACTGCAGGTATATTTTTTCATGTCGCACTTTCCCTGCGTCCACTTGTTACCGCATACCGGCGAATATCCACATTTCCCGGTTTTGGTATTTTGCCATCGTAATGCAAAAACATCTTCCCGACCAACAAATAAGGATTTATAAAGATTGATTTTTTCCTGAGGTGAACTTGTGCGGGTAACTTTTTGAGAAATTGAGTGGATTATTCTATTTTCATTATCTGCAACAAGATGAAAATTACTGTTTGAAGAACTGTTGTTAGTTTCAGGCGTCATTCGAACTTTGTCCGACCCCCGCCCCCAAGCCTTCTGAATTTGCTCCAGAAGATATTCCCTCACTTTATCATTTTCTTCAGAGAGCTTCGAGAGAAGTAAAACAAGTTCGTCTTTTGAAAGAGAGGTAAGATAATCCTGTATTTCCATTTTTGAATTATAACAATTGAGCTAATTGAACTACAACATGCGATTTCCTTTAGCTCTAATATTTCCACTTCAAGAGTCCTTTTCCGTCACTGGAGAATACTATTCCCACCTTGAACATCTGTTTTCCGCTTACGGTAAATCTCTGGGAATAGCCCTTTGCATCAATCTGGGAAAGGGCTTCGGCAGCAACTTCATCAGCGTTTCTACCCTTATCCATTTTTAGTTCAAATATAAAAACAGAATCCTTTGAGGTAAGAACAATATCGCTTCGCCCTGCAACGGACTGGAGCTCTGAAACTACAGAAAAACCTGTAAGCCTGAAAATTAAATGAGTTACCGATTCATAATAGTTTTCACAAATGTCTTTTTTTACAATCGTAGGAAGGTCAGCAACAGCAGCCTTTAATATTAAACAGATTCTTTCGATATCTTTGTTTCGGATAGCATTTTTTAGATTGCTTATTTCAAGTCCCATATCATCATAGGGAACAGAGATAAACTTTCTTAAAATAATCTCAATAAGACATTCCTCTACTTCCCGGTTTGGAAAATCAAGAAAATAGGTTCTGTCTTCTTTATCATAGCCTTTTATTGTAAGGTAGCCGCTCTGATAAATAATCGGAAGCATATTTCTGCTTACCGGGTCATATTCCTTAAACTGAAATTCCTTTACTTCCCGGCCATTTACCATCGCAGAAAGCTCAAGCGGCTGATTCTGAATTGCTTTTATAAGCAAGGTTGGAGTTCCACTTTCAAACCAGTAAAAGCCAAAATCCTTTCCCCACAGACATTTTAAAAGGCAGAAAGGATTATAAACACCCTCAACATCGTGTGTAAAATGATAGCCGTCATACAACCTGGCAAGCTCTGCTTTTGTTTCCTCAACTGTCATTTCCTGAACTTTTGCAAGGTCTTCAATTTCCGGCATAAAATATTCTGTCAACTCTGTTTCAGAAACTCCACAGATTGAAGAATAAAACCTGCTTAAACTTATGTCATTCAACTGGTTTAGACCGCTGAAAATATTCAGATGACTGATTTTTGTAATTCCAGTTATGAAAAGAAAACGGATACAGGGATCGTTTTCTTTAAGAGGTCCGTATAAATTCTTTAATTCCTGACGATTCAGTTCTTCATCTTCCGTATAAATTGCATCAAGAATCGGTTTATCGTATTCATCAATCAGAATAACAACCTGCTTTCCGGTTGTTTTATACAGAGATTTTATTACTTCTGCAAATCTTACAGCACAGTTCTCAGATTTTTTTTCTACATTGTACTGTTCTTCGTAACCGCTAAGAATATAGTCAATATACGAAACAAGCTGGTCTCTTTTTTCAAAAGAGCCGCCACCGAAACTGATTTTTAAAACCGGATATTCTGTCCATTCTTTTTCAAGATTTTCGATTTTAAGTCCATGGAACAACTCTTTTTTACCAAGAAAAAACGCTTCCAGAGTGGAAATAAAAAGACTTTTTCCAAAGCGTCGGGGACGGCTCAAAAAATACGGCGTACTGGTCCGTGTAAGCTCGTACACATATTCCGTTTTATCAACGTATACATAATTTCCTTTGCGAAGCTTTTCAAAATCCTGAATTCCGATTGGTAAATATCTTGGTTCCATAGGGTAAATATATCACAGATTTTGAAAATTTTGAAGAATAATATCTGTACAACAATCAGACCTTTTTCGCCTTAATAAAATGTTTCAATTTTTTATTAAGGCTTTTCTTTGTGTTTTATACATTAATTAATTGCATAAATCCAAATAACATATCCTATGACTGCGGCTGCAAAGATAATACCTATGATTATGCTTCGCTTTTTCTTCGATTTTTTTGCCACATTTATTTCCTCAAATATTGGCTGAATTTTGGCATAAAGAGTTTCGTTTGTTGCTTTTACAACCTTCAGCTCCTTTTCCATACGGTTATAGTAAAGGTCTGCAAAATGCGATCCTTTTTTCAATTCTACCTTGTAATCCTCACTCATCCCAATGAATTGCTTATAAAATTCATTTTCATCAGTTGAAAATTCAAAATCCTTGATTTTTACATCCGCAGCTTCCCGTTCAGCTTGTCTTTCAGCTTCTTCATTTCGTACTGAGTTTCCCCCACCTGTTGTGCTTGCACCACCATTTTTTGACTGTTCATAAGCCAGCTTACATTCCCTACTGCAGAAATTTCTTTTTCCAGCAAGGCGTGCAATACCGCCGACTGCTTTTACACCTTGTACCGGGAATTATATGTGCCGTGGCAAGTAATTTTCTTCTATATTTTTTTGCAAACACCGGAATCCTGTTTACAGTATGTCATATTTCAACGGCTGTAGTTGCATGGCTTGTATTCCGGGCAGAACGCAAGAAACATACCCGAAAGGACTCCTCTCTGAACGAAAACACAGGCAATAAAATGCCTTCCAGCTTTTCCTACTCCACCGAAAGTTTCATGTGGATTGGTTTTATCGCTGCAATCGCCAATTCCGTGCTTGGTGACACGATTTCCTACTTTTTCTATTCTGCAAACACAACAATCCCACAGGTAGACAACGCCGTACAAGGTATATATGTAGTGACCAATAATCTTTCATTTGCTGCATACTTTGGAGGCACAGTTACAAATCTGATAGACAAAGTGTTCAGCGCGACGGTCAGTTTATCCGTGTACCGTATTGGACGAAGGTTTTCTATTTGAAACTTCAAAATCAATAAAGTTGATTTCTATACATAGGTGTCAAAAATTGACACAGTCAATACGAGATTTTTTGGACCTTTTTAGAATAAGGTTATTTCTCTAAGATATCATTAAGGAGGCGTTGCGGGGGACTTCCCCCACCGCATTTTGCCTGCTATTCCCCAAGGAAGTCCTTTAATTCCTCAAGCTTCTTCTGCATTTCTGCCCTGCCCAGCTGGTAGACCCGCTCAAGTTCCTCCGGATTTTTTTCGGTGCGGCTGATTCCCAGCGACACTTCCGGGCAAATTACAAAACACTTTCCGGCTTTTTCCCGCTCAAAAACATAGGCCTTTTCCTGATTATAAACATCAGGACGCCTTTGCATTGCTTCAAAAATCTTTGTATATTTTCTGAGGGCAAGCTTCATCAGTCCAAGAGATGAGCTGGGTTCTTTTACAAAATCCCGGGGCTGAGTCAGGACAACAAGGTTCTTTTCATAACCCATATCTTCAAAGGCTTTAAGGGGAATGGATTCTGTCATGCCGCCGTCTAAAAGCTCGTAGCCGTCAATTTTTACAGCATGAGAAACCAGGGGCATACTGGCACTGGCCCGCATCCAGGTCAGATCCTTTTCATCGCAGGTTTTGAGCTCTTTAATAACCGGCTGACCAGTGCGACAATCCGAGGCCACGGCATAAAACTTCAGAGGATTTGAAATGTAGGCTTCATAATCAAAAGGGTCCAGCTTATTCGGAAGCTGGTTATAGCAGAAATCGGCACCGTAAAGATCGCCGGTCAGAAAAAATGAACGGAAAGAACAGTAGCGCCAGTTGCGGGAAAAGCGCTTGTTGTAGCGGATTGCCCGTCCAATCTGTTTTGACTTGAAATTGCAGCCAAAGGTGGCACCCGCAGAAACTCCGATTGCCCCGTCAAAATCAATTCCGTTTTCCAGAAGCACATCGCACACGCCGGCCGTAAACATTCCGCGCATGGCACCGCCTTCCATCACAAGACCTTTCTGCATTTTCATTTTGTTCCCCTGAAACTTTTTTTTCAATTCTATAGTAAAGCTTTGACAATAACAAGTTAGAAACTATCTTATATTGTATACTTTATAATACTTTTTTACCCCCCCCCTAAGTACAGCCCCGGTAAACTCCTTCAAAACAAAAAAAAACGGCCTCAAACCTTTCGCACCCTAATTTTAAGGTACTTTTTCTCGGTTCAAGGCCGTTTATTTATTTAATCAACGAAGACGTTGGATATTTCAGTATCAAAACCTGCCTGCTGGATTAAGGTTACAACTGCAACCGCCGGCAAAACAGGCTTCCGTTCTCCGCCTCACTAAGTCAGCTCAATCATTAAGCTCCAGACTAACTCACTCCCTAAGCTCACTTTAAATATCGTCTTTTTTCCTCATCATCATTAGTATTATTATTGCAGCCAGAGCAACTGCTCCACCACAAGCCGCCGCAATAATTATCAGCTTCTTGTTGTTATTCTTCTTTGGATTTTTTACATTCTTTGTATTCTGACCGTACTTGTTGTTTGAGTTGCTGGAATTATACGAATTGTATTCCGGCTTTGTTTCAGGCTTTATCTCCGGAACATACTCTTCAACCGGTGCCGGCTCAGGTTCTGTCTGGTATTCATACTGTGACTCTTCATATGCTGTCTCTTCAGCTTCAACCTGAACCTGAGTGAACAGGTGTGGAATTACAAGCACCGATTTTTTCCAGTCGCGGTAAGAAGTTGAAAGACCGGTTTTTGAACTGTAACCGCTGAAGGCATTTTTTACACCGTCTTCAAACTCATTCAAAAGTGAACGGTTTTTATAAAGCGCTGTATTCCAGTTACAGAGGGCCTGAGCAACCGCCTCTGACTCGCCTGCTGAAATACCATAGGCATTTTCTACATAACCCTGAAGAATCATCTTCAGACATTTGATTGTATCAACCGTTGCAGTTTCTCCAATCAGAATTACATCAGCACCACGCTTTGTACCGCCGTACACGCGGGCTGCACTGTATTTGTAAGCCGGATTTCCCTTATTGAACGGGAACGGATCCTGCTGTTCAGTTTCCTGATAAATAATTCCGTTTGCAAGACGGCGACCGATATCTTTAATCTGAGCACGAGTATTGATTTCGCTCGGCGAATAACCGCCCGTCCATTCCGTATAAGAAGCATTTTCTTCGCCGGAAAGATATTCCGTATCAATCGACCCCTTCATTTCCTGAGAAAATGCAAAAACAGAGCAAAATAAAACTCCTGCCAAAGCTAAAAATGTCTTTTTCATATAAAAATCCCCGTCAAAAACGATTTGTTACTTCGTTTGTCGGAAATTTTGCGCCGCAGATTAGAGATTTTTTTAAGAGATATTGTCTGTAGATTGTGCGATGTATTATATTTTAGACATTTTGAGATATTTTCTAACACGATAATAAAAAAAGAAAGGAGGAGCCCCTCCTTGCGGGGACAAAAGAAGACAGCCTAAAATCTGCTTTCGCAGATTTTTTAACGGCTTCCGATTCATCAGGAAGAAGCACAGCTTCTTCTCTCTCCCGCAACGCCCGGCTCAAATATTTCTATTTCTTGAAAAGTTTGCTGAAGAAGCCTGTAAATCCATTTTTCTCAGCCGGCTTTGGTTCAGTCTTTGGAGCCGCTTCCGCTTCAATCCGGGACTTGTCAAAAAGCGGCGAGCTCAGGAACACGCCAAGACTTTCCTTCCAGTCCGGAAGCGTAATTCCCAGAGCAGCTTGGATTTTGTCCTTGGAAAGAACGCTGTATGCCGGACGTTTTGCCGGTGTCGGGTATTCGTCCGAGGTGCACGGATTTACAACGCAGGCTTTTCCCCTTTCGTTTATCCAGCCCTTCTCGATTCCCTGCTTTTTGATTTCGTTGGTAAAATCCCACCAGGTAATTTCTCCAAGGTCGGTGCAGTGGTAAATTCCGTATGGCACGGCAGGTTCAGCTGTTTCAGCAGCTCCGGTAGTTTTTTCCGCAGATTCAGCGGCTCCGCTTCCGTCAGCTCCAGTCTGAGGGCCTGCATTCTTTTCCATTATCTTAATAATAACACCCGCAAGGTCGCCGGCAAAAGTCGGAGTTCCCTTCTGGTCGTTCACAACCTTTACGGCGTCGTGGGTGTTCATTGCCTTAATCATGGTGTAGACAAAGTTTTTTCCCGCCCAGCCGTAAAGCCATGCGGTTCGGAGGATGTAGTATTTTTTGCAGCACATGATAACGGCGGTTTCTCCGTTACACTTTGTTGCTCCGTACACACCGATTGGAGACGGAAGCATATCTTCCGTTCGCGGAGTGTCGCCGGTTCCGTCAAATACATAGTCCGTTGAAATATGAATCAGGGTTGCATCCAGTCTGTTTGCAATTTCAGCCAGATTCTGCGGACCGACTGCATTCAGCTTTGCAGCAAGTTCCGGCTCACTTTCAGCCTTGTCTACGGCGGTGTAAGCGGCACAGTTTATGATGTAGTCGATATTTTTACCGTCTACAAAGCTTTCAAGGGAAGCCATGTCGGTAAAGTCTACATCGCGGTCTGTTCCCACGAAATCAAGTTTGTTTTCTGTAAGCTGGCGGGCAATTTCCGTTCCCAGCATTCCTTTATTTCCAATTAACCAAATCATAGCTCGATTCCTAATTATGAAACATAATTTTTTAATTATTCTGTCTATAACTTGCAAAAGCGGGTCCCAGCGACGGCAAAAATCAAGGTAACTCCCTGCAAGGGTACCTCCTTAATTTTTGCCTGCGTCCCACTTTTGCAAGTTTACAAAGACTGGTTATAAATTATATTTCATACTTCAAAATATTTATAAAAACTAACGACCTTGTTCCGTGTAATTCTTGCTAATCCAGTCTTTGTAAGCGCCGCTCTGGATGTGGCTGATCCATTCGCCGTGGTTTAAGTACCAGCGGATTGTTGCAAGGAGGCCTTCTTCGAAAGTCATTTTGCGCTGCCAGCCAAGTTTTGTTTTTGCTTTTGTGCAGTCGATGGCATAGCGTTTGTCGTGACCAGGACGGTCTTTTACATAAGTGATGGTTTTTCGTACATCTTCAGCATCTTTTCCGATTTCCTTTGAAGTAAGATCGATAACTTTATTAAGAAGCTTGATGTTCTGCCATTCGTTTTCGCCGCCAAGATTCCATTTTTCGCCGGCCGGAGATTTTCTTACGATATCCCAGACGCCGCGGTTGTGGTCTTCAACATAAATCCAGTCACGGATGTTGTCACCTTTTCCGTAAACCGGAAGATTTTTTCCGTCCTTGATGTTTGAAATCATAAGCGGAAGGAGTTTTTCCGGGAACTGGAACGGACCGTAGTTGTTCGTGCAGTTTGAAAGTGTGATCGGAAGACCGTATGTGTGATAGTAAGCCATTACAATATGGTCGCTGGAAGCCTTACTTGAAGAATAAGGAGAGCGCGGATCATAAGGAGTTGTTTCAAGGAAGTAACCTGTTTCGCCAAGGGAACCGTAAACTTCGTCAGTTGAAATATGATGGAAAAGAACATCGTCCCGAGGATTATCAAGGGAAACATTCCAGTATTTTCGTGCAACATCAAGAAGTGTGTAAGTTCCCATTACATTTGTTTTCATGAAAGCTTCCGGTCCCAGAATTGAACGGTCTACATGACTTTCAGCCGCAAAATGAATTACTGTGTCGATATCGTACTGTTTGAAAATGCGTTCAATTTCAGCACGGTCGCAGATATCAACTTTTTCGAAGAAATAACGCTGTTCACTGCAGAACTCGCGGTGGTTGAGCCTGTCGAAACCACTTCCGTACTTTTCTTCAACATCTTTTAAAGATTCAAGGTTTCCGGCATAAGTAAGGCAGTCTATATTGATAACACGGCCGGTAAAATCCGCATCGTTGAAAAGGTCCGTTCCACTGTTAGAAAGCCCGAAAAGATAGTGGATAAAGTTACAGCCGATAAAACCAGCTCCACCAGTTACAAGAATATTTTTTAATTTTCGCATTTATTTCTCCTATTTACCAATCCATTTTCCGTTCAAATCGAAATATCTGTTTTCCAGACTGAAGGGAGCGTGTTTTTTATCCTTCTCGCTTAAGTTTGCTGTCTGAGTAATTCCCGGGAGAACTTTTTCCCAGTCGATGCCGATGACAGGATCGTTCCACATGAGGCCGCCCTCGTCTTCCGGATGATAGAAATCCGTGCACTTGTAAGCGAAAACAGCAAGGTCGGTAAGAACGCAGAAGCCGTGAGCAAAACCTTCCGGAATGTAGAACATATTCTGCTTTTCGCAGTCAAGAACTACGCCGTAATATTTTCCGAAAGTTGCACTTCCAAGGCGGAGGTCAACTGCAACATCGTAAACCTGTCCGTAAAGTGCGCGAACAAGTTTTCCCTGAGGGTGTTTTGTCTGGAAATGAAGACCGCGCAAAACTCCCTTTGTAGAGCTGGACTGATTGTCCTGCACGAACTTCATTTTAAGTCCTGCATCAAAAAAGTCCTTTTCGCTGTAAGTTTCGAGGAAATAACCCCGGTTATCGCCAAAAATCTTTGGCTGAATCTCGTAAAGTCCGTCAATTTCGCATTTTTTGAATTCAAATGGCATAAAAACCTCGTTTTAAGTATGAAGCATGATGTATGATGTATGAACTATGAGGTATGAATCTCCCCACCCCCTCATACTTCATAACTCATACTTCATAACTCGTACTTCATCTTTAGTTGTTCGCAATAAACTCTAAGTATCTTCCGTAATCTGTCTTGTAGCCTTTTGCAAGCTCCAGAACCTGCTCCTTTGTGAGCCAGCCGTTTTTGTAGGCAATTTCTTCGATACAGCTTACATACAAGCCCTGGCGTTTTTCGATTGTAGCAATAAAGTTGCTTGCTTCAAGAAGTCCGTCGTAAGTTCCTGTATCAAGCCATGCCATACCGCGGCCAAGAAGCTCCACCTTAAGCTGCTTGCGGGAAAGATATTCGTTGTTTACCGCAGTGATTTCAATTTCACCCCGGGCAGAAGGTTTTACATTTGCTGCAATTTCAACAACGGAATTGTCATAAAAATACAAGCCCGGAACGGCATAGTTCGACTTTGGATTAGCAGGTTTTTCTTCAATTCCAAGGGCATTTCCGTTTTTGTCAAACTCCACTACTCCGTATGCGGTAGGATCAGCAACATAGTAACCGAAAATTACGGCTCCCTTCTGGGTGCGGATTTTTTCTGCCGCTCTTTTAAGGGTTGAAGTAAAGCTCTGTCCGTAGAAAATATTGTCCCCAAGAACCAGGGCAACATCGTCGCTTCCGATAAAATCCTTTCCAACGATGAAAGCATCTGCAAGTCCCCGGGGCTTATCCTGAACGGCGTACTCAAATTTCATACCGAGCCAGGCACCGTCGCCAAAAAGCTCCTTGAAAAGGCTGATATCACGGGGAGTAGAAATAATCAGAACCTCCCGGATGCCTGCGAGCATCAGACAGGAAAGAGGATAGTAAATCATCGGCTTATCATATAATGGAAGAATCTGCTTTGAAACAGCCTTTGTAATCGGATAAAGACGGGTACCCGACCCGCCGGCAAGAATAATTCCCTTCATAAAATCTCCTCAAGAGAAACGGTTATGACGTTTCAAGATTAATCGGATGGCGCGTAATGATGGCGCAGCAGTAATTGAGTGGTTCAAACAACCGCAAAAATTACTTTACCTTGTACTTTTTCTTCAGTTCTTCAAGCTCTTTCTTGAGGGCCCGGTTCTCTTTTTTGAGTTCCTTTATTTCCTCTTTGTAACTGGCAGCGGTTTCTTCAACACCCTTCTGAAAGGCCTTAGTGCGAATCTGTTTTTTTGCGCGTTCGTTATAATCGTCAGCTTTTTCCTGTGTATTCATAGCGCACATTATACCACATTTCGGGAAATATAACTATAGAGAAAAACTTTCTCACTTCATTCTGATTTCATTCTGGCGCGGGCTTAGAACAATTCAACTACCGCTTTAATTACAAACTCAAAAAACTGTTGTATCGTAAAATTACAGGATGAATATCAGATTTTGAATCAGCGAGGTAACGAAAATGGAAGTTAGAAACTCATGCAACGGTTTAATTCAGCAGAATACCAATGATTCCTGCATTTATTTTCAGGACAGAGCATTGTCAACTTATCTCTACGTCAAAAATTTCAGGGAGATAAATCTTAGCAGAAAGGAGCTGGAAAAGGATTTTCTGGAAACTGTAATTTCCAACGATACCCTCATGTCTCTCAGCGATATATACCTGAACGTGCTCAAGGATAAGATGCGTGAAAAATATGATGGCTTAAAGCATGACGACGCCTTTGAGCTGGACGAGGTAGTTGAATCCTTCAGCCGCGACCTTAATGAAGATTTTAAGACCTTTGGTGTTGTATTTTTTCTTCAGGACAAAAAGTGGGAACGGGATAATTATGATAAAAATCCTCTGAAGAAATTAATCGATAAACCCTACATGCAGGAATTTTTTAACGCCCTTGAACTTTCCTACTCTCAGCGGGTGCTTTTCATTCTGGGAATTGCGAATGAGGAATGGGGCTGGCTTTTCCCGGATTTTAAAAACGAGGAATACAAGGCTCACCTTTTCTGTCACATCTGCGAAATAGAAAAGCGGGATGAAATCGCCTACGCCCGTAAGATGAACAATGAACTGGTAAGACTGGGACTTTTTGCCTCCCCGTGGAAAATTAACAGCTTCGTATATTCGTATTTTAAGAACGAAACGCCGGCGTTTTTCCTGCAAAAGCTGGTACCGCGCGCACACTGCGATTTTTACGACTATACAGAAACAGCGAAACTGAATATAAACTCTCTTGAAATTATGCGAAAGCTTGACGGCTTTACCGCCATCATAAGCGAAAGTGACTACAGGAACAGAAACTTTCTGACTAAGTACTACAACGAATGCTATGACACAATTTATGAAATAAAACAGGAATACAAAAACTTCGAAAAGAAAGAGCTTGAATTCTATATTTTTGTCCTCTCTCTGCAGGTCAACCAAAATGTTTTGTTTCTGGGAAAAAATCTCTGTGAACAGCTGCTTCAAAAAGATTACGGAAATCCAATTAAAGAAATGTTTCATAAAAAAGAAGCAGCCTCCGGAATCCTTGAAAAAGTGAAAAACCGGGTGATTCTTTCCATGGAAAAATTTACTGAAGATGAACGGAATACACTTCTGGAACAGGGAATTGATATTCTGTATGCGAATCAGTTAAAACTTCCAAAGAAAAAGTCCTATCAGGAAAGCTTCTCAAATTTCTGTCTGGAGGAAAAAATTCCTCTGGAATTGCTGCAGGTAGTCACAAAAGAATGCGAAAAGCTTAACCTTACGCCAGAAAAATGGAAGGCGGTAACAGACCTGATTAAGCTTCCCTACGAATTATTTCCGGAGGAAGCTGTTGAGCTCATCAGGAATAAGTATGGTAACGGTGAAAAAAGCGAAAAGCTCCGGAAAAATTCTCATTACTGCATTGAAGCCCTTAACACTTCGGAACCAATCAGCGAGGTTACGGAGGCGCTTAAAAATGCGGATGAATACCAGAACGGGGAATACGACGAGGAAAGCGGAATCAAGGTGCTTCTGTACGGAATTTCCGGCGGTGGAAAAACTGCCTACGCAGAAGAGGTTTCAAAAAAGATGAACCGCTCCCTGAAAATTGTGCGCCCTTCCGAGATTTTAAGTAAGTGGGTGGGCGAAACGGAACAGAATATTTCCCGGATTTTTAAGGAAGCCGCAAAGGATCATTCAATTATTCTGGTGGATGAAGCGGATTCATTTCTCCACAACCGCGGAGATTCGGTAAACCACTTTGAAGATTCCAAGGTGAATTCTTTTCTGATTGAAATAGAGCGGTACCCGGGAATTCTTTTCTGCAGCACTAACCTTCCGGATATTCTGGACAAGGCTTTGGACCGGCGCTTTAACTTCAAGATTGGGTTTAAACCTCTTACTAAAGAAGGCGTGGGAATACTGTGCAAGAGTTATTTTTCTTCTATCAATATAGATGAAAATCAGGTTTCCGAAATCTATAACTCCGGGGATGTTACACCGGGGGATTTTGCTTCACTAAGCGGAAAGCTGCGGTTTCTTGCACCGGAAAAACGAAACGCAGAATATATCACGGAAGAGCTTTGTAAAATCGTTCACGGTAAAAAACGAAGCTACGAGAAAAACACAATCGGCTTTGGAAACTAAAAAATTGAATGAAAGACCGGACCGCTGCTGAAAATCAATCTTGAAGCACTGGCTGAACCGGCATCAAAAAATAATATTACAAGGAGACTAAAATGGAATACAATACTGAAGTACAGAGACGGCTGGCTCAGATTCTTGACGAGCTGAATATCAAAACAACTTATATCAAAAGAGACGACGCTTTTATTCTGGAAGATTCCGGACTTGTCATCTTTGAAGACAAACGCAAGGTTACCCGCCCCGCCCCATATCTGATTCAGATTTTTAACGACGGTACCCTGCGTTTTGCAGACGGCGGTGATGTCAGCATAAAGTACTGCAAACTGTGCAGAAAATTTTCATTTGGGCGCAAGGTAAGCCGGATTGACGATAAATGTCCTTTCTGTAAGGAACACTCCTTCAAATACCTGTCCAATAACTCAAAAATTCCGGGCTGGTTCGGTAAAGAAGAGAATTCACTAATTGATGAACAGGAAGCGGAACGACACCTTGCCAGCATTCCGGGTGATAACGATGATAAAAACAAGGAAGCTATAAGGGAATGTATAAAGAAGCTTTCCGGAGAGGTTTCCTATATTACCGTAAGCTCCGAAAAGAAGGAAAAAGTTCTGAAGCTGGCAGAAAAATATCCGAACATGCAGGAAATAATTGACTATCTTGTACAAAGCTTTGAATCCTCAAATTTCCGAAAACACAAGGAAATTTCCTTCCGACCGATTGTTCTTGTGGGCAGTCCGGGCTGCGGAAAAACCAGCTTTGTAACCGACTTGGGAAATATTCTGCAGGGAAAAAAGGCTGTAAAAATCGATCTTGGAAACGATGTTCCGGTTTTTGCAATTTCTGGAAGCGACCCGCAGTTTTCCCGCGCAAAGCAGGGACTGATTACTGAAGCAATGTCCAAAAACTCGGAGCATGGTCCATTAAAAAATCCGCTGATTCACTTTGATGAGCTTGATAAAATTCACAGCAAGGAAAATTACTGCATTGAAACCGTATTCTATTCAATTCTGGAAAAAAATACGGCCCGACGGTTCTTTGACAACTACATCGGAATCAATGTGGATGCTTCCGGAGTAAATTATATTTTTACCGCAAACTCATTGGAAAATATTCCAAAACCAATCATCAGCCGGTTGAAAATTTTCCAAATTCCGGACTACACCGCAGAACAGTTCAAAGCCTGCGTAATCGACAATTTTTACCATAACTGGCTTAAAAACAATGACATGGAACAGGAATTCCTTCCGGCAGTTCTCTCAAACGAGATTAAGGAAGAAATTCTGAAGGAATGCGGGGGTGACACACGGAACATCGAGGATGCCATCAATAAGGTTTTCACACGCACCATGCAGAAAGACGATGAAACCGGTCATAGCCTGGCCCTATTCTCTCCAAAGGAATACTTCATCGGATGGAAAAAATTCCGCGGCAAACGGAATATTTCCCAAAATAGCTGGACACTTCCGGTGGATTTTCTGTAAATAGTTTTAGCCCGTGACCTGTCGTTACTCAAACCAGAAAATCAATTCATCCTGGGGAGTTTCGCCCTCCTCCTTGGTTTTTAAGTTAAATGTAACCGAATCTGAACCGGCGGTTCCAAGCTTGTAGAGCATTACGCCGTAGGGTCCTTCATCACCAGTCATTGTACCATCATTGAACATAATCGGACCTAAATAAGCGCTGGTTGGAACATTATCTTCCCACCTGCGTTTTTTTACGGCAGGCAGTTTCTCAAATGGAATTGATTCGTTTGCTATGCAATCAACTTTTTCCGATAAATTGTACCAGCCATAGAAAGGATCCCACAGATTTACGGCAGTCAGCGGATAATAGTAAGTGTGAGTTTCAATTCCGTCAGAATAGTCGCAGAAAAACTCTGAATTTTCGGGATAAAGAGGAGAATCATGATTTAAGCCAAAATCATTTTTCTGGAACATAAGGCTTTCCGCATACTCCTTCAAAAGCTTTCCTGCATCGTATGAAGTATCTGAACAGGCATTTACCGCCATTAAAATTGAGGTCATATCTACCTCTCCATTTCGAGCCAGTTCTTTTATGAATTTGACTCCGCCAAAATTACGGCTGAGCCAGGCACCCATCATAAATACGGCTGCATATGTATCATTCGCCTGTCCAGTCAAACCGGTACTCCAAAAAACTCCGGAATTAGCCTGCATAAGGCGAACCTTCGGAGTCATAAGCAGGCCCTCATCCTCAAAAGAATCCGTAATTCCAAGATATGACTGCATCAAGTCTTCGCACATCATTGCCAGAAGCTCTCCATACCAGTAAGTCCAGTCCTTCCCGTTCATCATCCTTTTTTGATTCATTGATATTGTATGTGAAAATTCATGCATGGCAGTTAAATAGGCTTCCAAAGGTTTATCGAGGAGCGTCTGGGAATCCATGTATAAAAAACGCCCCTCATTGCTTCCGTCAAGCCCTTTAAATACATCACCATGATAAACAAAACCATATACTTTTCCTTCGTCTACCATAGAATACAACAGAATATTTATTTTTGTTCCCGTTCTGGAACATTCCGCCATGTTGCCGTATGGTGTCTTCCCGTCTTCGTTATAAAGCTTATCGTAAGTTTCGCCGTAAATGTACCTGACCAGTCCATATCCATTTATGAACTCTGTTCCCAGCTTTTCTGCCTTTAGTTTGAACGCATCCTTGTCTTTTATGTAATAGGGATCATCTTCTTTAACCCATACATAGTATTCATCCCCTGATGCAAGAAGTTCGTATTCCTTTTTTTCGAAAGTTTCAAGTGTATTGGGATCAAGTGTATAAAATGATGTCTTATCGCCAACATGAAAAACTTGAGGGGTGACAGTCTGCTCCTCCGTCTGACCATCAGTAGCGTTTCTTGAAACCTGCCCTGAGCTTTGAGCGGCAGATTTTTTCATCAGTTCGTTCAGTTTTTCTTCCAGAATATAGCGGGGATCTTTTTCCAGCTGTTTTTCCAGAGCCTGTAAATCAAAGGCAGGAACAGCGTGGTTTTCAGCCGGAAATTCCTTCATAACAGATGACTGAACTGGATTTGAAGCATTATTTGAACCGTTATTTAAAATACCTGATTTGACAACTGCGGTTCGCTGTTTTTTTTCCTCCAGAACAGTTTCCTTTGGATTCATCCTTACCATATAGATTGTCTTTCCAAGGACATTGTTTATTGTTACCCTGTTTATTGACGGGTCAATCGCAACGGATTCAGATTCTGCAGCATCGTAAAAGGCTTTGCACACTGCCTCATTGTCATCTCCGTCTGAGCTGGAATTATCGCACCCTGAAAACACCATTGCAAAAATACCGAATAACAGAATCAAAACCGTGGAAAATGCTATTTTTTTCATAAAAAGACCAGCTCCCTTCTATATAGTTATCATAAATACTATATCACGCAAAGTAAAAGATGTCTTCAAATTTTTTATCCAGGGCAACGCATATAATCAGGGCGAGTTTTGCCGTTGGGCAGAATTGCAGGGTTTCTATGGAGCTGATTGTATTTCTGGATACCCCCACCATCTGCGCCAGGTCTGACTGGGAAAGTTTTTTTTCCGTGCGGATTTCTTTTAAGCGGTTTTTTAAGACAAGGTTTTCGTTCATTAGGATGCCTCTTGTGTGAGCGGTGTATGCTGCGTGAGCTGTGAGAGCGGGAGCTCGGTTAAAGCCCGGAGTTCGGGATTTTCCCAGACAGCTGCAGAATAAAAAGAACCAGAAGGGCTGCAACAAGTAAAAGATAGCCCAGTGCTACAAAAAGTTCGTGGAGTTTTTTAAGCTTTGCAAACTTCACGAAAAAGGCCACACAGCACATTCCGAAGAAAACAATCCAGCATTCAATTCGTATGCTGCCAGTGAAAATCCAGTTCAAAACTGAAACCAGAACGCACAGTCCAAAAGAAGAAAAGTATGCAATTTTTGCAGCACTTTTCTGCACTTCCAGATCTTCAATATCCTTTCCGCCGTTATCGCTCCGGCTTTTTTCTAAAATTTCGTCTTTTGTCATTCGAGCTCCTGTGTAAGGCCGCTGGCGGCCGGTGTTCTATAGCAAAGTAACCGAGTTTACTATGTAAACATCGCGTTAAAAAAATTGCGACAGCAATTTTTAGCTTTACCTTACCTCTTTATATTAAAGTGAAACACATCGTTCGGGCAAGCTTTTATGCACTCGCCACACAGAATGCATTCTGCGGATTTTATCTCGCCCTTCTCTGAAAGCGTTGTCACTTCAAGACTCATGGGACAAACCTTTTCGCATTTCTTGCAGCCGATGCAGTTTTCTTTTTTGGATTTGATTTTTAGCTGAGGAAAATGCAGAAGGCGTCCCACCTTGTAGCCGAAAATCATAAAAGGAGCCATCCAGCAGATGTAGTGGCAGTTTGCCCTCTTTCCGTGAATCAGAGCCGGAATCAAAAACAGAAGGACAATTCCGTAATAAATCACATAGCTGTAAATATCTGAAATGGAAATGCCGTGGTCGGTCATAAAAAACGGCTGAAATGTGTAGTCGCCTTTTCCAAGAACGTGACAGACGATTATTCCGCTGAGCCACACCAGCCAGATTCCGTATTTGATGTAGTTCCGCCAGCCCTGCTTTGGAGCCTTATCAGAAAACTGGGCGAAACATTCGCTCATTCCGCCTGTTGGACAGAAAAAGCCGCACCAGAGCCGCCCGAAGAACAGTCCGAAAATGAACATGAGGGAAAAGACAATAAAGCTTCCATTAATGATGTGCTGCATTGCCGACATAATAATCAGGTAGGGCGACAAATAATAAATGGTAATGGGAAAAAGCAGCATGCTGATGATTAGCGTAAACCTGCGGAGTTTTTGCAATGTCATATAACCTCCTCAAGAGAAGCGGATTGGTCAGAACCCGCGATTTTTGAGAGCAAAGCGTAAATTGCGATGCAGCAATTATTTAGCTTTGCCTACATGCCAAGTAAACTTGGTATAGGGAGATTATAGACTTGCAAAGTAAACTTGTCAAGTGATGAAAAATCAGAAGCCTTAGCTGGCACCAAATCTCTGGCACCAGCTGATTCAGCAAATATTTTTACCTCACCCTACTTCAACTTCTCCACCAGAGCCTCAAGCTTTGCCTTGGTAAGGACAGGCTCGCCCTTCAATGTGGTGTTTTCAAAATGGTCCCAAAGAGAAGCCTTCAAATCAACTACGCTTTCAAGGCTTTCAACCCCAAGCATTCTCCTGAAGCTCTGTTCAAGAAGGGCTTTTGAACGGTATTCGTTGATTCCCATGCGGTTTGTTTTTTCGTAGTCAACGCAAACTTCGTTCCAGGTTGCACCACACAGGGCTCCCAGAAGGGCACTGAAAACGCCGGTTCGGTCTGTTCCGATGGCACAATGGATTTCAAAAGGCGCCTGGTGCTTTTCATCGATTATAAAGTCTACGATTACCTGAACCCATTCGTTAAAGTTGTCGCTGTCCGGCTTGTTGTAAACGGTATCGTAATCAGGAACCTTGTTGGCAGCGGTTTTTACGTTCAGGACGCTTTCGTTGTCCAGAATTGACTGATAGTAAGCCGGGATTTCAACCTTGGAAGTAGTTCCGTCTGCCCATTTTACGTCCTGGCCAGCCTTTCCGGTGTAATCGTCCGTAAGGTTGATGTCGGATTTGATTCCTTCTTCAACTGCAAGTTTCTGGAGATTTTCAAGGCGGTATTTTTCAGTTGCATATTCTGCGCGGCTCGGATAGTACGGATGATATGAACGGAAAAGCTTCTTTGTTCCCGGAACAAGCCGGAAGTTGGAGATTTCTTCCTGACCAAGGCGGGTTTCAAGGTCAAAGTCTGCAAGAGTCTTTACTTTTCCTGCGATATTGCTCTGTTCGATTACGCTTGCAAGGTCGTCCTTTTCAAAAAGAACTACAAGATTGTTGTCAGAAGTGTGGAAACAGTAGCCTTCGGTGATAAAGTCATACTCCGCAGCGGCCATGTAAGTTCCGTTGATGTAGAATTTATATTCCGGATGGCCTGAATTTCCGATGGTGCTTACCTTAGAATATGGAACGCTTGCATAGCACAGGTTCAGATTTTTTGAGTAAGACATCTGATAGTCCGGCTTGTCTTTCCATGAAGTGAAGGAACCGCGGACATAGGCGCTCTTGAGTTTTGCTTCCTGAGCCCATTTTTCAAAATCGTAGAGGAAAAGGATTTTCTGTTCCTCGCGGTTATCGATGTAGCATTTGTTCAAATCGTCTTCCGTTACATCAAAGAATTTTCCTTCAACATAGAGTTTTGTTGCCGGAACGAAGGTTATCTCAGTTTCGCCGATTTTAAGGGTGAAGCCAGCAGTTACCGGTGAAGCTCCTGCTGTTCCACTTCCGGATGTTCCGCTTCCCGCAGCACCACCTGTTCCTCCCTGCCCGGAACCAGCTGTTCCACCGTCGCCGGAAGTTTCTCCGCTTTCTGAAAGAACAACACTATATGTATTTTCTCCGATTTTGAATGTTGCAGTTGTTCCTTTTTCGTCTACTGTATAATCGTAAGTTCCGCTGAGGTCAATGGAACCAGTCCCTGCTCCGGCAGAAACAGTTATTCCGCTGATTGTAAATTGCTTTTCCCCAAAGTAAATTACGCCTTCACTGCCCGATACAGCGCCACTACCTGACACAGCTCCCGCACCGTCCTTCTTCAGTACAAAAGCGGTATCCTTGAAATCGTTTAAAACCTCGACTTCTTCAACGGGCTGATGAACCATTTTGCTGGTTTCAACTTTTATAGTTCCCTTTGCTCCGCCGGAACCGTCCGACTCACCCGCATCAGTTTTTACAAAGGTAATTGTGTATTCATTTTCAGTTATGAAAGTGGTACAAACGATGTTTTTCATCGAACCACCGGAAGAGAGCTCTACACTGCCCTTGTCCGCTTCTGCAGAAAGAAGAGAACCGCTTCCGCCGTAACTCGGATGATCCCAATCGTCAAATTCAGAAATCTTGAAGTTTCCGGTGCCGTTACCGCCGCCCCATTTGGTCATGGCAGCGCCGTCGTAAACAAAAACATAACTTGCAGATTTTTTATCCTCTGCAATTGTCATTTCCACCCATTTTCCTTTTGTAAGGTCACCGATTATGAACATTTTTTCAAGGGAAATGGCTTCCTGCTGCGGCGTGTCCGGATTTGAAGGGTTTGGATTGTCCGGATTTGTTGGATTAGACGGATTACTGCCGTTTTCTCCCTCCGGATTCTGTTTCTGTTCTTCCGCTGGTTTTGAATCATCGGAACTTCCATTGTCGCAGGAAATAAAGCTCACGGATGTAAAAAGCAGCGACATAGACAAGAGAGACAAAAGTGAAGCCCTGAGCCCCGACTTTTTTAATTGAGATAGACTGAACCTTTTCATAATTTTTACCTCTTATAGATTAAATTGAAAACCACCCGAAATTTTTCCAGGAGGCAGACAGAAGAGTTTTCAGATGGTCTTCACTTTCGATTTTACGGGGAGAAAGCGGCTTTTTCTTGCTGATAATTACTCAGAAATAACACAAAACTACTTTTTTAAGTAATTCAATATGAAAAAGCAGAATTTGAGCACTTTTTTGGCTTAAACAGAATAATAGTTTTGTGCAATTTTTCAGTAGATTTATGTAAGATTCTCAATATTTTTCGATATATAATGCTAATATGAAAAAACATAGAATTTCATTATTTAGAACATTTTATTTTATTTTTTTTGGAATTGTATTTTCTGCCTGTACAGTCTTTGTTGACAGTTCTGCAGGAACAAAATCCTATACCCCGAACACTTCGGATACTCAGAGCGAGGAAAAACCTGACGCTTCCCGGCGCTCTGCAAAACCTGCAATCCGTGGACTCTATGCTGACGGCGGAGACCAGAAAGTTACGCTTGAGTGGGCGCCGCTTTCCGTGACCGCAGACAATTCAGAAAATTACAGACTCACCCTCAAGCTGCAAAAAGTTTCCTATACACAGCCATGGAACGCTGAGAAAAAACAATATGATGTTATTGAAACGATTGAATTCGAAGTTCCAGAGGAAGATGTAACGGCATTCGAAGGTCACGAAACAGTTGAAATCTCCGAAACGGCTACAGTTTCCGACGACGGAACAAACGACGGAAACGGCACCGGCGGAGGAAGCGCAAACATTAGATATGCAAACATTCTTTCCAGCTCTTTAGAAGAAGCCCTCCCCGGCACCTGCAAAAAGACTTTCTCAGGGCTTGAAAATGTCAGCGCCGAAAAAAATCACTTTTTCTACCGGTTTACAATGTGCCTTTATAAGGGCGAAGAACTTATCCAGAAAGAATGGGCGGATGCCACTACCGCAGGAGAACTTGAATACAAAGGCGAAATGAACGAAGTCATTTTCTGGCTTTTCCCGGCGGATTCCGTCTCCGTTAATAAATTCTTCAAGTCACCGAGCGGATACGATGTTATAAAACAGATGGCTGTACCGTCAATTGTAAAACAGCCGAAAAACACTTTACCGATTTACAATAACACTTCCGCTATTGCTAAAATCATTCAGGATTCCGGCGTCGATTTATCCGAATTTAACGAATATCTTGGAGAAAATGAAACAATTGAATGGTTCAGTTTTTATCCCCAGGGCTACAGAAATTTTATTGCAGGCCGCCTTGTAAATAAAACCGCAAAGGAAAAAGGCTACACCGAAGTTTCTGAATACAGCGTTAACACCGCATACGGAAAAGAAAACAGCATCGAAACTCTGGATAAGGCCTTCCGCCCGGGAACTTTCATCCGCACAAAAGGATACTATGAAAACGGTGACGGTGGAGAAGCCCTTTACGAAATCTCCAGCACAAATCCGAAAATTCCAATCAATCGTGCCGGAAACAGAAATTTCAGTTCCCTAAAAACTGCTGCCGGTCAGTGGTGCCTTTTACGGCCGGAAGACCACAAACTGAACTTAAAGCAGCTTGGTGGCGGAAACTGCTGGCAGGTAAAAAGCAGCAGAATCCGTGAATGGCTTGCGCTGTCGCCGGAAGAACGCCTCCAAAACGACGACGGCGCCAGAATTATGGAAGCAATCCATCTTCTGCAGGAATCCCGCCTTGTGGACGGAGAAGTAAACGGAAAAGCCGCAAAGGTTGAGGACTATTCTGTTCCAATCGAACTTTATATTCCCCGGGGACAATACCGGGTTTCTACTCAGATAAATATTCTTGTTCCGAATTTCAAAATGCAGGGCGAAACTAAGACCCGTCACCTGAAATTGAACGAAATTGACGATTTTGAACGGAGCTTTGCCCTGGGAGACGAAAGCGGTTCTTCCTATTTCAGCGGTTCTGTTCTGTACACAGATAACGGTTCCGGCTGCTCTCACTTAAATATTTACGGCCCAAGCTACGATGTTCTTGTTGAAGGCCTGACTTTTGAAAGCCGCGAGACCGACAGTAAGCGCACCTTCTGGTTTGTGGATAAAAACGGAAACGGAATCCCTTCTGATGACGAAGACGAACGCTATTTTACTCCTCATTCAGGATGCGCCGTGTGGATGGCGGACCAGCAGTGGTACAGCCGTGAAATTATGATTAGTCAGTGCCACGACATCACAATACGAAACTGCGAGTTCATCATCACAAGTCATATCCGGGACCAGGCGGTTTATCCCGCTGACCCAAGTTCCCGCGCAGACATGCTGGATTTTGGCGGCGCTTACGGCGAATACATTGACTCAGAAAAGAATGTTAACAAGTATCAGGCAAATCCGTATGTAGAACGATGCGACCTCCACACAGACAAGCAGTACACCAATGTAAGCCTTTATTCCGGCTGGAAGAATATTACCGTGGACGACTGCCTTATGTACAACATGGCGGGAGTTTTCCGCGGAGCAAACCTGGGCTACCTGGATTATTACAGCGAAGAATGTGCAAACGGAACGGTTTCAAACTGTACCCTCTTCCACAACTGCCACGACGAACAGATTGGTATTTTCACCCTGCAGGAATCCAACGCCGCCTTTAAGGCTTCGGAATGTATAAACGGCGTAAATTTCCTGAACAACCGTGTCTATTCAATGCGGGATGAACATGTTGATAAAATCAAGACCCGCGTAATGGTTTTCACCGTAGGCTATCCTACCAGCAAGAACATTACCGATGTCCGAATCCAGGGAAATTATTTTTACGCAAAGGATCTGCCCTCAAAGCTCTTTACTTTTGGAGGAGCCGTAAGTCAGGGAAGAAATGAAACCCTGATTGAAAATAACACATTTGAACTGGAAGGTTATTCAGGTTTCTATCTTTTTGAAACAATGCTTTCGTACATAAAAATCCGCAACAACACCTTCAATTACAATCCGAATCCCGACGGAACGGGAACCACCGGCGGAGTTATTGCAGATGTCCGCTTTGTAGACAAAAATACTCCGTACGAAGTTGAATTCAGCGGTAATACCATAAATGTAAACGGAAACTTTGGAAGCCGTGCCTTCTCCGGCGAGCGGGAAACCACCGGTAAATTTTGCAACAACACCTTCAATATAAGCGGAAACTGTGGAACAGTGTGTGACAGCGCCCGTGTGGTTCAAAAAAATGTTGTGAATGCCGGCGGAAGAATCAGAGGATTTTACGAAACCCGTGGCGAATACAACGGCGAAATTCTGATTGACGGAAACACCCTGAACAGCGAATTTGATGACAGCGGCGACAGCTACAAACCGAATGAAGAAGGCTCACTGTACCATTCAGGCCGCCAGGGCTACACTTTTGTAAATGTCACTGGAAATTTACATGGTGAAGGAAACATCGTGATTTCCAGCAACAAAATAAACTGTACAAAATGCACCACCCGGAACAAGCATTTTATCCGCTATGTAAAAGATAAGAACACGAACTTTACGGTTCTTGCAAAAAATAACATGCTGGGAAAATTCAAATGGCTCCGGGGTGTTAAGGACGACGACACAGGAAAGTTCATTACCTGGGAAAACAACCGGGACGAAAAGGGAACGGTTCTTAAAAAAGAAGACTGGTATGTAAACCTTCTCAACTATGAGGACACGGAATAGAGCTTTTGTTCCGCTCTGACTTGCGCTAACTTCTCTTCCAAACAGGGCGGAACATTTTTTCAACTTCAGACGAAAATCACAGTTTCGGGACCTGTAAATATCCCCTACTTCTTCCCTCTCATCTTCTTGTACTGCAGCGGCGAAAATTTATAGTTTTCCTTAAATGCCCTTATGAAGTAGGAGATGTTTTCAAATCCGCATTTCTGGGCAATTTCCAGAACCTGAAGATCTGTTCCTAAAAGCATAACCCGGGCATTTTCAAGGCGGGTCATCTTAAGGAAGTTGGTAAAACTGGTCCCCGTCACCTTCTTAAAAATGGACATAAAATAGCTTTCACTGTAATTGATGAGACTAGCCGCCTCCTCCACGGAAATGTCCCGCCCGTAATTTTCCTTAACCAGCTTGAACACAGGAAGCAGCCGTTTTACCGCAATTTCCGCCGTTTCAAGATGTGTGTCTTTAGGAAGAGAAATGCCCTGCATAACGGAAAGGATTTTATACAATTCAGATTTGATAAGAAGCGGAAGAGTAAGAACGTCGTGCCGCGTATCGAAAAGCACCTTTATGGAGCTCTTCAAGGTCTCGTTGATTTCAGAGCCTTTGGGAAAATAGTAAGGAACCACGACGGAATCCGTAAAATAATGGGAGAAAAACTTCTCGTAGATTTCCGAATCAGGGCTTTCCAGCAGGTTCAGGGAAAACACGATGTTGGTATAATGACAGGTGTCCGTTCCGTTCTGATAAAACCCGTGAATTTTTCCAGGCGGAATTACAACAATATCCCCTTCACTGCAGGTATAATGTCCCCCCTGAATCACAACGCTCAAAGTTCCTTCAAGTATGTAGACAACCTCAAATTCATCATGATAATGCATTGGGAAAAATGGAAAAGTCTCCGGTATTTTGCACCGGTAAACTTCGTAGGGGAAATTTATCAAACCATGTCGTTTTGTTTCTTTGATTGCGTTGTTATAAAGCTGACTCATTACCTTTGATTAGTATAACATATTTTGCTAGCGCCGTCCAACTTACATACCTGGCTTACATACCTGGCTCCAGGCTAAATCCCCAGCCCCCGAAGCCCCTCATCCTTCGTAATATTCACCAGGGTTTCTGCCATGTCCTCGTCGGTGGACCAGATGTCGGGGTAGATTCCGTTTCCTTCTCCGTGCCAGGAATCCAGGCGTTCCATAAATGGACTGCAGACTGAGGTGGGGATGTGGAAGCTCAGTTCCGAATTCGGAAGATAAAAATCCGTGGTAGCGCCGTATTCGATGCAGCCGCCGGAATTTTCGCCCACCAGAATCACCTTCTCCTTCCCAAAAAACTCTTTTGCAAGGACGCATATTTCTTCCGATGCGCTGCAGGAATTTCTGTCCAGAAGAATAATCATCCTGCCATTGAAAGCGCTCTTGTAATTCTCATAAGCGGCATTAAGCGCCGCCTTTTTTGAACTTCCGGCAGGTTCTTCACAAGAGTAAATCTTACTCCAGATTTTTTCAGGAGATTTTTCCTGCTTTTTGAGCAGCGCCGAATAGTTTTTCAAATCCTGCCTGTCGGCTTCAATCATCTTTTCATTTTTCTCTTTTTTGTAGAGCTTTATTCCGTAATTCAAATCGTACATGTCTTTGGCAACAGCATAAGAAAAAAGGCGGAAACAGCCGTCATAAATCTCTTCCAACTTTCTTGAATAGATGTAGTTCGCAATGTCCTTTTGCGCCTTATTTTCATAAATTGAATCATTAAAATAGAAGCTTCCGATAAAGCCGTCTTCATAACTGTGACTTCCGCCCCGATTTGTGCGAAGGTCAAGAATCACATTGGGCATTGAACGGTAACGGCTTCCGGCGGAGCAGAATTTTTCAAAGGTTTTCTCGCTGGCCTTTGTATTCATGTCAAGGAAGCTTTCAAGACGAATGTAGGACGAAAAAGCCGTGGTTTTCTCTTTTAAATAGGGAAATCCGCTGGGATTATTCACAGGATAATTTTTTACCGGAAGCTCCATGGTTTTTCCGCCGTCCTTTCCGCCAGTCGTTCCACCGGTTTTTACGCTGATTTTCTGCACCGGCTCAACGGAAAGAAGTCCCGCGCGGTAAGACAAAACCCCTTCCCTATAGTATGGAAAAAGCAGAACTTCAGGATTTTCTGAATTATCTGAAAGAAAGGAACCCTTTTTCTCCGCCTCTACAAAATAATCCGAAAGGTAAGCGTTTTTGTGCTCTGAAAAACCCAGCCACTGGGAGGAAAAGTTTCCCGTATAAATCTGAAAATGCGAATCGATTACCTTTCCCCTCAGTTCCTCCTGAATGGCCTTTGCAAAATCCCGGGAATAAACCGTCTCACTTCCCTTAAACTTTTCAAGGATATTTTCAGTAGATTTTTCCAGATCCAGCCCGCGCCCAACAGCAATTTCGTAGCCGCCGTAGCTGGTTTTTAAAAGATAAAAGAGATTTTCAAGATCTTCCTTCATCTCGGAATAGGAAATCTCGCCCTTATATTTGTACGGATTCGGATGAAAATAATTCGCCGAAGAATAAACCGCCCGTTTTTCGATGGGCTCCGCTTTTATGAAGAACTTTTCAAGCTTCGGCACGGCATAAATACCGGAAAGCGCCGCGGATTTCCCGAAAGGCGCCACCCACAAGCCCGCAAATAATCCCAACATGGCCACCCGTTTTGCTTTTTTCTGAATGGCTTTAACTAATATGAATACTCTCTGAAACATTTTTACCTACCTGCTTTATTATCCATTGAATAAAGTTAAATTTCAAGCAGGGGGCTATCATTCGGTTCTCAGCTTTCTTTATCTGGGGGCATCCCGGGGCTGGCTAATACCTAAAGTGTTGTTGCATCTTAAAACCAATGGATGTTCCTGCCCTGCCCCAAAAAACTCCGAGCAAAAAAACAGCCAGTCCCGGGTCGGGCTTTTCAGGGCTCCGGCTTTCGCCTTCGACCGTCCGCTTTCGGCATTAGCCTTCAGCGTCCGTTCCGCTTCGCCTTGCCTTAAGCAAGCCTAGCGGCCCTTACAATCCCTTGCCTAAGAGTTACAAAAAAATAAAAGTCTCTTAAAAATATATAATTCTTCTCGATTTATCCATTTTTCGGAAAATTTAGTTTTACCCTTATTTCCCTTTAAATAAAATAAACCGAGAATTGAAACAATAAGAAAAACTAACAAGAAAATAGCCCCAATCTCTATGGAGTAATGGGCGAAGTGATATCTTGTTCCGATGAAATTTGTTCAGCAGTGATAAAAGGATTGTTTTTCATCATAAAATCCGTCCCGCACAAAGAAACGGCTTATGAAATATGAATAATCATAAAGCGAAAAATTTATTAAAAACTGCTTATCTTATCGCAAACTGTTTCAATTCCGAATCAGACATAAGAGGTATACTTTTGTTGTTTGCCTTCGCATACTTTGCAAGGGAGCGCAAATCAATTCCTAAAGCAGGTTTTGTTGAGTATGGATTTACAGTTTTAATAAATTCCTGTGCCATTTTGTCTTTTTCAGCACTTTCATCTACATCAAAGTTCTTCATCAGACCATTCATATTTGTAAACCTCCATAATCTTTTTTGCACTTTCTTCTTCAATAACAAAATGAAAAGGATGCATAATACCTACGACTATTGCATCAAACATGTCAACATAATGCTGCAATATATCCTTATCCATTGCAATAGCATGAACAACACCACCATGCCCGCGCTTCTCAGAAATATTCATAGCGATTGCAAACAAATGACCGCCAACACCTTCATATTGTTTTGAACCATTTCTCCAGATATTATTAGCAGGAGAAGTTGAAGCCCAATTTATATATACAGCATTGCTTTCCTTATCATCCTTAAGAGCAATCAACCCCTGTATGTCAACTGACCCCTTTAACACAAGAGCATAAATTTCCGTTTCATCATCAAACTTACTCCAGTCCACATACCAGCCAGTCTTTTCATTAAATTTTGAAAGAAAACTCTTCCGCTTAACACGCACTACTTCTGTTTCAACAATATCACCTGTCAAAACATTTTTGAGACACGGAGTCAGACTGTCAATCAGAAACGGAATCATTTCAAACCTCTATATTATTATAGCATATAATAGTATTTCTGTCATTTTATGTTTGGTTCACAAGTTTTAACATATTCTTTATCTGGGGGCATCCCGGGGCTGTCTAATACCTAAAGTGTTGATGCATCTTAAAACCAATGGATGTTCCTGCCCTGCCCCAAAAACCTCCGAGCAAAAAAACAGCCAGCCCCGGGTCGGGCTTTTCAGGGCTCCGGCTTTCGCCTTCGACCGTCCGCTTTCGGCATTAGCCTTCAGCGTCCGTTCCGCTTCGGCTTGCTTAAGCAAGCCTCGCGGCCCTTACAATCCCTTGCCTGAGGGCGTACGAGGCTTCTGATACCATCGTTTTTCAGTTTCAGAAGAATTAGTAAAATTTGAACTCTTACCTTTTTCTATTAATGTTGCGATAATAATTCCTAAAATTATCACTAAAAGAACAGGTACAACTCCCCATATTACAATATCAACAAATTGAACATAATATTTTCTCCATTTTAAAAACATAAGGAAAACATAAAACAGAAACATACAACCTGAAATAATCGTTAAAAAAATTGAGGTCAGAATTGTAATCTTTGTAACAGAAAAGTCATATGCTTTTGTAGAAAGAAATGATTCATCAAATTCTGAACCTTCACCTTTTAAATTAGTATTCAAATATGTTTTATACAATTTTCCAGTTACCTGATCCTCTAATGCATCAATATGAGCTTCCCAATTCTTTTGCCAAAATTTTGAACCTTTATTTACCAAAGTCCAGGCCAAAGAAAAGAAAAAACAAATTAATACTGTTAATGCCAATGCCAGGAGCGAAAAACCTGGTAAATCACACATATTTTTCAGAGAAATTCCTTTAGTAGATTCGCAACAACTATTTGAAAATAACAATCCAAACAAGGAAAAATGAGCAGTAAAAGCTGCCAAAATAAACGCCCAATAATATGTTCCCCGACTCCAAAAAAGTTCAATTTCAAATTTTCGAATATCTGAAGCCTGTTTGTAGGCCTCCTCTAAAGGATTAATTTGTTCATTATTCTTATTTATTTTGCTTTTCTCTTTCTTTGCAAATAATCGTGTAATATATTCTGAATCGTCAAAATAATTGTTCATAAATAATCACTCCTTAAACCAATATACGACGTATTTTTTTCCTTCACCCAAAGTGTAATATTTCAATAAAGACGCATTTTGTCCAGGATTATCTACAGACAACTGTGTTTTTGGAACTTCATTATTACTTTCATAATACCATGTTGTGGTACATTCAAATTCCACACTGCCTAAACTCGTACATTGATAAAAAGCCATACCACCGATTTTTGTCACAGACGCAGGAATTACTACGGATTTCAAACTTGTACAATTTCTGAAACTAGAAGTGCCGATTGTTTTAACGGTATTTGGAATAAGGATTTTTTCTAATTTCTCACAATCTTTTATACCAGAAATTTCTAATAAGCCATCTGGCAAAACAATTGATTCAAGATTACTACAATAAACAAACCCATAAACTTGCTTTAAACCTTTTGGCAAAATAACACTTATTAAAGGATAATCAGAATTTGAAAGAGTACCATTAAATCCATTGATTAATTCAATTCCGTATGAATCGGCTAAATTCAAAATAATATAATTTGAGGCCTCATTTATTTTTGATGCAAGTAAGGTCATATCATCATCGTTTATTTCACCTTCTACTTTTATTATAGTTTCCTCAGAAAGTTTTGATAAATCTAATGATGATATAGTATCATGCGTACAAACAATGATATCCGCTGACTCCTCCCATTTTGCAATAAGATTTATATTATCCGTAACTACATACCCTTCACTAACATTAACATCTCCAAGAAACCATCCTAAGAATTTATAACCATCAAAGTTCAGTTCAGGTAAATCGACAGGAGACAGCGCATAACCTTTTGGAAATGATGCAGAAACAGGAACCGTTCCTCGAGAAGACAAATAACTAATTGTGCATGAATCATTTCTATCTTTGGTAGAACGAACCAACCGGAACCCCAAACGTTCACTGGAGCGGTTATACGGACCCAGAACACCACGACAAGTAGTACGCAAAGGATATGCATCACTACTCAAGCTCCCCCCCCTCACAACACGATTAAAGTCCGACGACCCACCTAACGGATTTACAACACTATCTGAACTGTAACTTTCATACCTATCCCAGCACCACTCAGATACATTTCCACTCATATCGTATAAATCAAGTTCATTTCCTGCTTTTTTTCCAACTTCGTGAGTTTTGTTTTCTCTGTTACTTGAATACCAGCCTACATCATCAACAGAATTACTACCACTGTAGATATATCCCTGTGAATTATTGCCGCCTTTTGCAGCAAACTCCCATTCAGCTTCTGTTGGCAAGCGATAACCATCTGCATTAAAATTACAAGTAGCAGCATTCCAGGTACTGTTATTTGAACTGTAAGTGCAGCTGTATATTCCGCCGCTTATAAAAATTCCAGGCCATTTCTTTGGATCTGTAGTACCACTGATTGAATAACAAGGAGTGAGTCCTTCTTTCAAACTCCTTAAATTACAGTACAATAATGCATCATACCAGCTAACGTAATATACAGGATAATTTGGTCCAGTCGCATCAATAGCTAAAGTCGCTGGACTTAAAGAATAACTACAGAGCTCTTGATATTCTCCTTGAGTAACTTCATATGGACTAATGTAGAAGTTGCTTACTGTAACAGTATGGACAGGTTTTTCGGCATCCCTACCATCTGCACTTCCCATCTGGAAAGTTCCGCCTTCAACAAATACAAAACCGTCATCAATGACTATTTCATTGTTATTTTCATGTTCATTGGAGATACCAGAAATCTGGGAAATATTTGCATCATCGCTAAAACTTATCATTACAGAATAACAGTAAGACTTTGTTGAAAGCACATCATCTGTTGAAGAATGAAAACTTGAATCAGAAAAATCAAGTTTCATTATAGTTGAAATTTTCTTTCCTGATAAAGGCAGATGAAAAACAGTCGATTTTTCCGCAAGAGAAGAAATAGTTACGGATTCTCCAGAACTTGAAACATCTTCATATGTTGCACCGCCATCAAAACTACACAGCAGCTTCACAACAAGATTAACTACCATTCCAGAAGGAGTATTGTGGCGCGGAGTAACCGTCAAATCCAGTCTTCCGGCTAAAAAATCGATTGCATCAATCTTACTATCATTTTCTTCTATACCTTCGTCGCTAGTTCTTATTTTTACCTCAATCGGAACTTCACCTACAGGAGCACTACCGTTTACACTCGGGTTATCAAAAATTGTTAAATCATCCGCCTTGAAGCTGATTTTTCCCAATACTTCAGAAAGTTCCACCCACTTTCCAACTAACACAATATTTCCGGTAACTTCATACCCAGCTTCAACTTTCTTATCTCCTACATACCAGCCCGCAAAATCATAGCCTTCTACACCTGAAAGTTCTGGTAATTCACTAGCTGTTAAAATATCACCTTCATTCACTTTCACCGTTTCAGGAACAGTTCCAAAATCACTTACATACTGAATTTTGCAAACTTTCTTTCCATGAATAACTGTATTCTCATCACTATTCGCCTTTATTTTGTAATAGTCGATTTTTCCCTGGCTTAGGTATCCCAAGAGTTCTTTTTCGGCAAAAACTGCAGTTTCCTCAGAATGGTTATTCCTTCCCATGCATTCATCCAATTCGTCATCAGACATGCCTTTCAAATCTATTGTCTTTTCAGAAGAACTTCCTGGCGCTACCGAATAAAAAAGTTCCGTACTGTCAGAAAGCTGCTGGCTGACGGTAGCGCCGCTGAATACCATCATGTATTCTTTTTTATCACCAAAAGTCGGAACATAGACTGTCTCGCTCGTTCCTTCAACAACGCTGAAAAACTGATTATTGCCGTCTGGATAAATTACAAATCCATTCAGAGCAGCATTTGAATTTTTCTCATGGCTTTTTGCAGAAACAGTAATCGGAATTAGTCCGTTAAAAAATCTCAGAGGAACATAGTCCGTCCACTCCTGCTTTGTAGACGGATTTCTAAGGGTAACTTTAATACCGGTGTCCACATAAGGTTCCGTCATCTGACCGAAACTTACATCGAGCATGATTGTTTTGCTTGCTCCTTCTTTCATTGTTGAAATCACATAGCGGTTTACATCCTCGTCCGATGAAATCTGAATACGACTGTCATCTGCCTCTATCTTGCAGTAGGATGACGGACAATCATTTTTGCTTATGTTTGTAATCGTCAAAGCAAGTTCATAAGTTTTTGCATTATTTCCATACAAATATCCGTTATCCTTCTGTTCGTCACTGATTGTTCCGGTGATTTTGAGGTTGTACTGGTCATCATCAACTATAGCAACCGTTCCAAAATAATCACCAGTATTTGAAATCATGATGTCAGGAATTGCTACCAGTCCGTAGCCAAAATCAGTTGCATCAATTGTAACGCTCTGAACATCGTTCATCGTTGGTGCTTTTAAGTGAAGGATACCGTTTTCGTCGCTTTCACCATTACTTTCAAAGGTTTTATATTTAACAGACTTACTAGTTCCTTTTAGTCCTGAAAGATTAAAAAGAGAAGACGGGGAAACAGCCCGGCTGGAATCTCCCTGAGCTGAAAGCCCCTGCTCTGTGAATCCGACAATTTTCAGAGAATAATCAAGATTCGTTCCGCCGTTTCTGAAATACGGAATATTATTGTTCAGCATAACGCTGTCACTTTCTTTCTTGAAAGTACCCAAAGTAGAAACGGTAATGGAATCGGAAGTTACACTTGAAATTGTGTATTCTCTTGATGCCTTCTTTACAGATGTTTCAAGGATTTCGTACATTTCGCCGTTATCCATTCGAACCCAGCTACCCCAGAAGTAAGAAGAACTGACAATCTTTGGCTTTTCCTGAACAGAAATTGTAAAGGTGGCAGAACAGTTTTGATATGTTACCGTCACCGTGGTATTTCCCGTATTTGAAAGAACCGCACCATTTGCAGGCACAGTTGTCCAGCCAGTTACCGTTTTCTGGCTTCCATCTGAATATACTCCCAGAACAGAAATTCCAGAAGTATTGAATTTTTCGCCCTGTACATAAGCCTTTTTTGAAGATTCATGGTCAATGATAATCGAAGAAAGTGTTACTGATTCAGAACTGTTATCAATTACCTTAACATCAAAATATATTGATTTGCCGTTATAAGAAACTTTTATTGTCTCATTTCCGACTTTTTGTAAAACAGTTCCTTCCGGTGGATATATCTGCAATTCAGAATTCGGGATGTACTTTTTTGAGTCGTCAGCATAATTCGCCTGAATAACAAGCCCGGTAAAAGAAAGCTTTTCACCCTGATTGAACGTCATCCGGTCCGGATAGTTTTTTATCGAAATTGAACTTAATTCCGGCTCTTTTTTATTTTCAGAAGTAACAGTACAACCGGATAAAATATAAAGACAGAAAATTGCAAAAATAAAAGCAAAGAATTTTTCCATTAATAAAGCTTTCTTCATAATCAACCACCTGAAAACTATATTTTTATCAAAGTTCTATAAAAGGTATTATATCACCAAAGTGTCGTAAATAAAATTATTAGCCAATAAATTGATGGGAAAAGAGAGTCCTATTAAATAGAATTAGCGTGAGGGAAAAAAATATTCTGTATGCCCCCTTCCCGGCGCCGGTATGGAGTGGTGGGCGAAGTGATATCTAGTTCCGATTAAATTTATTCAGCAGTGATAAAAGGATTGTTTTTCATCATTTCCTTAATTTTCACCGAACTTTTCACCGTACTTTTCACCGAAGTTCCTATTTGTTCGGTGTCTTTTTCCGTAGTTTTTTCCGTAATTTTTTCCGTAGTTTTTACATTCTCCGCCACAGAAACCTCGTTCTTATCATAAAATCCGTCCCGTACAAAGAAACGGCTTATGAAATATGAATAATCACGAAGCGAAAAATTTATTAAAAACAGCTTATCTTATCGCAAACTGTTTCAATTCCGAATCAGACATAAGGGGTATACTTTTGTTGTTTGCCTTCGCATACTTTGCAAGAGAGCGCAAATCAATTCCTAAAGCAGGTTTTGTTGAGTATGGATTTACAGTTGAAAAAAATGAAAGTTTTGCTTAAACAAAAAGAGGGAAAAGAAGTTATTCTTTCAACACACCCCTTCCCGGCGCCGGTATGGAGTGGTGGGCGAAGCCCAGCGACCGCAGGAGCGGAGTGAATTCCGACGCGGGAGAAATACCCTGCCCGTACGAAAAATGCAGATTAGAAGGATGACTTTTCATCCCAGACAAGGACGGAGCGACGAGGACGCCGCGCGTCAGCAAGCCACGGAACACCGGTAGGAAGACCAGCCGCCCCCAAGAAAATAATTTACTATCAGATATACCGAAAATAAAACATTTGAAAGTGCGAATTTTCACGAAAATAAAGAATCTTGAAGCCCGATTTTTCACGAAAATAAAACATTTAAAAGCGCCATTTTTCACGAAATTAAAGATTGTTTGGACTTTCGTTAAGCTTTCGCTTTCCCTAAAACCAGCTGGTAGCTCCGCCTGGTAAGGTCACAGAGCTGTTCAAAATCCGTTACCGCCGTCAAAAGAACGGTAATCCAGTACTTTTTGTTCATGTGATAAGCCGGAAAAATGGATTTTCTGTCCGTAATTTCTGGAATTTTTTCCGCATCTGCTTTAAGGTTCACCGCCCACACAGGTTCATCGCTTTCAAAGCCAAGATTCTTAAACTTGATTTCCATCACCAGGGCAAACCATTTTCCGCCGGGACAGCGGTAAACCGTACTTGTAAAATCCCCATCATCAGACCAGGGCGTATCTCCAGGAACAGAAAGTTCTGTATGAAGAAAATCCACATATTTTTGCCTGAGGTCCCGGGAATCAAATCCATTCCGTCGGATTTCCTCGATTACAGCCTGCACCTCACTTCTGATCTGCCCAACAAAGGCTCCCTTTGCAGAAGGCACATCAAAGAGCACATATTTTTCATCATTCGAAGTTTCAAAGACTTCAGCAGTCAGGAATTTTTCAGAAAGCCGGATTAAAGTATAAAACTCCCCATCCGCAATATTCTTCTTAAAGCAAAGTTCACCGTCCGCTTCGACAAAACCCAAAGCTTTGAGTTTTTCTTTCTGAGGAACTGCACTGTTTAAGATATAACTGTAATCCATTGTGTTTTTGAATTATAGCATATTGTGCTATAATAATCCTATGAATAAACCAAAAGAAAACCACACAAAACCTCTCAGACTTTTAAAAATTGAACAGGCCATTCAGAGTCAGAACTATCCGAATGTCGAAAAGCTGATGGCGGATCTGGAAGTTTCCCGCCGCACGATTTTGCGGGACATCGACGAGCTGAAAATCTACTACAATGCCCCTATTGCCTATGACAAAATACAGAAGGGCTACTATTATACTGACAAAACCTATCTTGTAAAAAATATGCTGCTTACGGAAAGCGAAATTTTTGCCGTAACGGGAATTCTTCCCCTGATGGAGCGGTACAACAACACTCCCCTTAAAAAGACCATCAGCAAGGTTTACGAAACCCTTTCCCAGATGCTTCCCAACCAGGTTGAAGTCCAGTCAAGCTTTATGAACGACGTTGAATTTATAGCCGACCCCATTCCTGCCATTGAAGAAGAGGTCTTTAATGCGGTATTCAAGGCCACAAAGCTTCATCAGATTTTAAAATTCGATTACCGCTCCATAAGCGCAACGGAACACAAGCCCCACGAGCTTCATCCCTACAAAATCTACAGCCAGAAAGGCGACTGGTACGTTCTGGGCTTTTCTCCGAAACACAACAACTTTGCCACCTTCACCCTGGCACGAATGAAGAACATTGAACTTGGTGACACTTTTGAATACGACGCCGATTACCAGAAAAAAGTCCACATCGATCCCAACTTCGGAATCTGGAACAACGACACCCCATCGGAAAAAGTGGAACTGCTTTTCGACAAATCCATCAACACCTACATCCTGGAACGCACCTGGCACAAAAACCAGGAATGCCACCAGAATCCAGACGGCTCCGTGTACTTAAGCTTCACCTCCAACCAGGACCAGGAAACCCTTTTCTGGGTTCTAAAGTTCGGCTCCAAGGTGAAAGTCTTAAATCCGCCGAGTTTGAAGGAAAAAGTGGTGGAAGAAATTAAGAAAGCGCTGGGGAATTATTAGGAATGAAAAATCCCACCCACATAATCTACGCCGTTTCCCTTCACTTTTCGCCAGATGTAAGCGACCTGATTTCTCAAACTGTCGCGTCAATCGCCGAAGCCACGGGAAACCGCTTTATCATCGAAAATAAGATTCCTCCTCATGTAACAATCGGAGCTTTTCATGCAGGCAAGGAGGAGGAACCGAAACTTTTGAAGCTGGTGGAAGATTTCGCCAGAACACAGATAACTGGGCAGAAACTGGAACTAAAACCAGAACCGGCGCTCTGTAAATTCCATGCACTCAGCACCACTTGCACGAGAATTTAGCACCATCAAAA
>CAMHMJ010000010.1 GCA_946186185.1 uncultured Treponema sp. | reverse complement strand
GGCATTGCAAGATATACATAGCCATTTTCGATAAGAGCCGGCATATATCTAAAGAAGAATGTCAAAAGCAAGGTGCGGATATGTGAACCGTCGACATCGGCATCGGCCATGATGATGATTTTATGATAGCGGAGTTTTTCAATATTAAAGTCTTTTCCAAAGCCTGCACCAAGACTTGCAATTACCGGTTCAAGCTTATCGTTGTTCATTACTTTTTCAGGACGAACTTTTTCAACGTTGAGCATTTTTCCCCAGAGAGGAAGAATTGCCTGAGTTTTTGGATCCCGTCCCTTCTTTGCTGAACCGCCGGCAGAATCTCCTTCGACTATGTAAACTTCACACTGTTCTGGATCTTTTAATGAACAGTCAGAAAGCTTTTCTGGAAGTCCAAAACCGTCGCTCATTGTCTTTTTGCGGCTTGCATCTTTTGCCTTGCGGGCTGCAATTCGGGCAGTTGCTTCGGCAATTGCTTTTTCAAGAACACCTTCAAGAACTACAGGATTCTGTTCAAAGAAAATTGTGAGCTTTTCTTTTACAAGTGAATCTACAATTGAACGAACTTCTGTATTTCCAAGTTTTTCCTTGGTCTGTCCTTCAAATTCCGGTTCAGGAACTTTCATTGAAAGAACTACAACTATACCGGAACGAACATCATCACCAGTAAGATTTTCGTATTTATCTTCATCCTTTGCAGCCTTGTTATCTTTTACAGGCATTTTCTTAAGGATTTTTGGATTTGCTACAAGTGCCTTATTCAAAACGAAGGTAAGGGCTGACTTAAATCCTTCAAGATGAGTACCACCATCGCGGGTATTAATGTCATTTACATAAGTATTGATATTTTCATCAAAACCGTCGTTATACTGGAAAGAAAGTTCAGTTACGACGTCATCTTTTTCGCCAGTGATATAAATTGGATCAGCTGGAAGATAGAATTTTGAATGTTTTGCGGCATTCAATTCTTTTACATACTGATTGATACCGCCTTCAAACTTAAGGATTTCTTCTTTTGGATTTTCAAGGCGTTCATCGCGGAAAATAATTACAATTCCGCTGTTCAAAAATGCAAGTTCACGAAGTCGCTTTTTAAGAACATCATAATCGTGAACAACTGTTTCTGTAAAAATTGTAGCATCCGGCTTCCAGCGGATTGTAGTTCCATGAACATCTTCTGGAATATCTCCAATAATTTCAACTTTAGTTTTTGGAACACCGCGAGCATATTTCTGCTGATAAATGTGTCCGTCACGGCGAACAGTTGCTTCCATCCAGTCAGAAAGAGCGTTAACGCAGGAAACACCTACACCGTGCAAACCACCGGAAACTTTATAAGACCCTTTATCAAATTTACCGCCGGCATGAAGACGGGTCAAAACAAGTTCAAGAGCAGAAATTTTTTCTGTAGGGTGAATATCAACAGGAATACCACGACCGTTATCTTCAACACGAACTACATCGTCTTTTTCAAGTGCAACTACAATTTTATCACAGAAGCCGGCCATAGCTTCGTCGATTGAGTTATCTACAGTTTCATAAACAAGATGATGAAGTCCACGAGGACCTGTAGAACCAATATACATACCAGGGCGTTTTCTAACTGCTTCAAGACCTTTTAAAACCTGGATATTACTTGCACCGTAATCTGCTGACATTTATTTTTCCTTATTTAATTGATTTATATGATTCGGCATTTCAACACAGCTAAGAAGCCGCAGTATAAATCACCGACAAGTGTTATATATAAGAATAAAACGTATCATTAAGTATAAAAGAATTGAAAAAAAAGGTAAAGGCGGTTTATAATCACGCTTATGAGTGAAAATAATTTGAAAGAAATCTGGGATATTGCTCTGGATAATTTAGAGCAGGAATACAAAAATGCAGGAAAAGAAATAGAATTTAAGTTGTGGTTCAATATGAAATACATTGAAGACAGCAATTTAACTATAAAAGTTTCTGTTCCTTCAGCATTTATGTGGAACCAGATGCTTTCAAAGGGTAATGTTGGAAAAGTAAAAGAAAAAATTAAACAGATTACCGGCCAGAATTGCGAAATTGAAAGTGTAATTGTAGAGCAGCAGATTTTTGAGCCGGAAAAAGAATCAAAAGATTCAAAAAATGAAGAAAAACCGACTGAACCATCTAAAACTGGTATAGAAACCCAAAATTCATCGGAATCTCAGACTCCTTCACAACTAAATTTTTTCTCAAAACTGTCTAAAAAAACTGAAAATACAGAAAAAACTTCCCGTCCAAAGAATTCTTTCTTAGACGAAAACATGACTTTTGAAAATTTTATTTCCGAGGAAGGAAGCTCATCTAATTTTGCATATAAAGTTGCAATGGATGTTGCAAACAATCCTGGTTTCAAAAGAAATCCAATTTTGCTTTACGGCGGATGCGGACTTGGAAAAACTCACCTGATGCAGGCAATCGGAAATAAAATTTACGAACAGTATGGTGAAAAAAAGAAAATCTGCTACATTCAGTCTGAAAGCTTCTTAAATGAATTTGTAAATTCAATGTCGAACAGAAAAGCAGATGCATTTAAAATAAAATATCGAAAACTGGATGTTCTTCTTCTGGACGATATTCACTTTCTGCAGGGAAAACCCGGAATTCAGGATGAACTTTTCTATACTTTTGAAGAATTAAAGAAAAATAAGGCACAGATGGTTTTTACTTGTGACCGTCCACTTAAAGAAATAAACAACATGACTGAAAGACTTGTAAGTCGTCTTGGTTCGGGAATGTGTTTAAATCTTGATATGCCAAATTACGAAACAAGAAAGGCAATCATCTACAAAAAATTAAAAGATGTACCTCCATACAATGTTGGCGTAGAAATTTCTGAAGAAGTAATTGATTACATTGCGAGAATTATTGAAACAAATATTCGTGACCTGGAAGCTGCTCTTGAAAAAGTAACCGGATACGCAGAATTCTTTGATGGAATTCTGACTCTGGATATGGTTCAGCAACAGCTTCAGGACTTTTACAGTGGTCCAAAAATCGGAAACATAACTATTGGAAACATAATGAAAACTGTTGCCGAAAATTTTGATATCACTGTTGAAGAAATGAAGGGTAAAAAACGGGATAAAAAATATACAAATGCCCGTCATATTGCTATCTATATTGCCCATGAATTGACTGACTACACCTTTATGGACTTAGGCAATGAATTTGGAGGAAGAGATCATTCTTCAATCATGCATGCAAACAATAAAATTATGGAAATGATTAAGACAGACCAGAATTTTAAGCAGATGATTGAAATGCTCATAAAGGAAATAAAAGAAAAGAAGTAAACGAAAACTGCTATAAAATATATACATAGCAAAACTTATAATATTGTGATAAAATATGTGGAAAAGTTGTGAAAAACTTTTTCATAAGATAAAAAATTGTGGAAAAGTGGATTTAAAGTAAAAAAATCAACTTACTTATTAACGTTCTAATTTATTATATTATATAGAGTTAGCTACGTTTTCCACTTTAAACACGACATTATTATTACTATTATTAAATTTATAAATTTAATAAATAAAAGAAGGGAAAAATTGGAAATCTTTAAGTAAAAAAAGAAATCCAAAAAATATGGGAGAAAAAAATGAAATTTACATTTGACAGGGATTCCTTACTCAAGGAAATTATGATTACACAGGAAATTATTGCAAATAAAAATCCTATTTCAATTTTATCAAGTATTTTATTAACTGCTGAAAATAATACTTTGACTATTAAAGCTTCTGACCAAATGGTAAATTTTATAACAAAGATTCCTGTTGATGTAGTAGAAGAAGGAAGTACAACAGTTCTTTGTGATAAATTTATGAGCATTCTCTCATCTTCTCCTTCAGGCGAAATTGAATTTGATCAGCAGGATATAAAGGTAACGATTAAAACCTTCTCAAAAAAATATAAGGCTCAGTTAAAGAGTATTGCCAGCGAAAAATTCCCTGATTTTAATGCTGCAAATGATGTTCCATTTTTTGATGTTCCTGCAAAAGACTTTAAAGAAATGATTCAGCAGACAATTTTTGCTGTTTCTGACAATAAACAGAAGTATTTCTTAACAGGTGTTCATTTCTGTAAAAAAGATGATAACTTTGTAATGGTTTCTACAGACTCAAAGCGTCTTTCTTATTGTGAAAAGCTTCTGGCACCTGGAATAGATTTCCCTCCAGCTATTGTTCCTACAAAGATTTTAAGATGTGTTCTTAAAAATGCGTCGGATGAAGGAAATATTTCCCTCGGAATCGTAGACAATATGCTTTTCGTAAGATTTGGAAATTATGAGTTCTCTTCAAAACTTATCGACGGCCAGTTCCCTAACTATCAGAAAGTAATTCCGGATAACCTTCAGTATTCATTCCAGGTAAATAAAGACGATTTTGAATCTGCTTTAAAACGAATTGGAATTATGTTTGAAAAAGGTTCAGAAAAAATTATTTTGAGAATTGCACCGGGAGTTTTGAATATCAGTACTCCGGAATCTGAAATTGGTACTGCAGACGAAGAAATTCCTTGCCGCTATGACGGTGAAGAGCTTTCTCTTGGTTTGTCTTACAGTCATGTTTCAGAGCCTTTAAAGACAATTGATTCTGAAAATATTGTTTTTGAATTCACTGAATTAACTAAAGCAATCAAAATGAGACCGGAACCAGAGGCAGATTATTTCCACATTATGATGCCTATCAATCTGACTAACTAAAACCAGCTGTTTTAATAAAATATGCCGTTTTTGTCTCTAAATTTATGTAATTTCCGCAATTTAAAGAATGACAGAGTCAATCTGTCTGAAAAGGAAATTTATTTTGTTGGAGAAAACGGACAGGGAAAAAGCAACATTCTTGAGGCTCTTTATTATTCTTCCTATGGAAGTTCTTTCAGAACTCATGTTGATTCACAGATTATAAAATATGGTGAACAGAATTTTTCGGTTTCTTCATTTTATAGCGGAAAAAACGGTGAAACTGAATCAATTAAGGTTGTTTACGATAAAAACAAGAAAATAATTGAAAAAAATAATAAAAGAATTCACGACAGAAAAGAGCTTATAAATACAATTCCATGCGTTCTTTTTTGTCACAGTGATATGAAATTTGCTACTGGTGAACCGGAAAACCGCCGTTTTTTTCTGGATCAGTCACTGACGATGTATGATGCGCTTTATATCGATGACCTTAGAAATTATAAGAAAATCTTAAAAAGCCGGAACCTTATCCTGAAGGAAGAAAAATATGACATGCTGGATATTTACGATATGCAGCTGGCAGAAAAAGGTCTGGAAATACAGTTAAAGCGCAAAAAGGCAATTTTTCAGTTCAACGAGATTTTTAAGAAATTGTATTACGATATTTCCGGAATTGAAAATGTAACAATAGCCTATTATCCGTCCTGGAAAGAAATAAAAGATGAGGTTGGAACCCGCTTCCCTACTCCGCAGGAAGTTGTGGAGCTTCTTAAAAGTAAAAGGGAACAGGATAAAATTATGGGAACTACCCTTTCTGGTCCACACAGAGACAAAATTGTTTTTGTAAAGGACGGAAAATTCTTTATTACGAATGCGTCAACGGGTCAGTGCAGACTTACGGCGCTGCTTCTGAGGGTTTCTCAGGCGGTTTATTACACAAGAATTACGGGAAATAATCCGGTTTTATTAATGGACGATGTTATGCTGGAGCTTGATCCGGACAAAAGAGCCCGTTTAACTTCAATGCTTCCGGAATATGACCAGCTTTTCTGTACTTTTTTACCGGGAGAACCATATGAGCGCTACAAAAAAAGTACAACAAAAATTCTTCAGATAAAAAATGGAGAGTGGTATGAATAATATAACTTCTGCCGCAGATATGATTACGGTAACTTTTAAAAATATTGAAAACAGTGCTCTTCAGAATTCAAATAAAATGAATTCTTCCTGGAAGAAAATTTTAACGAGTATAAAAAGCTGGAATGAAGATGAGAATCTGGGACAGAATCTATACGAACATTCGTCAGTTATTGAAGTAAAAAATCATATTCTTCTGGTAGAAGCAGACCATTCAGGATGGATTCAAATGCTTCAGCTTCATAAGCAGTATATTTTGAATGGACTTAAAATGTATGAGCCTGAGCTGAATATAACTTCACTTGCTTTCAGGTTGAAGGGAAGTAATGCAACTCTTTCAAATGTTAATTATGATAACGCATATTCAGAAGAATCAAAAAGATATGAAAAAAAACTTCGGGAAGAAGAAAAAATTCTAAACAATTACAGCAAAAATGACGAAAAAAATTCGAGTGGTAATGAGGGAGGAACTTCTAACGAATTGCCGCCGGATTTATTAAAAATATTTGAGAATATGGAAAAAAAGGCACAAAAAGATAAATAAAATTATTTTTTTGCAAAAAAGCGTCCTAAACTGTAGCAAAATGATATAAAACTACAAAAAACGGGCGTGTCAATAATTGACCAAAATCGAAAATAAATGTTATATTCTCATACTATTAATATTGAAATTTATTAAAAGGGGTATAGTCTTATGTTAAGAACTTATCAGCCTAGCAAAGTTAAACGCAATAGAAAATTTGGTTTCAGAGCTCGTATGGCTACAAAGGGCGGACGCAAAGTTTTAGCTCGTCGTCGTGCAAAGGGAAGAGCAAAGCTTTCTGTATCTGACGAAAAGAAACCTTATTGATTTTAACTATTAGGGATGGAAACAGACTTGAAAACAGGACTTTTTACTCGTAAAGAACGGATAAAAAGTCCTGTAGATTTTAAAAGACTGTTTAAAGACGGAAAAAAGGCAAGTGTTTCCGGCGCAAAAATTTTCTATATGGAAAACGGGCTGGAATCAAACAGAGTTGGTTTTCCTTTGCCTCGCGGGTACGGTAACGCAGTGCAGAGGAACTTGTCGAAACGTTATAGCCGTGAAGTCTATCGTTTACTAAAAACACATCTGAACACCGGATACGATATTTTATTTCTCGTTTATCCTGGAAATGACTCGTTCAGCACGCGATGTGTTCAATTTCGTACATTATTGATTAAAGCAGGAATTCTGGAAGAATGAAAAATTTTATTCGAAAAATTTTTTGTTTGCCCATTCGTTTTTATCAGAAAGCGATTTCTCCGTTGTTTCCAGCCTGCTGCAGATTTACGCCTACTTGTTCGCAGTATGCACTTGAAGCAGTAGAAAAATATGGAGTTATAAAAGGCTCTTTTCTTGCATTTAAGAGAATTCTACGTTGTAATCCATATTCTAAAGGTGGCTATGACCCTGTTCCGTGATTTAAACAGTTATCACTTTAAAAAAGAGGTAATTGCATGGACAAGAATACAATTCTAGCTATTGTTCTTTCTACAATTGTTGTTGGTGTTTCTTTTATTCTTCAGCCAAAACTTTTTCCGAATTCTTATAATTCAGAAAAGCAGTCAACTGCAGCAGAAAATGTTCAGAATACGGAAAATTCTGATGGTCTTCAGAATGGAACAGAATCTGGTGAAATTAAAGGAATTAATTCTGTAATTTCTTCAACTGATGCTGTGGAAAGTGATCTGACAGAAGAAACTTTTGTAATTAATACAAATAAAGCAGAAGTTGTTCTTACAAACAAAGGCGGAGACGTAATCAGTTATAAGCTTTTGAACCACATTGATGTTGATACAAAAGATGCTGTTCAGATGGCGGACAATATTTCTGATTTCAACAGAGCCTGTGCCGTTTCTTTTGGGCAGGCTGGTTCTCCAATCGTAAATGATCTGTTCAAAACAGAAAAAATTGACGAAAATACTTATCTTTTTACAAAGCGTTTCACAGTAAAAAATGATGACGGTTCAGAGAACAGTTTTATTCTGGGAAAGAGATATTCCTTCTTGCCGGATGAATATGTTTTCAAGCTTGAAATTTTGATTCATTCAGATGAAGCAGAAGGTTCTATCAATATTGGAAATGCGGGATATACACTTAGAACTTCTCCACAGATTGGACCATATTTTAATCCAAAACTGAACCGATATGAAAACCGCCAGTTTATTTCTTTCAATGGAAACAAGGCAAAACGCCAGGTTATCAGCGGAAAACAGTTCAAACAGTATGCAAAGCCATATATGTGGAACGGAATCGGTGGAAAATACTTTGTAAATCTTGTTTATCCTGAAAAAGCAGAAAATATGGATTTGAGCTGGTATTCAACTCAGATTGAAGTAAACAATTATACGAATGCACAGGCAATTCTTGTTAGAAAACCAATTGAAAGTCAGGATGCAAACGATACTTATTATTTCTACATTGGACCAAGAAATGAAAAGGATTTGAAGGTTTACAATGTAGCAGAAAATAACAAGTGGAACTTGAGTGGCTTGAAACTGACAGAATGTTTGCAGAGCAGCGGCTGGCTTGGCTGGCTTGAAACAATTCTTAAATGGTTCCTTGAGTTCATCAACAAATTCATTGGAAACTGGGGTGTTTCAATTATCGTAATGACTTTGATAATTAAACTCCTTCTCTTCCCTCTCACAAAAAATCAGTCAATGTCTACCCTGAAAATGCAGGAAATTCAGCCAAAAATTCAGGCTTTGCAGGCAAAATACAAGGATCAGCCTCAGAAGCAGCAGGAAGAAATGGCAAAGATTTACAAGGAAGCAGGTTATAACCCGATGAGCGGTTGTCTTCCAATGCTTTTGCAGTTCCTTCTTTTGTGGTCTATGTTCAATATCTTTAACAACTATTTTGAATTCCGTGGTGCAAGCTTTATTCCGGGCTGGATCAGCGATCTTTCAGCTGGAGACAGCGTACACACATTCAAGAGAAGCATTCCGTTCTTTGGAAACCAGATGCGTATTCTTCCGTTTATCTATCTTGCAGTTCAGCTTTTGAGCGGAAAAATTACTGGAAACAACGGCGCTACAGCAAATGCTCAGACTCAGACACAGATGAAGCTTATGATGTACGGTATGCCGATTATGTTCTTCTTCCTTTTCTATAATGCATCTTCAGGACTTTTGGTTTACTGGACATTCAGTACAATTTTCCAGATTTTCCAGCAGCTGATTATTAACGGAATGATGAAGAAAAAGCGTGCAGAACTTGCAGCCGGTGGAAATGGCGCAGGTTCAAAAAGCGCTACAGTAAATGCAAAAAAGGGAAAAAAATAAATGGAAAAGCACTGATTTGTCCATATAAATCAGAATTATGGTGCAAATAAAGTGCTTTCTGAAATAAAAAAACGAACCGTATGGTTCCTAAAATAAGAGGTATAAAATGACTTACGAATTTGAAGGAAAAACAGAAAAAGAAGCAATCGAACTTGCTGCATCTGAACTTGGTTTGAACAGAGACCAGTTTGATGTAGAAATTCTTGAAACACAGAAGAATTCACTTTTTAAGAAGGGATATGTAAAAATTTGTGTTCACACTGTAGAAAATGTTCAGGCAAAGGGAACAGCAAATGAAAATCTTGATTATGATGAAGGAACTAAGGTTGCAAATCCTGTTCCACAGGGTGAATTTGAAGAAAAACTCATCGATTTTGTAAAAAATGTAGTTGAAAAAATGGGCTACAGCGTAAAGGTTGAAATTATTTTCCGTGAAGAAAAGAAAATCGGAATTAAGCTTGATTCAGAGCATTCTTCGATTCTTATTGGACGCAAAGGAAAAAATCTTGATGCATTGCAGCTTCTTGCAAACATTTATGCCGGCCGTCTTGGCCACGAAGAGGTTCGCGTAATTCTTGATACTGAAAATTACCGCATCCGCCGCGAAGAATCTCTTGTTCGCCTTGCATATACAACTGCTGACAAGGTTCACCAGTCACATCAGTCAATTTTGCTTGAACCAATGAATCCGTTTGAAAGACGACTTATTCACACTACTTTGAATGATATTCCTGATATTGAAACAAAATCTGAAGGTGAAGGACTTTACAAGCAGGTTCGCATTATTTACAAGGGTTTTGGCAGATAAAAAGAATGGCTACCGGCAGGGTTGATTATTCCGTCGGACAGCCAGAATTTAGCAGAAAATTTAAACTTGTTACTTTTTAAAAGTGAACAGGTTTAAGTTTTATATGCATTTTTGAATATTTTTTTCAGAAAATTGGAGGATTTATGAAAAAATTTAAGAAAGCTGGATTAGCGCTGATTTTTGCTTCATTTTTTTCAGTATGTTTTGCACAGAGCGGAAAAATTGAAGATTATTTGAGCGCAGAAAGAATCGCAGAGCTTAAAAAGAATGGTTCAATCAGCTTAATTCATCCAAAAGGCGATAATTCGATTACAATGGTTCCTAAATGCCAGTATGAATCACAGATAAAGGGTTCACTCATCAAGAAAGATGAAAAAGGTGTTCCTTTTACAGCTGAATTTCTTTATCTGATTCCAAAATCTGAGCTTTTGAAGGGAAGCAGCCGTACTTCAATTACAAATGATGATATTTCTGTAGTTTTCCGTTCCATCAACAAAATGGAAGGAATGAAGTACCACTTTGCAGAGAAGAAAAACGGCGACATTCTTTATAAGAAGGCTTACACAATTGCCGGCCGAAATTCTGACGAAAAGATTGCAGATCAGACTTCCGGTTCAGCAGATGGAAAGGTTCTTTACTGCTACCAGCACGATCATACTTACGGAGATACAAAGTATATTCTTCACTATTATCAGAATGAGAGCATGCTTTATGCCACATTCCTTAATACAATTCCGATGAGTTATATGGGCGTAAAAGCCGTAATGGACGAATGTCTTCAGTTGAATGTTCTTTCAATTGATTGTGGTGACAGCCTTTTGCTCTATCTTTCAACAGATGTAGATGCAAAGAATGTTCCGCTTTTCAATGTAAGAAAGCAGATTGAAGAATCAATGGTAGACCGAATGGATGCTATTTACCGCTGGTTTATGGTTCAGTTCAAATAACGGAAAAATATCAGCGTTTCGAAAACCGGAGAACAGAAAATATGAAAAAGGCAATTTTAGCAGCACTTTTTGGTGCAAGTATTTTAATGAGTGGAGCGTGCAGCTCTAAAGGAAAGGCTATGGATTCAATCAAAGGAAAAAACGGATTGTTTGCAATTATGGAAACTTCAAAGGGCGAAATTGCTCTTGAGTTGTATTACAAGGATGCTCCTTTAACAGTATGTAATTTTGTAGGACTTGCTGAAGGAACACTCGATGCTTCAAAAGGCAAACCATTTTATGACGGACTTAAATTTCACCGTGTAATCAAGGATTTTATGATTCAGGGTGGAGATCCAAAAGGCAACGGAACTGGTGGTCCTGGATATAAATTTGCAGATGAAGAAGTTCCTTACACTTTTAAAGAGCCTGGTTACCTTGCAATGGCAAATGCAGGCGCAAATACAAACGGTTCACAGTTCTTTATTACACATGTTCCAACAACATGGTTGAACGGAAAGCATACAATTTTTGGTCATGTTGTTTCAAAGGCAGATCAGGATGTTGTAAACGCTGTTGCTCAGGGTGACCAGATTATTTCTGTAAAGATTTATCGCCAGGGTGCAGATGCAGAAAAGTTCACATGTACACAGGAAGACTGGAACAGATACAATAAAGAAGCTGCAAGCCGTGCCGCTGCTGCAAAAGAAGCAAAAATGGCTGCAAAGGTAGCAGAAGTTCAGAAAAAATTCCCAGGTTTTGAAAAAACTGCTGACGGAATCTACTTCAAGACAACAAAAGAAGGAAGTGGTGCTAAGTGTGGAAAGGGAAAGAAGGTTGCCGTAGCATACAAGGGATACCTTGTTGACGGAACTGTTTTTGACCAGTCTGCAGGCCGCGGAGACCTTGAATTTATGACAGCCGGCGGACAGATGATTCCTGGTTTTGATATCATGGTTCAGGATATGAAGAAAGGTGAATCAAGAACAATCGTTTTGCCACCGGATCTGGCTTACGGTGAACAGGGATATCCTGGAGTAATTCCACCGGCTGCATACATTGCATTTGATGTAACTTTGAATAAGTTCTAATCTGAGTTTAGTTTACTATATCAATTTATTAAAACTTTAATCTGAAAACCTTTGAATTGCGTTCCGGGTTCCACATGGCCCGGCGCTCTTCTGGAAGGGAAGCAACAGAATCCGGCTTGAATCCCAGATGCTCGAACCAGTCGCTGGTTTGGGTGGTAAGGATGAAAACGCCGGATTTTTTTTGCATTTTTGCTTTTTCAATCAGGCTGTTTACGAGTTTTGGACCGATTCCAAGGCTTGAAAAATTTTCATCAACGGCAACGGCGGCAATTTCTGCCTGTCCGTCTGCATAATTGTGAAGGGCGGCGCAGCCGCGGATACAGCCGTCGATTTCGTAGACGATGTAGTCGCCGAAGGTTTCCTGCATTTTTTGAGTTGTACGCGGAAGCAGGATTTTTTTCTGAATGAACGGGTTCATTACGGAAAGCACTGCTGAAATGTCTTTTTCCGTCATCGGGCGCAAAGTGCCGTAATCCCGTGAGAAAATCATGGTTCCGGAACCAAGTTCGCTGAATATTTCACATGGAAGGGCGCCTTCAAGGGAGCCGTTCAAGATATGGGCTCGGGTAACGCCGTTTTTACATGCATCGTAAGCGGCGTGAAGGAGCGTAAGAATTTTTGATTTGTTTTCGCTCTTCTCTCTTCCATCTTCGTTGGCCTTGAAAAAGCTGTCCAGTTCCTGCAAATCCATTGCGGGAATTTCGTTATATTCTGAAAAAGCGATATTCTGCGGAATATTAAAATTCTTGTTAGAAATTTCTGCATTTTTCATGACATAGAAAAGTTTGTCGGCTTTTATGTTGATGGCGATTTCTTTGGCCAGATTTACCGAAGAAATATTGTAGGGTTTTCCGCTGGAATTCCAGCCGATACACGGAAAAATCGGTATAAAGCCGCTTTCGAGAGTGTTCAGAATTGCCTGTGTTGAAAGCTTATCGATTTCTCCCGCGGTGCCGTAGTCTACACCATCCAGGACGCCTTTTGAGCGCGCACGAACCCAGTTTCCGATTGTTGCGGTAATCTGGTGGGCTGCAAGACTTGTCATTACGATGTTGGAGATGTCGAAAGCGGCCATCTTAATCTGCTGCATGGCGTCTTCTTCGGTGATGCGGATTCCGTTGTGATAGTGGCAGGAAATTTTTGAATCAGCAAGAACCTGATCGATTCTTTTTCTGGAACCAGGAACGATTGCAACTTTGAGACCAGCCTGGTGAATCAGTGCAATATCCTGCATATGACTCAAGAAAAGCGGAGAATCAATGACTTCGTCGTCGATATAGATAACGATTTTTGCATTCTGAAATTTATTGATGTAGCGGATTACATCGCGAATCTGGTTTGCTTTTATATTTCGTAAATTTTCCTGCATAGCGATAATTTACAAGAAAATTGAATTATTTGAAAGGGTTTTGAATTAAGGTGAATTGAATGGAAGCGCCCTTGCAATAGTCTGGCATTCAGAATTGTGCACAAGCTTCTCTCTGTAGACCTCACAGGACATTTAGACTTCACAGGACTTTCGCAGAAATCGAATTCTGAATATAATCTACGCTATGTGTGATAAAGCAAATGAATTTTACAAAAACGGATTGAATTTTGAATGTCAGCGCTGTTCTTTTTGCTGCGGTCATTCGCCGGGATATGTTTACCTTTCAGAGCGTGATTTACTGACCCTCTGTGCTCATTACAAGATGAAAATTCAGGAATTTATCGATACTTACTGCCGCTGGGCCGAATATTACTACGGTTCGGAAGTTCTGGCTCTGCTTGAAAAGAAAAATTATGACTGCATTCTTTGGAAGGACGGCTGTTCAGCTTACGAAGCGCGGCCGGTTCAGTGCTACACCTACCCTTTCTGGTCCTGGATGGTAAAGGACAAGGAGACCTGGGACGACTGTGCAAAAGACTGCCCTGGAATGAACAAGGGTCGTTTGTGGTCCTACGACGAAATTGAGAAAAACAAGCGGGAATACATTGCGAACCGGCCGCTCACCCGTGCGGAAGTAAAGGCTCTGATTGAAAAAGAAGGGGAATAACTGGTTTTTGGTGAAAAAACTTTTCTGGAGATAAGATACTGCGCGCGGGTATGGAGTGGTGGGCGGAAGCCTTGCAGTTGTGTATAAAAGCGGAACCATTTTCAGGCTTCCGCTCAGTTTTTCCACAGGAAAAACTGAAAAGATGTATAAAAAGCAAGGCGGAAGCCCAGGCGAACGCGGAGCGTGAGACCGAGCCTCAGGCGGGCCACGGAACACCCGTAGGAGGAAAAGTTCGCGCCCAAAAAAAAATATTCGTGTCTAACAAAGCGGAGCTTACCGGCAAAAAAATGCCCTGCCCTAAAAAAAAATTCTGTAAATTCTGAAAAATCGCAATATAATGGTAATATGAAACAAAAAGGCTTTTTATTATCGGGTTTATTTTTTCTATTTTCATTATTAAAAATTTCTGCTGAAGGCTCATTTTTTGACAATTATGTTTACCACATGTGGAACTCTTTCGGGAGCCTGAGCGGCACCACGGCTACGGATTTAATTCAAACCAAAGACGGATATATAAATGTTGGAACCTATGAAGGGCTTGTGCGCTTTGACGGAGTTGCCTTTACAACTCTCAAGCGTTCCAAAGACAACGACTGGAAATTTGCTTCATGCAGATGCGTTCTGGAAGATTCCCGGGGAAACTTATGGATTGGTTCCAACGACGAAGGCCTTCAGAAAATTTCACGGGACGGAAACAAATGTTACACCATGCAGACTGGACTTCCGAACAATTCGGTTCGAACCCTTGTAGAGGATAAAAAGGGAAATATCTGGGTTGGTACGGCTACCGGCGTTGTCTACATCACTCCAAAGGGCTACATCATTACGCCGCAGTTTGAGGCAGGTACGGTTTCAAAGGGTGTAATTGCTACACATCTTTACTGTGATACGGCGGGACGAATCTGGCTGGTTACGGCCAACGAGAAAGGTCTCTTTTTGTTTACGGATGGAATTTTCAGAACACGGCCGGAGCTTGATGTATTTGGAAACTATCTTGTAAGTTCGATTTTTCAGGATTTGTCTGGAAATTTCTGGATAAGTATGGGTGACCATGGAATTATCCGCCTGTATCCGGGAAAAGTTGAGCGTGTAAAAACCGGCACGATTCTTGATACGGTTCCTACAATCACTTCCTATATAGCACCGAACGGAAGCATTTGGTTCGGAACGGAAAAAGGACTTGTAGTTTACGATAACGGGCAATATTACTCCTACAACGGGCCTTCCCTTGCCAATGCGAATATAAACAGAATCATCTGTGACCGTGAAGGAAACATCTGGTTTGCCACCGACCGAAACGGTATCGGTAAGATGACCCACGGAAAGTTCAAGATGAATCACCTTGGAACCACGGTGAACAGTATTACGGAAGACCGGTTCGGTATGGTTTGGGCAGGAACCGACAGAGGCGTTGTTTGTTACGAGAACGATCATCGGGTTGAAAATAAACTGACGGAATTTACCAAGGGGCTTCGGGTTCGGGATGTTCAGGCAACAAAAAACGGTGATATTCTTGTAAGCTGCTACACAAAGCCGGGACAAATCCGATATTCAAGAAATGGAACTATAAAAAGCTGGAGTACGGATGAAGGTCTGGCGGGAAACAAGGTAAGATGTGCCATCGAAACAGACCCGAATGTTCTGTATGTAGGAACGACAACGGGTTTGAGTATAATTCACGAAGACGGAACAATCAAAAACATAAAGCAGGCGGAAGGTCTGGAAAATGAATATGTAATGACCATTTATCAGGATACCAACGACATTGTCTGGGTTGGAACGGACGGTTACGGCGTATATCTGATAAAGGATGAAGAGATTTTTGCTCATTTTTCATCTGACGACGGGCTGATTGGAAACGTAATTTTTAAGATTACACAGGAGCTGGACGGTTCCTTCTGGATCTGTACAGGAAGCGGCATTTCACGCTGTCCGGGTTTTGACAGCAGAAAGGGTATTCCTCAGGTTTTTGAAAATATTAATTCTGAAAGCGGAATACAGACGGATTCTGTTTTCCAGGTGCTCGCCGATACAACGAACAACCTGTGGATGATAAGCAACCACGGTATTTCCAGCACTTCCTTTGCAGATATGCTTGAAACTGCTTCCGGACGAATGGAGAATGTTGAGGTAAAATTCTATAACCGGAACGACGGTCTTGATTCAGACGGACCGACCTCTACGGCGAAAAGCATAATCGACCGGTTTGGACGGCTGTGGCTTACCATGGTAGACGGAATTGCGATTTACGACCCGGTAAAAATCTTTGAAAATCCGATTATGCCGCTGGTTCAGATTGAAAGCGTAACGGTTGATGATAAGATTTATTCCAGAATGCAGCGTACAATCGTTCTTAAGCCGGGTACAAAGCGCGTAGAAATCAAGTTTACGGGAATCAGTTTTGATGCGCCTGAACGAATTCTTTTTACACACAAGCTTACAAACTTTGAAAAAACATTCAGTGCTCCGAGTGCACTTAGAACTCTTTCGTATACAAACCTGAAACCGGGAAAACATACTTTCCTGGTAAACGCAATAAACGGGGACGGACTTTATTCTGAACAGGCGGAAGCGGTTTTATTCGTTCAAAAGCCGTACATTTACCAGCGGCCGCTGTTCTGGATTTTTATTGTGATTGCCCTCTTTACTTCGATTACGGTTATTTTTTATGTGAAACAGCGACGAATCAGGCGGGAAAATATCCGGCTGGAAAAGAAGGTTCGCCAGCGTACAAGCGAGCTTGCCGCCGAAAAGGAAAAATCCGATAAACTGCTGAAAGCGGTTCTTCCTGAAAAAATAGCTGAAGAATTGAAGGATGAAATCAAGGCAATCGGTTATAATTACGAGCAGGTTACGATTTTGTTCTCGGACATTGTGGAATTTACAAAAATTTCCAGCGGTTATAGTGCAAGTGCCATTGTAAAAGCTCTGGACGATTTGTTCATGCGTTTTGATTCCCGGGCTGTAAAAATGGGCGTAGAAAAAATCAAAACTATCGGAGATGCGTATATGGCGGTTTGCGGCTGCCCTACTCCAAACGAAAATCATGCCGAAGTAATGGCCCTGTTTGCTAAGGGAATGATGGAAGATCTGGCAGAATACAACAAAACTGCGGAAATCAAGTTCAATATTCGAATCGGTTTGAATTCTGGTCCGGTTACCGGCGGTGTAATCTGCCGTACACGGTTCATTTACGATATCTGGGGAAATGAAGTTAATGTTGCAAGCCGAATGGAAAGCGTTGCAACTCCGGGTAAAATTCGAATTTCAGAAAACTTGTATAATATTCTGAAAGAAAAGAATTTTTCATTCAGTGAACCAATTCAGTGCAATATTAAGGGAAAAGGTATTATGACAACTTACGATTTGTTGTAGAATAAAAAATGTTCTGGTGGATAAATTGCTTGTAGAGACCGGACAGATAGAATAAGTATTGAAAATATAATTCGGGAGGATAATTTTGAAGAAATCTATTGGTATAGGATTGGCGGCAGCAGGAGTTCTTACTGTTTTTGGTCTTTCAGGATGTAAAGGAGATACCAAACATGTAAAGGTTGGTATCCTTCATTCGACGACGGGAACTATGGCTATGAGTGAAGTGCCGGTAAGAGATTCAGAGATGCTTGCTATCAAGGAAATAAATGAAGCAGGCGGTGTTTTGGGTAGGAAAATAAAGGTTGTGGAAGAAGACGGAGCAAGTGATCCTTCAACATTTTCTGCAAAGGCACGAAAGCTTCTTGAGAACGACAAGGTTGTGACTGTTTTTGGCTGCTGGACTTCTGCCAGCCGAAAGGCTGTAAAGCCGGTTTTTGAAGAGCTTTTTGGACTTTTGTGGTATCCGGTTCAGTATGAAGGAATGGAAGCCAGTCCAAACATTATGTATATGGGCGCTTCTCCAAACCAGCAGGTTGTTCCGGCGGTAGATTATTGTGCCGAAAACTTCGGAAAGAAGATGTTTCTTTTAGGAAGTGACTATATTTTCCCGAGAACTGCAAACAGAATCATCAAGGCTCAGCTTGCACAGCTTGGGGGTACGGTTGTGGGCGAAGAATATGTTCCAATGGGGCATAAAGATTTTTCCGAGATAATTGAGGAGATTAAGCTGGAAAAACCTGATGTAGTAATCAATTCCCTGAACGGTGATTCAAATATTGATTTTTTCAGACAATTTAAGGCTGCGGGATTTACTTCTGAAAATCTTCCGACCATGAGCTTTTCGATTTCTGAAGAAGAAGTTAGCCAGATTGGAATTGAAAACCTGAAGGGTCATCTTGTAACCTGGAACTATTACGAAACCACGGAAACTCCTCGAAACCAGAAATTCGTTTCGGACTATAAAAGCGAATACGGAAACGACCGTGTTACCGGAGACCCGATTGAAGCGGGATATATTGCAGTTTACATGTGGGCTGCAGCCTGCGAAAAAGCAAAAAGTTTTGAGGTTGAAGATGTACGAATGGCTGCAAAAGGCCTTAGTTTTACGGCTCCTGAAGGAACGGTTACAATTGACGGTGCAAACCAGCATCTGTACAAGCAGGTAAGAATTGGCCGTGTAAACAAAGACGGTCTTATCGATGAAATCTGGGCAACTCCGGGAGCAATTAAGCCGGATCCGTACTTGAGCACATACGAATGGGCTCGCGGAATGTAGGATAATAAACATAATTTTGCACGGAATATAAAATCCTGTGAAGATTATTTTGCCTTCCGTGCGGGATGTAAGTCTGGCGGAAGACAGACCAATTTCTTAAAGAAGACCGGTTGATTTATGGAAAAGAATTCGGAAAATAAAAATCTGATTTTGAACACGGCAGTTTCCCTGTTTAGCGCAAAGGGCTATGAAGGGGTTGGTGTTCAGGAGATTTGTACGGAATCCAATATTACAAAGCCTACGCTGTATTATTATTTTTCCAGTAAAACCGGGCTTCTTTCTGCTATCATCGAAAACCTGGGTGAAAGCCTGTATGGGCGGCTAGAAAAAGCCTCTGAGTACAGACATGATTTTATCAAAAGCCTGGGTGATATTCTTTGTGCCGAAATTGAAGCGGCACAGGAAAATCCGGATTTTTTCAGGCTCCATTGTGCGCTTTCCACTGCATCAGAGGAGTCTGAGGGCGGAAAGCTTTACCGTGCGTTTTCCGAAAGGCTGGAAAAGCTGTTTGAAGGCTTTTTTATTCAGTCTGTAAATGAAATCGGTAATATGCGGGGAAAGGAGCGACTTTACAGCAGAATTTTTCAGTGTAACTGTCGGGCGGTAGCTTTGGATTACATAAATGGAAAAATTCAGGGTGATGGCCAGGCTTGTGAAAATCAGGTTGCCGACACATCCACAGCGGCAGATGTACAACCGAATTTACAGCCTCTTGTTCATTCGATTGTACACGCCTTTGCCTACGGAGTTGTAAACGGTTAGGCTCTAAATCAGTTTTTCTTGTAAATGCAGAGCCAGTTTGCGGGAACTTCCAGCTGGTTCTCCCAGGGTGAAAGCTTTTCTTCATTCAGCAGACTGTGGTAACCTCTGCTGCAATCAGCCCCATTCAGCGTTATCTTTTGCTTTTTTTCCGAACAGTTTACGGCGATAATTATTTCCTGTCCTTCAAAGCTTCTGGAAAAAGCGAACAGTTCATTTGAAACAAAAATTTGCCTGTAATTTCCCTGTTTTAGGGCCGCATTGTTATTGCGGATTGAAGCGAACTCTGGGATTAATTTTGCAAGGTCGTGGGCACCATTTCTTGGGGCTGCATAATTCGGGATATTGCCGGAAAATGGTGGAAGGGTCGGCCGAAGTTCCCGATCTCCGGAATTATTTCGTGTACCGCAGAGGCCTTCTTCACTTCCGTAATAAATGGAAGGAATGCCCGGAATACAGAACATCAGAGCGTAAAGCAGGTACAGGTGTTCGATCCGACTAACTGTACTGGCAATTCGGTTCACATCGTGATTATCAAGAAAGGTGTAGAGCGGCGAATAATTGTAGATGCCACCGTTTCCGAATTCCCGGTTCAGGTTGTAGGAAAGCTCGAACATATTTTTGTCATTCATGGAAGACCAGAGAGCCTTGTAGAGCTGGTAGTTTGTAACGGAATCCAGGCGTCCGGGACGAGCCCAGTCGTTGTAATCGCCGTACACAACTTCCCCCATAAGCCAGAAATCATTTTTTTTATTTTTACAGTGATGGCTCAACGCATCCAGAAAATCTTTGCTCAAGGCGTCTGCGGCATCCAGACGAAGTCCGTCGATTTTAAATTGATCAATCCAGAAATCGACGGCTCCAAAAAGATGTTCACGAACCTGAGGATTATCCACATCAAGTTTTACCAGGTCCTTGCAGCCGGCCCAGCCCTCGTAGTCGAAAGAGTCGCCGTAACAGCTGTGGCCGTAAAAATTCAGGTTTTTGTACCAGTTTTTATATGGTGAATTCTCCCGGTTTTTCTGAATATCCTTGAAGGCAAAAAAATCCCGGCCGGTGTGATTAAAAACGGCGTCAAGAATTACGGAAATTCCAAGTTTATGACATTCGCTGCAGAAATCTGAAAAAGTCTGGTTGTTTCCAAGGCGTCTGTCTATGTGGTAGTAGTCTACTGTGTCGTAGCCGTGGGCCGTTGATTCAAAAACCGGCCCGATGTAAAGGGCATTGACGCCGAGCTTTTTGATTTTTAGAAGTTCAGCGGTAAGTTTTTGAAAGGCAGTTCCGGCCGGACAGGAAAAATCGTTTCTTTCCGGGCAGCCGCAAAGTCCCAGGGGATAAATATGATAGAAAAATTTGTCTGAAAAAAGTGAATTCATGGATAAAGCCTCCTTTCTATACCGTTCGGTATACTATAATATATACCGAACGGTATAGAGAATGTCAAGCAGGATGGGCGGTGGAAATATAAAAAGAGCCGACCAGACTGAGCGTGAGCGGGCGGTGGAAGGCGAGTAGTGGAAGGCGAGTAGTGTAAGGCGAGTAGGAGAAAATTTTTGCTCCCCCAAAAAAAATATGTTATAATTAAATTCTTAAATAAAAATGGGGGAATTATGATTCAATATTTAGTAGATCTTTTGAAGGCTTTTAATGCGAATGTGAAGCCGAGTCAGATTGCGAATTCGTTTTGTATTGGTTTGATTCTTGGATTGATGCCAAAAAATAATTTGCTCTGGTACATTTTGCTGGTATTTTTTGCGTTTGTAAGAATTAATAAGCCGGGCTACTTTATCATGATGATAATCGGAGCTTGTATTGCGCCGGTATTTGATCCGCTGTTCGACAAAATTGGCTATGCGATTTTGACCTACGAGCCTCTGGAGAATTTTTACTCTACCCTTCTGAATGTTCCGTTCGTTGGATTTACCCGCTTTAATAATACGATTGTATGCGGTTCTCTTATCTGTGGAATTGTGTGCTACATCCCGCTTTTTGTGGTGCTCTATTTTGTGATTAAGGCCTGGAGAAAGTGGATTGCGCCTGTATTCAACGAATCCAAGGTGCTTAAGACCCTGTACCAGATTCCGCTGCTTGAAAAAATCTTTAAGCAGATTTCGTAGTTGAGGAGAGCAAAATGGAAGATAAAGAAAATAATCAGATAGAAGAAAATAAGGTTGAAGTTACCGAACAGCCGGCTGCTGAAAGTGCTCAGGATGCAGTTGCTTCGGCAGAGGGCGTAGACAGTGCTTCAGACAATAAGCCGGCTAAAAAAGTAAAAATGGTTCCTGCAAAAAAGCTGCCTAAGCTTTACAAGAAGGAATATACGCCAAAAGCCTTTGAAAAGAAGGTTTCAAAGCATCTTTTTATTGAACCGGACAGAGTTTTTGTGGAAAAACTCTTCGTTCCTGCAAAAAATACAAAGGGTGAAGACGTTGTAAAGGTTGATTTGACGGCTGAGCTTCCAAAACCGGATTTTGACCGCTACAAAGACCTTGCAAAGCAGATTGCAAATCAGAAGCCGGGAATAAAGTTTGTTCCGCTTCTGGCAACGGTGATTTTTGTTGGTGCAATTGTGATTTGCTTTACGATGTTCAAAAACGTAATTATTAAAAAAGCAATTGTTTCTTCAATGCAGGGAATTTTTCAGGCAAAAACTGATGTTGAAAAGGTTGATTTCCGCTTTTTTGATTCCTATGTGAGCGTAAAAAATCTTGAACAGGCAAATAAAGATTCGCCGATGAAAAATCTTTTCCAGATGGACGAAATTGTAATCGATTTCAATCTGACGGATTTGTGCCGCGGAAAGTTCCACGCTGAAAAAATTGCGGTGGAAGGTGTTGCGATAAATACTGACCGAAAGACTTCAGGTGAGCTTCCGAACTATAAGGCAAAAAAATCTGAAAGCGAAGTTGAGAATGATGAAAAAGCCGAGGCTCTGAAGAAAGCTGCTCAGGAAACTCTTCTGGCAATGTTCGAAAATTACAATCCGGAAAAGATGATTAATGACCTGCAGAATGAGCTTCAGTCTCCGAAGGTTGCAACGGATATTGCCGGGGATGTTCAGCAGAAGGTTCAGAAATGGGAAAAGGTTCCTGCTGAGCTGGAAAAGAGCGTTAAGGAGTTTTCCGGCAGCGTAAATTCACTGGTTAATACAAACTGGGCAAAAATTAATGATGTAACCCGTCTAAAGAAGGCTCTTACAGATTTGAACAATGCTACAACTGAAGGAAACAAACTTAAGCAGACAATTGAAAAAACAACCCGCGAAATCCAGAGCGATTCAAAGGCTGTGGTTGGATATCAAAAGCAGCTGGAAGGTGCTATCAAAGCAGATACAACTCTGGTTGAGACAAAAATTGCTGATATCAGAAAGCTTTTTACTCCTGCCGGTTTGAGTGACATGGTTGAAGAAGCAGTTCAGTCTCTTATGTACAGCGTTCTTGGAAAATATTCGCCTTATATGGATAAGGCAATGGGTATTGCGAAAGGCGTAAAGAACGGTGATTTTGGGCAGGACGAAAATGCTGAGGGTTCTGCAGAGAGCGAAGCTGGTGACGGAGAAAGCAAAACCGATAAAATGCTAAATACAGCCGTAAATACTGCTACTAAGATTGCGGCAAAGAATAAGGAAAAGAAAGCAAATAAAAAGCCTGAAGAAAAGAAGGAACGACTTCCTGGACGAATGGTTTATTATGCTGCAGATACAGTGCCGACTTTGTTTGTAGAGCAGGCTGTTGCTTCCGGTTATGAATATGGTAAAGAGCAGAAGCCGGAGAATCTTTTGTTCAAGGGAACTGCTCAGGATGTTTCGAACAATCAGGATATGCTTGGACGACCGGCAACAGTTGAAGCCGACTTCAAGATCATGGGAAATGAGAACAATGCAAAGATTGTAATCGATGCCAGAAAGGATTCCCGGGCACCACTTGTTTCTGCAAATTATGCCGGAAAAGGCTGGCCAATCAAGGCGGACGCTTCTGTATTCAGTTTTGATTCCCGCTCGGATATTCAGGCGGTAATGACAGCTGACAGCACCGGAAGCTTCAAAATCGGCGGAAATGTTGATATGAAGATGAACGGAATGAAGGGTATGTCTTTTGAGCCGGAAAGAATCTGCAAGCTTTACAACGATACTCTTGCAGGAATCAACGAGCTTACAATCGGCTTTACGGTAAATTACTCAGAAGCAAACGGGGCTTTGGTTTCAATCGATAACCTTGATAAGCTGACTGCGCAGATTGTAAATCCGCTTACAAATGCAATTTCTGCTGAATTAAGTACTATTGCAGCAGATGCAAAAGAAAACGTTGCTAAAATGCTTTCTGAAAAGACCGGAATCGCAACAGATAAAATCGAGGCATTCACCAACATTGAAGGCCTGATAAACAATCAGAAATCTTCAATGGATTCTTTACAGAAGCAGGTTGATTCAACAAAGAAAGAGCTTGAACGTCAGATTAAGAAATCTCTGACCAGCGGTTCAGGTGATTTGAACAAGACTATTAACAGTGCGCTTAAAGGAATTAAATTCTAGGGAGCAGATGTGACCAGGAATGCCGTTTCAGGTGCACTGAAACGACTGGGATTATAAGGAACAAATGCGACCTGCTGAATGATGCGGGTGTAGTTCCTGAAATAATCTTGCAAAAAAAGAAGGGCTGTCCAACTTTTGGAGTACACTTCAAAATGGACAGCCCTTTTTTTATCTTTTCGTTATTTTTCCGATAATCGTGCAGATTATGAAAGCAATCAGGTTTGCAACAACTATACTTGCGCCGGCAGGTGTAGACCAGGCAAAGCTTGCAGTTATTCCGGCAAAAAAACAGACCACTGCAAGAATTGCGGCAAAAATAACGACCTTGAAGAAGCTCTTAAAAATGCGCATTGCGGTTAGTGCCGGGAAAACCAGAAGACTTGAAATCATTACGGCTCCCATAAGGCGCATTCCTACAACAATCGTGAGTGCGGTAAGAACGGCAATCAGTGCATTGTAGATATTTGAGTGAATTCCGGTTGCTGTTGCAAAGGCTTCATCGAAGGTGACCAGAAAAATGCGGTTGTAAAGAATAATAAAAAGTCCAAGAACAAGAACTGCTACGATAATGCTTAAAATTACGTCAGAGCGGCTGATTGCAAGGATGCTTCCGAACATAAAGCTGGTTACATCTGTATTCAGTCCGCTTGTGACGCTGGTAACAAGAACACCGATTGCCAGTGCAGAGCTGGAAATCAGCGCAATTGAAGCATCACCTTTTACCTTTGCAGAAGAGCTTACCCTCAGAAGAAGAAAAGCCGCGATTATGCAGACTGGAACGGAAATTGCCAGGGGCGACCAGTTCAATGCCATTGCAATTGCCATCGTTCCAAAGCCAACGTGGCTAAGACCGTCGCCAATCATGGAAAAGCGTTTTAAAACCAGGATAATTCCCAGCAGTGCAGAACAGAGTGAAATCAGGGTTCCCGCAATCAGGGCGCGGGTTATAAAGCCGTATGAAAAAAGCTGTGAAAAGAAATCAAGCATGTGAATAATCTCCCGGAAGGTGAATGTGAGTTGCATTGCAGTCGTTTCCGCAGTGATTACAAAGATGTGTTTCGCAGACTTCAACATGGCTTAAATTTTTGTAAAACTCAGTTTTCTGATAGTCTTCCGCAGTTCCGAAGAAAAGCGGCTCTTTATTCATATTCAGGATATGCGTTGCATTTTGAACGGCCCGGTGTACGTCGTGGCTTACCATGATTACCGCAATATTTTTCTCTTTATTTAGCCGGCGGATAATTGCGTAAAGCTCGTCTGTTACTACAGGGTCAAGACCGGTAACCGGTTCGTCCAGTACAATCAGGTTCTTAGCGGCGCATAAGGCTCGGGCCAGAAGAACACGCTGCTGCTGACCTCCGCTTAGCTCGCTGAAGGATTTATTTTCAATCTGTTCAAGCTGAAGATTTTTAATCTGTTCCGCAGCGTTCTGTTTGTCCTGTTTTGAATAGAAAAGCTTTCCGCGGGTAAGGCAGCCTGAAAGAATAACTTCCTTTACGCTGGCTGGAAAATCCCGCTGAATGTTGTTCTGCTGAGGAAGATAGCCCGTATGAAGCTTGTCCAGCTTAATCTGACCTGATTTTACCGGTAACAGTCCGAGAATCGCCTTTACAAGGGTAGATTTTCCTGAACCGTTTGAACCGACAATACATAAATAATCGCCGGGGTTTATACTGAAGGAAACATTTTTGCAGGCCTGGTAATTTCCGTAGTTTACGCAGACATTTTGACATTCAACAAGAGCCATTTTTCCACCTGTTTAGTGTTAGAAGAAGTTAGAAAGAGCCGGATTTTGATAAAACTGTTTGAAAATCCGGCATTTTCATTTTGATCTTATTTATTTTAATCCTATATTAAGAGTTTCGGCATTTTTGTCCATAAGCGTAACCCAAGTTTCACCATTCTGGAAGTTTGTTTTTGTTACATTCTGGCAGGATTCCAGAAGAAGCGCCTTAGTTTTTGTACTTTCTGAGATTGAATCAGCAATTTTGTGATTTCCAAGCTCGATGTAGAAAACTGCAGGAAGCTGCTTTTCTTTTACTGTGTCAATCAAACGGGAAATTGTTGCCGTACTTGCTTCAACAGCGGTGCTGCAACCGCTAAAGGCGGCGTCAAATTCCAGTCCATAGTAGTTTACATAATAAGTGAACGGAAAGCGGTCTGCCATCAAAAGGAACTTTTCTGATTTTGAAGCAATGATTTCAGCGGTTTTCTGTGCAACCTGTTCAATTTTTGAGCAATATTCTTCTGCATTTTTTTCAAATTGTGCTGAAAGCTCGGAAAGTCCTTTTTTTTCTGCAATCTGCTGAAGATATGTGCAGACTGCCCGAACGATAATCAGCTCGTTTTCAGGGCTTGTCCAGATGTGCTCGTCCTGTTCGTGAACATTTTCTGCATGTTCGTGGTGGTGATGGTGACCTTCGTGGTGCTCGTGTTCGTTGTGGTCTTCATTTTCATGATGCTCTGCTTCGTGGTGGTGGTCGTGGTGGGCAGCCTCGTGCTCGTCGCTTTCATCGTGTTCGTGGTGGTGCGCACTTCCGCTTTCTTCCGTGGCTTCACCCTCTTCAAAGTCTTCATCGAATTCAGGTTCATCCAGAGTATTTACAAAGTGAATCAGTTCAACGGTCTGGCAATTCAGTTCGTCAGAGGTATTTTTTAGGATTTTTTCTACCCATTCGTCGCTTTCTCCGCCAACATATACAAACAGGTCAGATTTCTGAATCGAAACGATGTCTGCCGGAGCAGGATCAAAGGAGTGCACTTCCATGCCCGGTTTTACAAGAAGCTTGAGGTTAACTTTTGAGTTTAAGAAGTCGCCTGAAACAGCCCGAACTGCGTCATAGCATGGGAAGGTTGTGGCAACCACAGAAATTTTATCCTTTTGCGCAGTTTTTTCTGAACCTGATTTTTTGCAGGATGAAAAATTTACAGAAAGTGCAAGAATTGAAAATGCACAGAGAGAGAACTTTAAAATCGACTTTTTCATTATTTCCTCGGGAAAAATTGTTGATAGATTTAATTTGAGAATTGTTCTCAAATTGTTTGTAGAATATATATAATTTTTTTTGCAAGGTCAAGGGAATTTGAGAATGAAAATCAAATTGTGTGTTATAAATCTGGCGGAAACCAAGCGAAATCGGAAACAAAATGCAGTTCGGAAGTCCTGGTTTCCTGTTGTCCGAACAAAATTTCTTTCTACCGTTTTTTTTAAAATCGGGTTATAATGGAAAGGTGAACGCAGATTCAATTACTAAAGAAAATGTAGTATTTTTCTTTAATAAATATAAATTTAACTCAGACCTGATTTTTCACCTGGAGCGGCGAATTTTAAAGGAATCCTATGACTATAAAAAATGGGAGGTCCAGCGTGCTGCAAACTCCCAGCTGACACGCCGGGTTTTTAAGGAAAATCAGAGGCTTTTAGAGGAATATATTCAGCCGGCAATCAGGAATCCGGAACAGCTGAGTCTTGAAGCACTGCAGGCTTACCTTCTGCACACGACTTTTTTTCTTTTTGAGAACAATATTGACACCTATGTTGTTGACGACCTGATAAACGCGATTTTGTGCCGGAAAGATATTTTGAACGACCACCTTCTGTTCAGTTCATATATGAATCTGGGAATCAGCAGAACTCTTTTGATTTCCGGCAATTTTGAAGACACGATTGAATTGTTTGAGCGCGCGCTTTCCCTTTTTCCAACCCAGGAAAGCTGTGGCGACGATACAACCCGAATTCACGAGGTTTTTTGCAGAACCTACGAAATGCTCGCCTTCTGCCTTTACAAATCTGACGATTACAGACAGTTTGTTGAAATTTATGAGCGCACTGCCGCTTTTTTGAGGGAATCCAGCGACGAGCTCTGTTCAAAGATGTGGAGCCCGAACGCGGATTTTCACTTTCACATTGAATATTTACTGCGCTTTTTCAGGATTTATGGGATTTTTACCGTCGGGCAGAGAGAATTTAAGCTGGGAAAAAAAAATAAAGAAGCGAATGAAAAGGCTCTGGATGTAATAAAAGGCTGGCTTCGAGAGGAATTTTCCCAGGAAGAAAAGGAAGGCGAAGTAAATCTGATGATTTTTACTTACTTCCATCTGCTTCAAATTTATTGTGGTGAAAAAACGGAAGAGGAAGTTGAAGCAATTTTTGCAGAACGTTTTGCCCTGAGCTGCCGGCTTTTTGAAAAAGAAAAATCCCTTGTGTTTCCGGATCTGGCATTTCCGGACGACGGAGACCCGGTTGATCCGCAGTTTTCAAAAATGCTGGACAAAATGAAGCTTTTTAACAAGTATTTTTCGTATAATTATGTCTTTTTGTACAATTACCTGAAAATTTGCCAGAATAAAAAGCAGTGCAAGAAAATCATTCAGCAGATGGTGTGTTTTTACGAAAAAAGCCGCTATGCAGATAAGGGCTTCAGAATTGATTCATTTATTGTTGATTTGATAAAGCTGGTTGCAAAAAAAATTGAGAGTGAAAACGATTTTATGCTTTTTATTCAGTCGATTTTCATTCACCGGCAGATTTCTTCGGCAATTCATTTTGGAATGGTTTCAAGCCTTGCCGGAATTTGTCTTTATCATGTGATTCAGGAAAAGCCGGAGTTGAGCATAATTCCGGGAGTTTTTTCTACTCGCCAGGAAGTCATTGAAAACCGGATTGAGCTTCTGCGCCTTATCAAAAATGCGGCGCTTCTTCACGATATCGGAAAAATTGGTGTTACGAACATAATTAACCTTCAGTTCAGGCCGATTACAAAGAATGAATATGAACGGATAAAACGGCATCCTTCCATCGGCCGGGAAATTATCAGCGGAATTGATTATCTTGAGGAATATCAGGATTTTATTGAAGGGCACCACAAATTCTGGAATGATGAAGGGGGCTACCCGGAGACGTACAAATGTTATTCTTCACCATATAAGATGCTTGTAAATCTGGTGTCTATCTGCGATATGATGGATACGGTTACTGATACCATGGGAAGAAACTATTCGGTTCAGAAGAGCTTTGACGAGCTGATGGAAGAACTTAAAAAAGGTTCTGGAACCCGCTATTGTCCGGAGCTTGTGGATGTAATTTTGAGTTCTCAGCAGTTAAGAAAGGAACTGGAGAAGATTCTTTCCGTAGGAAGAAATATGAATTCCTACAAGACTTATCAGAATTTTGTGCAGCCGAATATGTCCTTCTCTTCTGAGGATGAAAAGCACATTGTTCCGTACTGTTATGAGGCGGCGGACGCTCATCATGATAATGAAATGCGCGTAAAACTCCGGGAGTTCTATAAAGAGTGTTTTGAAAATAAATCGGAAGAATTAATAGAAGCGCACCTTTCTGAGCTTCTGGACAGAAAGTGTACCCGCGCCTATGTAATGGAAAACAAGACGGGTGAAGTTTTTGCGGTTTTCATCGGGCACATCTCTACTCCGATTCTGGATGAAGAACCTTATTACTATGTTGATGAAATTCTTGTTCGGAAAGGTTATCGTCGTCTGGGATATGGAACTGAAATGCTAATTCATGCCTGTGAAAAATTGAAGGAAGAAGGAATTTCCAAACTTAAGGTAAGTACATATAATGATTTTACTGTGGAAACTTTCCTGTGGATTGCAGGTTTTTCACAGTCGAGTCAGTACCTTATGGAAAAAATAATATGATAAAAAGCACCGGGCATGCTGATTTGCCCCTACATACAGGAACGGTTCCAAAGTGGCTTGCAGACCGCATGATGACTCTTGGAACTCTAATCGTTGAATCATTAATCATAAATTATGGACGGCAGGAAGTACTAAAGCGTCTGAGTGATCCGCTGTGGTTTCAGTCCCTGGGCTCCGTTATGGGAATGGACTGGCATTCAAGCGGAATTACTACCAGCGTAATGTATGCTCTGAAACGGGGCTTGAACGCACGGGCCAGGGAGCTGGGGATCGTGGTATGCGGTGGGCGCGGAAAATATTCCCGGAAAACCCCGGAAGAACTGATGTTTCTTGCGGATGCAACCGGGCTCGATGGGGATTCCCTTGTGCGGGACAGCAAGCTATGTGCCAAGGTGGATAATACTGCCGTACAGGACGGATTTCAGCTTTATCAGCACAATTTTATTCTGACAAAAGAAGGCGACTGGGCGGTGGTACAGCAGGGAATGAATGCTGCGGAAAAAACGGCCCGGCGCTATCACTGGTGCTCACCAAATCTTAAATCCTTTGTGGAAGAGCCCCATTCCGGCGTTGTGGGCGAAAACCGCGGGCGAATATTGAATTTAACGGACAGGAACGCCGGTTCCACACGGGACGGAATCCTGGAAATTGCCGGTGAAAATCCGGATAAAATGCTCAAGGAAATTCGTTCTGTTTTGCGGACGGATGACGCCGGGGTGACCTTTGGTTATGGCGGTCGTGCAAACAATGATGGAATGGCTGGTGAACGCAGTTTGTTTGCCGGCTCGGAACCGGCTGCTTCCGGCGAAATTATTGAATGCGGTCGGAATCTTGTTATGCCGGCCCACCATGAAGTGCGGGCTGAAGATGTGAATTTAAAACGCCTGGGGGCTGTTCTTGCAACGGCATACGAGGCGGGACCTCAAGATTTCGAAAGCCTGCTTTTAACTCCGGGACTTGGACCAAGAACCCTGCAGTCTCTTACGCTGGTGAGCGAAGTTATTCACGGAACCCCCAGTCGTTTTTCTGACCCGGCGCGGTTCAGCTTTGCTCATGGCGGAAAAGACGGCCATCCCTTCCCTGTTCCTCTAAAAATCTATGACGAATCCATTCGGGTTTTGCAGGACAGCATTGAAAAGGCCCGGCTTGGCTATAAGGACAAGTCTGAATGCTTGCGGCGGCTTCATACAACGGCGCTGAACATCGAAGCCAACTGCGAACCGATGGCAGATTTTGATGCAACAATTGCCCGTGAAAGAGCCCATTCTGCAGAGTGGGACGGCCGGACAGTGGGAAACTGAGCTGGTGGTGGCCGAATAGTCGCTCAATAAATGACATTTTTTCCGTTTTTTGTTATATTTCATCCATGAAAATTTTTCAGAGAGTTTTTCGCCGTTCTTTTTCGTTTTTGTCAGTTGCCCCGCTTTTTGTTTCACTGCTTTTTACTTCACTTTTCATTTCCTGCGATGATGAGGACATGGAAGCCGCTAAGGAACTGAACATTTTTGTTCCGTACACACGGCTTGAGCTTTCAAAGGATTCTCCTTCAACGACAGTTAATGTTTCCTGGAACTACTGCTCCAATTTTGAAGGCTATGTAGTTAAACGCAGCTTTACTCGGGACGGGCATACCGAGTGCGAATGTCGTAGCTTTCCAAATGAAACTACCTCTTTTGAGGATACAGACTGTGAGCCGGACACGGAGTATACTTACGAAGTAACAGCTGATTACCATATTTTTGCCGGAATGTATCTCTGGTACATAATTATTATTCCGGTCGAAAGCAAGGGCGATTCTGTAAAAATTACCACTGCTTCTGATCCTAAGGTTTGCCTTGATTATCCAACGGATTTTAAAACTTCAGAGGTTGAAGGACATACAAACGCGCTGAGACTAAGCTGGGCTCCAAGCGAGGGCGCAACCTACTACAAAGTATACATGTCAAGCAGTCTGATGGAAGAGCGTTTTTCTACTTTTGAAGAAATCCAGACAGTTACAAAGCCTGAGTGCACGATTTACCCGCTTCGGAATGAAGTGGAGTATTATTTTAAGGTGAAGGCCTTTGGAGAAAACGGAACCTCCAGCGTTATTTCAACCTGGGTAAAGGCAAGCGCTCCTAAGGCGACAAATCTTACGATGGATACGGCTTATCCGGTTCAGAATGGCCAGAAAGAAACTTTCCATATTGAGGTTGATAATTCAAATAATCCAAACTGGGCAGACTGGAATCCTGAAAAACAGAGTTCCCTCTGGTTTAGCGTAACTCCGGAAAAAGGAATCCTGAAGTTATATTCTGATGAGTATACAGTTATGCTTTTTTCTGCGGATGGAAAACTTTTAAAAACCAATCTTGAGTTTACACAAGACGGCGAAGACTACATTTTTTCATTCAAAGATGAAATAGCCGATTTTGAACCTGGGAAAAAATATTATTTACGCTTTGTAGACGCGTCTGTGACGCTTTTAGTGGAGTGAGAGAGGGAGAGAAATGGTTAAAAGTAATCACTGTGTACAAGCTTTGCTTGCATTTTTTTCAAGTTTTGTGCGGTCGGTTCAGTTTTTATCTGTTATAACCATAGCGATATTTTTTGTTTCCTGTGTAGATGTACCGAAGGAAGAGCTTGATGCGCCGGAAAATCTGCGTGCTGAAAATGTTACGGACTTTACGGCGCTGATTTGCTGGGATAAGGTTGACCACGCGGATTCTTATTTAGTTGATGTAGACTGTATTTCAAACAAAACTTCTGTCATATATACATGGACCGAAGAAACGAAATTTTTGCTAGAAAACCTGATTTGGGAAGAAACCTACAAGGTAACCGTTTATGCATCTAACAGCGCAAAGGGAGCTTTCTGGAATAAATATGAAGACGGCAAACCTACAACGTTCACCTTTACAACCACGCCGCGAAAATTTCCGGAAGTGCCTGCTGGTGAAATCGGGTATGTTACAAAAATAAACGCCGTTCAAAATCAGGACAAAAGCTTTACTTTCAGCTGGGAAAAAATCGAAGGAGCAGATTTTTACGATATAATCTGCGAGCATTTTACGCCGGGCGCTATGAATGATGTTGCCGAATATAAATTTATAACTTTGAATGCATCTGAGCAAAGCTATGTTGATACTGAAGTTGGAGAAGCATACAAAGTCCGATATTCCATCTGCGGCCGGGACGCAACTTTTTCCAACGAATGCCGCTGGAACGAAACAAAAAAGATAGTAGTTCAGTAGCAGTACAGTTGCCGCCATCGCTATTGTCGTGCGAACTGCGCAATGTTTTGGTCGCGGCGTCAGATTTTAGATTTCCGACAACTGGCGTATCACATTTCCATTCATATCAAGCAGGCTTAGAGTATGCTGTTCAGTGTCCAAAACAGCAAAGCCTGCCTGGGTTCCGCCCTTTGGAAGGGAGGTTGAGCCTGGGTTGCACACGATGTAATTTGAGTTCCGTTTTTCCAGAACTGAAATATGGGTATGCCCGTAGAAAAAAATTGTCTTTGTCGAGGACGATGTAACTGCCGAAACATTTTTTTTCGATAAAAAATCCGGCATTTTGGCGTCTTCGCAGTTTACGGGCATTGCGCCGTCAGGGGTTTCCGGTGCGTAAACATGGCCGTGGGAGCAGAACAGGCGCAGGGTGTCTTTACCTGAAGAAGCAGCATCTGAAGCTGCAGTAGTTGAATCAGTAAGTGAATCCTGTAAAGCAGGTCTCGAAGTTTTATCAGTCGTTGTACTTATTTTTTTTTGTTCAATTATGTTGTCATTCAGTTTTTCTTCCGGGGTTCTAACCGAAACCTCAAAATAATCCGCCATGGTTGGGAATTTAAGGACTTTCTGGTCAACTTCGGCGTCGCAGTTTCCGCGGCAGGCACAAATCTTTTCACGGTACTGATTCAAAAGCTCTGCCACCGCCATGGGATTGTGCCCGGCCGGAAGAGGATTTCGGGGCCCGTGATACAGCGTGTCTCCAAGAATAAAAAGTTTCTGGCAGCCGGCCTTTTCAAAATAGTCGATTACTTTTTGCGCCGCTTCAAAGGAGCCGTGTATATCAGAACAGATTAGGTATTTCATTTTCGTCTATTTGTACAATTTTTTATTTGCACAATTCGTAAAGAATTATTGAACTTGCCTGAGCAACATTCAGGCTGTCAACCAGGGGTTCCTTCTTGCCCTGAGCCATTCCGCCGAAGGGAATTAAAACCAGTTCATCGCAGTTTTCCCGTACTTCTTCGCTGATTCCGTGTTCTTCGTTTCCAAGAACAAGAAGTGCCGGCTTTCCCTTGCAAAGTGATTTTATTTCGCTAGAAAGCCGTGAACGCGCCTGCAAGTCCGTGCCGATTCGTACCATTCTGCCCTTCAGTACTTCCATAAAACGCCCGATGGATCGCACCGAATAAATTTTTACATATTCCATTCCGCCTTCGGCAATGCGGTAAGAGCTGGTTGTGATTGCGCTTTCGGCTTCATCCTCCGGAATTACGATGTTCTTCATTCCAAAAAAAGCGGCACTCCTGACGATTGCACCAAAATTATTGGCGTTCCCGATGTGGTCCAACAAAAGCGCATTTTCGTTGTTTTCAATCCAGCTGTCGGTGATGTCGGAATCCAGGGGCGTAATCTGCGGCATATAAATCATCGCTACAACGCCCTGATGGTGAACGGTGCCGCTGAGTTTTTCAAGCTCCTTGGGATCCTCAACCTTATTGTAAATTCCCTTTCGGGCAGCGAGTTTTTTGCAAAGTCCGCCAAAAAGAGGAGCATTTTCTTCTGTAAAGTAAAGCCGTCTGATTCGGTCACTGTTATTTTTTTCAAGTTTTTTTACGGCCGCAAATCCGCAGACTGCAAGCTCGTTGTTCTGTTTATTTCGCATGGGAGTAGAATACCACAGAATGGTCGGGTTTTCTACAGTCTGGGTAGATGAGGTGTGCTGGCAATTGTAAGCCTGCAAAATCTCCTCTTTTTTTATTCAAAAACTCGTAATATAATTTTTATGGAGGCAAAATTATGATATCACCAAAAATTGCGTTTTTTGACACGCGTTCTTACGATAAAAAATCCTTTTCTGCGGCAAATACCGACGGCGGCTTCGATTATGAAATCGACTTCCGGGACTATAAACTGAACGAAAACACGGCTCTTACGGCACAGGGCTTTGATGTGGTCTGTGTTTTTGTGAATGATGTGGTAAATGCGGCGGTTATTGAAACGCTGAAAAACTGCGGAGTAAAGCTGATTGCCCTTCGCTGTGCCGGATTCAACAATGTTGACTTACAGGCCGCTGCTCAGGCAGGAATTAAAGTTGTCCGCGTTCCGGCCTATTCCCCTTACGCAGTTGCAGAACACGGAGCGGCTCTTTTGATGTCTCTGACCCGGCATATTCCCCAGGCGTATCTTAGAACCAAAACGGCCAATTTCAATATTGAAGGACTGACAGGCCGGGACCTGCACGGACTGACCGCCGGAATTCTGGGAACCGGTAAAATCGGGCAGATTATGGCGGGGATTTTAAAGGGCTTTGGAATGAAAATAATTGCTTTTGACCCGTTCCCGAATGAAAAATGGGCCGCGGAAACCGGTGCACAGTATGTGAGCAAAGAAGAAATTTTCCGGCAGAGTGATGTTTTGAGCCTCCACTGCCCTCTCACTGAAGAAACAAAACACATTGTAAATCACGATACAATGAAAATGATGAAGCAGGATGCGGTAATCATAAATACCGGCCGCGGCGCCCTTATCGATTCAAAAGCGCTGGTGCACGCATTGAAGCACGGTCACATCGGCGGAATCGGAATGGATGTTTACGAAGAAGAAAGCAAGTATTTTTTCAGCGACTGGTCTACCGACATCATGACCGACGATGTTCTGGCCCGGCTTCTTACATTTCCGAATGTAATTATTACTGCTCATCAGGCTTTTCTTACCACAAATGCGCTGAAAAATCTTGCGGATACGACTCTGGAAAACATCCGGGATTTTGCTGCAGGAAAAGCGCTTGAAAACGAAGTAAAGTGAACAGCCGCAAGTCCAACACGCCTTAATATGCTGCACCCCGGGAATCTTTACCCGCGAATTTAATTCTGAATTCCCGGTCTTCATGATATAATATTTTCATTATGAAGAAATTTTTGTTTTTAATTGCACTGATGATTCCGGCTTTTGCTTTTGGAATGTCAAAGTCTCAGGAACGGGTGAAGGTAACCGGAGTTGTGGAATGGTATGGAACTGCGCCATTTGCGTGGCTTGGCCTTAAAACCGAAGACGGAACGCTTTACAGTCTTACGGCGGATAAAGATAAGAAGGACGCGCTTGAAGAATTACACGGCTATCGTCTTTGCGTGGAGGGAATTCTTCTTGATGAAGCAGCTTCTCCGAAAATGATGAGTGCACCTCAAATCAAGGTAAAAGGGTGGAAAAAAGTATGAAAAAATTTGGACGAATAATTGCAGTTGCTTGTGCGGGAGTACTCTCTCTTTCACTTTTATTTACCGGCTGTCAAGATGATACAGATGAAAAGCCAAAAGCGTCGGTTTACCAGACGGTAGATTACCAAGAAGGTGAATATATAACGGTTGAAAAGGATACCACAAATCTTGTTATAAACAATGTGAAGGGAAAGACACTTTACATGGCGCGTATAAATCCGGAAGATGCCAATCTTGAAGGAGATAATATGCGTGCGGTAGAAAATTTATCGAATTCTACAGAATCCTCAGGTTCTACAGAGCCGGCAGAAAACACCGGGGCATCAATCAACGGCTCATGAAGCCTTGAATCGCACAGTCTTGAAGATTATGAGTATGCTGCATCCTTCCTTGAAGCTCTGGATAAAGAGTTCGAGAATGATCCGCACAAAAAAATCTACGACTATTTTGTCAGGGAATTAAAAAAAATAAGGGAAGCTGGTTCGGGGATCACTACAAGAGGTGCAGAATCAAGAACGGAAGAACCTGCTCCGAACTACCCTATAGACTATAAGCTGGGTGATACAGAGACATTTTTCACCTCAGATTCTGAATCTTTTGACAAGGAAGTAGAAAAGTGTAAGCCGTATACTTATGAACTTCTTATTTCAGAAGACGATTATAATATCTGGATTCGGACGGATGATTCTTATTATAAAAAGTATGGAACTGCCTTTAAGGAAGCAGCAGAAACGCTTGGTAAATTTTTTATTAACGGTTATGGACTTGTAAAGCATCTGTACGGGGAACCAACGGATAAACTTTACGATGCAGAATCTTTTGAACCAATTGCTGATATGAAAACACATTCAAAAACAGGTACAAAAATCAATATTCTTTTGAGCGAAATGTTAGAGATTGGACGTGCATATGGTTATGCGTCACCAAACGATATGTTTTATAACCATTCAGAAAGTAATAAGGGGCGTTTTTTGTATCTGGATTCAAAAACTCTCCTTGAAAAACCTTTTGAATGTTATTCTACATCTCTGCACGAGTTTTCTCATTATATCTCTGCTGGTATAAAGTTGTTTGGGCTGAAAAAAGAGTGGACTTACTGGTATGGAGAGCTTCTTGCTATGCTATGTGAAGACATGATGCAGGAATATCTTGGAATAGAGGATTCTGATATTGACAATCTTATACATACACCAAAAGGACGAATTGATAATGGAAATTATTGTTCATGGTGCTATGGACTAACTGGACAAAGCGCTTCAACTTACTCAGTGGCTTTCATGCTGGGAGCATGGCTTTCCCGTAACTTTGGAGGAGCAAAGTTTATAAAGGAACTTGCTACAAATCCGTATGTTGATATGGAATCAATAATAAATGCGGTTAATGCAATGGGTGGAAAACAATATACGGTTGTTTCTCTTTTTCAAAAATATGCAGAAGATATGTTTTACCCCCAGGTGGGAAAGGGCTTGAATCAGAATGCTGCAACATATTCGGGAAATGCAGAATACACATGTAGTTACACTGACTTAATGGGAACTTGGAAAACTTACCTATACCCTATCACACCGATAAATCTGTGGGATAAATTTTATGGCTGGTGCGATTTATCACCCAATCAAGCATTAGAAAAACTATTTGTAAACGAGTCTATTTCTTTTGATGATTTGCCGAAGGTAAATACATTTAAAAGACATGATTGGAAAGATCAGCCGATTCCAAAAACGGCTTTCCTTGGACCGGCAGTTTTTAATGATGGAAGGATTTTATATAAGCAAATCGGCCCTTATGCAGCAATGCTTTTTAATCTTGGAAAAGCCGAAACAGACAGCGTTGAACTGAAAGTAACCTGTAAAGGCAAGCCGAAGGATGTACTTACAATTTATGTAAGGTAGAATAAGATAGTAAAATTGCAGAGACGGTAAATCAAAAATTAAATCGTATATTTGTTTAGGAGTTCAAAGATGAAGAAGATAATATCCCTGGTTACAGCTATTTTTATTACCCTTTCCCTTATTTCCTGTAAAGATTCAGATGATGGGGATGACGGAGTAAGGAGCTCATCAGAACTATACTCTGTGTATTTGGAAGGAAATTGTTGTTTCGAGATGCCTCTTTATTTTCTGGATGATGTAAATGATTTGCCATATATTGTAGTAAATGAAGGTGCAGATATTTTAAGGTTTCTATATGAGGCTTTTTCTGGTTCTGTGGATTTTACGGTTTTAAAAGAAGGCTCAAATTTTACGTTAGTCAGAAAGAACGATGTTTATGGAGCTGATATCCCTGTAACAATTGATTTTGAAAAGGATCTTATTCGTTTTCAGGATTATGATTTGTTTGCAATGCGCCCTGAATGTGCTACGATTATGGATGTGACATCCAGGACATATGTTGATGAAAATAATAATCCTTTTCTTATTCAAAAGCGTCCATCAAAATATCTTCCTAGATTTGGTGAGCCCCTTGAAATCAATCTTAAAAGTTATGGAATTGATTTACCAGTTGTAGACGGGGAATATTTGATTCCGCTTCAAACTTTTTCAGATATTTTCATTGCTCCTGTCTTCCTGTACAATTTTTATTTTAATGGAAATTGCCTGGTTTTTACCGGGGATTTATCTGAAAAAGGAAATGAAAACGACAGAAAAGTTTATTACGAAGGGGAGCACGGAGAACGCAGTCCTGAGCTTGCAAAATTCGGTTACGGTGAACTTTGCATGATGCTGGATAATCTTTACGGTTTGAAAGACCACAAGGAAATCAGCAGTTTTGACAAGCTGTTTCAGACTGTCGGTTCAAGTTCTATTGAAAGCAGATCTATTGTTCAGGAGCAAAGCCTAAAATCGTATCTTCTTGGCTCAAGTGTTTTTAATGCTGATAAGGCAATTTACACATTGATTGGAAGCTTCCTGGATGACAATCATTGCAAGTGGTATAACTTTTCTTATCTTACAGGTGAGCATGAGGGCTTTAAGCCTGACGGAGCCGCAAGAGAACGTTTGGATGAATATGAAAAGCAATATAAGGCTGCACGAAACGCTTTTTATCCGGATGGTATACCAGCCTATGAAGAAATTGGTGATACTGCTTTCATCACATTTGATATTTTTGAAATGGATTCTGAATTATGGTCAAAACCTTCTGGCTACTATACAACTCCTCTTTCAGAGTTTCCTGAAAAAGATATATTTGGTCTGATTATGAAAGCCCATGACCAGATTACACGGGAAAACAGTCCTATTAAAAATGTAGTCATCGATTTGAGTGTAAACATTGGTGGAGCAGCTGATTTGGCGGTGTATATAATTTCCTGGTTTTTGGGAGAATATGATATGAGCATCAAGAACACAATGAGCGGGGCAGTTAGTACAACTTCCTATCGTTGTGATGCAAACCGGGACCATAAATTTGACGAAAAAGATACTCTGGGTGACAGAAAACTGTTCTGCCTCACTTCGCCGGTTAGTTTTTCATGCGGAAACCTTGTTCCGAGCGCTTTTAAGGAATCGGAAAAGGTCACATTGATTGGAAAAACTTCGGCTGGAGGTGCCTGCGTAGTTCAGCCGGTTTCTTCTGCCTGGGGAACATCTTTTAGAATTTCCGGGCCAATGTGTCTTGTCAGCATGAAAAACGGTGCTTACTACGACATTGACCAGGGTGCCGAACCGGACTATACTCTCAGATCCCCGGAAAGTTATTACAACCGCACTGAACTGGTGAATTTTATCAACAGTATAAAATAACTTTCAGGGGATTGATTTCTGTTAATTTTATATGTGATGGGTTTTAATAGGATGATATTCGTCAGAGAACACTTTAATCGGTTGATCCGTGTCAGAGTATACTCTGATGTTTTTCATTGTGTTAGCTTTGTTGTCAATTGTTGAATATTCGATTTTTGTATTGTTCACCACAACATTATAACTCGAATTTTCCTTAAATGCGCCGTATATATCGTGAAGAAGCTTCTTGTATTTATCAGTAGAATTATCACAATAAAAACTTACAACTTCACCACCAGTAGTAACTATTTGAACGCTGTCCGAAAAACCTGTTATCATGTCGATTTTTTCTGTGTTAAAGCAATACCATGTATCAATTGTGAACCACATATTTTGCCTCCGTTTTGATTCAGAATACCACGGAATTTAACGGAAAGCAAAATAATTTGGTATAATTTTTTTATAATTCCATGCCCCCTCGTTTTGAATTGTCGCAAATTTTGCGACAGCTGGATTTTCTGAATCATCTAATTCTTCTTCCAGTGCATTACCAATATGTTTACCAATTGTTTTTACATCTCTGTCAAACAATACCGACATCTGCTGACGATTCAACCACACCGTATTATTTGGGTGTTCTCCCTGCTTCGCAGGGGTCGGGCGTTCCGCGGCTTACCTACGGACGGTCTGCTACGCAGACTGCGAACTTGCCTTTGGCAAGTTGCACCGCTCCATGCCCTAACACGAGATGAGGAGTTGTTTACTTTTATAAATACGCTTTACAAAAATCTTCAAAAGATTTTAATTGTCCTTCCAAAATCGATTTCATAGCATTTATAACGAATTTTTGATCTTCGTTTTTTATAACTTCTTTATCTGCAAATAAGTCTGAAACAGAAGAATTTAAGGAATCTGCAAGGCGTGCAAGAATTGCAGGTGAAGGAAACTTATTTCCGCATTCGATTTGTGACAGAAAGGGAATTGAAATATCTGCCTTTTCGGCAAGTTCTGCTTGAGAAATTTTCTGAATTGTTCTTAAAGTCTTTATATTTCGTGAAAGGTTTTCTCTTATATCAGCTTCTGTCATCTCATTATTCCTTATCGTTATATTTAATATTTCTAAACGGATAATAAGAATTTGACAAATAACGTATTGATATATAATATATTTCTATAAAGAACATAAAATTTAACTATAGGATAAAAATAAAGAACTTATTATAAGAAGAGGCATGTTTATGAATAAAAAAGATTATATCGCAAATCTAGCCAATGAATTAGCATCAAAGGGAAGTACTATGGATTCAAAACAACTTGCATCGGTTTTAAATGTAAATGGATATACGACGAATTCAGGCGATGAATATCAAGGTTTGAGAGGGACTAGTAATGTTATCAGTTCTGCATATAGAAATGCTATGGCACAAGGTGATCAAATTAGTGCAGATAATATTGCTACGGTTTTCACAAATACGGCTGGAGAAACCCCTTGGTATTAATTTAAATTTAATAAATAAAACTACATTTAAGGAGTATAAAAATGAAAAAAATTATAACGGTATTATTATTAGCTTGCATATCATATTTGTTTGCAGAAAGTTACGAGGAACTTTTTACCAAAGCGCAAGAATATGAAAATAACAAACAATGGGTTCATGCCTTAGGTACATATTATGATGCAATTGAATTAGAAAAATCTGAAAAAGCAGCTTCTGCAATGAATAAATTTTATGAACTATCAGAAGTAATAAAAAGTGGTAAACCAGGATATGGAGACTTTGATGAATTTGATTTGTATGAGAATTGGGTTTTGTTATTACGTGAATACGATTCTTATATTGTTGAAAATCCGCCAATTTCTATACAAATACAAGAAATAAAAAGAGTTAATGTTGATTTAGAAAATAAAACTGCGGATTATGAGATGAAATATTCCATTAATCGTTCAAATCAAAAATCAAGAATTTTAAAAGATGCTATTTATAAAGGCTGTCCAAAGAATATTACTGCTTATAAGCAGGAAGAAGTTGAAAAAAATGGTTATAAAATAAATAATGTGCCCTTGGTTGAAATTGATGATTATGATCCAATTGAATATAAAAATGCAATAACAAATGAACATTTCAGTGTCTATTGTAATTACAGAATTTACTGGAAAGGAATTGTTTCGACAGCAGATGACTTATTCACATATGATTTTGACAATTTTTCCATAAAAAATATTAAGAAAGAGCATATGAAGTTTTTTGAAGGTGATGGTATAAAATCACTAACCTTCACAATAACTGACTTACAACTAGAATACGGTCCTAGTTATAGAAAAAGAAAGAGCGGAGAAATCAGACCGAAGTATACACTTTTAAATCCAAAAGCTGTTAGTATTGATGGAAAGTGGAATATCCATCAAGAAGAAAGTCCTGTTAAATTGATTTACTTTTTACAAGAAATGAATGAAAAGATTGCAGAACTGAATAAATTGAAGTTGAAGCTGGATCAATATGAAGTAGAGACGACAACGTATATTCCATTTGTAGATAAATATGTAACTTCCAGCCATAAGGGTATTGATAATTATGAAGGACAAAATTATTTTTACAATTCGCAAGTTAAGACTGAATGTTATAGTCTTGTTGAATACTTTATAAATACGATTGTAGAGGAATATGTAGGGTGGACTGTATTTAGTGATAGGATGCATAAGGATGGTATGGATTATTTTTTTGATAATTTCGAAAAAATTAATCTTTATTTTCCTGAAAACGCTATAGTGAAAGAATATAATGTTTTTTTTAATTATTTACCATACAATTGGGAGAAGATGAATTCTGATAGTGAATATTTAATAAACAAAAAGCCAGCCAAAAAAAATAAAAAAAATAATAAGTAACACAATTAAAGAAATTTTTGAAAGTTTTACAACAAAAAAGCGATGACTCATCAACAGTCATCGCTTTCAATCTTATTTAGATTTTATTCTTCTACATCGTAACAGTTGATGTGAAGATCTTTAAGCTGCTGTTCATCAACCGCACTTGGACATTCGTCCATAGGGCTTGCTGCAAGATTGTTTTTCGGGAACGCAATAACCTCATGAATTGATTCCTCGTGGCGCATGAGCATAATCAAGCGGTCCAATCCTGGGGCAATTCCTCCGTGTGGTGGAGCACCAAACTTGAAGGCCTGTACCAAAAATCCGAATGCTTTCTGAGCGCGTTCTTCGCTGTAACCTACAATCTTAAAGATGCGCTGCTGCAAAGCCGGGTCGTTGATACGCATAGAACCTGAAGCAAGTTCGTAGCCGTTTAAAACTAAGTCGTAAAGATCGCCTTTTACGGCTCCCGGGTCGCTTTCCAGAGTATCCCAGTACTGTTTTTGTGGCAATGTGAACATGTGGTGTTCTGTTTCCCAAGCATTGGTTTCTTCGTTAAAGGCAAAATATGGGAAGTCGATGATCCATGCAAAGTGGAATTCATCGTTTGGATTGTAAAGGTTCAAGTCCTTTCCAAGCTGTTTGCGAACTGCACCTAAAGCTGTGCAGGCAAGCTGCCAGTTTTCGTCTGAAACGAACAAAAGAAGGTCGTTCTTTTCTGCGCCGAGTTTTTCGCAGATTTCTGCTTCTTTTCCGGCATAGAACTTACTGATTCCGCCTTCAAAAACACCTTCAGCATTTACTTTCATCCATGCAAGACCTTTTGCCTTGTATGTTTTAGCTACTGCTTCAAGGGCTTCAACCTGTTTTCGGCTGTATTTATCTGCAACGTTCTTTACTACAAGGGCCTTAAGACCACTTCGCTTGTGGCGCTGAACATCGCGGCCGGCATTTGCAGCTCCTGCCTTAAATGCGTTAAAGTCTGCCAAATCAGCCATAAAAGTTGCGTCCTGCATCTTCATATCAAAACGAAGATCAGGCTTGTCGCTTCCGTAAAGGTCAAAAGCGTCTTCCCAGGCGATGCGGTCAAACTTTGCTGGCAAATCATAGTTCAAAGTCTTTTTAAAGATGTACTGCATCATTCCTTCTGTTGTAGAAAGAACTTCTTCGCGGTTTGTAAAGCTCATTTCCATATCAATCTGAGTGAATTCAGGCTGACGGTCACCGCGGGCATCTTCATCACGGTAGCAGCGTGCAATCTGGAAGTATTTGTCGAATCCAGAAACCATTAAAAGCTGCTTGTAAAGCTGTGGTGACTGTGGAAGTGAATAGAATTTTCCAGGGTGAACGCGGCTTGGAACAAGGTAGTCGCGTGCTCCTTCTGGAGTAGATTTAATGAATGTAGGAGTTTCGATTTCCAAAAATCCTTTTGAAGTCAAATATTCGCGAGTTGCAAAAGTAACCTGGCTTCTCAAGATGATGTTCTGCTGCATAGGATCGCGGCGGAGGTCAAGATAGCGGTACTTCAAGCGCAAATCTTCGTTTGGAAGAACGATTGTTCCGTCCTTCTGGCGTACTTCTTCAATACTGAATGGAAGTTCCTGGCTGGTTGTAAAGATTTCGATGTCGTTTGCTTCAACTTCGATTTCACCAGTTGCCATGTCTTTGTTTATATCTTTTTCAGCGCGGGCAGCAACAACGCCTTCAACTGCAATACAATATTCACTTTTAAGACTTGAAGCAATTTTCTTTACTTCTTCACTTGCCTTGTCGCCAACCATAACCTGTGTAATTCCGTAGCGGTCGCGGAGACGAATAAAAACAAGACCGCCCAAGTCGCGGGTACGGCTTACCCAACCATTCAATACAACTTTCTTACCAACATCAGCGGCACGCAATTCGCCGCAAGTAACTGTACGCTTTGTGTTTTCCATAAGTAAACATAATAATGATATAGAAGAAAATATACAATCAGATATAAAGTTTTGTCAGATATTAAAATTTGACATCAGGAATTTTACTTCTATAGTGGAAAAGACTTTGACTATATTATGCTTATCGGAAAGGACGGAATTTCTTATAACGATAACGGAACTCGAACCGATGTTTCCACCCGGGATTATGTCAAGGCAATCATGCAGAACGGACAGAAGCGTTTTGTCGATAATCCGGTGGTTTCCAAGACAACTGGAAAACGTGTAATTCACATTACTCGAAGTGTTTACGATGAAAACGGAAATCTTTTTGCAGCCATTGCAGGTGTTATGAATGTAGATATCCTTGTTCAGCCGATTAAGAATTTGAAAGTTCCGGACGGAATCTGGGTCTTCTTAATCGATCACAATGGTGCTGTAATTTATCATCCTTTTGCTACGGAGGAAGGAAACTTTATCTCAAATCCTGGAGAAGGACACGAGGATTTGTCAGAGGTTTCTAAACGCATGGTAGACGGTGAGGAAGGTCATTCCTGGATTGTTTCTTACACTGGAAGCAAACAGGACTTGATTGTTTATTCAGGAATTGCAGGAACTCCATGGGGATTGGGCTTCCTTGTTCCTGGAAAGCTTGTTGACGCGTTGGGTTCAAAAATTTCTAAAACTGCCCTTGCCTTTGGTCTTGGAATGGTTGTAATGATTATCATTCTTGGCGGATTTATTCTTTCAAAATCCCTCAAGCCTCTCAATATCGTAAAAAATGCCATTACAGGAATTGCCCAGGGAAATGCAGACCTTACTCAGCGAATCAATATCAATTCACATAACGAAATCGGACAGGTGGTTCAGGGCTTTAATCAGTTTGCAGAAAAAATGCAGGAAATCATCCGGGATGTAAAATATTCAAAGTCGGAGCTTGCAGAAGCCGGAGAGGATATGCCTGCAAGTACACAGGATACTTCCAGCGCCATCACCCAGATTTTGAACAATATCGACCAGGTTGGAGATCAGATTAATTCTCAGGCAGCGGGGGTTGAAGAAACTGCGGGAGCTGTAAACGAAATCGCTTCGAATATTGAATCCCTTGAAAGAATGATTGAAAACCAGTCCTCCGGGGTTGCTCAGGCTTCTGCCGCAGTCGAACAGATGATTGGAAATATTCAGTCGGTAAATGGTTCCGTTGATAAAATGGCGGATTCCTTCCAGGATCTTAAGGCTAACGCGCAGCACGGATTTTCAAAACAGCAGGATGTTAACGAACGAATTCAGTAGATTGAACAGCAGTCTTCAATGCTTCAGGAAGCAAACGCTGCCATTTCCGCAATTGCAGAACAGACAAACCTTCTTGCTATGAATGCCGCAATTGAAGCTGCTCATGCAGGGGACGCTGGTAAAGGATTCGCGGTTGTTGCAGACGAAATCCGAAAGCTTTCAGAAACTTCTACGGTTCAGTCTAAGACAATCGGTGACCAGTTGAGTAACATCCAGGAATCCATTATGGGAGTTGTTACTGCTTCAAGTGAATCAAGTAAAGCCTTTGAAGCGGTTAGCGGACAGCTTACTGCAACGGACGAGCTTGTAATTATGATTAAATCTGCAATGGAAGAGCAGAAAGAAGGTTCAAAGCAGATCAGCGAAGCCTTAAAGTCTATGAATAACAGTACTGTTGAAGTAAGAAACGCAAGTCAGGAAATGGCAGAAGGAAACAAGGCAATTCTTGTTGAAATGAAAAACCTTCAGGATTCTTCACTTGTTATGAAAGACAGTATGTCTCAGATGTCTGCAGGGGCACGAAAAATCAATGATACAGGACTTGCCCTCACAGGCGTTGCCGAAAAGATTAAGACTTCAATCGAAAAAATTGGTTATCAGATTGACCAGTTCAAAGTTTAAAATCTAGTCTTGTACAATCGAATTCAAAGGGATTTAAATGGATTTAGAAAGCACACTCCGGCCGCTTTTGTAATCCGTTTAATCCTTTGGTGACCATTTGATTGAGCATGCTGAAAATACCTTTTCCGGTTTTTGTGTTTGCTGCCAGTTCTTTTCCCTGAATTCTGCAATATTTGAACTTCATACACGCCTCCTGAGAGAAAAAAATGCGAAAGCAATTTTTAGGTCATCCTTTACTTAGAATTATACCATCCCCTCTCCAATACGGCAAAAAAATCCATATACAATAAAGGGTAAAATAATGCTATAATAGAAATAATTAACTAATCTACGGAGATTTATAAATGAGCGACAATCAGCAGTTGTACCAGAAACTCGTTGCATTAAGAGATTCAATTAAAAATAAGGAAAAAATCAAAACAGGGCGCGCGCCGGTTGTGTGCAGTGACGAATCTTTGCAGGAAATTGCAAAATACCATCCGAAGGTTCTTCGGGATTTTGAAGGAATCCACGGAGTTGGAAAAAGCTTTATTGATAATTACGGACAGCAGTTTCTGGATGCGGTCGCTAAATTCGATGACAAGGATGTTGCCGCTCCTCTGACCGCGGAAGTTACCAAAACCCTTAAAGAGCTTGAAAAAAATCTTATCACGCTGAATAAGCGAAACCGTCTTTTGTATTCTGGAACCTTGCGGAACAAAGACGGCTGCGACCTTGCAGAGGACGCTCCTCAGGAAATTTTAGACCTTCTTTTTGGAAAGAAAAATAAGGTTGTAATCAAAAACGACGAATTGCCGGGAAATTCCGGTTCCATAGACATTTCAGACAGCGCAGGAACAGCTCGTCGTGGAAATGCCCTTTCTACCTACAAAAAAGTGGTTCAGCTTTTGCGCGAAACAAACAAGGATTTTAAGGACAAGGGACAGAACAACCTTTGGATTGCCTATCCTTTTGTAATGGGAAAATTCCAGAAGGGCGAGTTCGATGTTCGGGCACCGCTTTTCTTCTTCCCTGTAAAAGCCGAAAAAAACTCAAGTCAGATTGTGCTCACCCGGGATTCTTCCCGAGACGGCATTTTTAACAATGCGCTGATTCTTGCAAACGACAAGTTCAACGGAGTTCGAAAACCCCTTCCAAATCCGGATCCGGAAGACAATTTCAAGAGTGAAACCGAAACAATCAACGGCTGTATCAATTTCTACAAGGAAAACGATCTTGTCCTTCAGGAGCCGGAAATTGAAAAAGTTGTAAAATTCTTTAATTACACCCAGAAGGATTTTCCGAAGTACAACAAGGGCGAGCTTACAATCGTAAAAAATCTTGTAATCGGCCGCTACCAGATTTGTGACAGCACCATTCAGAAGGATTACGACGAACTGCTTGAGAAAAACCTGAGCACCAAGCAGATAAACGACCTTCTTTCTTCATTCTCGACTGTAAACGAAAGCAGCGATTTTGGCGAAAAGGAAAGCGCCGCTAACGAGCAGAAGCTCACTGATATTTCGGAAAAAAATCTCCTTTACATCAACAGTCTGAACAGCTCCCAGGAGCAGGTAATTGATACAATCAACAATCTGGACCAGCTGGTAATTCAGGGACCTCCGGGAACCGGAAAATCACAGATTATCACCAGTCTTATTTCGCATTTTGTGCTTCAGGACAAAACCGTTCTGATGGTTTCAGAAAAGAAAACTGCGCTGGATGTAGTTTATTCCCGACTGGGGGAGCTTTCCCGCTATGCCCTTTTAATCGACGACGTAGGAAACAAGGACGACTTTTACAAGCAGGTTTCCGGAATGCTTTCCAGCGCCGCCGACACAAGTAAGCGCACAACCGAACTGATGACGGTTTCTCAGAAAATCGACAGCGATGTAAGCGCCCTAAGCGTTATTGCCGACAAAATCTATGCAGATGGAAAGCTGGGGGTTCAGCCTTATATTCTCTATGAAAACTCCCACAAAATCGATTCAAAAGACATGAATGGCGTAAAAGCCCTGATGAAAATTCAGAACGGCGCCGATCCAAAGCTTTTTGAAATGAACTACGCCGAGCTGGAAGCCGCCCGGGACATCTTCCTGGACGAGGATTTGTGCTCAAAAACCGCATTTTATCTTAAGACCAGTACTGCTTCCCCGTGGGTTGAATACATCAAAAGCGATTTAACCGAGTACCAGAGCGCAGAGCTTTCCGTTTTCTTTGAGGACAAAAAATCTGGTCTGGACGAGGCGGCAAATCTTTCTTTCTTCAAGCGGGGTGGCGTAAAACGACAGGTTAAAAAAGAAGCAAAAACCTTCTTAAAAGACTACGCTGCCTGCAAGCAGGGAAAAATCCTCAAGGCATTTTTCAAAAACCGGGAAAACTTTGTAAACACAATTAAAGATTTGCCGCTGTATCTTGAATCAAAGGAAATGTTTGGCGGCCGAAATGACCAGGAAATTGTCTATTTTAAGGCGCTCCTCCAGCTCCACGAAATTCTTCCGGATTTGAGCTATGCCGAAACCGACAGAGAGCTTTTCAACTACATTCTGAACATTCACCTTTCAAAATTCGAAGCCGAAAACAAGGATGCAGTTCTTAAAATCAAGAATTTTGACGCCCTGGTTAAGCAGATTGACACGGAAAAAGCAAAGAAAACCAAGGATACCATTAAAAATACGGAAATCAAGCTGGCTCAGTACATGCTGAACCTGACAAAGTCAAAGCGACAGAACGAAATCAAGCGGGCACTTGAAACTTCCCGCAAGATGAGCGTAAGCCGCTTTATCACAAAATACAAGCTGGAGCTTTTTGACAGCATAAAAATCTGGATGATGACTCCGGAAGTTGTTTCCGAACTGATACCGCTCCAGCACGGCATTTTTGACATCGTAATTTTTGATGAAGCATCCCAGATGTTCGTAGAAAAAGGTATTCCTTCGATTTACCGTGCAAACAAGGTTGTAATTGCGGGAGATACAAAGCAGCTTCGCCCTACAAAGCTGTTTACCGGCCGTTTTGAAGAAAATCCGGACGAGCTTGCCGAAGACGAAGACTCAAATGAAGCACTGGAAGAGCCAAGTCTTCTTGACCTTGCAAAATACAAGTACAAGGACGTTATGCTTCAGTATCACTACCGCTCAAAGTACGAAGAGCTTATCGCTTTTTCAAATCATGCGTTCTACGACGGAAAACTCATCGTTTCTCCGAATGTATCTACACCGGAAACTTCGCCGATTGAGGTTCACAAAATCGAGGACGGAAGGTGGATTAACACCGCAAACCGCAAGGAAGCAGAATACTGCGTAAAACTGATTAAGCAGATTTTTGCTGAGCGAAAAAAGAACGAAACAATCGGAATCATTACTTTCAACTCCCACCAGCACGACATGGTTGAAGACTGCATCGATGAAGAATGTGCCCGGGACAAGGATTTTGAAGCCATGATTGCCAGCGAGCGCGTGCGCAAGGAAGACGGTGAAGACAAGAGCCTTTTTGTAAAGAATATCGAAAATGTACAGGGAGACGAACGGGACATCATCATCTTCTCGGTAGGTTTTGCAAAGAACGAGCAGGGAAAGATTTTCCGAAACTTCGGCTGGCTTAACAACGAAGGCGGCGAAAACCGTCTGAACGTTGCAATCAGCCGTTCAAAGAAAAAGATTCACATTGTAACTTCGATAAATCCTTCTGAGCTGGATGTAAGCGGCCTTAAAAACCAGGGACCGGCTTACCTCAAAAAATATCTTGAGTACTGCTTTGCCGTAAGTGAAGGAAATGTTGAGCTTACACGAACAATTCTGGATAACCTTACGGACAATGTACATTTAAGCGATTTCTACGGAAACGATACTCCGTTTGAAGAGGAAGTTTTCCAGAAGCTGAAGGAACGGGGCCTGGATGTTTATGCAAATGTGGGAATCGGCGGTTACTGCATCGACTTTGCAGTAAAGAAAGACGGCGCCTATGTTCTGGGAATTGAATGCGACTTTAATCTGTACAAGGATTCTAATTCAACCAGAGAACGAGACTACCACCGCCAGAAATATCTGGAATCTCGTGGCTGGAAAATCTACCGGCTCTGGAGCTCTGAATGGTGGAAAAATCCAGATGCAGAAATCGAAAAGATTGTAAAGTTGTGCTAAAAAATGAAGTATCCGCCGCGCGCGGGTATGGAAGGGGTTTCGAGGGCTGAAGGAAGTATGACTGAAGCCCGAAGAAAGGCGAAGGGGCTGTCCAATTCTTTTTGGACAGCCCCTGAGACCAAGCGTGAGCGGGCCCCTGTAACACCCGTTGGTGAACAGGTTCGCGCCCAAATATCTAAACAACTGGTCAAAAATTATAACTTTTGTCGGCAGACCTGTTTGTAAGCCTGACGAGACAGCAATTTATTCTACTTTTCCGCCTTCTACAACCAGCGCGTCTGCGTCTGAGTTTTCACCGTAAACGGCACGCAATGTTGCTTCATAGTCAGCGTGGAAGAACTTTTCGCCGGCAAGAGCCTTGATTTCATCGTTGATCCAGTTCAAAAGTGAAGCGTTTCCCTTTGTTACAGCCGGTGCAATTGTGTCCAGGCTTCCCAGGCTGTCAATTCCAACTGCAAATCCAGGATTTTCAATAGCCCATGCAAGAACTTCAGTGTTGTCTGTTGAAAGACCAACTCCGCGACCATCAAGAAGAGCATTGTAAGCTTCAGAATACTGGTCGAACTTCAAAAGATTTACTTCCGGATAGTTCTGTGTAAAGTAAGTTTCTGCTGTAGTTCCCTTGCTGATAATCAGTGTTTTTCCCTTAAGCTGCTCTACATCAGTGATATAGTCCTTTTTTTCGTTGGAAACTACGCCAAGTGCGCATTTCATGTATGGGAGTGCAAAATCAACCTTTTCTGCACGCTCCGGAGTTACTGTGAAGTTAGCAAGAACAAGGTCAACCTTTCCTGTCTGAAGAACTTCTACGCGGGCAGCAGCCTCAACCGGAACGTATTTTACCTTTACGCCCAAATCCTTAGCGATTCTGTCGCCAAAATATACATCGTAGCCCTGATATTTTCCGTATTCATCAACATAGCCGAATGGTTTTTTGTCGCTGAAAACGGCAATTTTAATTGTTCCGCTTTTTTTAATCTGTTCAACCGAACGGAATTTTGGCTTTGCAGAAAGTGGAGCCAGTGCAAGAAGAAGCGCCAGAGCTGACGCAATTTTTTCAAATGTTTTCATATTTTCACCTCGTTTTGATTTTTTTGCAGGCTTTGCCGGTGTCACCTGCATCTGATAAGTCTGTTATAACGTTTAATTACCTACTAAGTCAATAGGTATTGATATTTTTGATAAAAATTTTTGTGCTTTTTTCTTTTTTTGGGTGCCCGGGCGGGCTGCTACAGGCTACCCTCACGGTCGGTACCACATCCGCCTGCTTTGCAGCCGCATGTGGCACGGCTTCGGGCAAGGCCCTCGCCCCTTTCGCATCCCTGGCACATTATTTTATGGCAAATACGGTAACCGTTTTTGGCTTAAGGCTCACCTTTCCGCCTGCTGCAAATACGGTGTCGCCGCTGTCTGCTGCAGAGTCCGTAAAGTTTACACCGTCTGTAATCAGCGTCCACTTTTCCTTGTCGGAAGAAAGGGCTGGTAAAGCAAACGGAATTTCTTCATTCAGCGGGTTGGCGCACAGAAGAATGGTCTTCCATTTGTCGCCGGCTGTTTTTCCGTTTATCTGCCAGATAATCAGCTGCTCCGGAAGCTTGTATTCCTTGTTGTCCAGGAAGGTAAGGGCTTCCGCGCAGGTTTTTCCGCTGGCAATCCTGAAGGCAGGGTGTGCTTTTCTAAGCTCAATCAGCTTTCGGACGTAGTCGACCAGTTCCTTCTTTTCTGCGGCCTGTTTCCAGTTCAGGGCGTTAATTCGGTCGCAGGCGTTATAGCTGTTCCTCAGGTAGGATTTTCCGTCCGGGGCAGTTGCCACATCGTAGAAGGTTGCGCCGGAATTCAGAATGTCCTGAGGAATCTCTTTTGAGCGCATAAATTCCATTCCCGCATGCAGAATCGGCATTCCTTCAGAAAGCATTACCAGAGAAATCGCCATTTTTACAAGCTGCTGGTAATATTCTTCAGGTTTTCCTGGTTCAACCAGACGAAGCTTGTCGTTCAGGGTAATATTGTCGTGAATTTCCGTGTAATTTATGCTTGTCCAGGTAGACTGAGTCCACGGGTTCGGGTTTGCGGTGCCTTCGATTTTAGAAAAATCCATCTGCGGATGCAGGGTGGCGCCCGTAATTCCAAATTTTATCGCTTCCCGGCGGTTTCCGTTGTGGATGAAGCCCGGTTCTGTATCGCTGAAAACCGGCCCTTTGATTCCGCAGCGTACCGCGTCGTTAAAGTGCCCGATTCCCGGCATTTTGTAGGCGTTGCACATGCTTGCCGGCGTCATTTTTCCGGCGTTGTACATCTGCCAGCCTTCTCCGTAAATCAGAACATCCTTCTTGATTTTTCGAAGGGCTGCTTCGCAGTAATTCATCGTATCAACGTCGTGGAGTCCCATCAGGTCAAAGCGGAAGCCGGAAAGCTTGTATTCCTTCAGCCAGAAGCAGAGGGTGTCTGCCATGTACTTGCGGAACATTTCGTGCTCGCTTGCGGTGTCTTCGCCGGCACCGGAATAGCCTTCAACTCTGAAGAAATAGCCCGGTACGCATACTCCCAGAGCCTGATGAAGGCCGTCGTTTACATGGTTGAACACAACATCCATTACAACGCCGATTCCTTCCTGATTAAAGGCCTGAACCATTTCTTTGAACTCGCGGATTCTAACCTCTCCGTGGTACGGGTCAGAGGAATATGAGCCTTCAGGAACGCCGTAATTTTCCGGGTCGTAGCCCCAGTTGAATGCGCCGAAGGTTGGTTTTTCGATGTAGTCCTTGTCCCGGGCCCGTCGTTCATCCACAGAACGGAAATCAAAAACAGGCAGGAACTGTACATGGGTTATTCCCAGACTTTTGATGTAGTCAAAGCCCGTTGGCTGTCCGTCGCAGGTTGTTCCGGTTTCGTTTACGCCGGTGTAGAGCCGTTTTTTGTCGGAAGAACCGTTCCAGAACTCTCCGCTGGTAATGTCGGCTACATGGGCCTCCCAGACGATTGCGTTTGAAGGATTTTTAACCGCAGGGGCTCCGGTTTTTTCCCAGCCCTCCGGATTTGTGCGGCTCATATCAACAACCATTGAACGAAGGCCGTTTATTCCGCAGGCGTGAGCGTACGGATCTGCTGAATGGTTGTAAACTCCGTGAATTAAAAGTTCGTATTCGTAGTAGGTTCCATGGAGGTCGCCTTTAACTTCTGCTTCCCAGATGCCGGTAAAGCCCGGTTCTGAAAGGCGCTTTAATACAACAGATTTTTCCGGATTTTTCTGTTTTTCCGGGTCGCCGTCTGAATACAGAAGAACGCTTACAGAGCGCGCTGTAGGTGCCCAAATTCGGAATACCGTAGAGCGTTTTGAATAGAGGGCTCCCAGTTCAACATTCAGGGCTCCAAGAACATAGTCATTTTTAAAGCTGGCAGAGTCAAAGTACCACTCCAGAGCCGCGGTATTTTCGCCTCCGCTGGTTTTGCTCTTCATTCTGCCGCTCAAAATCAGTTTTTCAAGATAGTTTTCGATGCGGTCAGCACCGTTCCATTCTGTAAACAGATTGTGTTTTGCAAACGGCTCCGTTATCCATTTTGCAGGAACGCCAAAGTTTTCTACAACATGGTTTGCTTCCATTCGTGAAGCAGAATGTTTCTTTTCCTTTGCCGGCGTTTTGAATGAAACAGGTTTACCCGGTTCCAGCTTCTGGCCGTTCAAAGAAAGCTCCGGCAGAGATGCGTATGGTTCATCAGTCAGCCATTCTGCAGTACATTCGTAATTTTTTCCCTTGCGTTTGATATCCACTGAAAGTGCCCAGCCGCGTCCGAAAGGCAATGTTGCTTTCCACTGGTGGCAGTCTGCCGGCAGACACGGGTGAAGGCGCAGGGCGTCCTCTGCAAGTCGTGGTTCAAAACCCACAACATCCTGCAGGATATTTCTTGCGTATTCTGCAACGCTCCATGCCTGGCTGAAGGTTCCTGAAAGCTTAGGATTTCCTTCTTCGTCAGGACGGGCGTGAATGTTTTCGCTTAAAGAACCTGCGCATCCAAATTCAAGAATCATTTTTGCTTCATTCTGAAGAATTGCACTGGCCTGAGCCGGCAGAGTTCCGCCGCAATTCTGTGCGCAGGCGGAAATGTAAGGGCCGCTGTTCCATTCCCAGATGGTTCCGTTGTGGTAGGCTGCGTCCTTATTGTAGAGTGACGGGTTTTCGTGTTCGCCGTGGAAAATCGGGTCTTCCGGCGAAAGGCTGTAGAGTCCGAATGGATTTACAAGCTCCCGGTATACGTTTTCCATCACATTTTTAGTTATTTCTTCACTTATGAAATTTTCATCGCCGTCGGAGAGTACGGAAGGTACCGTTATGGCAAAAAGCTGGTTGGGACGAACGCGCATGTCTTTTGCCCATTCACCATAACCGCCTTCCGGAAGGTGATCAGCAAGAGCCCTGCAGTCTGCATTCCAGAAAAAGTTGGTAAAGGAAGTTCGAACCTTGTCCGCCATGCTTGAGTATACATTGGCCTTATCGTTTTTTCCGGACAGCTTCATGATTTTTGCGCCAAGCTTCAGCGCGGTATACCACAGTGCCTGAATATCGTTTGCCCGGTCTCCTCGCGGTGACCACGGATCTTTTCCTGCAATCCGGGCGTCCATCCAGGTATCTGCGTCGCCGTGCTTTAAAAAGCCGTTTCCGTCAGAGCGGGCAATGTCTGCATCCAGTGCAATTTCCACGGTTTTAGAAAGCTCGGAAAGCACGCTTGTGTCCCCGGAATACTGAACATATTCCCAGAGAGCGCGTACGAACCAGAGGGTTCCGTCCGCCGTATTGTAGATAACATCTTCCGCATTTCGGTATCGGTTTGGAATGCGGCCGTAGGTTTTAGTTTTTGGATTAAGGTTCTGGAAGCCTGCAAAGCCCAGAAGAACATCCCGTGCCTCGTCAAAGCAGCCGCTTACAAGCAGCGTTCCGCACAGGGAGATAAAGGTGTCGCGGCCCCAGTTGTCCCGGAACCAGGGAAGACCGGCCCAGATTCCCCGGTAATTGGAATCGTGGTCTTTTGTTGCCAGAAGCCAGGCGCTGAATCGGGCCCACTGTACAGCCTGATTAAAATTGGTATCGCCGGTATCCAGCTGGCATTTATCAAGGAAGTTATGAATTGTCGTGCAGTGAGCAGCAACAGCATTTTCTTTTACAAGGCGCACCGCTTTTTCTACGGCACAGCCTGGATTTTTTTCAAAAACAATGTACCAGCCACTAGCCACACAGTCCTTCGACGAGGAGCCGGAAGCTGCGTCTTCTCCAGAAGTACCAGCTGTCTGAATAGCACTGCACGGGAAAAGGCCTGCTTTCCGAAGCTGTTCATATTTTTCGATTAATTTTTCATCGGAATTGCGTTCATAGAGCTCAACGGAAGTGGTTTCTGCCTTGTAGTAAAAATCAAAGCCGGCTGCAATAGCTACGCCAAGCCCTGAATCCAGAACATATACGCCGTCTTTTTCGAATAATTTCCATTCCGGGTTATTTTTCAGGTAAACCGGCTCCCGTTCCCTTTTTCCGCCGGAAGCGCCTTCACCGGAAACCATACTGTTCGAGTCTGCTTCAGGCATGGAACCATGTCCGTCCACAGAATATTCAACGTTTTCATTGCGGATTTCTGCGTAATGGTCAGAAATTGCATTTACAGATGGAATTTCATTTGGAAAATTAAAATTTAAGCCAAAAATACCAAAATTCTTTGCTCGTCCAATCCAGAAAGCCTGTTCGCTAAGCAAAAGGGAACCTGCAATACCGCTGCCAGTGCCAAAGCCACTGCCAGAACTTGAACCGGCGGAATCATAGTTCAGAACGAAGCCTTCCGGGAAAACTTCAATATTTTTAGCCTGATTAAAAGGATGTCCGCCCACAGAAAAGCCGGAGAACAGCGTTGTGTTCACCCGATGATAGCCACTGTTTCCAATTTCTTTAGAGCAAGAAAGTTCAAAATATCCGTCTTTGCGGTCAGTCCAGGCGCAGCGCCTTCCAGAATCCTGTAAAATTTTAATTTTCATATCCTTATTAGATTAACTTATGACAGTGTAATTTACAAGAAAATTTTTTGTTATCTACAATATTAGGGAAAATTAGGGGAAAAGCTTGCTTCGCGCTTTCGGACCCTCTGGCCTCAAACTGGACAGTTTTCGGCACACCCCTTTCTCCTGGGGCTTCGCCCCAAGCCCCTTCTCTATCCTACTACGGATTTCCCGCGCCAGGTACCGACTTTCCATCTTACAAGAACCACAATCGCGCGGAAAATTTCGTCGGCGGCCATTGCCCACCAGACGCCTACCAGTCCCAGTTTAAAGAAAATGCCCAGAATCCAGGCGAAAACCACGGAAATTCCCCACATGGAACCGATTCCCAGTATTGTCGGGAAAACTACATCGCCGGCGGCACGCATGCTCTGGATAATTACAAGATTCACGCAGCGTCCGAATTCCAGGAAAAATGCTACAAGGATAATTTTTCTTCCCAGGGCAATTATTTCTTCGTTTTCTGTAAAAAAGCGCAGGGTAAAGGGAGAAAGAGCCAGGTTCAGGCCCGCTACCACGGTGGAAGCTATCATTGCAAACAGCAGGGATTTTAGAACCCGTTTGTAGGCGTAATCGTAGTCGCCGGCTCCAACGCAGTGCCCGGTGATAATTGAAGTGGCCCGGGCAAGGGAGTTGGAAAAAATCATGGAGAAACCGCATAAAATGTTGCAGTAGATTTTCGTTGTAATGGAAACGGCCCCCAGGGTGTTCACAAAAATCGTAATTATAATTTGTGCGATATTGTAGGAAATATTTTCGCCGGCACTCGGGATTCCCAGTTTGATAAGCTTTATAAAAATATCCCGGGGGAAGGGTTTTAAAAACTTGGGAGCGATTTTTCCTTTTATTACCTTTCTGAAAAGGATGTACGAGGTTATCATTCCCACAATCCGGCTGGCACTGGTTGAAATTGCCACTCCCGCAACCCCCAGATTCAGGAAGGAAAGGGGTCCGTACAAAAACAGGTAATTTCCGAAAATGTTGATAAAATTCATTCCGAACATTATCACCAGTCCAAGAACTGTTTTTCCGTTGCAGTGAAAGATGCTGTTAAAAACGTTGGTTACGGCGTCTGTAAAAAGAAAAATTCCCACGATTTTCATGTAGCGGTTTGATTCCGCGAACATAACAGAAGGAACATGCATGACTTTCAGCAGAAACGAACTGAAAATCGTTACAAAAAGACAGATTAAAACGCTGAGGGAAAGATTAAAGCCCACGGAAACCGTGTAGATTGTGTCCATCTCATCCAGTTTTTTTGCACCCAGGTACTGCGCTACAATTACGCCGGAAGCGCTGGAAATAATCGTAAAGGCAAGGGTTAAAAATCCCATCACCTGATTAGCGTTTCCCACGGCACCAACGGCAACATCGGAAAAATGGCTCATCATGGATGTATCCGCATAGCCAAGGCTCATTGCAAGCAGCATCTGAAGGAAAATCGGCCACGCAAGTCGAATTACAGAAAAATTTGCGATGTCCGGGCTCGATGAATCATTCGCGCTAGATGTATTTTTGACAGACATATGGGTAGTTTAGCGCAAAACTAAATACCGCCGCAAGAGACCTAATTTTGCTCGAATTTAGCTGTTTTCCGGCCTTTTTTATAGATACAATTAAAATGTGTAACCTCTGCCCCGCTTCCCTTTTATATTTTTACAACTTCCAATCCCGGTGGTATACTGAAGATATTCTATAGCGGCCGGTCTTGGTTACTGATACTGATTGAAAGCCGGTTCAGGCGGGGAAAACTATGGCAAAACCGAAAATTTCAAATTCTACGATAAAAATAATTCTTATTGCGGCTCTGACGCTGCTTTTTTTAATTCCAATCAGTCTGATTGGTCACCTGATTGATGACCGGACTTCCTATCGCCGGGAAGCGATTAATTCCATTACCGAGCCTCTTGGCCGGAATGCGGAGCTTCAGGGACTTGTAATTGTGGTTCCCTATCTTGTTCATCAGGAAAGTGTGGATGCAAAGGGCGTACCTCACATTCAGACGGAAACAAAATATGTGATTTTTGCACCGGAAACCTATTCCCTGGATATTCAGGTAAATCCCTACTATCTGACCCGTGGAATTTTTAAAGTGCCGGTTTTTAACGGAAAAATTGATTTGAAGTCGGATTTCAAGAAATTCGATTTTTCGTATTTCAATATTGAAGAAAAAGACCTTCAGAAAAAAGATGCAATTCTGATTCTGGGACTTTCGAATACAAAAAATCTCACCGCCCGCCCGAAGCTTATGCTGGATGGCCGTGAACTTGAGATTTCCCCGGTAAAATACAACTCGGTTTCACCTTTCCGGGCTTCAGTCTGCTACAATCTGGGAGATTTTTTTGAATCCGCAAATTTTACTTCAGCAAAGAAAAGTTCTGAATTCAGTCTGCAGCTTTCCGGTTCCATAGAGTTTCAGGGCGGCGAAAAAATCCGTCTTACGCCTATTGCCGGTGATAACACTTTCAGGATGCAGTCGGACTGGAAATCTCCGAGCTTTGCGGGGGGCTGGCTTCCAAAGGAGCGGGAACTTTCGGATAAGGGCTTTACGGCCCTCTGGGAAATTGCGGGATTAAGCACCGTTTATCCAAAAAGCTGGCACAGTGAAAATACCTTCAATGCGGAATCGGTAGAAATTTCCTTTATTGTTCCGGTGAATGCCTACAAAAAAATTGAACGAAGCGTCAAATATGCACTTCTGTTCCTGATAATTCCGTTTATCGCCCTTCTGATTTCAGAAATTTTTTCCCGGGTTAAAATTCATCCGGTTCAGTACTGTCTGATTGGACTTGCCGATGTAATTTTCTATCTTCTTCTGCTTTCAATTTCTGAACATATTCCTTTTGACTTTGCTTATCTGATTTGCGCCGTCAGCGTGAGTTTTGCAACCTTCTTTTACGCATCGGCGATTTTCAAAAAGCCAAAATGGGGCGGCCTATTAAGCGGAGTTCAGCTGGTTTCCTATATTTTCCTGTACGGAACATTGCAGGCGGAAGACTATGCGCTTTTAATCGGCAGCATCGGGCTGTTTGCGGTAATTGTGCTTCTTATGGTAATTACCCGAAAGGTAGACTGGTACGAGCTGAACCAGCCGGCCGATGGACAATAAGGGGGCAGAGTTTTCCCTTCGGGCAGTACTGCTTGTGGTGGCACTTCGTCTGGTCCTTGAAAAGTCATTGTGCAGTTCCTGTTCTAAATACATTCCTGTTTTAAATAACTTGATTTTGAGAATATAGTGCCGTAAAATATTAGATACATTTTGAATGGATTTACTGGAGGATAAAATGACTATTAATAAAACTCAGAATGAAAAAAAAGTAGTTCTTTCTTTGGAAGGCCGTCTTGATACAACTACAGCACCAGACCTTGAAAAGGAAATCTTGAATTTAGGCGATGTAGAAGAATTATCGATAGATTGCGCAAAGCTCGACTATATTTCTTCCGCCGGACTTCGCGTATTTTTGACAGCGCATAAAACTTTTTCAAAGAAATCAGGAATGACTGTTGTAAATGTTTCTGATGCAATTATGGATATTTTCGAAGTAACCGGATTTAAAGAAATCCTTACAATTCAGTAAACGACATTTATTTTTGCATTCTGGCATGCCTCATAAAATCAGGATTTTTGAGGCATTTTTTTTTAATCGGGTCAATTTTTTAGATTCGAGGCGATTTTCGAGGCGGTTTTCATGGAAAAGATGTTTCAGGTTTCTACATTGCAGGCGTTAGCTCTTGGTTATTCAAGGGGTGTAATTCCGGTAAAAGAATTGTTGAATCACGGTGATATTGGTCTTGGCACTTTTGAAGACGTAAACGGTGAAATGATAGTGCTGGACGGAGTCTGTTACCGTGCTACAAATGACGGTTCAGTTATTCTGGCTGAGCTTGAAAGGGGCGTTCCCTTTGCCTCGGTATCAACCTTAAAAGGCGGAAAAGAATTTGAAGTAAGCGGAATTACTGATATTCAGGTTTTAAAAACCCAGCTTGACTTAAAGGTTGAGGAAGATTTTGGCTTGAACAGCATGCATGTTGCCCGGGTGGACGGATTTTTTAATGTTGTTAAGGCAAGAAGCGAAACCGGCCGTCACAGTCATCATGTTTCGTTAAAAGAAGTTCTGGACGGAAACCAGAAGGACTTTGTTTTTGAAAAAATAAACGGCTCTCTGGTCTGCATTTACTATCCGGATTATATGAATGGAATCAATGCGGCCGGCTGGCATTTTCACTTTGTTTCCGATGACAGGAAAAAAGGCGGACACGTTTTTGAAGTTCAGATTGATAAGGCAAAGGCTACCCTTACAAAATGCACCCAGATTGAAATTCAGCTTCCAAAAGAGCCGGCTTTTGATACTTACTCCTTAAAATCGGCTTCAGAAAGTGAAATCAAGAAGGTTGAGCAGGGCCAGTAAATGAATATTTTTAATACGATTGCATATTTGTGTTCTTTTATCATCAGATCATGTGAAGAAGATTTTTTTGTCCGCTACAGCTGTATTTCAAATAAAGCGAAGCAGAGGATTTCTTCAGAAATTTTTAAAAGGACAGGAAGCTTACTTGCTGCAGAGGATGGTTCCGGGGCTTTTGGGGCTGCGGACTGTGCTTCAGCAGGTGGCGATTCTTCAGGCGTGGTTTGTGCAGCGGGTGATTCTGCGGAAGAAAAAACTGTTCGTCAGCTTACTCACAAAGATTTGAACGATGAATTTTTTTCTACTCTCGATGCCTTGATTCAGGAGTTTATTCAGGCAAAGGATTATTTTTCCATCGTTACGCTGATTCAGATTCTGGATGAAGGTGTTGAGACAATTCTGAAGGAAAAAATTGCTGAATTTCAGGCGGATGATTTTTCTGTTGTGCTCAATACGAACCGCGAGGATACGGGAGTGGGACTTCTGCCCCGCTGTTCCTGCATGTGGGAGCGTAAACACCGCTTAAGTCACAGCTATAACCGTATGGACAATTTTTTATTCAATCTGCTTCTGATGGAAAATGTGATTCTGGGCGAGCTTATTGATAAGCACATTTTCTTGAAAAATGATTTCTTCAATAACCTCTCCGAAAGAAAAAAGCTGAAAATCGCGGCCACTCCCCTCAGAATTGAAGCCAAATACGAAGATGTTTTTTACGAGGAAGACAATGTTTCCTATGATGCGGTAAAGCTGGATGAATCCGATGCAGAAAATGATAATCTGCTGGTCTGGAACAAGATTCTGCTTGCCAGAGATGAAGAAACAGATATTATCGTTTTTCCGGAAATTTTGGGAAATACAACCACAGTTTCCTTTATTCAGGGAAAAATACAGGAGCTCTCCCAGGAAGAACAGCAGAAGCTGCCTTCACTTATTATTCTGCCTTCCGTCTGGTACAAAAAGCGCAATACCGTGACAATTCTAGGAAATACCGGAGAAATTATTGCCACTCAAAGCAAGCAGAATCCCTACAGAATGGTTACGAAAAATCAGAGTTTCCTAGAAGCCATTACGGCGAATAATGTAATCAATATTTTCCATTATGAAGGAATCGGGCGATTTGCAATTCTGATTTGCAAGGACTTTCTGACTACAAAATACATGGAACAGATTATGCGCTGCTTTAAATTGACTCTGATTATTGTTCCGTCCTATTCAACTGGTTCCTATGATTTTATCCGGTCATTTGACCTGTGTGCCCACGATGACTGTAATGTTGTGTGGATAAACAGCTGTGCCGCCATGGAAAAGGGAAAGGAAAGCAATTTTGAAAATATCGGTTATGTGCGAAAGCGAATCAGCCGCAGCGAGGACGAGGCCCAGATGCTCTGCAAAATGCCAATCTGCAAGGATGCGCTGGAAGGCAAATGCGCCCACAACTGTATTTTCTACGAAACAATAAGCGCTGTTTAAGCGGTTAAAATGGAGATTTGATATGAAGTTTGTTGGAATCGAAAAGATTCACGAGGGAAAGTTTTTGACCCGTTATAATGTGGAATACGAAGCACAAAGCGGAAAGCATAAATTTTACGAAATAATCAGCCGGAATAAAAATCTGACGGTGGAAGGATATCTGCACAATGACAAAATAGATGCTGTAATTCTGATTATGCACGATGAAACCGGAGAAAAGGTTTTGCTTAACCGTGAATTCCGGATGGCGCCGGGAGAACTGGTCTACAACTTCCCCGCCGGCCTGATTGATGAAGGCGAAAATGAGGAACAGGCCGGAGCCCGGGAATTATGGGAAGAAACCGGTCTTAAGCTTTTAAAGGTTGAAGAAGTCTGGAAGGAAAGCTATTCCGCAATCGGTTTTTCTGATGAAAAAACCGTAGTAATTCTGGGTGTGGCCGGCGGGGACTTTAAGCCCAGCACCTCAGAAATGGAAGAAATTGAAGCAAAATGGTACACAAAAGCCCAGATTCGGGAGCTTTTAAAAACCGCAAGATTTGCAGCCCGAACTCAAGCCTACTGCGCTCTCTGGTCCCGCCAGTAGTTCTGTTGTTCTGCAGGGCTTTTGGGTGGGGCCAGAAGCCAGTTTAAGTTCAGTTATAAGGCGGAAGTCTTGACGGCTTTCCGATATTTTTTCAGCTACTTGATTTAAAGCCCCCTTTTCCTGTATATTTGCTCTGTTACACTCTGTAACGATAAAATACAAGGAGTCATAAATGGCAACAAGAAGAAGTCCTAGATTCAAAGAATGTAGAAGACTTGGTGTAAACGTAAGCGGACACCCGAAAGCTTTGGACCGTGCTAACAGCCCAGCTTTCAGTAAAAAACACAAACAGTCAGAATACGGTTTGCAGTTAATCGAAAAACAGAAGGTTAAGGCATACTACAATATTCTGGAAAAACAGCTTGTTCGTTATTACAAAGCCGCAGCTAGAAGAAATGGTAACACTGGTGAAGAGTTGTTAATTTCTTTGGAAAAACGTTTGGATAACCTGGTTTACCGCATGGGCTTTGCAAACTCTATCCGTATGGCACGCCAGATGGTTAGCCACGGTCACATCCTCGTTGACGGAAAAGCAGTCAACATTCCTTCATTCAGCGTAAAAGTTGGATCAAAGATTGAACTTTGCGAAAAAGCACGCAAGAGCGAACAGTTCAAGAAGTGCTTCCTTAGCGACAACAAATCTCCACTTCCTTACATCACACGCGATGAAGAAAACTTTGCAGGAACTTTCACAGCACTTCCTACTCGTGCAGAAATCCCTGTTCTTGTAAAAGAGCAGTTGGTAGTTGAATATTACTCAAAATAATCAATAGCCTTAAAAGCAAAAAAAGGTTGTCCTTCACGGGCAGCCTTTTTTATTTAACACGAGGTGCGGTGAGTCCGCGGAAATCGCTGTAAGGTGCAACCTTCAGATAATTCTTAATTTTGAGCTGCACGGAAGGTTTGCGCGAAAGTTACTGTAAATTCACTACTATAATTAACTTTAAATTTGTTTTATAATAGGAAAGTTATTTTCATTTGTGGAGGATATAAAATGAAAAAAATAGCAGTTTTGCTGCTTGGTGCAGCAGTTCTTTGTGGTCTTGCAGGCTGTAAGCGTGCTGGAAAGGCCGGAGAAGCTGGCGGAGCAGTTGAATCAAAAAAGAGTTCTCAGAAGCTTTTGAAGGTTGGTGTAATTCAGCTGGTAGAGCATGCCGCTCTGGACGCAAATTATAAGGGTTTTGTTGATGGTCTTGCTGAGGCTGGATATGTAAACGGTCAGAATATCAAGATTGATTATCAGAATGCGCAGGGTGAACAGGCTAACTGTGTAACAATCGCAGAAAAGCTTATCAACGATAGAAGTGATTTGATTTTTGCTATTGCAACACCTGCTGCTCAGGCTGTTGCAAATCTTACAAAAAAGATTCCGATTCTTGTTTCTTCTGTAACAGATCCTGAATCTGCAAAGCTTGTTTTGAAAAATACAAATCCTGGAAATAATGTAAGCGGAACTTCAGACCTTACTCCTTGTGAAAAACAGATTGATCTTCTTAGAAAAATCTGTCCAAAAGCTGAAACTGTAGGTATGCTTTACAGCTCAAATGAACAGAACAGCTACTTCCAGATTGCACTTGCAAAGGCTGCATGTGACAAGCTTGGTCTTAAGTATATCGATGGAACAGTTTCTAATTCAAACGAAATCCAGCAGGTTACACAGAGCCTTTGCGGAAAGGTTGATGTAATTTACACTCCAACTGACAACATGATTGCAGCAGGTATGAGCCTTGTAAGTCAGGTTGCTACAGAAAACAAGATTCCGACAATCGTTGGTGAACAGGGAATGGTTGAGGCCGGTGGTCTTGCAACTTACGGTATCAACTACTACGAGCTCGGAAAACAGACTGGTGCAATGGCTGCCCTTATTTTGAAGGGTGAAAAGAAGCCGGCTGATATGCCAATCCAGTACATGGATCCAGACAAGTGTGAGCTTGCAATCAACGAAGAAACAGCTAAAAAGCTTGGAATCACGATTCCAGATTCACTGTAATTTGTAAATGATCTGCGGGTGCCTGCGTTATGTTTGCAGGTGCCCGCAACTTTTTTTCATTGAGGGAAATAAATGCCGGTTTTATATGCAATGGAAGGCGCAGTTTCTCAGGGAATTCTCTGGGGACTGATGACATTGGGAGTTTATCTTACTTTTAGAATTTTAAATGTTGCAGACATGACTGTTGACGGAAGTTTTGCTGCGGGTGGTGCAGTTTCCGCCGTTCTTATCGTAAAGGGAATGAATCCCTGGTTTACGCTCCTTTTTGTTTTTTTCATGGGAACATGCTGTGGGCTTGTGACAGGTTTTATGAACACAAAGCTCAAAATTAATATTCTTTTGGCAAGTATTTTGACGCAGATTGCGTTGTATTCAATAAATATCAGAATTATGGGTCGTGCGAACACTCCGCTCTTGGGAAGTCCAACTATGATGTCGCTTCTGCGGGATTTGACTCACGAAAGGCTTACGACAACGACAAGTTCTTTGATTATCGGTGTGTTTGTGATTGCGATTATTATCGGGCTTCTTTACTGGTTCCTTGGAACTGAATACGGAAGTGCAATACGTGCAACCGGAAGCAACGAGTGCATGGTTCGCGCAATGGGTGTTAATACCGATACAACAAAAATTGTCGGTCTTATGATTTCTAACGGAATGGTAGCAATCTCCGGTGCGCTGGTTGCTCAGAGCCAGGGATATGCCGATGTCGGAATGGGAACCGGAACAATCGTAATTGGACTTGCAAGTATTATCATCGGTGAAGTGATTTTTGGAAGTCACTTCGGTCTGTGGTATACGCTGGTTTCAGTTGTGTTTGGTTCAATTATCTATCGAATTGTAATTGCAGTTGTTCTTCAGCTTGGACTTAAATCAACAGACCTTAAGCTTTTGACGGCGCTGATTGTTGCCGTTGCGCTTTCAGTTCCGGTGTTTAAGGGTGCAATTGACCGCAGAAGAAAAGCCTTCAAAGGTCCAAAAAATGAGCGTGAAACACGCCATTCTGATGATAAGTTCAAACACGGAATGGAAGAATAGACGGAATAACGAAAACAGGAAAAAATATGCTTAAGCTTACAAATATTACAAAGACATTCAATCCGGGAACGATAACCGAAAAACGCGCCATTCAGGGAGTGGATTTGCAGCTTGAAGACGGTGATTTTGTAACTGTAATCGGCGGAAACGGAGCCGGAAAATCTACTTTGCTGAATATAATTGCCGGAGTTCATTACACGGATACGGGTTCAATTGTTCTGGACGATATGAATCTTACTGGAAAACCTGAATATGTGCGTGCAAAATATCTGGGCCGTGTTTTCCAGGATCCGATGATGGGAACTGCTGCAAATATGGCAATTGAAGAAAACCTTGCCATGGCGATGCGCCGTGGAAAAAAACGGGGCCTTGGCTGGTACATCAAAAATGAAGAACGGGCTTTCTACAAAGAACGCCTTGCCCTTCTGGATCTGGGACTTGAAAACCGAATGACAGCCAAGGTTGGTCTTCTGTCTGGTGGACAGCGACAGGCCCTCACTCTGCTTATGGCAACCCTTCAGAAACCGAAGCTGCTGCTTCTTGACGAGCATACAGCGGCTCTAGACCCGAAAACTGCAAAAAAAGTTCTTGAAATTACGGAAGAACTGGTAAAAAAAGACAATCTTACAACCTTTATGGTAACCCACAACATGAAGGACGCAATACGATACGGTAACCGCCTTATTATGATGATGGATGGCCGTGTTGTTTACGATGTTCGCGGTGAAGAAAAGAAAAACCTGACAGTAGAAGACCTGCTTGCCAAGTTCAGCATCAGCGGACAGGTGAACGACAAGATGGTTTTAAGTTAAATTATTGCCAATCCCATTATTTTTGCGGTCATTGAGCTTGTCGAAATGACTGCAAAGAGATGGTTCTAAGCTGATTTTTGAATATGGATTTTAAGTTTATAAAAAATGTAATTCCGATGTATGTTGAGGCGGGCGGACTTACTCTGCGGCTTGCACTTATTGGAATTCTTTTGTCACTTGTTCTGGGGCTGATTTGTGCGCTGATAAAATATTTTAGGGTGCCGGTTCTGCGCCAGATTACCAGCGTTTACATTGAAGTTTCCCGAAATACACCCCTTCTGATTCAGCTGTTCTTCCTGTATTTTGCTTTTCCCCGAATGGGAATTAAGCTTTCTTCCGTTCAGTGTGCGATTATCGGTCTTACATTTTTAGGCGGTTCTTACATGGAAGAAACCTTCCGTTCTGCTCTGGAATCCGTTTCCAGGGTTCAGATTGAAAGTGCGCAGTGCATTGGACTTACCCGCCGCCAGATTACACAGTACGTTATTCTTCCACAGGCTGTTTCGGTTTCAATTCCGGGATTTTGCGCAAACATAATGTTTTTGATAAAGGAAACCTCGGTTTTTAGTGCCGTTGCCCTTGCCGATCTGATGTTTGTAGCAAAAGACCTTATCGGACTTTACTATAAAACGGATGAAGCCCTTACCCTGCTCTGCCTTTCTTACTTTGTTCTGCTTTTACCGATTTCTCTGATTGCAAATTTTGCTGAAAGGAGGCTGCGCTATGGTCAGTTCGGACGTTAATTTTGTAGAAGCAGTTTCCCGTGCCTTCAATGTACTTACCATGGGAACCAATACCCTTCGTCTTCTGGGCGGACTCTGGACAACGGTCTGGATTGCCCTGGTTTCCGTTGCTTTTTCAATTGTGCTGGGTTTTGCTTTCGGCATGCTGATGACCCTTAAAAATCGTGGTGTAAAAATCGCCTGCCGTATCTACCTTGAATTTATGCGCATCATGCCGCAGATGGTGCTTTTGTTTGTGGCATATTACGGGCTTACCCGCATGTTCAGCATCAGTTTGAGCGGAGAAGCGGCAAGTATCCTGGTTTTTACGCTCTGGGGAACCGCTGAAATGGGTGACCTTGTGCGGGGCGCTCTTGAAAGCGTTCCGAAGCACCAGTACGAAAGCGGACGGGCAATTGGTCTTACAGAGCGGCAGATATTTTTCTACATCGTGATTCCGCAAACCCTGCGTTCCTTAATTCCGCTTTCCATGAACTTAATCACCCGAATGATAAAAACCACTTCCCTTGTGGTTTTTGTAGGGGTAATTGAAGTTGTAAAAATCGGACAGCAGATTATTGAAGCGAACCGTTTGACCGTTCCAACGGCCAGTATTGCGGTTTATTTTGTAATTTTTATGATGTATTTTTTTGTGTGCTGGATTTTGAGCCTTGCGGCAAAAATTATAGAAAAACGGCAGAAGAGGTAGATTTAGAATGGCATTACTTGAGATAAAAAACATTAAAAAATCCTACGAGGAACATGAAATTTTAAAAGGAATTTCCCTCAATGTAGAAAAAGGTGATGTAATCGTAATTCTTGGGCCATCCGGCTGCGGAAAGTCTACTCTGCTTCGCTGTATCAACGGTCTTGAAACGATTCAGGGAGGAGAAATTCTTCTTGACGGAGAAGTGATTTCTAACCGCAAGAAGGATATGCATTTAATCCGTCAGAAAATAGGAATGGTTTTTCAGAGTTACGACCTTTTTCCGCACCTTACCGTAATGAAAAATCTGCTTCTGGGACCTAAGCACGCTCACAATCTTAATCTGAATATGGAAGAAGTGCAGGCTGAGGCGGAAAAATGGCTTGAGAGGGTTGGGCTTGCCGACAAGAAGGACGCATATCCGCGGCAGCTCAGCGGCGGTCAAAAACAGCGGGTTGCAATTGTGCGTATGCTGTGTCTTCATCCGGAAGTTATGCTTTTTGATGAAGTAACTGCTGCCCTGGATCCGGAAATGGTTCGGGAAGTTCTGGATGTTATGATGGATCTTGCCAACGATAAAAAGACCATGCTTATTGTTACGCACCAGATGCAGTTTGCCCGGGCTGTTGCAGACAAAATCATTTTTATGGATGGCGGTGAAATTGTAGAAACCGGCACTCCTGAAGAGTTCTGGACCAATCCGAAAACGGAGCGGGCAAAAAAATTTCTGGCAAATTTTGAGTTCGAGAAAAGAAGGTAGGCGCGATACCGAGGGTTGGTTAGTCCGCGAAGCCTTGAGCAAGCCCCGTAGGACGAAATGCCGGCTAAAAATGTCAGAATAAAAAATCTTTTTCAATTGATACTATCTATAGAAATTACTATAATGTCGGCGTGCATGGTGAGTTTATACTGGGCTCATTATAAGTGCATGGGGTAAAAATGAAAGAAGTAGCAAAAATGATCGGATATCGTCCGGAAGTAAAAGTAGTGGATGCAACCCTTCGTGATGGCGGGCTTGTAAATGATTTCTTTTTTCCGAAAGGTTTTGCCAAGGCTCTTTATGAGACAAATGTGAAGGCCGGCGTTGATATCATGGAATTTGGTTATAAAGCCGACAAAGAACTTTTTGATGTTGATAAATTCGGTCCGTGCAAATTTTGCGATGATGATTATATCAGAAGCATAGTTGGTGAAAACAATACTGATATGAAAATTGCTGTTATGGCAGACGTAGGCCGCTGTAACTACAAACGGGACATTATTGAAAAGAAGGACAGCCCTATCGACCTGGTACGGGTAGCAACTTACCTTAAGGAAATCCCGACGGCAATCGATGTAATTGAAGACTGCACCAGAAAAGGTTACGAGACCAGCTGTAATATTATGGCACTTTCAACAGGTCAGGAAAGCGATATTAAGGCTGCTCTTGATTTGCTTGGACAGACTCCGGTTGGAATTCTGTACATTGTTGACAGTTACGGTTCTATTTATCCGGAAGAAATGGCCCGGGTTTGTGACCTTTTTGGAAACTACGCTGCTAAGTACAACAAAAAGCTTGGAATTCACGCTCACGACAACCAGCGCCTTGCATTTGCAAATACGATTGAATGCGTTGGTGACGGCGTAGATTATCTTGATGCAACTTATATGTGCATGGGTCGTGGTGCCGGTAACTGCGCTATGGAATCCCTTCTTGGTTTCCTGCACAACCCGAAGTACCAGCTTTATCCTGCAATTCAGTTTATTGAAAACCACATGGTTCCGCTGAAGGAATCTGGAGTTGTATGGGGTTACGATACTCAGTATCTTATGACTGGTCTTTTGAACCAGCATCCGAGAACTGCAATTGCTTTCACAAAAGAAGGCCGCAAAGACCTGACTAATTACTACAAGGAGCTTACTTCTCAGGAATAGGCTGAAGTTTGACTGCGGGGAGATACACCGCGTTTTATTAGTGAAATTTGGAAAAATGAAGCTTATCTTCCGGGCGCTTAGCTGAAGCGGAGTTCGGAAATAAAAAAAGGCTGGCGAAGTTTTTGTTTCGTCAGCCTTTTTTTATTTCCCAGAATTTTTCGCCCTCAGATTTATTTTTCCGAGCACATCAGGTCGGCAAGAGTTACGCTGTCCAGGTAGCCTTCAATCAGTTCGTCCAGTTTTGACCACAGCTTAATTGTGCGGCAGATTGTTTTTCGTTCGCATTCTGAAGCGTTTTTGTCAAGGCAGGCAACCGGGGCAAGAGTTCCTTCTGTTATACGAAGGATGTCTCCAACCTTATACTCGTTAATGGGGCGGTTCAATTTGTATCCGCCGCCTTTTCCGTGGGCTGCATCTACCAGATTGTTTTTGGAAAGCAGCGTCATGATTGCTTCTACATATTTCTGTGAAATTTCCTGACGTTCTGCGATTTCTTTCAGCGGAATTCGTTCTGTCTGGGAATGTTCAGCCATATCTACCAGCACGCGCAGTGCGTATCTTCCTCGTGTTGAAACTATCATATTTTACCTCTCTTTTTTATTGATGAATTGCCGTATAACGGGCATCGTATATTCTATTTTGCCGGCGGAATATCCAGCTCCAGGTCACTTAGTGCGAAGGTGCAGCAGGGGTGGATAAAGCCGTATTTGTAATCCGCTTTTCTGCGGTAGTCCAGCTTTTGCGGAACAAAAACTTTGCCGCTTTTCAGATAGCTGTGACACCAGCCGCATTCTCCGCTTCGGCAGCGGTTTGGAACGGCGATACCGCCTTTTTCCAGTATCTGAAGAATTGTATCGTCGGGGTTGCCTTTTACGGTGTAATGCTTTCCGCAGATTTCCACATCAATTGTAATTTCGTTTGCAGAGTTTGCAGATGCAGCGGAAGGACAATTTTCCAGTCCCGGATAGCCTTCCTGGGTTTTGGCACTATGGATTTCGCCGAACATTTCGTGGCGGATGTACTTTTTTTCAAGACCAAGCTTTTCAAGCTCTTTGTCCATAAAGTTGTACATTGACTGCGGACCGCACAGGAAAATCGAGTATGGATTTTGAGATGGCGGGCAGTTTGCGATTTGCTGGACAGGTTGTTGGTTTTCAATTGTCAAGTCGGCAGTGCTATGGAGAGCAGCGTTTTCCTGGCAGTTTGCTGTTGTAAGCCCAGCGGTATACTTTCTGACTAAATCTGCTGTTATAAAGCCGTATTCGTATTTTTCGCCAGCTGACTCACTATTCTTTTCGTCACTCAGGACATAAACTACTTTAATTTTTGCACTTTCCCGGGAAAGTCGTTCAAAATCTTCCTTGAACAGAATTGATTTTTTATCACGGTTTCCGTACAGAAGAATCAGATTAAAATCTTCGTCTCCGGCTGCAATGGATTTTGCCATGCACAAAAACGGCGTGATTCCGCTTCCGCCGGCTATACCGACAACTGTTGGTGCGTCCCTCAGGTAATTGTAGTCAAAATTTCCTTCCGGGGCAGAAATGGTAACCTCAGTTCCTTCTTTCCAGTTTTCAAGAATATAGGTTGAAACAAGGCCGCCGTTTACGGCTTTTACGGTAATCTGGTAAAAACCGATTTTTCCGCTTCTGTTTGAAATGCTGCTGCAGGGAGCAGAACAAAGGGAATAGGCACGGGTTACTTTTAGTCCTTCGATATTTAGGAAGATTGTAATGTACTGTCCGGCAGAAAAATACGCCAGCTCTTCAGTTCCCCGGTCTTTGTCTGCAACAAAGGTAAAGGTTTTGCATCCAAGTATGTGTTCTTCAATTTTTGCAATTTTTACATACTGCTTTGAAGGGTGGAGCCTTCTTGCCAGGGCATTAACCGGATATTCCATCGGGAGAGGTTTTTTTGATCCCTTTTTAAATCGTCTGGTTCGCTCCCGCACAATGCTGAAGAACTTCATTGCGTTAAATTTTTTGAGGATGTTTTTGTATTTTTTATTGATTTTTATTTTTTTCATGCAAAACCTCCTCAACAGCAACCCGGCCGGATTTGTAAGTCTGGTTGTATCCAACGGAGCCTTCTGTGTGGGCGCCTACGAAATACAGGTGCCGGATTGATTTTTCCTTCTGTTTCTGCATGGTTCGCAGGAAAATGCCGTCCCAGTTTGAAGTCTGGTAGCCGTAAGGAGTTCCGTTTGGCGTTCCCAGGTAGCGGCTGTAGGTTACCGGAGTAGCCACCTCGATTTCTTCGATGAAAGGCCGAATCTGGATTCCCGTTGATTTTTCGTAATATTCAATCATTTTTTCGGCAATTTTCAGCTTTGTTTTCTTGTAGTCCTTCGGTTCAATTTTACCCCATTCGTCGCCGTAAACCGCGCTGGTGATGCTCATGTGGCAGGTTCCTTCCGGGCTGCAGTCTGGAATTACCACATTCAGGTTATTGGCGATAATCCAGCCTTCTCCGCCTAAGCCGTGGCAGATTTTAAACTGGTCGGTGGAGTCGCTTTTCTGAACGATGAAGGATGTGTAGTCTGTGATTCCCAGCTGTTCGGCGGTACGGTTTAAGCCCAGGTGCACATTTACAAAGGAAAGTGCGATTTTTCGGGCATTTGCACGCTTTATTTCGATAATCGGGATGTCTTTGGATTCAATCATGTGGCTGAATACGTCGTTCGGAAAACAGTTACAGATGATGTGGTCTGCATAGTAGGTTTTCCCATTGGCAACAACGCCGTATGCCTTGAGTTTTTTTACCAGAATTTTTGTTACCGGCGAATTGTAGAAGATTTGTCCGCCGTTTTTGCGGATTGCCTTGTCCAGAGAAAGTGAAAGCTCATGGGAAAAGCAGGAAGGAAGGCCCGCTCCGTCGGTGATGTAGCAGTAGTCCATAAGACCCAGCATAAAGGCGCTGAGCGTTGAAGTAGGTTCGCCCACATAGGTCCAGTAGGGAGAAATCATGTGCTGGATTTTTTTTGGAATTTTCAGCTGATCCATGATTTTGTCTGCGGAATAGGAAACCATGCGGAGCACATTCATAATTTCAGGAATATCCCGGGCGGAAATCTGTTTTTTGTCCAGTTTTTCCGCCATATCCATGGCCCGTTTTTCAATATCAAGGAAGAGGCGGACTTTTTCACCGCAGCCCGGCTCCTGTTTTTCCAGTTCGGCACAGAATTCATCGATGCCGCAGGGAAGCTTTACATCAAAAGGTTCTTCCGGGTCGGTACAGATTGCCCGGTAGCAGGAGTTTTCGTGAACAAAAACCGCGTCTGAACCCATCTGGTCAAAAAGTTCCCGGGTGTGACCAGGTTTTTCCTCGGAACCAACCTCGCAGATTTCGTGGAGGGAAGGCTCAAATTCGAAGCGCCCCCGTCGGAAGCTGGTTACCGCGCCTCCCGGCAGATTATGTTTTTCAAAAAGAAGTGTTTTCAGTCCGTTTTTGCTTGCCAGAGTTGCCGCTGCAAGACCTCCGTTCCCGGCGCCTACAACAATGACATCATATTTTTCTATTTCTTCAGAATCCTGCATTCTTCAAAATCCTATAAACCTAGTACGAAAGTGATTATTTAATTATAGCGCGATTTTCAATTTTTTGCACCGTAAAAAAATTACTAGAACACCAAAAGATTTGGGGTTATACTTTTTGTATGGATTCAAAGATAATGGACGGAAGTGCCGGGGTCGCTTGCGATGTGTCACAGAACGGCAGAATTGAAAGCGGCATTGTAATTCGTCCGGCTACAGAAAATGACGCAGAGCGCCTTCTGGAAATTTATGCGCCGTACATAAGGGATACGGCAATCACCTTTGAGTACGATGTTCCTTCAGTTGCAGAGTTCCGGGAACGAATCAGAAATACGCTGGAAAAATACCCGTATCTCTGTGCCGAAAAAGACGGTGTAGTTCTTGGATACGCCTATGCCGGGGTGTTTAAGGCCCGGGCAGCGTACCAGTATTCCGTGGAGCTTTCCATTTATGTTGACCGGAACTGTAAAGGGCGGGGTTTAGGACGGAAGCTCTACGAGGTGCTGGAGGAAAAGCTCAAAGCCCAGGGAATACGGAATCTGTATGCTTGCATTGCGGTGCCAACGGAAAAAGAAGACGAATATCTGGATTTTTCAAGCGAGCACTTTCACGGGCACATGGGATTTAAAAAGGTTGGAAAATTTACAGACTGCGCCAAAAAGTTTGAGCGCTGGTACAGCATGATTTGGATGGAAAAAAGAATATAAGAAGCTGGTGGTAGAACACCGAAAAGAGGAAACAGAAATATGCAGACTTTTTTGATCGGACTTGTAATTTTGGTTGCGGGGGGATTTTTCTATGGCGCTTTTTGCCAGAAAATTTTCTCTCCGGATGACAGAAAAACTCCGGCTTATGAAAAACAGGACGGAGTGGACTTTGTTCCAATGCCAAAGTGGAAAAATGCGCTTGTTAATTTGCTGAACATTGCGGGTACGGGACCAATTCTGGGACCGATTCAGGGAATTTTGTTTGGGCCGGTTGCATTCATCACGATTCCGGTTGGCTGCATTATTGCGGGTGCAGTTCACGACTATTTTTCCGGTATGATTTCCCTGCGGGAAGGCGGAATCCAGATGCCGGAGCTTATTCGCCGGAATTCAACCAGCCTGATTCATAAGTTTTACACGATTTTGGTGTGCCTTGGATTACTGCTGGTGGGAGTTGTGTTCACTTATACACCGGGTGACATTACTGCAACCCAGGTTTTTGGTTTTGCGGGAACGGCAAAAAATCCTTCCACATGGATAATCTACGGAGTGATATTTGCCTATTACCTGATTGCAACGCTGTTTCCAATCGATAAAATCATCGGAAGAGTGTATCCGGTTTTCGGGGCAATTCTGCTTCTTTCAGCAGTGGGTATTTTCGTGATGCTTTTTGTAAAAAGTGCTCCTCTTGTAAATATCTGGGAAAACTGGAACCTGAATGGCTTTGATTTTAAGAGCTATTTTACAAGCGAAAAGTTCATTCCTTCGTTCTTTATAACCGTTGCCTGCGGAATTCTTTCCGGATTCCATTCAACTCAGGTTACCCTTGTAACACGAACCCTTGAAAGCGAAAAGGAAGGCCGCTTTACCTTCTATAACATGATGATTGCTGAAGGCTTTATTGCCATGGTCTGGGCGGCCGGTACAATGGCGATGATTGGTTTTGGAGCAGAAAATGCCGGCCTCACCATGCAGATGACGGATTCAGGATGGAGTTATTTTGCCATGGTGGGCGAACAGCTTCAGGAGATTTCTGCAACCAGCGTTGTTGGCGTTGTATGTAAGAATATGCTGGGACCGGTCGGCGGATTTGTTGCAATTATCGGAGTAATTCTGCTTCCGATTACCAGCGGAGACACGGCGCTTCGTTCCCTCAGACTGATTATTGCAGAAACCTTTCATGTTCCCCAGGATAAGCATAAAAAGCGCTTTATGATTTCTCTTCCGATTTTTGCACTTACTTTCCTTATTCTTGTGTGGGCAAAAATCAACACCCATAATTTTCACATAATCTGGCGCTATTTTGGCTGGACCAACCAGACCCAGGCCGTTTTTGCCCTTTCCGCCATCACCGTCTGGCTGATGCAGCACGATAAAAAACGCTTCCTGTGGGTTTCATTAATTCCGTTGATGTTCTATACATTTATTACCCACTGTTATATTTTCAACGCGAAAATCGGCTTTTCCCTGCCGCTGAAGCTTTCCTGCATTCTGGGCGCCGTTTGTTCTCTGGCGGTGATTGTATTTACACTGTGGGTGGGATTCAGAAAGAAAGACACGATTGAAGTGAAGGAAATGTGAAATTTGTAAAAATGGGCTGTTCTAGAAGTTATCAAAAATTCGGATTGGGACAGCCTTTTTTCGCCTATCCGCTCATTAAAATTCATTAAACACAAACTTACAGTAGTCTGTACATCTGCATTAGTTCCTTGCTGTCTTTTGATATGACTTCGTTATCAAGGGCAATAAAGCCTTTGTCCGAATAAAAATCAATAAGCTTTTTCTTTTTTTCGCATTCAAGGAAAACGGTTTTTCCACTCAAAAATGAAAGTACTGTTTTTATCTGCATTAATGCAATGTCCATTAAATTGGTACCTGGAATTGAAGAAGATTCATTATTAAAATTTCTTCCAAATTGGGCAACTAAAACAGCAGGAACTTTATATGAATCTGAATCATCATCATAATAACCAAACCTGCTGATTATTTTTTCTTTTGAGCTTGATAAAGAAGACTTTTTAATGGTGAGCATTTTCATTGCAAGCGAGAAATATCCAATCAAATCAATTTCTATGGGAGAAACTTCTGTATAAACAAGGTAAGTTGTTGCAGTATTAAGTTTTGTTGCCTGAACAGCTTTTGTTTTTAAGAAATTTTCAACATCTTTATTTGGTGATTTGAATGATTCTGCTATGGAATAAAAATATTCCTCTCCATTTTCCATAGAGAGGAGTTCTGAGATTCGCTGTATTTTGTAGTTAGTTTTTTTTGCTGAGTCTTGCATTAATAATTTTAGTCATCTGCTCTCGGGAAATTGTAGAACATTCAACTTCATTTAGCGGTTTTGGAGGATTTTTAAGCGAATCGGAAAACATTTTTACAAATGTGTCTGCTTCTTTTTTTGAGCTTATTACAAATGATTTTTTCAAACTTGAAGTTGCCATATCTATACCTCCTTGTGCTAGTCTGAGTAAAATATACTATGATTTTGTTGTGCCGTCAATTCTTCTGTTTTAGAAAAGCGTTTTAATGGGTGGGATATAGGAAAAAGAAAGCCGTTAAAACTACTTAAATAAGTTTTAACGGCTTTCTTTATAAGGAATTAATCTTCATCAATAGAATACTGAGTTGCTTGTATCTTTCCTTCTGTATCTTTTACGAAATAACCTTCGAGATCTCTCGAACTTGAAGAGTCAGTTTTATTTCGGACAACATATGAATAAAGATAACCTGCTTTGAATTCATTTTGTTCGATGTTAAATCTAATAATTTCATTACCAAATTTAAATCCACCTTTTGGGCTAGAAGTTGTATAGGTGTCACTAGATATTTTATCCATTTGTATATCAAATAGGCGGTACTTTCCTTTGTTAATTACACTATAGCCAGAGGTAGTCATAAGTGGTGTGGAATAACCTTGGTAAAGAGAAATATCTACATTGCTCGAATTATTGATTTCTAGATATGCACAGGTTGGAGACATTGTTAAATTAGTTTCGGTTATAATGTGTTTTGCCTCAATTCTTAGTGCTCTTGTGTCATTATTAAAATCAAATGTCCATACAAAATTTTTTCCGTTATCAGAATAAACAGAGTACATAGAAATAATTTCTCCTGATTTTTTGTCTAATTTTCTAAAGACAGGATAAATAGTATAAGTTTGTGTTTCTAGTTGAAATTTGTTTTCTAATTCCATTGAACCAATAGAATATATTGGAGAGCCATAAAGTTCTCTTTCACGAAGTTCAACAGTGTATATAGTTGTATTGTTTGTTTGGACCGTACAATCCCCTCCCAGATGTGAAGAAATTTCATAAACTCGAGAGTTTGGTGTGTCGGCATTGTAGTAGCAGTATATCTGACCAAAGGGCGTATCTAGATTCATGTTCATAATGTAATCTTCGTATGTAACAAGGTACAATATAAAATCGGTGCTTGCCTTGAAGAGTGAAGTATCGTTACGAAGGCCGGATGTTGTAAAAGCGGGTACACCACCAATAAGAGAGTCTTCAGAGGGAGAACCTTTAAAGCATACAAGATTTTTATCCGTATTATTTTTTACTATGATTGAATAATTACCTGAATCTAAATAGTTTGTGTAATCAACTTCTACAACTCCTTCGTATGAATTTGTTTGTAGATAATATTCAGATGTATATCCTTCGGATAAAACAAGAACTTCTGGATTAAAATGCAGATTTACCTTTATTACACTGAGGAACTGTTCGCTGTCTGTTGCAGCATTTACTGTCATTTCAGAGTAGTCTTCAGAAATGCTTACCAAATCGCTAGATGATGTAATCTTAAAATCCGGGTCATATTTCAACAATTCAGAGATTGTATATTCCTCACTGGATTCTGAATGATAGATTTCTTTTGAAAATGCAGAAATACAATATAAAAGATTAATTGAAATTTTATAGCAACCTTTACCGAGGTGTGTTGGATTACCTATGTTATCTGATAGAGTTTTTGTTTTTCTACCATCAGTAGTAGTGTATGTGAGACATAATTCTGGTTCTCTAAAGTATCTTTTCAATTCAAATGGGTTCTTCTCTTCCTTCCCATTCACATCTTCATCTTTAAAGTTAATATCAGGAATTGTTGTGTTTCCGCTTGCAGTGACAGTTACACTTGAAGAAATCGTTTTAGTAAGTTTCCCTTTTGTTACGATAAGCTGATAATCTTTTCCTGCCGGCACTCCTGAAATCGTGTATTTTCCTGTGCTGTCAGTCATTGCCATGTAGCTTGTTCCTGCAACAAAAACAAGAAAGGCTTCGTTTCCGGTTGTTGTCCCGTCCAAAGTAATGATGCCGGAAATGTTTCCTGTTGCTGTAAGTTTCAGGTCAGAAACTGTGGCTGTGGCGTCTGCTGAAACAGAAACATTTGTGAAAACAGCTTTTTCTGAACTTGTATTTGAAGAAGCGTAAATTGTGTATGTTCCGGCTTCTACATTTTCGAATTTGTAACTTCCGTCTGAAGCTGTGGTGGTGGTTCCTGAAATCGAGCGACTTATAGCGGATGGAGAGTTTAATTCTTCCAGTGAACGTGAATAACTGATTGAGCAGATGGCTGAAGCAACTGAAGCGGAAATGCTTTCTTCTGTTTTTTCGAGAGAGATGATGATTCCTGAGTTATCATCTGCATTTGAATACAGAGCTTTTCCTGTGATTGTACCTGTTTTTGCAGCAGGCTGTTCATTTTCGCTGTCTTTTTCACCAGTTTTTTCTGTATTGCTTTCTTCAAGTTGAGCAAGTTGAGAATCACATCCGGTAAAACATATTGCTGATGAAATAAGCGCAATAAACGAAACGATTAGAAGTTGTTTGATTTTCTTCATTTTTTTTGTCTCCTTTTATATGTTGTGTGAAAAAATCATATATGCATAATTGTAAACCTATATTACACATTTTTCAATTTATAGATAATTATGTTATACGTATAATATACAATTAATATACTAATATATAAAAATAGATAATATCAGTATATAAATAAAAAACTCTTTTTCCATAAACTCATTGAGTATGGAAAGTAAAGAAATTCAACAGAGAGTGTCTGAAAATTTACGCAAGATCAGAAAAGCAAAAAAAATGACGCAGCTTGATCTTGCCATAAAATCTGACTTGTCTGAAGCGATGATAAAAAATATAGAACTGAACCGCTCCTGGCCGAGTGAAAAGACTCTGTCTCAGATAACAAATGCTCTTGAAATTGATGTCTACAGGCTATTCCTTCCGCTTACCATTGACCCTGAAAAAGAAAAGGAAATAAAGCTTTCTATAAAAGAAAACATTGCAGAAGCGTTTACCAAATACATGGAAGAAATAATAAATTCTATCTAGTAAAAAAATATAATTTCTGATATTATACAATCTCAGTATGAAAACTGAAACATTCAACTACATGATGATTCTCAAGGCTGATTTGTTGGGTTTTCATTTTTATTTGTAATTTCTAAGGCGAAATTCTTTTTAGGATTTCGCCTTTTTTTTATAGAAAAGTTTTAGCGGGTGTTGCGGGCGGCGTTTGAGCCCGCTGGAAGGGGTAGCGGACAAGCAACAAAGCGGAGAGAAGCGGCACTGCTTGCAGAGGCGCTTCGTGGAGCGACTTGCTTGGGAGCGAGGGGAAGGCTTTCCCCCTTAAATTGTTTTTTATAGGAGTAATAAAGATATATGAAACGAGAAGACGTAAAGAAGGTTTTGATTATCGGTTCGGGACCGATTGTAATTGGTCAGGCTTGTGAGTTTGACTATTCGGGAACTCAGGCTTGTAAGGCTTTGAGAGAGCTGGGATATAAAATTGTCCTTGTAAACTCAAATCCGGCAACTATCATGACTGACCCGGTAATGGCAGATGCAACTTATATCGAGCCGCTTAATGTTGAGCGTCTTTCTCAGATTATCGAAAAGGAGCGCCCGGATGCTTTGCTTCCAAACCTTGGTGGTCAGACTGGTTTGAACATGGCTATGGAATTGAACAAGGCCGGCGTTCTTGACAAATACGGCGTAAAAGTAATCGGTGTAAACCTTGACGCCATTGAACGCGGTGAAGACCGTGAGATTTTTAAGGAAACAATGAAGGGCCTGGGAATTGATACTCCTCGCTCAGATATTTGTCACACAATCGAAGGTGCAGAAAAAATTGCTGAAGAAATCGGATTCCCTATCGTAGTTCGCCCGGCTTATACAATGGGTGGTGCAGGCGGCGGTTTCTGTTATAACGTTGAAGAGCTCCGCACAATCGTTGCAAACGGTCTTGATTTGTCTTTGACTCACCAGTGTTTGATTGAAGAGTCAATCCTCGGTTGGGAAGAGCTTGAAGTTGAAGTTGTCCGCGACTCTAAGAACCAGATGGTTGCAATCTGTACAATCGAAAATATCGACGCAGTTGGTGTTCACACTGGTGACTCTTTCTGTGCCGCTCCGTTTATGACAATCGACAAGGATCTTGAAAAACGTCTTCAGGAAATGGCATTCAAGATTGTTGAAAATATCGGTGTAATCGGTGGAACAAACGTTCAGTTTGCACACAATCCAAAAACCGGCCGCGTTGTAATCATCGAAATCAACCCACGTACTTCTCGTTCTTCGGCTCTTGCTTCAAAGGCTACCGGTTTCCCAATCGCCTTGATTTCTGCAAAGCTTGCAAGCGGTCTTACACTGGATGAAATTCCTTACTGGCGTGACGGAACTCTTGAAAAATACACTTTGGGTGGCGCTCCGGATGGAGATTACGTTGTTCTTAAGTTTGCCCGCTGGGCATTTGAAAAGTTCCGCGGTGCAAAGGACGAGCTTGGTACTTCAATGAAAGCCGTTGGTGAAGTTATGGCCATCGGTAAAAACTTCAAGGAAACCTTCCAGAAGGCTATCCGTGGTCTTGAAAACGGCCGCAGCGGTCTTGGTTTTGCAAAAGACTTCAATAAAAAGTCGGCTGAAGAGCTTTGTGAAATGCTCAAGGTTCAGAGCTCAGAAAGATATTTCCAGCTTTACGAAGCAATCCGAAAGGGTGTTCCGCTTTCAAAGCTTGCAGAAATTACCTATGTAAAGGAATTCTTCCTTCAGCAGATGAAGGAGCTTGTTGACCTTGAGGAAGAAATGCTCAAGAATCCTGGACGCGTTCCGGAAGACAAGCTTTTGATTCAGGCAAAGAAAGACGGTTTCAGCGACAAGTATTTGAGCAAGATTCTTAAGGTTGCTGAAAAAGACATCCGCGCACGCCGCAACGAGCTTGGAATTAAAGAAGCATGGCTCAGAGTTCCGGTAAGCGGAGTAAAAGACGCATGCTACTATTACTCAACATATAACGCAGAAAAAGATACTTCAGTTGCAACTGACAACAAGAAGAAAATCATGATTTTGGGCGGTGGTCCAAACAGAATTGGTCAGGGTATTGAGTTCGACTACTGCTGCTGTCATGCGGCTATGCAGCTTAAGGAAATGGGCTACGAAACAATCATCGTAAACTGTAATCCTGAGACTGTTTCTACAGACTATGATACTTCTGACAAGCTTTACTTTGAACCTGTTACAACAGAAGATGTTCTTCAGATTTACGAAAAGGAGAAGCCATTCGGAGTTATCGTACAGTTCGGCGGACAAACTCCTCTTAACATCGCCCGTGAACTTCAGGAGAACGGCGTAAACATCCTCGGTACATCAATTGACTCAATCGACATCGCCGAAGACCGCGACCTCTTCCGCCACATGATGGAAAAGCTTGAAATCCCAATGCCGGAAAGCGGAATGGCAGTTGATTTCGATGAAGCAAAGGAAATTGCAGACAAAATCGGTTATCCAATCATGATTCGTCCTTCATTCGTTCTTGGTGGACGCGGAATGGAAGTTATCTACGATGAAAAGACTTTGAAAGAGTACGTAGACAAGGCCGTAGGTGTAACACCGGATCGTCCTCTTCTTATCGACCGCTTCCTGAAGAATGCCCTTGAATGTGAATCGGATGCTCTTGCAGACAGCGAACACGTTTACATTCCTGCAATCATGGAGCACGTTGAGCTTGCCGGAATCCACTCTGGTGACTCGGCTTGTGTAATTCCACCGGTTAGCATTCCACAGAACTGTCAGGAAACAATCAAGGAATATACAAAGAAAATTGCTGAAGCTCTCCACGTTTGCGGTTTGATGAATATGCAGTACGCAATCGAGGACGGAAAGGTTTACGTAATTGAAGCAAATCCTCGTGCAAGCCGCACAGTTCCTCTCGTATCAAAAGTTTGTGATACACAGATGGCTCGTCTTGCAACCCGCATGATGCTGGGTGAATCTCTGAAATCACTTGGCCTTAAAGACAAGAAGATTCCTTACTACGGAGCAAAAGAAGCCGTTCTTCCATGGGCCCGCTTCCCTGGAGTTGACCCGATTCTTGGACCAGAAATGCGTTCAACCGGTGAAGTTCTTGGTCTTGCTCAGGACTTCCCTCTTGCATATTACAAGGCACAGGAAGCTGCCGGAGACGCTCTTCCACACGCACCGGCTGCATGGGAAAACAAGAAGGTTCTTATTTCTTTGAGCAACAAGGAAAGCCTGAAGGATCAGGTTATTACAATTGGTAAGACCCTGAAGGATCTTGGTTTTACTCTTGTTGGAACACAGGGAACTGCTGACTTCTACAACTCAAACGGAATCAAGTGCGATGTAGTAAACAAGATTGGCGGCGGCCGACCTGACGTAATCGATATGATTATGAACAAGGAAGTAACCCTTGTAATCAATACTCCAAAAGCAAAACGCAACTACGCCGAGGACCGAAAGACAATCCGCAAGGCTTGCTTGAAGTACAAGGTTCCATATATCACAACTCTTGCCGCCGCAATGGCTGCCGTAAAAGGTATCCAGAGCGTAAAGAACGGAAATGGAGGCGAGGGAGGTGTTAAGAGCCTCCAGGAATACCATAGCTTGATTAAATAAGTTTTGGTTGTGAAAAGGAAATCTTATTAAAATCATATTTTAGAAAGAACGCCAGTTCCAATTTGGTCTGGCGTTCTTTTTTCCTGATCTTGCCCCTCATTCTCAACCCCCTATTCTCAACATCTTCAAATTCTTCCCCTTTTATGTTAAAATTACTGCATTCTTTTTCAGGGGAATTTTATGGAAATCGAAAACAAGAATATTGAACAGAATGCAAAAGAATCCAAGGATGACGAGATTTCTTTGATTGATTTGTTTGCTGTTGTAATGAAATATATCAAAATGGAAATTATTATCGTTGCCGCTGCTATGCTTTTTGCGGTTGCTATTTCGGTGATTTCCATAAAAATGCCGCCGGAGAAGTCGTTTTTGCCGAATAAATATCGTTCTCAGGCTCACATGCTTATAAATGATTCGAATTCCAGTGCAAGCGGTCTTGCATCTGCGCTGGCTTCAAGTGGTCTTGGCGGTCTTATGGGAATCAGCGGTGCCGGCGGTTCTTCCTACAGCTCTCTTGCAACTTATCTTGCTACTTCAAATCCTTTTATGGATGCAATCGTGGATAACTTTAATATCCTTGCCCGGGAGGAGTTCCAGAAGTCAAATCATCCTCAGAGTGACAGCCGAAAGTGGCTTTCCCAGAAGCTTAAGGCATCCATGGACGATACTTCGGGAGTTTTCACAATTTCCTGCACGGATATTGACCCGGCTTTTGCTCAGGCCGTTGTAAATTATTCGGTGGACTGGCTTTCAAACCGCTTTGACGAGCTTGGAATCGATAAAAATAAAATCCAGAAAGCAAATCTTGAAAAAAACATCGATTCTTCATTTGCAGAAATTCAGCGGCTTCAGAAGGAAGTTGACAATGTTGCGTACTCCGTATCTCACGGTTCTTCGGCTTACAACATTCCTTCAATTACACTTACTACAACCAAGCTTCAGATGGAGCTGAACGCTCAGCAGGAAGTATACAAGCAGCTGAAGACCCAGTACGAGCTTCTTAAGGTTCAGATGGCCAGCGAAAGTCCTGTTTTCCAGATTCTGGAGCGCCCGGAAATTCCTGATATGAAGGCTGAACCGAGCCGCGGTAAACTCTGTATCATCATCACTTTTGCAGCCGGTTTTATGGCCATTTTTATCGCATTTCTCAGAAATGCCATTGAAAACATCAAAAAAGATCCGGAAGCAATGAAAAAATTGAAGTTCGGAAAGAAAAACAGATAATTTTTTACCATACATTCTATTGTGTCCGGGAAAAAACCGGACACATTTTTTATCTTCAGAACCAGGAAAATATAATGCCAGAAAAATCAGAAAATCAGTCTAAGAAAGTTATTGTAGTGGGAGCCGGAATTGCGGGGCTTACTGCGGCAATCTACGCTCAGAAATCGGGCTTTGATGTTACGATAATGGAAAAGCACATCATTCCTGGTGGGCTTTCTACAAGCTGGAGTCGCAAAGGCTACCTTTTTGAAGGCGGAATGCACTGGCTCACCGGTTCAAGCGAAAAAATGCCGATGCACCGCATCTGGAAGGAAACCGGCGCCCTTCAGGAAAACAATCCGATTTTTTTACGGGATCCGTTTTACACGCTTATAGACAAGGTTTCCAGCGGGGCGAACAGTTTGGATAACGGTGGCAGCTCAAACAATGCGGACGACGGCTCTTCAACCAATTCTGAAGAAAAACGGCTGCATTTTTATCGCAATCTTTCAAAATTAAAAGCGCATTTTCTTGAATTTGCACCGGAGGACAGGGGGGCAATTAATCAGCTTTGTCGGGATGTAAAAAAATATATTCATGTTCACAAGACTGTATCTGATATTCCGGGGCTGAAGGCAAAAACACCTGTTCATTCAACGCTGCCGGAGCTTATGGCTATGCTTCCGGCGGGCTTCCGCTTTGCTCCCCTTTCTAATATGGCTGGAAAAGACTATATCGCTCGCTTTAAAAATGCGGATTTGCGACATCTTCTTTCCACCATTATAGGAACGCGCTATAACGCCCTTTCGCTGATTTACACCATTGCCTCCTTTGCAAGCGGTGATTGCGGTTATCCGGAAGGCGGTTCCCTCAGAATGGCTCAGAATATGGCGGAAACCTTTACTGCTCTGGGTGGAAAAATCGAGTATCGTCATGAGGTGTGCCGGGTTGAAATTAAGGACGGAAAGGCCTGCGGCGTGTGGTGCAAGCCCAACAGAAGTGACGGGGAAGAAGAATATTTTGCGGCAGATGCCGTAATCGTAACAGAGGACGCACGAAAAGCCATAGACACGCTGTTCGGTTCAGGCTTTCACGATAAATGGGCAGAGAAAATGCGGAAAAATGTGGTTACTGAACAGAATATGTTCGTGTGCCTGGGAATAAAAGCAGACCTTAAAGAATATCCACGGGGAATCGTTTATCCTCTTCCAGACAATGCGCCGTTTAAAGCGGGTGGCCTTGAGTTCAGCGAGTTAAGAATTAACAATTACGCCCTCTACGAAAAGCACGCTCCGGAAGGCTGCACCGCCGTAACCTGTCTCCTGCTGGGCGACAGCTACAGCTACTGGAAAAAAGCAAAAGAAGACGGCACTTACAAAGAAAAGAAGGCTCAGGTTGCGGCCGCCCTTATCGAACGGCTGGAAGCTTTTATTCCGGAAATTCGCGGTAATGTGGAAGTAATCGATGTTGCAACTCCTCTTACCTACGAGCGCTATACTAATTCCTATGAAGGCAGCTGGATGAGCGTTCTTGGCGCAAAAATGAAGTTTACAAATTACCCGATAAAAGCCAAAACCGTAAAGAACCTGTATTTTGCCGGTCAGCGCCAGAGCATGCCGGGAGGTCTGCCGATTGCCGCCGCCTGCGGAAGAACTGCCGCTCAGTATCTGTGCAGAGACTTTAAGGCAGTTTTTGTTGGGGAATAAACATTTTCTGAAGGAACTGCGATTTTCATTCACACAAAAAAAAGGCTGGTTTGAACAATTGTAAACCAGCCTTTTTTTATATGGCTCCCGCTGAGAGCCAATTTTTAATTTAACTTGATATTTAGTCTCTATAGAAATTAATCAAACAACCTGCAAGGATGATTTTTCGCTCGTCGTCGGTAAGGTCGCCAACGGAAAGTTCAAATTCGCTTACAGAACCGTCTTTGCGAACTGCATACGCTTTAATTGAAGGAAGCTTTTCTGCAATCATCTTCTTTACGCCAGGGATGAAAACATAGTCGCCGTTTGCGAATGGAAGATTCTTGTCACCTTCTTTATAGATGAAAGGAAGCATACCCCAGTTGATAAGGTTCGAGCGGTAGCGCTTTGTTGCGTACTCGTTTGCGATATTTGCGCTTGCGCCAAGAACGCGCTGGCAGCTTGCAGCCTGTTCACGTGCAGAGCCGTCACCAGGTTTTACTGCAAAGATTGTAGAACCTGTTCCGGCATTTGCAGCCTTTTTACCAAGTTCTGCATCTTTCTTTGTAAGGGCTTCAACGGCAGATTTGATTTCAGTCTTAACTTCATCTGTAAGGTCACGAACGGCCTTAGCTCGGCCTACGTAAGCAGGGTCCTTTCGGCTGAGGGTAAATTCTGCAAGTCCAAGAGGATTTGAGCGGAAGGATGAAGTTTCGCCTGATGGAATAAGTTCGTCTGTTGTGGTAACAGGGTCGTGAATCTCGCTTACAACCTTTACAAGGAGGTCGTCTGCAAGAGCTTTCTGTTCCGGCCAGTCTTTGATGTTTGGACCGAACTGGATTTCAACTTCCGGATGAGCAACGCCTTTTGAATCGTAAACGCGCTTTTCGTAAATACCTTTGTCGAAGAAGTATTTTTTTCCGCTGAATTCTGTGTCGTACTCAGTAGCTGCTGTGAGGAAGCCTTTGTTAGCCGCAGTTGCTGCAATTGAGCGTGCGTCCATAAGAGCAACGGAAGAAAGCTGACCGTTCTGAATTTTTGATCCTTCGCGGTTCGGGAAGTTTCTTGTAGAGTGGCGGATACTGAATGCACCGTTTGCAGGAGTATCTCCGGCACCAAAACATGGTCCGCAGAATGCAGTTTTTACAATTGCACCGGCGTCAATCAATGCGCCGAATGCACCGTTCTTCATAAGTTCCATATAAACCGGCATTGAAGCAGGATATACGTTCAAAAGGAACTTTCCGTTTCCAGTGTCTTTTCCCTTAAGGATATCTGCCGCAGCACAGATGTTTTCAAAACCACCACCTGCACAGCCTGCGATAACACCCTGATCAACGTAAAGTTTTCCGTCGATTACTTTGTTTTTGAGGGTGAAGTTTACCTTGTCGCCGAAGGAAACCTTTGCGCGCTTTTCAGTTGCATCAAGAATATCCATAAGATTCTTGTTTACTTCGTCGATTGTGTATGCGCATGAAGGGTGGAAAGGCATTGCGATCATCGGGCGGATTTCTGAAAGGTCGATTTCGATTGCGCCGTCGTAGTATGCGCCTTCCTGTGGATTCAATTCTTTATAAGCAGTCGGGCGGCCGTGAATAGCGTACCATTCTTCAACCTTTGCGTCAGTTTTCCAGATTGATGAAAGACAGGTCGTTTCAGTTGTCATTACATCAACGCCGATACGGAAATCTGCAGAAAGATTTGCAACGCCTGGACCAACAAATTCCATTACCTTGTTTTTAACATATCCGTTATCAAAAACAGCCTTGATAATTGCAAGGGCAACGTCCTGTGGACCAACTCCAGGAACAGGAGCGCCTGTAAGATAAATTGCAACAACTCCAGGATAAGCTACGTCGTAAGTTTTGTTCAAAAGCTGTTTTGCAAGCTCACCGCCACCTTCTCCGATTGCCATTGTACCAAGAGCACCGTAGCGGGTGTGGCTGTCTGAACCAAGAATCATTGCGCCGCATTCAGCAAGCATTTCCCGGGCAAACTGGTGAATTACAGCCTGGTGCGGAGGAACATAAATTCCGCCGTATTTCTGAGCGCAGGTAAGACCGAACATGTGGTCGTCTTCGTTGATTGTTCCACCAACGGCGCAAAGGGAGTTGTGACAGTTTGTAAGTACGTATGGAAGCGGGAACTTTTCAAGGCCGCTGGCACGAGCTGTCTGAATAATTCCAACATAGGTAATATCGTGGGAAGTGATTTTGTCAAATTTGATTTTGAGTTTAGCGTCATCGCCTGAAGTATTGTGCTTCTGCAAAATTGAATAGGCGATAGTCTTTTTTTTGCCGGCAGCAGCGTCACAGCCAGCCCCATTCTCCGTTAATGTTCCGTTTACAAGGTAGGCACCTTTGTCCCAAAGTTTCATAATGATTTCCTTCTTTTACAGTGTATTAAATAGAAGAATACCATATTTTTATAGGTGGGGGAAGTCTCCCCCTCGCTCCCAAGTCCTCGCTGACGCTCCGGTCTTGTCCGCTACCCCCTCTGCGTGAGAGCCCGCAACGCCCCGGTTTTGCAAAAAAAACGGCCTCCAGTTCTAATCAGAACCGGAAGCCGCTATTCAAAATGAAAATTAAGCTGGCTTTAATTATTTTTCGTCTGTTGAACCAGAAGCAATCAATACAACGATATTGCTCTGTGAAATTCCGTTCTTTTCTGCAGCTGCTTTCTTGATAGCACTGATCATTGAATCAGAAAGATTTCCGTCAGCTGTTTCAACGAAAATGCGGAGCTTCTTTTCTTTTGTGTAAACTGCATCTACAGATTTTACTCCGTCAATTTTTGCAACAACATCTTCAGTTTTGTTTGCAACTGCGCGTCTTTCATCCATATTGGAATTAGAAGCACTTTTTGAAGTTGCACATGAAGGAACAGCTAAGAAAGTTCCGAGTAATAAAGCGCCACATACAATAGATTTAATTTTCATAATTATTTCCTCCTAAAGAAAACTCTCAGTATGATACATATAGAATAACATTCTATTTAAAAAGTTACAAATTTTTTTTGATGGAAAAAGGCTAAAAAATAACAAAAAATTAGTTTTTTCTGCATTTCGTCAGCATTGTGTCTGAATTTCATTATTTCTGGCGCACTTTCTGCAATTCCTATTTCAAATATACCATTAAAAGCATGATATCCGAATTTCTGATTCCACTGATGCGTTCAGCCTGTCCTAAGGTTTCCGGACGAACTTTTTCGAGCTTGTTTCGGCTTTCAGCGCTGAGGGAAGGAATTGCTCCGTAATCAAAATCTGCCGGAATGCGTACATTTTCCATTTTGTGAAGCTTTTCTACCCGCTTATCCTGCTTTTCGATATAGTACTTGTACTTAAAATCGATTTTGGCCATTTCCCACATGGCATCCGGATAGCCCGGGTTTTCCATGTTCGGCTTTTTCAAAAGCTGGGAAACAATTTCGTCCAGCTGAGCATATTTTGCTTCAACCTTGTCCAGCTGAGCTCTTGTTTTTAAGCCGGCCTCAAAACCGTACTTACACAAACGCCTGTCCGCCGTATCGTGACGGAGCTTTAAGCGGTATTCGGCCCGGGCAGTGAACATTCGGTACGGTTCCTTTGTTCCAAGAGTTACAAGATCGTCGATAAGAACGCCGATGTAGGCTTCGTCCCGTCCAAGTACAACCGGCTTGAATTCAGGGATTTTTTCAAAATTATTAAAACCGGCGGCTTCCTGAGACTTTTTTTCAAAGTCGTTCAAAAGTCTGGTGATGTCTGCGCTGATTTTTGCCGCATCGGCAAGTTCAACTTCGCTCATTTTAGCGTGGTAATACAGGCAGCCCGGTTCAGAGCTTACTGGTTTTCCGTTCATAGTTTCCGGGATTTTTGCCAGAGGACCGCACATTTCCTTGTGAGCCCGAGAGTACAGGCCGGCGTTCATTCCGGCAATAAGTCCCTGACCGGCGGCTTCCTCGTATCCGGAAGTTCCGTTTATCTGACCGGCATTAAAAAGTCCTGCAACCCGCTTGGTTTCCAGGCTTCTGTACAGCTGTGTTGGTTCAACATAGTCGTATTCAACCGCATAGCCCGGACGACTCTGAACTGCATGCTCAAAGCCCTTCATTGTGTGCAGAAAAGCATCCTGAACGCTTTCCGGTAAGCTTGAAGAAAGTCCGTTCAGGTACATTTCGTCGGTTTCAAGACCTTCCGGCTCAACGAAAATCTGATGACGCTCCCGTTCTGCAAAGCGCATAACCTTATCTTCGATTGAAGGGCAGTAACGCGGACCAACTCCGCTGATTTTTCCGCTGTAAAGTGGCGAACGGCCGATATTTTTGCGGATAATTTCGTGGGTTTCAGGATTTGTGTAGACAACGTAACATGGCACAAGGGGTCGCTCAACCTTTTCTGTATCAAAACTGAAAGGAATTACTTCATCATCGCCGTCATTGAGTTCAAGCTTTGAAAAATCAATTGTCCTGCGCAAAATTCGTGGAGGAGTTCCGGTTTTTAAGCGGCCGGTAGTAAATCCAAGGCGGTGGAGGCTCTGTGTAAGCCCGAAGGCTGCAGGTTCACCAACGCGGCCACAGGGTGCATCGTATTCACCGATAAATATTCGGCCTCCCAGGAAGGTTCCGGTTGTAAGAACGACTGCACGGCAAGGAATAATTCGGCCGCGCTCTGTGACAACGCCGGTAATTTTCTGGCGCATTCCGCTTTTTGCTGCTTCTGTCGCAAAGGTCACGGAAGAAATTCTTCCTGCTGTCTGGGCATCTTTTTCAGCCTGTGTATTTTTGCTGTCAGCGGTTCCGGCAGCTGAATCGCCGGAAGTATTTCCTGCTTTTAAAAAGCTTCTGGTTTCCCCAGGAATTGTTCCAACCTGTGCCGAAGAATCTGAATCCGGCGGGAGCGGTGTGTCAGAAGCAGTTGTCAGGATATCGGTAACCGTATCCATCAGAGTGTAGAGGTTTTCTGTGGTTTCAAGGGTTTTACGAGCCAGCTGTGAATATGTAATTTTATCTGCCTGACTTCGTGGCGCCTGAACGGCTGGACCGCGGCTCTTGTTCAAAAGTCTGAACTGAATCATTGATTTGTCGATGAGCCTTGCCATTTCTCCGCCCAGAGCGTCGATTTCCCGGACAATGTTTCCTTTGGCAATACCACCGATTGAAGGATTGCAGCTCATCCGTCCGATTGCATCCGGACTCTGAGTAATTACAACTGTTTTTAAGCCCATGCGAGCGCAGGCAAGACTTGCTTCAACTCCGGCATGACCTGCCCCAACAACAACTACATCATAAAAATCATAAAACCCTGACATATTGTGCCAATTATAATGATTTCACATAATTTGTACAAACATTCTACTATTGAACAAGTGACATTTTTTCTGTAAAATTACAATATTAAACTAGATATTATTTTTTAAAGAGGTATAAGTATGGCTTGGGATATTTCAAAAGTAAGAAATATCGGTATCAGTGCTCACATTGACTCAGGTAAAACAACAACTTCTGAACGTATTTTGTTCTATTGTAACAAGATTCATGCTATTCACGAAGTTCGTGGTAAAGACGGTGTTGGTGCTGTTATGGACAACATGGAATTGGAACGTGAACGTGGTATCACAATCCAGTCAGCAGCTACACAGGTTCAGTGGAAAGACTACACAATCAACCTTATCGACACACCAGGTCACGTAGACTTTACAGTAGAAGTAGAACGCTCACTCCGCGTTCTCGACGGTGCTATCATGATTCTTTGTGCCGTTGCTGGTGTTCAGTCACAGTCAATCACTGTAGACCGCCAGCTTAAACGATATCATGTACCACGCGTTGCATTCGTAAACAAATGTGACCGTCAGGGTGCTAACCCACTCCGCGTTTGTAACCAGGTTCGCGAAAAACTCGGTCTTAACTCACACATGATGGAACTTCCAATCGGTTTGGAAGACAAACTTGAAGGTGTAGTTGACCTTGTTGGAATGAAAGCAATTTACTTCGACGGACCAAACGGTGAAGATCTCCGCATCGCAGAAATCCCTGCAGCTATGAAAGCAGATGCAGACAAATATCACCAGGAACTCGTTGAAGAAGCTACAAACTACGACGATGCTCTTATGGAGAAAGTCCTTGAAGGACAGGAACCAACTGAAGAAGAACTCATCGCTGCTATCCGCAAGGGAACACTTGCAGAACAGTTCGTTGGTGTATTCTGTGGATCAGCTCACGTAAACAAAGGTATCCAGCCATTGCTCGATGCAGTTGTTCGCTACCTCCCAGCTCCAGACGAAGTAAAGAACGTTGCTCTTGACCTTGACAACAACGAAGCAGAAGTTGAACTCGCTTCTGACGACACAAAGCCAACAGTAGCTCTTGCATTCAAGCTTGACGACGGTCAGTACGGTCAGCTTACATATACTCGTGTATATCAGGGTAAAATCCGCAAAGGTGAAGAAC